>CAZGMK010000007.1:0-159004 GCA_964526835.1 uncultured Ignavibacteriales bacterium
ATGACCTGGCGTCTTCGCTCGGAACAGACCGGCGGAATCGTCGGAATAGGCAGCAGATCACCTTGATATGCGAGCACACCTTTGAACCGCCTCAGCAACTCCAGTTCATCGTTGATTGACTGGGTCTGACTAATGAGCTGTGATCGCTCTTCCAGCAGTTTCTTCTCACCCGCAAACTCGTACTGCTCGGCCCAAGGCGGCAGTTCGTCTACCAGTTTGCGATTGAGAGCTGTAACAGAGGAAAGAAGACTGCGATAGAACTCGGCCGCCTCATGTTCCTTAGGAATCATGGTGCCAATGTAGTACTCGCGATCCAAAACAAGCATAGAAGAAGTGCCACCGTCGATAGTGGCGACCGGCCTAGCCCGGGCGCTGTTCTTATCACGAACAAAGCGCGTGGAAGCGGCGCCATAACGGTGGTGAAACTCTGCAAACTCATCATATAATACACGGACTTGTGGTTTTCGCGTCCTTAGGTCCGTGCGAACGAAGCCAGTGTCATTCAGCAGCCGTTTCACAAGGTCCGTGTCTCTGAACTGACGCTGGCCATCCGAGTCAATAAACTTTGAATGCAATAGACAGCATACCAAACCACCATGACGTCGTAGCAGAGTTACCTCCTTGTGGCGCCTGTCAAGGAGGTCTCGTTCGCAGTCACAACTCCAGTAGTTGGGCGTGTGCTGCCAAGGAGTCGTCACGTACCTCATGCGCTCGAACGCTCCCTGAGGAATAACGCATCCATCGAACTCATCCAGCCTCCTCTCGGTCTCGATTGACTCGAAGACGAGCTTCCATTCGTTGTTTTCCATTGGCTCATCAGGAACCGGAAATCCGGCCCGCTCAGCCCCAAGGAAGACTATGCTCAAAGGCCTGACCTCGCTGTCTTCTCCTGCTGACATTCACTAACTCCCGTTTGAATACCCGCGACTCTCAAGATATGCGGCAGAGGCGAGAGAAGCCACGAAAAAAGCACAGGCCACCGCCCTCCACTTCCCCCACAAAGCCGCTCCAAATCGCGACAGGACTATTCTAAGTGAAGCGAGGCACTGAACCGCGTCGGAAATCGCCACAACTTTTGGCAGGAGCCCCCCATAATCGAGGAAACGAACCCAATTGTCCACAGCCGACTGTGGCACCGTCGCTTGAAATGCCATCACCAGGCGCAGGGATATGTCAGGGGCGACAGAATGCATGCGCCGGAGGTCATCTGAACGCGATAGACTATGATCACTTGTCGAGAAAACGTTACGACTGGATTCCCGCTTGCGCGGGAAAGACGCTGTCGGATAGCCGTGCGTGTGAGGACCCTGCTGCCAGCATGGAACAACCGCCCCAAACAAGTTTGAGGCGGCCACCCAAAAGATCTCCGCGCAATCCGACTTTGAGGCGACCTCCCAATCGACCACCGCTTCACAATTACCCCACAATAGGGATCTGGTACACGAGACGTACACCCGCCACGAAAAAAGCGGCCGAGGCCGCTGGGTTTGTCAATGGTGGTGGGGGAAGGATTCGAACCTTCGAAGGCTTCGCCGACAGATTTACAGTCTGTTCCCTTTGACCGCTCGGGAACCCCACCAGCCAATAGTTGCCTGGGCGACGGCCATGCCGCCGCTGTACAGTCGCCTAAAATACACAGGATGGTCCAAAAAGCAACCCAAATGTTTCGACTCAGCGAGCCGCAGTGCGCAGGTCCTCCGAAATCTCGGACGAACTCTCGACAGTCTCGGCGCGCTTATGTATACGCAGTTGCCGGACCCTTTCTTCTTTCGAATCGGAGAACGGCAGGCCGAAGTCCTCTGGAGCAACCCGCTGCCAGTGTCGGAGCGATTCGGCGAAATCGTACCTGAAGTCGAATCCGAGGCGACTCAGGGTCTCCGGCACTATATGAGTCGGCGTGGCAGCCTTGCGGACCCGCACCGGATGAATCGGATTCCGAAAGCCCAAACAGGCCTGAATCAGGTGTGCCGCGGGCAGCAGCAGCCACAAAGGCAACGGCATAACGACCGCCTTGCAGTCCAGGTGTCGCTTGATCGCTTTCACGACATCACAGAGGGGTTCGGTAGGCCTCTCAACGTAGTTGTAGATCACCAATGGGTCATCCCGATCCAGCAGGAAATCCACGGAATCCATCAGACCATAGATGTAGCCATAGGATTTATGGATGGACGGCGAACCGGGGAAAGCAAAGTACCCTTTCTTGATGGCTCGGATCATTCGCATGATGTTTCCCGGATCCCCCGGTCCGTAGACAACACCGGGGCGCGAGATCAGCAGACGTCTTCCCCGCCCGGCGCTCCGCCAGGCCTGATGAATGGCCTCTGCGGCGTACTTGGACCCGCCATAGGGTGTTGATGGGTGTCGAGATGCGGTCTCGTCGGTCGAAGCAGCGGTGGGACCGTAGACCGAAATACTGCTGGTGAAGTAGATGTTGCGACACTGTACGGCCTCGGCATAATCGCATACGTTGCGGGCCCCGGCCAGGTTGGTTTCGAAGTATTCATACGGCTCGTGCCCAGGCTCGCGGTGAATCGCCGCCAGGTTGAAAATCCATTCCGGGCGGTTCATTGGGGAATCAACCGGGATCGGCTGCCTGACATCCGTTTCGGAGTAAGTGATTCCTGGTAGATTGGCCAATGAAGTGGGCTGGATATCAGCGATGTGTACATGGTCGAATCGGCCGGTATTCAGGAAGTGCCGCGCCAGATGTGTGCCGATATATCCCGATCCGCCGAAAATTACACAGGAACTCATCCGTAAGTTCCCTCCTATTTCCAGTAGGTCTTGTTCGTGGTCAACCGTCGTTTCAGCCAGACCGGCAACCTGTCTTCGTTGCTGCCGAGTTTGAAACCCAGCAGCTTAAGCCCCGTGCGAATGATCGCCGAGGGTATGAACCGTGGCCCGTGCTCGGCCAGGTACTTGAATTCGGAGATCACAAAGCGCCTCCCCTCTGAACGGGCGGTACCAAACTCGTTGAGGATCCAGTTGTCGCGGGCGTGAAAAACGCCAATGTCGAAGTAGCGACCGAATTCCTGTCGCCAGGTGTGACGATGTGAATGGAATACCGTCGCCTCTGCGCAATAGGCGATCCGGAATCCCGAGAGAATCAGTTTCGAGGTCACCCAGGCATCCTCATTCTGGATGGTATGCTTCGGAAACCCGCCGATTTCCAGAAGCGCCTTGCGGCGCCAGGCTGCAAACGAGTTCGACAAGAAGGAACACTTGATGCCCAGGTTCGGGATGTCATGGCGGCTGCGAACATGGCCGCAGGCAGGGTAGTTAAAGTCTCGGGCATGGGCCTCGATCGGATCCGCCTCAGGACGGGGCAACTGTCGGCCATAAGCTGCAGCCACCAGAGGGTCTCGGAAAGCCGCTATGAGCCGCTCCAACGCTCGACTGTCAGCCAGCACCGCATCCTGAGTCAGAAATATGACGATGTCCGCCTCTGCAAGAGAATCTACCGCTGATTGACGTGTTCCACCGTGTGAGAAATCCTCGCGACGAATGCTGCGGACTCGAAATCCAGCCTCCAGGGCCAGCGAAATCGTATGGTCGGTCGAGGCGGAGTCAATCAGCAGACGTTGGTCAGGTTGCACTGTCTGACGGCCCAGCGCCTCCAGCCACTTCTTGAAGGACACACCGGGATTCAACGTCGGAACGACCAACGCGGTTGTGGGTTGATTGCGATGAGAGCACCCTTGCCCGCACGGGTCGGAGAGACGATGGGGCCATCGGTCGATCTTAATGTGTCGGTCTCGGTCGTTCGCAGTCGCTTCGGCGGTGGTATGAAGGTCTGTCGAGGTCATCATTCAGACAATGCCCCTTTTTGGTTCCCTATGAGTTATCCTGTCGGAATCGAATTGCATCTGCTGAACCTCTTCATATCCGCCATTACTGTGCGCTGGCGCTAAGACCACCGAGCCAGCTAATGTTAAGCTTTAACCATAGATCGCTTTCATCTTGTCCCTCAACATGGTAGCGATTGTCGAAATCAGCCCATCCGGCATCCAGAGAGAAGTACAAGTGTTGACGCGTGTAGTTGTTTATCGGAACGTATCCGCAGACTCCGGCTGCCAGGTGCACGGCTTTTTGAGTGGTTCCGGTCGGGAATGATTCAGTATACTCGCCGTCAGCTTCCATCCACGGTTCATCCCAGGGATCATAGAGGCTGCCCTCGCCGTGCCGCGAGTAGGCAGCTTCGATTGAGAAGCCATGGTAACGCGACGGTCGAAATGTCACCGACGCCGACAGGGAATCGGCGTCCATTCCCAGCGGATGTCCAAGCGGTTCGTTGCGATAGAGGTAGCGGTTGCGGGGGTGCATCTGATGATAGGTCCGGTTAGTGATACGAGTGTATTCGATCTTGATATCAGGCTGCCATGATCCAATGCCGGCGGCTCGCTGCAGACCCAGCATCAGGCCGATTTCGTTGGGCTCCTGATCACCGCGGACTTCATCGTCAATCTGAAAGTCATCAACGAGAAGTTGGCCCCAAGCCATAAGGTTCCAGCCGGGAAGCCACGTCAGGTCTGCCCCGAGGAACGTGTTGTCATTAACATTTTCGTTTAACTGAGCGGCGTGAAAGAACTGCAGCGGATTGAGATAGTATAGCTCGGGCGGTCGCCCGACGCCTCCGAAGACGCTGGTCTCGAACAGGCCGAGGCGCAGCCCGCGGTGTAATCTCAGATCAAGACGATGTCCGACGAGATAGCGATTGTCGGCTTCGAATCGGTAGTCGGGATGTCGTATCAGATCAGCGGAGTCCGGTCTGCTGGCATCGAGGCGTGCGAAGATGAAGTTGAAGTGAAGGCGCCCGCGGGCGTATTCGGCAGAAAACAGATCAAGAGGATCGGCGGTGGCCGACAGAACCAGATTGGTCGGCTGCGGCCCCCACCACACTCGCTGACGTCCGAGAGTGAATCTGAAGTGTGAGTGGCTCAGATAGAGAGCGGCGCTCTCAACATCGCCGGCCAACCCGCGCCATTTCTTGCCTACGTAGTCGGGATCGAGAGCCTTCTCGCGATCCAGGGTCATGATGACCAATGCACCCAGGCCTGGGGACGCTTCGTAACGCACTCCGGCAGAGAGGCTCGTCAGGCTCTGAGACGCACGTCCTGACCCGGAGTGAACCCGCTGCGAACCAATGCCGAACATACGGAATTCTCCGATATCGCCGCCACTCATCATGCGCTCAACGGCAACGGTGTCCATGCCCTTGCGCAGACGGCCGTAGTCGGACAGCCACCAGGGCCCGACCGGCGGCAGATCGGCGATATAACCGCCGAGAATGCCGCGGCTGCGAATCAGCTCATATTCATGCACGTATGCGGCGTCATCCCAGGGGAGAGTGACATCAGCGCCGACAGATCCTGCACCGGCGGCCAATACAGCGGCCAGGGCAGCGCACAGCGGCCGCAGGTGAGTGGACTTCCAGTACTTGATCATGGCGAGACCTCTTCCCTCTTCCGGCGCCGGCCGCGAACCAGCTTCTCGGGCGACCGGACCAGGCTGATCAGCCGACGCGAAGCAGGTACAGACCGCTCGAACTCCTCGCGGAGAGCATTCACACTCTGCCGCCCGGCGGCCTGCAGCATTTTACGCATCAGATGACCAGCCGCAACCGCCATTATCACCAGGGACATCGCCAGCAGTGATGCGAATATCGTGGTTGAAGTGCGAGCCGGCCCGGACTTGACGGTCGGCAAAGACGGCGGGTCGAGGACACGCACAATCGGCACATCCTTGCGGGAATCCAGGCGCGCCATTTCGAGTTGTTGGGTCAGCAGGAGGTAGGTTTCAGACTTGAGGGTCACTTCGCGCTTCATACGGGCCAGTTCTGTCTGCAACTCGGGATCATCACTGATCGACCAGTTGCGGTTGGATTTCATGAATTCCTTGAGTTGCTCTTCCGCCGCGGTCAGCTCGGCTCTGCCCTGGGCCTGCTGGCGCTCAAGGTAGTCCTCATTCTCGGCTGCCTGCGAACGTCGCTTGTTGTTGAGGTAATCCTCCAGCCTCTCAAGGTAAGCGCCCATCACAGCCTGGGATAGTACAGGATCCGTGGTCTCGACACCCAGGCTGATGACGCCGAGTTTCTTGTCCACTGCGACGCTGGTCATTCGCGAGAGAGCCGCCCGCAGTTCATTGGGATCCTCAATCTCGAAGTAGTCGTCGAGTGTGACAGATCCATTCTGTGTCGGATAGTGCTCCGCCAACACCCCATCGCGAACTACATTCGATTTCAGGATACTCGGATACAGCATCGACGAGTTTTCGTCAGCGCCTGATGCGGGACCGATTCCCAGACTGCCGGCCAGCCCCATGATGCCGCCGAGCTTCTGGCTGCCTCCGGACGGCAGGATGCTCGCATGCGACGTGTACTTGTTCGGGGCGAGCAACATCGCCACTGCCGCTATTAGGCCGGCGGCCAGCGTGACCCCGACGATCAAACGGCTGTGACGGAGCAGGTCCCGGGCCAGCTCCAGCGGATTGATTTCAATGTCGGGAAGGGTGTTCGCCGGCTGCTTCTGGTACGGAGCAGAATCGCTGTCATACTCGGACATCCGCTGTCTCCAACTTCTTTGAGAGGGTCCATTCCCTCGCCAATCGAGCAATGCAACTAGCGTGCCAAACGAGGCTCCCGCGACGCTATATAAGTTTCTGTCACACAGGCGATTACGGCACCCAACGAGCAGTCTTGAGACAGGCGTGCGAATAACGGCGCAAATCGGTTAATCGTTTCCGAAATACCGGGAAATGATGACCCTGCCGGCTGCCAGGCGGAGTCACCTGATCGAGTGATACACATCCCGTGATGAGCGCGGGGTGAGAAGGGCATCGGTTCTTCGCTTCTGCACGTACATTCGGACAGCGGCGATCAATACCGCGATCAGGCCCAGGGCAAATGTCGCCAGAAGGGCGTACGCGATTCCATCAAGCTTGTATACGGGGACAAGCAGTTGATTGAGCACCAGGTAAACAGCCAGGACACCAAGCCAGATGAACCCGATAGCGCGGGTGCGCTCATATACTGCGAAGACCGTGGTGAGCATGGCTGTGATCATAATGATGACGTTGGCTGCCGCCAGCATCAGCATGAGTCCATAGGAAGAAACATAGTGCTCGGTCGATACCAGCAGGATGATCTGACGCCCGAACAATGCCAGCCCGATCAGTACCGGAGCCGTGAGCCCCAGGTACGCGATGAGAAATGTGAAGAACGTCTTCCGTACCCCCGACAGGCCCGATTCGAGTCTGGATCGCTTCAGGTACTGGGCATAGACATTGTTAATGATCGCATTCGGCACCGCTGCCAGCAATGCTACCTTCTGAGCAATCGAGTACACCGCGACTGACTCGAAGCTGTCATAGATCTTGATCAGCAGCGGCACCAGAGAATTGACGATCAGGTCCGAGAAGGCAAAGGGAACCAGCGGCAAGCCAATGGCCAGGTAGCGACGAATCACCTTCCAATCGAATTCGCCCCAGCTCAGATACTGATGCACCAAGGATACTCCTACCACGGCAGCCAATGTCTGAGCCACAAGGAATGCGACGATGGCCTCGCGAATGCCCCCACCAAGCAACCAGGTGGCGGTCAGGACACTCACGATCACACTTCCGCACTCGACACCAAAGAACAGGATCTGGCGCTTGACTCGCAGGAGTGCCCGCAGGAGCCCGAAGACCGTATTGTTGGCGGTCATGGCGACAAGCACAAGGCCGAGAAGGGCCACAATCAGAGGATCGAATGTGTGGCTCCGTACCAGGTAGCCTGCAAACGCCATAAAGACGAGCGCGGTCAGGCCGTACTTCGCCACGATCAAAGAAAAGATGTCACGTTTTTGCTCGTGGAAGGTTTTGCCGGTCAGGATGACCGAAGCCGCATACATCAGATTGACAGAGGCGAACGTCAGCACCAGGTATGCGTTGGATATGAAGAGCGACCAGCGTCCATACTGCTCTACGGGGAGATACTTGCTCAGCAGGGCAGCAAGGGCGAAGCCATAGCTGAACCGTATGGCCGGGAGCATCACCGAAAGCGAGAGGTGATTCAGAAGAGATCGCGGCAGACGGAATGCCATCGCTGGTAGGCCTCGCTGACAGTCTGTTCGTATACGCCTGGATCAAGCCCGGAGCAGTCCACCTTGCGGGCCTGATCAATGATCCCAGGATTGAAGCTGAATTGCCGTTTCAGGGTGCTTTCAAGCACGTATCGCGGATACCACAGGTTGCGCCAGTCGTCCTGGTAGGATCTTCGAAGATTCAACAACCTGGCATCCACAAACGGCAGTACGAGGTTGTGCCCGTAGGCGCGAGCCGCCTGAATGATGTAGGTGTTCGTTGGCCCCTGCAGGTACATCATCTTCATGTAGATTCGCAAGGCCTCGGAATCATCTTGAAGCGCCGCTCGCAGCCGACGAACGATACCGAGCAGGAAACGATGGTATTCTGCGTACTCCGTCTCTGCGTGAACAGCCGGCAGATAGCCCTGAGGGTCAAGCAGGCCAACCCAGTAATCATCGCCGCCGGTCGGTACCTTGAAGCGGTACGGTACCCGCCAGCGATGCCGGTAGATTGAAGCTATCGCAGCCGCTATTAGTTTGGGCGAAATCGACGGAGCCTTGAGAAACAGGTCGTTGACCAGGAAACGTTGCAAAAAGCACCCGATGGTTCTGCCCGATGCCCCCCAGCAGTAAATGCTATCTGAAGACTGGCCGTTGACAAGATTGCATGGCCCATACTTGTCAGCCAGCCATTCGTGCATGTGTTCGAAAGGGACCGGATACGGCATATCGAAAGGGTGTCTCCGGGCAACTCGATCTACCAGCCCTATGTGCCGTCGGGCATCCACGCTATTGATCATCAAAGGCATACCCAGGTGCCTGGCGACCGTCTCCGCCTTCATCTGGTCGACAAGGTTGTCGCGGCCGACCGGATCGTACTTCGATATCAGTGGTGTAAACTCTATCCCGGCCGCCTTCATGGCGCAAGCGAGGTAGGTAGAATCTACCCCCCCCGAAAAGCAGAGGAAGGTCGGACGATCGGTCTTGATACCATCACTTATGGTCTGTGTCACCAACCGAACGTTTTCATCGGCATAATGCCGACTGTCGCGCCGCCTGGTGAGGTCTGTCTGCAGGCAGGCGCGCCAGGTCAGGCGGCCATCCTGCTGAGTCAGCAGCGATCCCGGCAGAATCTTGTCCAGACCCTGCACCCAGGTTCCTCCGCCGGTCGTGTAGCGGTGGCGCCGAAAATAGTACTGTTCATGCGGGTTGAGACGCAACTCCCCTCGACGAGTTCTAAGGCGCTCGACAAGCGACCGCCAGTCATCGCTGACTATGACCGTCTGATTGTCGCGAATCAGGTACAGGCGATAATTGCCGTAAAGGTCGGTGGCCAGCCGAATGGTACCGTCCTTCTGATTGCGAATTGTCAGGCAGAAATAGCCGCCAAGGCGGTTCACGAGTGCCGCCACGGAATCATCATCGGCTGAGTCGATATCGAAGCGCTCCAGTTCATCGCGATTGTATATCGCGCCATAGCATTCGAGTCGGCTCGCGCGCGTCTCCCGAACGTATACGGGATCATCACTTAGATGCACATCCAGCGAACCGCAAGGAGATTCTACTGCGCCCGTATTGTTGTTTGGCTCCGAATACAACATATGGTGTCCCTGGTGACGCTCCGAATGAAAAAGAGTCACTTCTCCAGAGTTATGGAGTTGATGTAGTCCGTGTCTACGTCTTCTCCCTTGACAAAGAAACCCAGATGCGGAGAGGAGTCACCCATCCCGAATCCTGCTCCGAAGAGTATCGGCGGATACTCGTTCAACTGATCTATCCAGAGGCCGCGGTCGAGAATCGCCTTCAAGACATTGATGAATGCCACATCGTGTGAGAAGTACACGGCGCCCTCAGTCATCCTGGGCCATATGGCGGCGAGACAATCGCGCGCCGAGCTGGGCATGTCAACATCGACAAAGGCCACGGCGATTTCACTCGGAAGGTTCTTCGGCGTTAGGGTCTGGTTGAACCAGCCCTTGAAGAATCGGCAGGCCCCGATTTCGCCGAGGCGTTCGATGTTGCTTCGAACCTTCTCCAGGCCGGCCGCATAGTCGCCCGCCCGCCATCCGATTCGAGACGAACTGCGGCGTATGTGATACTCCTTGACGAAACCTCCATCTTCACCAGGAAGGCCCTCGAAACTGTCGAACACGTGGAGTTTTCGACCAATCAGGCTGGCAACTATAGACAGTTTTGCCGTGCTGGTACCATTATAGCACCCGCACTCAACCATGTCTCCGGTTGCCTTCATCGACAGAACTGCCTCGGCCAGGAATAGCCCGTCGGTTGGTGAGGTAGCAGCCTCAAGAGCGCGATCGACACCCTCGAAACGCCGGACTATCTCGCGACGAATGTCGCAGTCCCACGTTGACTGCTTACCATTTGCGACAAACAGGTCACGCAGTGCTCCGTAACCATCCGCGCTTACCGAACGTCCGACGTAACTGATCAGGCGCCTGAAAGGTCCGGTATGGCTAACCGCGGGAACGACGACAGAATCCACCAGTCCTTTGGCGGTCTTCCTCATGGTTTATCTCCATTGTCAGTGTCTGTTTCTCTTACAGATATACTCACCGCGAACTCGGGTTGATCTAGATCGCAGCACGGTGTCTGGTGGCCGGTTGAACTCGCCGTGGTTGCGCCCAGGATGAGAGAGTTAATGCGTCTTTGTACCATCTGTTTGTCGTTTTTGACCGTATCGATCACCGCTATCGGTACCTGTCTGCCCTTGAGCCAGGCGAGAGCAAGCGACAGGGCTGTCTGCATTTCTCTCAGAGCACCGGCTGTGTATTCGGGTTTGCGTTGTGCAATAGCCTCCGCTGCGCCGGTAAGTGCTATAACCAGGTCGGGCTGAGGGAGGAAGTGATACAGAAGGCTATCGCCCAGACGTCGGGGACCGGCAAGCCTATCGTAGTAATTGCGATCAACCAAGGCGACAGAGTCGGGATCGCCCAAAACGAGTCTGATCCGCTGAATCCTAAAAGCGTAATCCAGCAGATACACTGCTGACAACGCCAGGTTGGCAAATGCGGCCAATAGTCTTGAACGCCGCTCTAATCGATCAACAACCCCCTCCGGTATGTGCGACTGTGGGCCAGTGTGCTCGGACCGGTTTGGGCTAGCCTTGATTCGTTGCAGCAGGGTCTCCTTCAGTCCGAGATAACTACAGGTGGCGCTCAGCCCGCCGATCTCATGCTGTCGCACAAACCCCTCTGCTGCCGACGTTTTTCCAGTCCCATCAACCCCCATCAGGAATACGAGCTTCCCGCGTCGTCGGACAAGTCCACTGAGCGGCCGACGCTGCCAGGCTTTGGAAAGTAGCGTCTGAAGAAGGCGCGGACGAGGCCCTACCTCCGCTAACAGGGTAGCAACTTGGAGTCGATCTGTCGGTGCGTAGCCGTCGCGTCGCAGGGTATCAACCCGTTGTACCAGCGAGGAGTAACGCGGGAAAAGGGCAGCACCGGCCCGCTCTAACTCCCCCTCATCAAGGCCCGATGCAACCTGCTCCAGGCGACCGGAATAATGAGACTTCTTGCGGAAGAACCATTCGGTTGTCAGTATCCAATAATCGAGAATCCGCTCTGGGATGAGGCAGATGCCGGCATCATCACACCGGGACACCATGTCGTCGTACATTGCAAGCGGCAGTCCCCAGTGCTGGAAGTCTGCGTGAAGGTGCACCCGGGCAATGCCACGGTCACCAACGCCACTAATCAGGATACACTGTGATGGATCCGGCGAATTGGTCAACCGGTGGTAGCCGAAAGAACACAGCGCATTGATTGACTCGCCATACGAGGTGGATGGCACGACGACATCAAGATCGTTGGATGGCCTGCCATCGTGAAAGTGCCGGGGAAGGTTGATAACTAAAGGCTTAACAACCCGATCGTTTATCATCGTCAGAGCAGCGATAAGGGTCTCGGTTCGATTTCCGAAGACACGTTCGAATAGCTCGTATTGCGAAGTGAGTTCTGTTATGTCCAGGCTCATATGGCAGCCGCTACCCTTTTGCTTACGCCCTCAAACTGGTTCTCGGCCAAGCGACGCCAGGCTTGAGGATTCTCCAGCATTTCCTTAGCCCTGGAACAGAATGATGTGACGTTTCCGGGTTCACACAGCATATCGGCATCGAAATACTCAGCGAACCCGGGCAGGGCACTCGACAGGAAGGGCGTGCCGCATTGAAGGCTCTCATAAAGGCTCAACGGGAAGGCGAAGGTCCCGCGGTGCCCGCGTACCGGGTACAGATAGACATGGCATCGGCTCATTTCTTCGAGCGGACTAACTTTGCCCTTCAGTATCACACGGTCGCTGTACTCACGCTGCAGCTCCCGGATCAGATGAGAGGCATCGCTCCCGTAGCCGAGCCCGTTGGCAGCGACAGTCAGGGTCAGCTCGGGACACGTTTGAGCCAGCTCCCGGAATACATTGACGACGATGTCAACACCTTTGAACAGGCTCAGGTGGCCCATGTAAAGCAGCGACGGGTAGTCCGTACGTGCAGCTGAACGACAGTTTGGATGAGATTCAAGGATGGGTCGGGTCAGCGTGAGCTTTGTCCTCGATTCAGGGCAGCGTGACAACAGGCATTCTCGCTGATACTCAGTATATGCATATAGCCTGGTGTAGTGATCAGCCACACCACCAGCCAGTCTCCGGCGCCATCGGTCGAAGCGACCTAGCGAGAAAACCCCACCGTCAGTCAGAGTCAAGTGGCGTTCCGCCCGGGGCATCATTCGCCCCAGAAGCCAGCAGATCAGTCCCGTCGAGCCGAAGAAGTGCAGGCGCTCGAACTGGCGGAGGTATCGAGACATCAACGGGAGCGAGTAGCGAGGAACCACATTGACAGGCAAAGGATGGTCGCCATCGAATCCCCGGCGGCCGCCGGTCACAATCAGGATCTCGGTATCATGCCCCTCGCGGGCGTAACGCTCAGCCTCTGCTAACACTTGTTTCCTGGCAGCTTCGGCCAGTGGCAGATCGAAATCCTCCTGGGCACTGGCCACGAGAATTTTCACGCTTGGTCGCCTTTCTTGCGCCAATAGTCCTGAAAATACTTCTCTTCGCCCACCATCACTGAAACGATATGGTCAAGGTTACGATCGTTCCAGATTCGACGGGGATCGCCCTTTACATTGGGAAAGAGGAAGCGGTCAGACGACATGAGTTCTACCGGCACGCCCTGCAGGAAGAAATACTGATAAATGAAGTAGCGGGCTAACTCACTGCCCTGATTCTGGATGCGCCGGATTTCCTCGATGCGATCGAAGGCCTGGAAGTACTGCTCCCTTCCGGTGATATCGTACGTGAACCCCTTGTCGGAGTAGGCGGCCCGCGCGCCTATAACTACCGGTTTGCCGTAGTGAATCAGTTCGAGGGCGATCGTCCCGTTATAGACCAGCCCGGCCTCGATGTAATCGAACAGTCGATAGCTGGGCAGGCGGGCCGAGGCGGGAATGAAGATGATATTCGGGTTCGCGAATACTTCGGGCCCGAAATAGTGCTCGAGGATGTCCCGTATACTGCGCCGCACATGCATGAAGCTATGTTCGGCCGGGTGCACACGAATCAGTAGAATGTCCTCAGGCTTGTCCAGGAATCGTCGGACTGTCTGAACCACCCAGTCGACGGGAGAATCAAAGACTCGGTTGTTTTCATGAAATGTGGTGGCGTTGTCCCACATCACATTAGGGAACATGGCAAAAATACGGCGTCCTTCGCAGCGCCATTCGCCAAGCTGGTCGAGCAGGTGATCCGCGTCCTCGCTTCGCCGTTCGATCACCCTGGCCACATCGGAGGCGCTCCCACCGAAACGGGTTTGCATATATTCGTCGGCAGACCTGAGAACGGCGTCCTTTTGCATCTCGCCGGCATCTATACCACTGACCAGGTGTGAGAAATAGCCCCCATCGCTTTTCGATGCGGCGATACCGCCGCAGGATAGATCCAGTGCGTTGTTGCGGAAACCGTTGCAGCCGACAGTAATGGTTCTGATTCCCTGAGTCTGCGCATACTTCACAAAAGGCCCCCACGTCGTGTAGATGCCGTGAGTGGACAATACGATATCCGGCTGTAATCGGCTGACAACTTCGCGAGCCACGTTCAGACTTAGCAGGCAATTGTCCGTGAACATCTCTTTGGCACGCTGGTAATCGGGATCCCGGCTCAACAGCGCATCGTCGGCTACTGACACGAAGAAGCGCACCAGCGAATCCTGAACGAATGGTCGGGTGTCAATCTTTGCGAAACGGCCGCCATTTCGCTCCAGTTGCTCCCTGGCCCTGCTAATATCCACGTCGGGCAGGAGTTGAGAATACGGCAAAAGCATCCCTGCAATCGATGGTACCTGCTGAAGGAGTTTTATCGAAACCCGACGGCGGACGTTGTAGTATGTCTGCCAAGGAGAGTAATCAGTCATGGACAGGGTGTCGTGATGCTTGAGTAATCCATCATCGTACAGCATCACCGCTCGATACCCCCGCTGGCGTAGCTTGAGAGCGAGGGCTGCTTCGGTGGCCAGTTGCACAGGTATATACGTGCGCACAGAGTTGATGACGACAGTGCCCGCCGAATACTCCGGAGGGGCTGCCCCCGCGGTATCGGCGATCCGGGCAACGAGATCAACCGTGCGATTGATATCGCGAAGATACCGCCCGCCGGCGGCGACATATGACAAGAGCGGCAACCGGGTCTTGAGCCGCCTTCTCAATATGGCAAGTGTCACAGTTCCGCACCTCCGATCATCGATCTTTCACTCCTGACCAACCACGACAGCAGTGTTGGGCTGGCGGTTGCCCGGCGTGTGACCATCAGTTTCTGCAATCTTGAGATCGGCATCAACAAAAAGAGTCGCAACGAGTCATACTCGCTGAAATAGTCAGGTAGCTTGTGATGCCTCGAACCATGTGATCGCCTCCTCAGCCACCTCCTCTGCCGTGATGGTCCTCATACATGGAATGCCCTCCAGAGGACATCGGTGTGCATTGCACGGTTGGCAATCCAGACGGCGACGGTAAAGAACTCGGGTTGAGCCGCCTTGCGGTGCAAACAGCTTCGGGTCAGTTGATCCGAATACCGCGATATGACGTCGGTTCAGGAGCGCCGCCACGTGAGCGAATCCGCTGTCCATCGTAAGGACTAGTCGAGCGGCGGCCATTGTACGAATAGCGGCTGACAGGTCTCCGGAAATCCAATCAATGAGACTCGAGAAACCAATTGCATCCCGGATTGGCTTCAGTTCAGACGGCAATCCCACAAAGGCGATCCGCCTTCGATCTTGCAAGCGATGAAACAGTTCGACGTAGCTGGAAACCGGCCACCTCTTGTTGTCTCGAGATGCCCCTGGATGAATAACCAGATCGTAGACAGGTTGCCGTGCGACGATTCCCGGGCGGAATATACTCATGTCGGGCGAATCGGTCGCAGCGATGGTGCCGGTCGCCTGCTGTACGCCCCATTCGCGGTCGACGAGTCCGTGAGTGAAGTCCACCGGAACAGCCTCATCAAACGCTGCAGACATGCGCTGACCAGCGCCCCCGACCACACGGCCTGAACGCCATCTTGAGAGTCGAAGCAGCCTGAGCATCAGTGGCAGCTTCCAGCTGGACATCTTCCCCACCGCGTGCGGCGATACTATCGCCAAGTCGGGAGAGATGTGAGACAGGCGCTGAAGCAGCTTCAGTGCGTCGCCCGGATGACGGTGCGAGAACTGGCGAAAGGGGATCCAGTCAACTTCGTCATCCGCGATATTGAGCAACGGGACCATCTGCAAATTCACCGGGGATGCTACAATGGTCAGTCGATGGCCCAGTTCTCTGAGTCGCTGGAATACCGGCACGGCGGACAGAAAATCTCCGATACCGAGGTAGAAACCGAGCAGGATGTGTTCTGGGCTGGGCATAGTCTGGTTCATAGCTAGCTAGGTGGCGACCGGTGCTGCTTCACTGCTGGTGATACCAACTCGGAACCTCAGGATCACGGCCAGAGCCCCAGCGGCAACCAGGTGCTCCGGCAGCACATACGCTCCTGCGGTGCCAGGGATAATCGAGACCCCGCACAGGAACAGCACGACGATGAAGTCGCAAGGTGATCGATATTCCCGGAGGCGCGCAACAAAGACTTTCAACAGAACGCCACCTATTGCGGACCACGCCACGAGGTAAAGGATGGCGAACTTGCCGAAATCGGCATAGGGAACACCCATTATGCCGAACGATGGGGCTCCGGTTTCCTTTTCGAACCAGACCGGGTAGTACCTTTTGGCCAGCCAGAATGTGCCCCAATCCTTGGGTTTGGCCGGATACAATACTCGCGGTACTCGGCTGTAGATATTCCGCTCGACTGTCAGCCGACCGCACTGCGGTTCCAGAGTGGGATCATCAATGAGCATCATGCCATTGCGATTATAGTCTGCGTAGCTCGACATGAGCATGAAGACACCATCGGCACTATCGGAATGGCGCCATTGGAAGAAATAGAACATCGAGCCGAGGCCAAGCGCGAACGCCACGGCTGCAGTAAGGCCACGAAGCATGCTCATCCGCTTTCCGGAGACAAGAACGCGATACATCAGTGCGATTAACAGAAGAATGACCACTTGTCCCTTACTGCCATGCATCAGGCAGAGCACCACACAGGCGGTGAAGAACAGCAGCTTCTCCCCTCGGAAGCCCTGCTGCTTGAAGAGTATTAGCACGAAGGCAACGTAGGTGAGCGCGGTCGACACGAAGAACATGTGACCATACCCGCTTCGAGTCCGCATGTAGATCGCCCGGGGTGATAGAATCAAATCAGAGAATTCGATCAGGATCGGCATGTACACCAGAATCGATCCGGCGAGCACAATATAGGGCAGCCAGCGGATACGGGGGTTCACATTGAATGGCAGGCCAACCCTGACCGCGGGGAAGTATCGATAGGCCACGGCCAGAACGAGGAAGTTCAAGGCATACGCCGTGTACGCGTATGCGTACGCGCCAGTAGTGGCGCTGTATCCGAAATAGTAGATGTGGACAAGCTCAAGAATGTAGTACGCCGGGACGAATGTCAGGTACACGGGCGTAAGCACGTTCACAAACGAGCGATCCTGGCGGACGGCCAGCCAGTAGGCAAGCGCCAGAGAAAGGAGGGACGCGATTATGATCGCAATGGGCATTCTTCGTCACCGCAGTTCTGTGATATCCTGGTTCCGTCGCCAGGATAAGCTCATTCCAGAATGTCCCAGCTCATGGCGGTACCACGCTGGACATCACGTCTAACTCTCTTGCCTATCAAGTCCTGATAGTGCTTGGGAGGCAATCCGAAGCCGGGGCGGATCGAGCGGAGGTTATCCGAGGTCAAGGGTTCTCCCGCCCGAACATCCTCGGTAATATAGAGGCTGCGGCGGAAAACGAGTGAGCGCTTTTCATGCCGACCTGACACGCCATACCTGACTGTTCCCAGGGACTGCCAGGCGCGCTGCGTCTCCTCGACCAACAGCTTCATCTCGTCGGGCTCCAGCGAAAAAGCGGCGTCCACTCCACCTTCGGCGCGATCTAACGTGAAGTGCTTCTCTATTACCGTTGCGCCCAGAGCCGTCGCAGCCAGAGCTACCCCGATACCCAGCGTGTGGTCAGACAGGCCAACCTGGACATCGAAGAGGTCTTTCATATGACCTATGGTTCTGATATTCGTATCTTTCGGACTGGCCGGATAGCTGCTGGTGCATTTGAGCAGGACAATCTCTTCGCAGCCGGCTTCCCGAGCAGCTCTGACAGCTTCGTCCAATTCGGAGACCGTAGCCATGCCCGTAGATATAATCATGGGCTTCCCGGTGGAGGCCACCTTGCGTATAAGCGGCAGGTCCACAATCTCGAAGGATGCGATCTTATAGCACGGCACATCCAATTCCTCAAGAAAGTCAACAGCCGTATGGTCGAACGGCGTGCTGAATCCGATCATACCAAGATCATGACACCGATCGAGAATCGGCCGGTGCCAATCCCAGGGAGTATAGGCCTTATTGTATAGTGCGTGCAGCGTGTCCCCGGACCACAGACTCCCTTCGTCCGTAATCTTGAAGTCCGGAAGATCGGAGTCGATCGTGATCGTGTCGGCCGTGTAGGTCTGAATCTTGAGCCCGTGCGCACCGGCGGCGGCCGCGGCGTCAACTATCTCGAGGGCCCGATCGAGTGACTGATTGTGGTTGCCGGACATCTCGGCAATTATTAGTGGCGGATGACCCGATCCGACAGTACGTGAGCCCAACGTGATTTCTCTCATTGTTCTTTTCCTCCTTGCAACCACAGGCGCCGTCCCAACACGAAGGCCTCGGCGGCCTCTACGCCGATGGTGGCGCCCCTCCAGCGAGCCTGGTGAGTTACCGCATCAATGGAACGGGCGTGCGGCCATGGCCGCATCTCGGATTCGTATATCCGAAGAGCTTCCAGCTTTACTTCGAGGGTATGGGAAATGTCGACAAACCAATTCGGGACAAAGGGCGTCGCTGAGCCGGGCGGTTGCCACTCAGTGCTGGAAGCAACTTCGAAGAATAGCAGCTCGCGAACAACCCGGGCGCCAGGCATGGGACGACAGGCAGTCACGACGGCCTCGTGAAGACGACGATGGTCTATATTTACATCACCGCAGTGATGCGTGTAGACAATGTCCGGCTCAACTTCCGCAAACACCTGTTCGAGTCGTTTGATCACATCCAGCCGAGGCAGAGAGTCCATACGGTTGTCGGGAAGCGTACCCAACGTGACATTGGCAACGCCCAGTTTACGATTCGCCTCGCGGGCGGCCTGGGCCAGGGCGCTCAGTTCGCCTCCGCGAGCTTCGCGATCTCGTTGTGCATCGCGACTTGTAATGCCCTCAGCCATGATGGCCACATGCACTTCATCACCCCGACCAGCATGGCGAGCTATCGTTCCGCCGCATCCCAGGACCTCGTCGTCAGGGTGAGCGGCTATGACCAGTATCCTAGGAGGCATCGCCAGTCTCCGTGATTGTCACATCCGCGACAATACGTCCATCCCTTCTCGCGGCCCGCGAAAACTCGAAACGGAACGGTCCCGCCTCCAAAAAGGCCTGGGGATAGCCCTCGGCATCAAGCATCCGAATATGGTCAAAGAGCTGATTAAGGGTCTCGACATCATCAATCCGGCTTTGCTCTGGGCGACGCCGCCTGAAGCAAACGACCTTTCCGCTTTGAGGCTCCGGCTGCGGGTTTTCTTGAATGATCTTCTTAATCATATCCTCAACCAGGCGTCCCCCACGGATGTAGATTTCCTCAGCGCTACCCTGGAGGGAAAGTGGCTCCTTCATGTAGACAGGACCGGCATCCAGCTCTTCGGCACAGCGAAGGGCCGTCATCCTGGTCTCGCTGATGCCTCGTGCTATGAGGTTCTGCAGCGGGCTGCCACCGCGACCGAAGGGCAGATCTGTCATGTGGAATACAATGCACTCGAAGTTCGAGTAGATCTCCTCCGGGATGATGTAGGACCAGTGTGGAAAGAAGATGTACTTCGGGCTTAAACGCCTGAGAATCTCCATTTTGAATTCCCGGCGCTTGCGGATCAGCACGAACTCCTCTCCCGTCGCTTCTGATAAGCGCGAGGCCATACCTTCATGCCAGGGCCGGCTAGTGGCAACAACATACGTCATCAGGTAGAGTCCTCCGAGACGCCGCCGGCATCAAGCGTTTCTTGCTGACAGCGTCCGATCAGTTCCCGTACCGGGGTATCCCAGCCCTCGGTGAGCAGGTGCTCGACTTGCTTGATATCACGGGCGTAATGGAAGGTGCCACCCCTGGGTTGGGGGGAGCACGGATGCCGGCCGATCCGAACTTGCGGCCATATCTTCATAAACAGACTCTCTATTGTGGCTGACAACTTCGCATAGGTTGTGCGAAGTGTCTCGGTGTCAGCGAAGGTCAATTCGCTCTGAGCCAGGATGTCTCCGGTGTCGATTCCCGGATCAATGTAGTGGATAGTCACACCCTTCGGTGTATCCTCGAGAAAGCTCCACAGATTGGGGTCCTTGCCACGATTGTAGGGAAGCAAGGATATGTGGAGGTTCACCACCTTGCGGGGAAACCGCTGCAGAATCTCCTCGCGGATTAGGTACTGATACCCGTAACTGACAATGAAATCTACATCTCGCAGAATCTTTGATCGGGCACTGATTCGCTTTTCGGTGTGGACTACTTCATCGTTCTGCCTTCGCAGGAACTCGATCATGTGCTCGCGTCGTGGTCCCAAGTACAGAATCTTCATGCGGTCACCCCCTCCACCCGATCGCTTTCCTTGAAAGCGGCGGCCACCCTCTTGGCCCCCTTGCCATCAACCAGCCTCAGGGCGCGTTCCGAAATCCGGGCCCGCATCGCCGAATCCGTAGCCATTCGTTCGATAGCCTCTCGAAGGTCTTCAATGCTGACCGCGTTCGCGTGACCGAGGAAAGTCGCCGCGCCATACCGGTCTACTGACTGAGCAATTGGAATCTGGTTGTCCGCGACCGCGACGACTATGGTGGGCAGACCGAGACAACAGCGCTCCCAGGTGGTTGTGCCGCCGGCGCCGACGGCAAAGTCGGCCCGCGCCATGAGGCGGGCGATATCGGGAACTTCTGTGTGAACCGTAATGCCGCGCAGACGAGAAGCGCGCTCCAGAATCTCGTTCCGTAAGGGGTTGGCCTTCCCTATGACCACATCGGCGGTCCATCGGCCGGCCGGCAAAGACTCGAGTGCCGCCAGAGTCTTGAGCGTTTCACCGGTTGGGTCCACGGCCCCAAAGTACACAAATATGCGCACAGAGGAATCGTTGCTCCTCGTCGAGGGAGACACGGATCCGAATTCCGGGCGCAGAAGGGCATATTCGGGACCCAGTATCATATCGCAATGTCGAGGGACAAGACCATTATAGCGCCCCTGCATGTCGGTGTGGTAATTCTGATCCAGAAGCGCATCGCAATCGTGCCGACGGTTCGCCAGATCGTCAATGACCATGAGGCGGCCTGCATGCGGACGGAGGTATCCCTCCCATAGATGATCGAGGCCGTAGTGATCTACTATCAGTGTGTCGGCTTCCAGACATTCAGATTGAAGCGCCGCCAGGGTCTCGACCGCGTCGATCTTCTGGTCGACCACCAGCCATTGCGCATACTCATCCGGGTAGTGATCGGCGACCATGTCCCGGCAATATGGCAGGCAGAGGACCCGATATCCGGTTTGTCTGATACGATCGATTAGGTTTCCCGGATGCTCGCGACAGACGAAAACGATGTCGTCGCCCCGGTCTGCAAGAGCCCCGGCCAGCGTCAGGCAACGCATCACGTGCCCACTGCCGATCTGGATCGAGGCATCTGTGCGAATAATCACGGGCATGTTATGCCAGCCTCCTGAACCCGGCCACCGCCGGTTTGCCAATGAGTCTCGATTCGGTGTCACCGACACGCCATGCATCGCTAACCACCCCAAAAACCTCATCCACGGCATTCAAATAGCGTTCGACATTCTGGGGCGTGTGCGCATACATGGCATAGCAGAGATTGCTGGCCAGGATACCACGCTGCATCATCTCCTGCACAAACAGAGCTTTCATTGACAACCATTCGTCACACTCGAAAACGAAGTGACTCAGAGGCTCGATACCGCTAACGTGGATTGGTAAGTCGTGCGTTTCGGCTGCCGATTTCCAGCCCTCTTGCACTGTCCGGCCAACTTCGACCAGATGCTTGGCGACATCCATTTGCCGGTGTTTCTTCACGGTGGCAAGGGCCGCAGCGGGGCCGATGCGCTCGGTCCAGTTGGTCGAGGAAATGAAACTACGTTGACTCGCCTCCATTATCGCGGTTCGTCCGATAACTGCGGCAATGGCATAACCGTTACCGAGAGCCTTGCTGAAGACGGCGACATCAGGCTCGACTCCAAGAACTAGATGTGAACCGCCCGTATTGAGGCGGAAGCCCGCCGAGACTTCATCGATAATGAAAGCCGCTCCGGCCTTGCGAGCAATGTCCGCAGCTCTTGCGAGGAAACCCTCTGCGGGCCATTCACTCCGTACTGGCTCGGTAACGACCGCGGCCAATTCTGAACCTTGCTCGGAAATTATCTTTTCGAGATCCTCCAGATGATTGTAGCGGAACGGTAGAGCAGTGCCGGAGAGACCCCGCGGTACTCCGGTCGGCTCAAGACCGGGCAGCAGATGCTCGCCGAGAGCGTTCTCGGTACCAAGGTTGGCCGCCAGATACCAGTCATGCCAACCATGATAACCACAGAAGGCTATCTTGTCGCGACCGGTTGCGGCTCGGGCCAGGCGTACCGCCATTGCCATGGCTTCTCCACCGGTCCGACTGTAGCGGACCATATCCGCCCATGGATGCAGATCTATAAGGAGCTCCGCAAGTTCGACCTCTTCCGGACAGTTCAGAGAGCAACTAACGCCGTTATCTATGGCCTCACGAACCGCGCTGTCAACATCCTGGTCAGCATATCCGAGAACGTTGGCGCCAATACCGGAGATGCTCATATCAAGGTACTCGTTGCCATCCAGATCCCACACCCGTGCCCCCCTGGCACGCGAATAGTAGCCCGGCCAAAGGCCGGACGAGAACTGATCGGGGCGCTTGGACAGGAGTTGGGTCAGGCCCGGAATGATCTTCTTTCCCCTGTCCTGCAACTGTACTCCACGCCGGCCCGTAGTCTTGTCGAGTATCGTGTCAGGCATTCCCTGCCTCCCGCCTATCCAGCTCCAGCGATTTGGCCAGGCCCTCATTTCGTTCGAAGGCTTGATTCACTTGTCTCAACTCCGGTCGTCCTTCCAGAAGATCAAAAACATCGTATCGGTCGAAGTTCGGCTTAACCTGATACAGATGCTGATAAATCACCTTGATCAACTCATAATCCTCGGGCTCATCCACGGTCCATCGTAGGTCCGAAAGGTCTTCATCGTTTTCATGGTTCGCAAGTTTGAAACGACTCGGTTGCGACCAAATATATGGTGTCACATGTTCTCGCTGGGACGGCAGTTCGGCCTCTCGCCAGGCAGCTTCCAAGCACTCGAAGCGAATGACCTCGGCGTCGAGGCCGTCGGGATAGGTGGGTTTGATGGTATTGGAGGTGTAATCATAGCCGCCATCCAGGTGGTAACTGACGATGTCGTCGATCAGGTCGGGGTCGGCTACCGGGCAATCACCAGTGAGGCGCACCACGTGCGCGGGCTGATACCCCCTGGCGGCCTGGTAGAAGCGATCGAGTACGTCCTCAAGGCTGCCGCGGTAACATG
Organism: uncultured Ignavibacteriales bacterium; assembly: GCA_964526835.1. Taxonomy (GTDB): domain Bacteria; phylum Zixibacteria; class MSB-5A5; order GN15; family FEB-12; genus DAOSXA01. The sequence continues at coordinate 23,327 of CAZGMK010000007.1, forward strand.
GCACGTCCAGTTTGTGGCACAATCCGGCAATCGGTTCGTCGCTGACCTCATCACTGGTAGCGACAATCAGCTCATCAGCGAGATTCATGCGGCTCAATCGTTCGAGATGCAATTGAAGCATTGGCTTGCCGAGAATCGGCAGCAGCACCTTACCGGGAAGACGGGATGAGGAGACGCGGGCCTGAACGATGGCGAGAATCATATCGAACTCCTGGTCAAGTGGTCGGTTGTGGCCGAGTGAACTGCCAGAGCGACGGATCGATGAATCGTGGTTCCTCGATACGCCATGAAGCGTAGTCGAACGAACCTGAGCTCTCCGACGCGGCAGCAATGATCTGTTTGAGCTGTTCCTGATTGCAGACTCCGACGATGACTCGAGAGACTTCCGGACACTGCAGGACAAACTGTAGGGCGGCCTGCAATGCGGTGAGGCCGGATTCGTTCAAGGCTGCACGGTACCGGCGGAGATGGCCTGCGATTGGTTCGAAGTGTCCGTTGAGTTCCTCCGGAGACATCAGCAGCAGCCCCTGAAGAAAGACTGATCGGACATGAATCTCGACTCCTGCGTCGTGCAGGTGAGTGAGATACCCGGCGTCCGGCAGCCGCTGGTCGAGAACATTCATCGGCAACTGGACGATATCCGGAACCATAATTTCCATAGTGCGATCTATCTGCTCAGCTGTGTATACCGACACTCCGACCGAGCTGACCAGTCCAAGAGCCCGCAGCGTGAGGAGCATCTCCGCCAGCTCTTCACCGCCTGGCTTGAGCAGATCATCGGCATCATGGACCAGCAAGCCGTGCACCGAGGGCTGCTGCAACCTCTCGAGCGACCGCCGGAACGAATCGACCACCAGCTTGATGTCGTCCCTTGCCACCCTGCCGGACGGGATCTTGACCGTTTTGGTGACGATCCAGAACGGATGGTCTGGCGGCAGGATACGGCCAAGCAATTCCTCGCTGTCGCCGTAGAGGTGCGCCGTGTCCAGCAGGCTGATTCCGCTGGTCGCGGCCAGGTTCAGGATTCTCGCCGCCTCCCCAAGAGGCACTTGACCGTCCGGGTTGGCGATGCCGTAGTCGAGACCGAACTGGACAGTCCCAAGCCCCAGGCGGCAGACAGCAGGGGAGGAATGGGTCATTCGTTCCTGCCCTTCGTTAGAACGTTAGCCAGTGCATCTATTACCCGTTCAACGTCGGCCTCGGTCAGGGTCGGGTACATCGGCAGACTCAGACAGCGAGCATAATAGGCCGCAGCGCCCGGGTAATTCTCTCGTCGCAGCCCATAGAGTGATCGGTAGTAAGGCTGGTACGGCAGCGGTATGTAGTGCACCTGCGTGCCGATTCGTCTGGAGCGAAGCGAGTTCATCAGGGTGGCGCGATCGACCCCGAACCGAGCGAAGTCAACGGCGACGACAAACAAGTGGTAAGCATGCGTTCGACCGCGTCGCAATTGCAGGGGGCGCACCGAGCCGTCCGGGAAATGCCTTTGAATCAGGTCATCGTAAAGGCAGGCGATCTCGGACCGTCGCTGCAGTGACCAATCCAGTCGCTTCAACTGGCTCAGACCCAGCGCTGCCTGAATATCGGTAAGGCGGTAGTTGTAGCCGAGCCGATGCATTTCATAGTACCAGGGATTGACCCGGCCGTCGCCGGCGAGGGCCAGATCATCCAGTTGCAGATCGTCCTTCTGCATGCCGTGGTTGCGATATAGACGCAGACGCGCGGCGAGTTCGCCGTCATTGGTGGTGACCGCCCCGCCTTCACCCATGGCGACGTGTTTCACCGGATGGAACGAGAAGACAGTCAGGTCAGAGTGGAGGCCGTCGCCGATTCGATGAATGGCGTCGCCGGCTCGGTATTCCGCTCCGATGGCGTGACAGGCATCTGAGACAACTCGGGCTCCGTGGTCTTTGGCCATCATATAAATATGGGGCAAATCGGCCGGCTGACCGGCGAAGTGAACCGGGATAACGGCCTTGATGCGATGCGCGCGGTCTTCTGTCAGCAGGCGGCCGAGGCTCGGCACGGATACATTGCCGGTCTCGGGATCGATATCGGCAAACCTGACCTCCGCTCCCACGTAGCGGGCGCAATTCGCACTGGCCAGGAAGCTGTTGGCGGACGTCACGACCACGTCGTCGGCACCCACACCCAGGGCCAGGAGCGAAAGATGGAGGGCGGCGGTGCCGTTGGCGCAGGCAACGGCATGACCCGCACAGACACGCGCCGCCAGAGCCCTTTCAAAGGCCGGACCGGTGTCTCCCTGGGTCAACCACTCGGAACGTAGTACACTGACTACTGCCCGAATATCGTCTTCTGTAATATCCTGGCGTCCATATGGAAGGAACTTCGGATCAGTCAAAGAGCTGGCTTTTGTAACGACTTCCATGTCGTCAAACTCCGGTTGCTGAAATTCAGGAGACTGCCGCCTCCGTTAGTCGATCGGCCGGTCGGTCCACTACACGTTCTAAATCACGCCGCATACCCTTGATCGTCAGACGGTGACGTCCTTCCCGGGGTGGGCCCGGCGCGGCTACAGTGAAGGTTGAATCCACGTACTCCCTTATGAGGTGACGCAAATCAGCGACGGAAAGCCACTCGTCATTCGCACCGCTGTTGTATGAGAAGCCGGGCCGGCAGTATGTGCCTTCGTTGGCCTGCATGTAACCATCCACATCCCAGGTCGGCATTGAAGGCAGGATGACGAAGTGCTTCTCGAATTCCAGTGAATTGATGGCATCAGTTTCGGTGATCATTTCCTCGTGCAGCTTCTCACCTGGACGTATTCCGACGATCCTGCGCTCGCAGTCAGGGGCGATGGCTTCAGCCAGGTCTGTAATCCGATAACTGGGAATTTTGGGGACAAATATCTCACCGCCCCACATATGGGCCAGGGCATACAGGACCAGGTCAACCCCATCCTGCAGGGTGATGTTGAAACGAGTCATGCGCTCGTCGGTGATCGGTACGCAGCCGGTTTCTCGCTGCTTCATAAAGAACGGAATCACACTTCCGCGGCTGCCCATGACGTTGCCGTACCGCACAACCGAGAACTTCATGTCGGCCTTCCCGGAGAAGTTGTTGGCCGATACGAATAGCTTGTCGGAGCAGAGCTTGGTGGCGCCATAGAGGTTGATCGGCGCAGCCGCCTTGTCGGTGGAGAGAGCCACCACTCTCTGAACATCGCGATCGATAGCGCATTCGATTACATTCTGGGCGCCCAGTACGTTAGTCTTGATAGCCTCGAACGGATTGTACTCGCAGGCGGGAACCTGCTTGAGCGCGGCGGCGTGCACGACCACGTCGACGTTCCTCATCGCCCGGTACAGCCGCTCTCTGTCGCGAACGTCGCCGATGAAGTACCGCATTGGGGGATACTTCGTATCGGGAAACGCCTGACTCATTTCGAACTGCTTGAGCTCATCGCGGGAATAGACAATCAGACGCCGAATGCGGGGATAGCGAAAAAGCAGAGTCTTGACGAATTCCTTGCCGAACGAGCCGGTACCACCGGTCACCAGAACAGATTTGCCTGACAGCATGGTAAGCTTCCTTGCTCCTTGCCTGGACCGCTCGCAATGTTGGTCTCGCGAGGGACCTGTTTCCTTCAATCTGTTAGGACGGTAATCAAGGAGCGTGCCGAACAGGCAGCGATTGCGCTACCAGCAAGCAGGACAACGGATTATGCTGTCGCGTAGATTGTCTCCCACCACCATGTTCGGCGGAATCAGGGAATGAAGTTCCCAACAGTAGCGGCAGGCTTTTCCCGGCCGGCGCCGCTCACTCGAACAACTGAAAAGGAGAGTCCGGCTTGTCCTCGTAACGGATTTCGTCGACAACCTGGCTCTTATCCGGACCCATAAACAAGCGATTGGGGGCATTGAACACAAGCCCGTCGACCTTGCCAACATTTTTATAGGCGTGAACGACGCCCGCCGGAACCACAGCCATAGTGGGGGCCTCCTCCCCGGCATCAAGAACGTATCGCGTCCTGAAAGTGGGCGAGTTAGGACGATTATCCCAAAGCCAAAGACGAAACGTCGATGGCCCGACGAAAGCGAACAAGTCGGCCTGATCGCGGTGTTCATGGGGACCGCGGACGATGCCGGGGCGGGTCATCGACACATAGCTCATCGCGGGATGGAATTCGTCCTCCAGCTCGTCATGACGAAACACCTCGACCAGCCAGCCGCGATGGTCCTCGTGACGTTTCAGAGCACGAATCACCACGCCTTCGATATCACAGTTCATCGAGAAGCGCCTTTGAATGTCGGTTCATGAATTCCGCCAGGGCCTGGTCCCACGGCTGCATCACCATCAAGTCGTACTGCCTGAGGCGCTGGTTGGCCAGAGCCGAGTAGCTCGGGCGTTGCGCCGGACGCGGATACTCACTGGTAGCGCACGGAACAAGATCAACGGACATCCCGGCCAATCGGAAGATCTCCCGGGCGAAACCGTACCAGGTCGTAACGCCCTCGGAGGTAGCATGGACAACTCCACTTATGTCGGACTTGAGCAGCGCCTCGGTCTGACGCGCGACCTCCGTCGTCCAGGTCGGATTGCCGAGCTGATCGTCAACGACGCGCAGCGTTCCGCGATCGCCCCTCAACTGCTCCTTGCCGAGACGCATCATGGTCTTGACGAAGTTTCTACCGTGGCGACCGTAAAGCCACGCTATTCGCATGATGATATTATCTTCTGAAGCCGCCGCGACCGCCTGCTCCCCGGCCAGTTTGCTCTGTCCGTAGACGGTCCGCGGGCCGGTAGCCGCATTCTCGGCATAGGGATGACCGGCGGCGCCGTCGAATACGTAATCGGTGGAGTAGTAGATCAGCCTGGCCTTGTGGTGCATACAGGCCATGGCGACATTGGCCGAACCCTCGCCGTTCACACTCATGGCTGTCAGGCGGTTGTCCTCGCAGCCGTCAACATCGGTATACGCGGCCGCATGCAGGACTATGGTGGGCCGGTGGCAGGCCCAGGCGTCGTTTACTGCCTGGCGATCAGTGATGTCGAAGTCATCGAAATCGACCCCGATCACGTCGGCGGTCGCTCTTAGGTGATCGACCAGATCGCTTCCCAGCTGGCCGCGGCAACCCGTGATAAGAATCCTATCCTTGGCCACCGTCAACCTCGCGCACAACGTCAGCCAGGTACTTGCGGTAGCTGTTATCGGTGAGGTCACTCAGCAGCGTTTGTATCTGCTCTCTGTTGATGAACCGCATACGATAGGCGACCTCCTCGACGCATGCAATCTTCTGACCCTGCCGCTTCTCGATGGTTGCTATGAAATTGGATGCCTCCAGCATGGAGTCGTGTGTACCAGTATCCAGCCACGCGATGCCGCGTCCGAGACGTACGACCCGTAACTTACCCTGCTGGAGATAGACATTGTTGACATCCGTTATCTCGAGCTCGCCCCGCGCCGATGGTTTGAGTGACCTGGCGATGTCCACCACCTGGCTGTCGTAGAGGTACAGTCCCGTGACCGCGTAATTGGATTTGGGCCTGGCCGGTTTTTCCTCGATCGAGAGAGCTCGCCCAGCTCGATCAAATGCAACCACTCCGTAGCGCTGTGGATCTCGTACGTAATACCCGAAAACGACCGCACCCTCATTGAAATCCCTCGCTTCTCGCAGGAAATTGTAGGCGCCGTAGAAGATGTTGTCGCCAAGAACGAGCGCCACCGGGCTGCCGTCAATGAACTCCTCGCCCAGTATGAAGGCCTGTGCAATACCGGTCGGTTCCGGCTGAACCTGATAGCGGATACTGAGCCCCAGCGAAGAGCCGTCACCCAGCAGCGCCTTGAACCGGGGAGTATCCTCGGGCGTGGAGATCACGAGGATCTCCGATATGCCCAAAAGCATCAGCGTGGACAGCGGATAATAGACCATCGGCTTGTCGTAGATCGGCAGGAGCTGCTTGCAGACAACACGCGTAGCGGGATGGAGCCGTGTACCGCTTCCTCCGGCCAGAATAATCCCCTTTCTCAGTAGCTCAGGCATGGTCAATCGTCCTATCGGTTGCGGTACATACGATCATAGTATCTCTGGTAATCACCACTGGTGCATAGCTCCATCCAGGCATCGTTGTTAAGATACCACTCGACAGTGCGGCGGAGGCCCTCGTCGAAGCTGACACTCGGTGTCCAGCCCAGTTCTTTCGCAATGCGAGAAGCATCGATGGCGTATCGCCGGTCGTGGCCCGGACGATCAGTGACAAACTCTATCAGCTCTTCTCGTGGGCCGCCGCCCAGCCGTTCATCGAGAATCCGGCATATCAGGCGGACCAATTCGATATTCTGAATCTCATTGTGGCCGCCAATGTTGTAGGTCCGGCCCGAAACGCCGCGATGGAACACCAAATCCAACGCACGGCAGTGGTCCTCGACATAGAGCCAGTCTCTGACATTCCGCCCGTCGCCGTAAACCGGCAGTCTTTCGCCGCGGCAGGCATTGCGAATGATCAGCGGGATGAGCTTCTCGGGAAACTGATACGGACCATAGTTGTTGGAGCAGTTGGTTGTGACGACATCCAGGAAGAATGTCTTGTGCCAGGCTCTTACGAGATGATCGCTGGAGGCCTTTGATGCGGAGTAAGGCGAACTGGGGGCGTAGGCCGTCTCCTCGGTGAAGTACTCATCGTCACCGAGGGAACCATAGACTTCGTCGGTCGATACATGGTGAAATCGGAAGGACGCTTGTGAATCATGACGTCGCGCCGCCTGCAACAGATTGAATGTGCCGACAATGTTGGTCTGTATGAACTCGCCGGGGCTGTCGATCGAACGATCGACGTGCGATTCAGCGGCAAGGTGAATCACCGAGTTGACGGCGTACTTGCTGAAACACTCTTCAACAGCCGGTCGATCGCGGATATCGAGGCGCTCGAAGACATAATTCGGGGCATCTTCGACCGCCCGCAGATTGGTCAGGTTGCCCGCGTAGGTGAGGGCATCGGCATTGATAAACAGATAATCCTGATAGGCGGGAACCATGTACAGAAGCAGATTGGAGCCGATAAACCCGGCGCCGCCCGTAACGATGATCCGGCGTTGGTAACAGCGATAGTCTTTCATAGCAAGCACACCAGCTAATCAATCATTTAATCAAGCGGACCGCGGCAACACAACATAAATCTCTAAACTGCTGCGGTTCCGGAGAAAAGGCTTGTTGCAATCGGTATAATGAAGCCATCTTCAGTTCCGAATCTGCGGCTCGACCGCGATTAGACACGGCGATGATTGGTGAGTGATGTCAACTACATACTGGGCATTTCGGCGTTTTACCACGACAGCGCGGCCTGCCTGATACGCAACGGCGAGATATTGGCTGCGGCTCAGCAGGAACGCTTCAGCCGAGTCAAGCATGACCCGCGCTTTCCATCCGACGCCATCGATTACTGCCTGGGACAGGGAGGTATCACCGCACGCGAACTGACCCTGATCGCATTCTACGATAAGCCCTTTTTGAAATTCGAGCGGATTCTCCAGACCTACGTTGACTTCGCTCCCCTGGGTTGGCGGTCTTTCATCAAGGCCATGCCCTTGTGGCTAAAGCAGAAGTTCTGGACCAAGGCATTGATACGCTCACAAGTCGAAGAATTCGAGGGCGAAATACTCTTCTGCGAACACCATCAGTCGCATGCCGCATCGGCCTTCTATCCATCTCCATTCGAACGCGCCGGCATTCTCACTGTCGACGGCGTCGGCGAGTGGGCAACTGCGTCCTATGGAGTCGGTGACGGACACCGAGTCTCCCTCCAGGCTGAGATGCATTTCCCCCATTCTCTCGGATTGCTCTACTCCGCCTTCACGTACTTTTGCGGCTTTCGCGTCAACTCCGGCGAATACAAATTGATGGGTCTGGCCCCCTACGGCACTCCGGCGTACCGCGATCTGATAATGGACAAACTGCTCGATGTCAGGGACGATGGCTCGCTGCTCCTCAATCTTGACTACTTCGCCTTTCCAGCCGGGCTGCGAATGACCAACAACCGCTTCGCATCACTTTTCGGTGGCCCTCCGCGTCGTCCCGAGAGTCAACTCACGCAGCGCGAGCTGGACCTGGCGGCGTCGGTGCAGGCGGTGACCGAAGAAGTCATGCTGCGGATGGCGCACCATGTGCATGCGCAAACAGGCCAGAGACAGCTCTGTCTCGCGGGCGGAGTGGCTTTGAATTGCGTGGCCAACCGCAAGCTGCTCGACAACGGGCCCTTTGACAGCATTTGGATACAGCCCGCTTCCGGAGACGCCGGCGGCGCGATCGGCGCGGCTCTCCTGGCATGGCACCACTATATGGACAGAGCGCGAACAGTCGATAAGGATGGCCGTGCTCAGCGCGGCTCATTGTTGGGTCCGGAGTATACCGAGAGTACGATCATTGAGTGGCTGCAAGGCCGTGCCATCGAGTATCAGCGGTTATCCGACCGCGAGTTGTTCGCATGCACAGCTGACCTCATTGCCGCAGGAAAAGTCGTCGGGTGGTTTCAGGGGCGGATGGAATTCGGCCCCCGAGCACTGGGTAACAGATCGATTCTGGCCGATGCTCGGTCGCCCGAGATGCAGAACCTTATCAACCAGAAGATAAAGTTCCGCGAGGGCTTCAGACCATTCGCGCCGGCTGTTACCATTGAGGATGCCGCCGATTATTTCGATCTCGATTGCCCCTCGCCCTATATGCTCCTAACAGCAGCGGTGAAGGAGGACCGACAGCTCACCCTCAGCCCGAAGGACAGAGACCGCACCGGCCTGGATCGGCTCAATGTCATACGTTCTGAGATCCCTGCCGTAACCCATGTCGACTGCTCATCGCGTGTTCAGACAGTGGATGTGGCTACCAACCCGCGCTTTCATCGCCTCTTGGTAACCATGAAGCAACGGCACGGCTGTCCGGTGATTGTCAATACATCCTTTAACGTGCGTGGAGAGCCGATAGTCTGCTCGCCCCGGGATGCCCTGGCCTGCTTTGAGAGAACCGGGATGGACTGTCTGATACTGGGCAACCTGCTCATCCGGAGAGAGTCTCTGCCATCGACACGCCCGGGAGGTGAGGCATGAGCCTGTCTGAAGACCTCCGTAATCTGCCCGCTGACCAGCGTTCGCTTCGGCGGTTCGGCATCACGATCGGAGCGGCCATTGCCGTTACGGGCGGCGTAGTCTGGTACCTGAATCGTCCCTATGGCGCCGAAATCATGTACGTGGGCGGCTTTGTGCTATGGCTGGCCGGCTTCGTGCCGCGTATACTGAAGCCACTCTATCGAGTGTGGATGGCCCCGGCCCTCACGCTGGGATGGGTCATGACCCGCATCCTGCTGAGCCTCGTATTCTACCTTGTCATTACTCCCTTGGGGCTGATACGTCGCCTGGCGGGCCATGAGACGATGCGCAGCCGCGCCTGCGACGACGACACCAGCCTCTGGGTGTCGCGCGACCCTGATCGCGACAAGCCGGATAACCTGCGACGGCAGTTTTAGGCTATCTCAACCGCTCGACGACTCTGGTGACCGACGCAACGTCGTTGACTACGAAGAAGTGAATGCAGGGCACACCGGATGAGATCAACTCCTCCGCCTGATGCACCGCCCAGTCCACGCCGATACGTCGGGCGTGCTTTGGCTCCTCGGAGATACGATCGACCAGATCATCGGGCAAGCTGACATGGAAAGTCCTGGGAAGCATAGTAAGGTGACGACGGCTATGGACCACCTTCAATCCAGGGATGATGGGAACGGTTATCCCGATGTCGCGGCAGGCCTGGACGAAGTCGAAGAACACCCGGTTGTCGAAGAACATCTGGGTTACGATGTAGTCCGCGCCCGCATCCACCTTCTTCTTCAGGTAGCTCAGATCGGTCTTGAGGTTGGGGGCTTCGCTGTGCTTTTCCGGATATGCCCCGACACCGATGCACACATCGATGGGTTCCGAGTTGGCAATATCTTCGAGATAACGTCCCTCTCTCAGGGCCGCCAGCTGCTCCACAAGATCACTGCTAAAGGGATTGGCCGTCCGCCCTTCGCCCAGCGGTTTGTCATAGTTAGTCTCATCGCCACGAACCGCAAGCACATTGTGTATGCCGAGAAAGGCCAGTTCGATCATGGCATCCTCGGTCTCCTCACGCGTGAAACCACGACACAACAGATGCGGGACGGTATCGATATTGTAGCGGTTCTGAATGATGCCGCAGATGGAGATAGTACCGGGACGCTTCTGGCGGATGATGCGACGGATTGTGCCGTCCTCCAGTGTGTCGTATTCAGCGATTGCTCCGTGCGAGGTCACGTCGATGAAAGGAGGCTGGTAAGGGATCAGGCGCTCCACGACATCCAGTATATTGCGGGCGCTTCGACCCCTGGGAGGCGGGATGATCTCGTAGCTGAAGAGTGTCTCGGTGGCGCGATCCAGATGCTCGGTTACAAACATGCTGTGGGTTCTCCGTGAGTCATGTTAATTGGATACGCTGGGCTTCTCGCGGCCAGGGTCGTAACCGAGATTGGCGTCCAGCCAGCGCTCCACTTCCCTCATCGGGATGCCCTTGCGCCGGGCGTAGTCGGATACTTGGTCTTGTCCAATCCTGCCCACCGAGAAGTAGGCCGACCTGGGATGTGAGAAGTACCAGCCGGACACCGAGGACCCGGGCCTCATCGCACACGAATCGGTCAGCCCGATTCCGACTTTCTTCTTGACCTCAAGCAATCGCCACAGGAGACGCTTCTCCGTGTGGTCGGGGCACGCCGGGTAACCCGGGGCCGGGCGAATGCCCTGGTACTTCTCGGCGATCAAGTCCTGACGTGCCAGGTTCTCATCCGGAGCGTAGCCCCAGTGTTCCACCCGGACCAGCCGGTGCAGCCACTCCGCTGCGGCCTCCGCCAGGCGATCGGCCAGGGCCTTGACCATTATGCTGTGATAATCGTCGGCTTCATCCTCATAGGATTTGGCGAGCTCTTCGGCTCCGAAACCGGCTGAGACCGCGAAGGCGCCGAGGTAGTCCCGTTTGTCGCTGTCAGCCGGCGCAATGAAATCGCTCAGGCAGGAGTAGTGACGACGTCCCTGCTGAACCCTTTGCTGACGAAGGTGATGCAGTGTCATCCGAACCTGGCTGCGGTCATCTGCGGAATAGAGCACAACGTCATCACCAGTGGCATTAGCCGGAAACAGACCGAATACAGCCCGTACTTGCAGAAGGCCATCGCGGGAGATTGGCTCAAGCAGGCTGTGGGCGTTGTCATACAACTCCCGCGCGTGTTTCCCGACATCCTCGTAATCGAAAATCCGGGGGAAGCGACCTGGGAGTTCCCACACTTGGAAGAAAGGAGTCCAATCGATATAGTCAATCAGCTCCTTTATCGGGATCGAGTCCATTACATGGATTCCGGGCCTGGCCGGCACGGGAGGAGTGTAATCCGACCACTCTATGGGAGTGCGTTTCTCGCGGGCCTCAACAATCGGCGCCAGCGATAGAGTTTTTGATTCGGCCTCCCTGCGGCGTCGCACCTGATCATACTTCTCGCGCACCCTGGCGGCAAACGGCTCCCGCTCGATGGGGTCGAGCAGTTTGCCGACCACGCCGACCGCTCTCGAGGCGTCGGGCACATACACAACCGGTCCGGAACAGGCCGGTTCAATCTTGACGGCGGTGTGGGCGCGTGAGGTCGTTGCCCCGCCGATCAGAAGCGGCCGGCTCATCCCCACCCGCTGCATCTCGGAGGCGACATGGACCATCTCGTCCAGGGATGGTGTAATGAGGCCCGACAGCCCGATGATATCCGCGTCGTGCTCTTGCGCGGCAGCCAGTATTCTCTCGCTCGGCATCATAACACCGAGGTCGATGATATCATAGTTGTTGCAGCCGAGTACTACGCCGACGATGTTCTTGCCGATGTCGTGTACGTCGCCCTTCACAGTCGCCAGCAGGACTTTCCCCCGGGGCCTGGCCCCGGTGGCTGCTTTCTGCTCCTCGAGGTAAGGAACCAGGACCTTGACCGCTTTCTTCATCACCCTGGCGCTCTTGACTACCTGCGGCAGGAACATCTTGCCGGAGCCGAACAGGTCACCGACCACGGCCATCCCCCCCATCAGCGGGCCTTCGATAACCTTAAGGGGATCACCGACCTCACGGTAGGCTTCTTCGGTATCCGCCTCGATATAGTCGACAATACCGTGAACCATGGCATGGCGCAGCCGATCCGATACCGAATTGTCGCGCCATTGTGTATCTTCGCCCTCGAAAGCTTTGCCTCTACCCTTCGTTTTGCCGGCCAGTTCGGTCAGGCGAGAGGTAGCATCGGGGCGAAGGTTCAACACAACATCCTCCACCACCTCGCGCAACTCGGCCGAGATATCATCATATACAGTCAACTGCCCGGGGTTCACGATGCCCATATCGAGTCCCGCCTGGATCGCATGATACAGGAAGACAGAGTGCATCGCCTCCCTTATGACGTTGTTACCCCGGAAGGAAAATGACAGGTTGCTTACGCCGCCGCTGACCAGTGCTCCCGGCAGTTCCTTCTTGATGGTCCGGCACGCTTCGAGAAAGTCGACTGCATAGTTGTCATGCTCCTCGATCCCGGTGGCGATGGTCAGGATATTGGGATCGAAGATGATGTCGTGGGGAGGGTATCCGACCTGCTGCGTAAGAATGCGATAGGACCTCCGGCACACCTCGACCTTGTGTCGAGCACTCGTCGCCTGACCATCCTCATCGAAGGCCATAACTATTACAGCCGCTCCGTATCGACGAATCAACTCTGCCCGCCGGACAAACTCCTCTTCGCCATCCTTGAGACTGATTGAGTTGACCACGCCTTTCCCCTGGATGTGCCGCAATCCGACTTCGATTACCGACCAGCGGGAGGAATCAACTACAATCGGTACGCGAGCGATCTCCGGTTCCGAGGCAATCAGCTTGAGGAAAGTCGCCATGGCCTGCTCGGAGTCCAGCAGGGCCTCGTCCATATTGACGTCAATCATCTGGGCGCCGCGCATCACCTGTTGTCGGGCAATTCGGATGGCGTCGTCGTACTTCTCCTGACGAATCAGGCGAGCGAACCTCTTCGATCCGGCCACATTGGTGCGCTCACCGATGTTGACGAAAAGGGAATCCGGCTTGATAACAAGAGGCTCCAGACCACTCAGACAGCAGTACTGCCTGGGAGCGGGAGGCCGGCGCGGAGGCTTATCAGCGAGGGCCTCGGCAAAAGCAGCGATGTGATCCGGGGTCGTACCGCAGCAGCCGCCAACTACGTTGACCAGCCCTTCATCAGCAAACGAGGCCAGTACTTCCGACATCATCTCCGGAGTGTCATCATATTCCCCAAACTCATTGGGCAGGCCTGCATTCGGATAAACCGACACGGGCCGGTCGCATACTCTGCTCAGGTCCTGGAGGTAGGGCCGGAGGGCCTCGGCCCCAAGTGCGCAGTTCAGCCCCGCGATAACAGGCCGGGCATGGCTTACGGATATCCAGAATGCCTCGGTGGTCTGACCGGAGAGAGTCCGTCCGGAGGCGTCGGTGATGGTTCCGGAAATCCAGATCGGAATGTCGACGCCGAGCTCACGGGCGAGGTCGGTGATGCCGAAAAGCGCCGCTTTGGCCCCGAGAGTATCAAAGACTGTCTCGACCAGCAGCAGGTCGACTCCGCCGTCGATCAATCCCCGGGCCTGTTCGCGATAGGCGTCGGCCATTTCCTCGAAAGAAACAGCACGGTAGGCCGGATCGTTGACATCGGGCGAAATCGACAGAGTCTTGCTTGTCGGGCCCATACTGCCGGCTACGAATCGGGGGCGGTCGGGAGCAGCCTCATTGAACTCGTCGGCCGCCCGGCGAGCCAGTGCAGCTGCGGCCCGGTTGAGCTCGACTGTCGAGGCCTCGAGACGGTAATCGGACTGCGATATGGAGGTGGCATTGAATGAATTCGTCTCTATGATATCCGCTCCGGCCCGCAGGTATGCGCGGTGCATATCGACTACGATTTCGGGCTGCGTCAGGCAAAGGACATCGTTGTTGCCCTTCAGGTTAACGGGATGGTCGGAGAAACGCTTCCCGCGGAAATCGGCTTCCGAGAGGCCATGGGACTGTATCATTGTCCCGGCCGCACCGTCGAGAATCATGATCCGATGCTCGATAAGCGAGGTCAGAAGCTCTATTCGTTCAATACTCATGATGCCCTGTCAAACAGAGTTGAGGTCACATCGTTCACGAATCCGTGCGTAGCCCTCATCCGGAATTGCGGCCCCATTGACCAGGCAAACCTCATAGCCACAGGCCGAAGCCAAACGGCCGCACTGCTCCCACGGAAGACCATGCACGAGGCCGTAGAGAAAGCCGGCCGCCCAGAGATCTCCGGCACCGGTCGTGTCGATCACACCGCCCCCCAGAAGAGCCTCGACTGAATAGACCCGACCATCCGCCTGTATGAGACTGCCACACTTACCCTTCTTGAGGACCGCGACCTCTACCCGGCCGGCCATCTGTTCCAGGGCCTTTATTTCGTCGGTCAGCCCGGTAAAAACCCGGGCCTCATCTTCGTTCGCCAGAAGGATGTCGACGTATTCGTCGACCAATTGATGCAAGAGCTTTCCGGCACTCTCGACAACGGTATAGCTGGACAGGTCCAGGCAAATCCTGACCCCGAACTGACGAGCGGTCTCGACGACCGCCCTAATGAGTTGAGCGTTGAAGCACAGGTAGCCCTCGATGTGAGCAACAACGGCGTCGGCGAACTGGATCGGGAGAATATCGGCCGGCGTCATCTGTTCCGAGGCGCCCAGAAATGTGAACATCGACCTCTGGGCATCCGGCGTGATAACCGAGAGCACCCGTCCGCTGGGGGCATCGATTAGCCCGATCCGAGCATCGACGCCTGAGGCCGTTATCTCGCGAATATAGCGCTCGCCTGTTTCATCCCTGCCGGCCATCCCGACAAATCTGGCTGCCCCTCCCAACCTGGCAATTCCGACCACGGTATTGCAGGCCGAACCGCCGGGAGCCACCGAGACGGGGCTGTTCGTGGCCCGAAGGGCGCTGTCGGCGAAATCGGCGTCGACCAGGAGCATTCCGCCCTTGGCTGCACCCAGCCGCTGCAGGTAGAAGTCGTCCTCGTGAACCAGCAAGTCCATCAATGCGGACCCGACCCCGACCACTGTCTTTGAATTTCCGTTCGGTTTCGATTCTTGGCTCATGGATATTAGTATCTAACAGCTGCTGCGAGTTGACAACCTCAATTTCGCTTTCCTTAGGCGTGGCTTCTGTCCAGAAACAGGCCAGATCGCGCTTTTGTGGGCCGGCATGTGCATTTTTGTGTTGCATAAATGGGGCTCTTGTGCGTAAATAATAGTACACAAGGAAGGAGGTGGTCCATTGAAAAGCGACTTATGTGAGGTGACTGCTGTTTAGATACAGCCTCTCCTGGATTGATTTCGGTTGGGGTTGTATTTAGGCAAATCCCAACAGTCAAACCGGCCCGGCGGGTCAATTGAAGATTCGCCGGGCTAATTTTCTTGCCGGCGCAGTGACGGCCGGAGGGCGCGGATTCTGAGCAGGTTGGACGGCTGGACTCCAAACCCATGCAATTAATGCATTTTTGTCTGGATTTTGAGAGTCAGAGTCTTATATTTGCCCCTGACTATCGGTGTAGCGTTGGGGAAGAGTTGATCGCCCGTGCGCGGGGCGGTTGATTTGTGGAACCGAATACACCCGGTTACACTGATAGTCCAGCCGCCCAGCGCGGGCTTTTTGTATCAGAGAGTCTGCAGAATCGATGACTACTACTGTGGTTCTTATACGCTGCACGGCGCCGGCTGTGTGGGCGTTGTGCAGGGTGCTGCACGATCCAGACCGGTTCCTGCAGGGCCTGGCATCGGGGCCTTTGATGCGATAAACCCGCACCCTGCAGCGGACGATTAGCCGCCCTCCCGGTCCGCGTTCACAAAAAAGTGGCGCCCCCCAGAATTGAACTGGGGACACACGGATTTTCAGTCCGTTGCTCTACCAACTGAGCTAGGGCGCCAAAGACACAAAGCTCGTTACGAATCCAGCATTTAACAGGTTTTTCGGCACAAGTCAACCGGAAATTAGCCGCGCTCAAACAAATAGCTGCGCGCCGGCGAAACGAAGAGAAGGACCAGCACCACGAGGGAGAGAATCAGCCAGGCCAGGTTGTATGGATTCGTGATCCCGGTTAGAGCGAAAACAGCTACGAGCGCGTTTATGACCACCAGGCCGTACCAGCCCCATGTCTTCAGGCTCTTGTAGGCCATGGCCGGGATGATCAGAATCAACCCGATGACCAGAAACAGCAGCCACTGTCCTATCTCCTGGTACTGGTGGTCCAGAAACGACAGGATCATCTTGACCCCGCCGTAGAGAATGAACATCGCCGCGAAGAGATGAGCATACCAGCTCACCAGCTTGAAGGCCAGAGGACGATCATCATCAGGATTGCTCAAGCGGAATCTCCTTACCGACGTTATTGCTCGCCTAACAAACCGGCGCCGATGAAGCCGGCGTTGTTTCCGAGGGTAGCTTTGACGACTCTAAGCTTTCTTACGGCCGAGGAGAAGGCGCGTTGCTCAATTTCTTCGACAACAGCCTTGATAAACCCGCCGCCACCTTCAGCGATGCCGCCGCCGATGACAATGCTCTCCGGGTTAAGCAGGTTCACGACTCCGGCCAGCCCAATGCCGAGATAGCGACCGGTCTCGTCAATCACCCCCTGGGCGACGTCATCATTCTTGTTCACGGCCGCGAATATCTTCTTGATCGTCAGGTTCTTCAAGCTCCCGTCCAGCACATCCTCAAACGCCGGCGTCAGGCCGTCCTTCAGATGATTGCGGGTCCGCTCGAGCATAGCGCTGGATGAGCAGTAGGCTTCAATGCAGCCCTTTTGTCCGCAGGCGCACTTGGGGCCGTCGAAATTTATCGGCATGTGGCCTATCTCGGCCCCGGAGCAGTGTGCTCCGCGCCAGATCTTGCCGCGTATGATCAGGCCTCCGCCGATACCTGTTCCGACGGTCACGCAGACCACCGAATCCGAACCCGCGGCGGCTCCGAAACGGGCTTCGGCCAGGGCCATGGCATTGGCGTCGTTATCAACATACACCCTAATGTTCAGCCGGTCCGAAAGGGTGGGGCCTATCTCCATTCCTTCCCATCCGGGGATATTGGGGCTGGGACCACTGACAACTCCGCTCGAGAAGTCAACCGCGCCCGGCGACCCAACGCCCAGATAATCGACATGGAGGTCCTCTTCAGCCGCGAAATACAGAAGCCGCTCGCCGATGTTTCCGATAAGATGCATCAGCGGTGTAGCTCCCTTCTCAACCAGCGATGGCCGTTGCTCCCTATACAATACCTTGCCGCTGGAGTCAAACAATCCGAACTTGATGCTCGTGCCCCCGATATCGATGCCAGCGTAAACCTTATTGTCTGTCATACTATCCGTCTAAGTTCCTTGCTCTGTGCCCCTACTGCTAACTGCTCACGCGGCGTCGATTCCGCCGCACTCCGATTAGCCGCCAAGTAACCGGCGCTGCTTTGGCCTGTCAAGGCTAAAGGCTCCGGGCAAGCCTCAGTCTCGAAACTCTCGTTCGATGACGGCCAGTTGCTCACGGATAGAGTCTATCATTTCCGACCGATCGATGGTTCGCTGAATGTCCTCTGCCCTGAGCCACTCTTCTCGATCCTCAGTCCGGGCCGCCTTGATCCGCCCCAATTCCAGGTTTTTGAGCGTCACCTTGCCTTGTTCGAACTCGTCGGATCCGGCGATGATCGCTATCGGTATGCCGACTTTGTCGGCGTACTTGATCTGTTTCGTCAGGTTCTTCGTGTCGCCGGCATAGACCTCCGCAGGAATCCCGGCCTGGCGTATCTCCCGCGCCATTTCGAGATACTCCGGGAGGCGTTCGGGGTCCATGGTCGTGACGATGACCTTCGCGGTGGCGGATTCCAGGCGAACCGCTCCCAGCTCTATCAGGGCCGCCATCAGGCGATCCAGGCCGATGGAGGAGCCGACCGCCGGAATCGATCGGTTCAGGAAACGATCGACCAGGTTATCGTAGCGACCGCCGGAGAAGATCGAACCGAAATCGGGAAGGTCCAGTAGTGTTGTCTCAAAAACCGGTCCTGTGTAGTAGCCTAACCCGCGTACGATGGTCAGATCGATTCCGCACCTGTCGCCGTCAACCTTCAGGCTCTCCAGGTGCTTCTGGATTTGGCGCAACTCAGCAATGCCCTCGCGTGAGGCCGAATACGTCCCGAGCAAGGCCTCCGCCTTCGCCAGCGGGTCAAAGCCCGTGGTCTGCTCGCCCTCAGTCTCCTCCGCGATATCGAGGAACTGCTCGATCTTCGCAATGTGACCAGACTGCAGGCGCAGGCCCGGTATTCTGTCGCCGGACTGATCAACGCGGCCGTCGCCGAGTTCCTCGACAACCGCGGTTCTCCCCTGTTTCTCCAGCTTGTCGATCACGCGCATCACGTCGGGGCCACGCTCCGGCGGTATCCCGGCATACTCGATCAGCCCGTTGAGTATCTTGCGGTTCGAAAAACGCACGCGGAACCGACCTATGCCGAGGGCTTTCAGTGTCCCTACCATTGTGGCAATGATCTCGGCATCGGCCAGAAGGTTCGAGGTACCCACGATGTCGATATCACACTGCATGAACTCACGGTACCTGCCCGGCCCCGGCTTATCGACCCGGAATACGCTGCCGTACTGGTAACCTCTGAACGGCAGAGGAAGATCCGGATTCCCGGCGACATAGCGAGCCAGCGACAGGGTGAACTCGTAACGAAGCGACATGGCAGTCTCTTCGGGACCGGTAAAGCCGAACAACTCGGCCAGCGAATCCTTGGTGTAATGTGGCCCCAGCAAAACCTCGGCCGCTTCGATAGTGGCGGTACGGAAGGGCAGGAACCCCATCATCTCATACGAATGACGTACTGCAGCTAACATCTTTTCGCGGGCGATCTGCTCCCGGGGAGGGCAATCCCTGAATCCGCGCAGAAGCTGCGGCCTGACCTTGTCACTTTTCTTCTTCTCTTTCTTGCTCATAAGCGGGACATTTGCTCGAAGGTTTCGTATATTCCAGCAATGCAGTGGTCTAATATAGCCGGTCGAGCCGCCGGCAAAAGCATAAACTTGTCGCAGCGTCGCCATCCGGCTTACGCGGGAGCTTACCGGAGCCCCGTGACGGCGCTGAGATACTCACCGAGCATATTCCATTGTCGTAGATCGAGGAGCAAATGATATCACGATGCACCATTATCCTTGCCCTGGCCCTCCTGAGTACTGCAGTCACTGCGGCTTCAGAGCCGGGCGCCTTGAATGTCGACTTGCTGGAGAAGTATCGTGCCTCGCTGGATGATGACACGGTGCTGCGGATGCGGGTAAACGCCATCACCAATAACAAGATATCCGACCTGTCGCTGAACCGGCAAGCCCTGATCCGTCACAATGACAGGTTCAATCACAGGCTCAAGTCCAGCGGGATCACGCACCAGCGGGGCTCCGGCCGATGCTGGCTGTTTGCCGGCCTCAACCTCTTCGCCCCGAAGGTGATGGCGGACCTGGACATGGAAAGCTTCGAGCTGTCGCAACCGTACCTGGCCTTCCACGACAAACTCGAAAAGGCCAACTGCTTTCTTGAGGATATCATCACCTTCCGGGACAGCGCCCTTCATACGTGGACCATGCAGGTTGTTCTGGAGAGCCCTTTCGGCGACGGAGGCTGGTGGAACTACGTCGTAGCCCTCCTGGACAAGTATGGCGCGGTTCCGATATCGGCGATGCCTGAAACCAGGCAGTCTTCCTCCACCTCACAAATCAACCGGCTGGTCTCCACGCTCCTGAGGCGCAGCGCGGCTGAATTGAGGCAAATGCATACCGAGGGCGCGGATGTGAATGAGCTGCGTGGGCGCAAGGAGGAGATGCTCTCCGATGTGTATCAGATGCTGGTGTATGCCTATGGTGAACCGCCTACCGATTTCGACTTCCGCTATGAGGTCAAGATCGAAAAGGACAGCGCCGAGACGGATGACAAGGCAGCCGAGGAAAGCAAGAGCAAGGACAAGAAGTCATACGACATCGTGGAGCACCACACTCCGGCCTCTTTCTTCGACAAGTACCTCAAGCAGCACATGAGGGAGTATGTGCCAATATGCCACAACCCGGCCCAGGAAATGGACCGGCTGTACGAACTGAGCGGGGCACGCAATATCATGGGCGCACGGGATATGCAGACTCTCAACCTGCCCGTCCGGAAGTTGAAGGCCTATGCTATGAAGTCGCTGCTGGACTCCCAGATTGTATGGTTCGCCTGTGATGTCGGCAAGGAGAATTACGGCGACTCGGGCATTTTCATGCGCGGCATATATGATATTGAGACGACCCTCGGCGTCGACCTTGAAATGGACAAGACCGACAGGATCGATTACCACGACATTTCTCCCAACCATGCTATGGTCCTTATGGGTGTGGATACCACCGATTCTGGTGCACCCTCCAAATGGCTAGTGGAAAACAGTTGGGGCGACAAAGCCGGCAAGCAGGGCAAGTGGACGATGTACGATTCCTGGTTCGACGAGTACGTATTGATGGTAATTGTCGACAAGAGCCTGCTTTCCGACGAAGACGCTGATAAGCTGAAGCAGAAGCCGATTGTCGTACCCTATTGGGAACCGTTCTTTGCGGCTCTGCGACGACTGTGATTGGAAGGCCGGGCGGAACAGATCAATGACAGATCATTTCCTGAGACAGCTGAGCAGCCTCCTGCCGGAGGATCAGTTCTCTACCCAGCCGGATCAGCTTAAGGTCGCGTCGCGCGATGAATCGAGCCTTCCCGGAGTAACACCGCGGGCGGTCGTGTGGGCCGCCGACACCGAACAGATTAGTGAGATTGTGAAGGTCTGCGCCGGGGCGCGGGTTCCCATAACCACGCGCGGCGCCGGCAGCGCCCTGGAGGGATCGACCATACCATGCGAGGGCGGTATTGTTCTGGACCTAAGCCGAATGACCGGCATCCTTAACATCTGGACGGAGGACCTTCAGGCCCGGGTCGAGCCTGGTCTCGTGTACGACCACCTCAATGATCGCCTCAAGCGAGAAGGGCTCTTCTTTCCTCCGTCGCCCGGCGGCTCCGGAGACATCGCCACCATCGGCGGCATGGTTGCAACCAACGCCAGTGGTATCTACTCGGTCAAGTACGGAGGCACCAGGAACTACCTTCTGCAACTGGAGATTGTCACCGGCGACGGTCGAGTCATGAACATTGGCAGCCGCGCCGCCAAACGTTCCAGCGGATACAACCTGGTTGATCTGGTCGCCGGATCGGAAGGCACGCTGGCGATTGTCTCCAGGATCACGCTGCGACTCGCCGGTATCCCGGAGGGGCGCAAGCAAGTCGCATTCGTTTTTGATGATGACGTGGCCGCCGCGGGCGCGGTCTCGGAGATGATCCGGTACGGTCTCGATCTGGCTGCGGTGGAGTTCCTAGATCGGGCCGTGTTGCAGGCGTTGAACCAATTCAAGAACTATGGCCTGGACGAATCCCCTAGCCTGTTCCTCGAGTTCCACGGACCGACCCCGACTATTGCAGGCAATCAGGAGCTGGCGGCGGAAGTCTGCTCCGAATTCGGCGGCAGGCCGCTTGAGCTCTCTGAGGGACGGAACCCGTGGGAGATTCGGCATTGGGCGACCGAGGCCGTGAAGCACCGCGAACCGGGAAAGTCGATAATCCGCAACGACGTGGCCTTTCCCATCTCGAAGCTGCCGGAGATGGTTGGCTATTGCCATGAGCTAGGCCGGAGATATCACCTGACCACCCACACCTTCGGACACGTCGGAATGGGGTTGCTTCACGCCCTGATCCTGGCCGATCATGATGACCCTGAAATGTGGCGGATCGGTCTGAGGATGAGCGACGAGATCATCCGGCGGTCACTGGAGATCGGCGGCACGATATCCGGAGAGCACGGCATCGGCCTGGGACACAAGGAGCTATTTCGACAGGAGCACGGGGGGTCGGTCGACCTCATGAAGGCCATCAAGCTCCAGTTCGATCCGATGGGCATATTGAACCCGGGCAAGATATTTTAGGCGCCTGTCGAGAGGGTCCCTGGCCAGTGTTTGGCCCGCTCCCCTGCCGATGGTCGGGCGATCCAGGGTCGTCCGCTTCGGGGCGGGCTGCCTTTCTGGCACAGCCAAGCGGCTTGTCTCCGCGGCGCCAAGGGGCCGAACGAGATCTGTCAGCATGCCCTCAGAGCGTGCCGGACGTTGGCGGCCTTCTCCGTTTGAAGTCTTGACACTGCGGCCACCCGCGCTATATTCCTGCTCATTCGAGGAACCGCACGTAACGACTGACGATATAAGTGATTAGCATGAAGAGAATTACAGCAATCGTAACCTTCTGCATGAGTCTGGTCTCGATGGTGGCGGCGGAACAGCAACTGACTATTCCGGTGGATGAGTTCGACTTCGGGCTGGTTCCACAGCACAGCACAGTTAAGCACCATTTCTGGTTCAAGTCGACCGGATCCGACACCCTGAGGCTGGGAAAGATAACGACAGGCTGCACTTGCGCCCTGATGCCTCTTGAGACTGATGTGCTGGCTCCAGGCGACAGCCTGCTGGTGGGCATCACCTGGGATGTCGGACGAGCCATCGGCAAGACATCTCGTTATCCGCGAGCGGCTTACGATGGCCCTGACAGCCCCGCGCACATGATTGTGAAATGCCTCGTTGTTCAGCACCCGGACTCGATTCGCCCGGTGCGTGTAAAGCCCTATCGACTGAGTCTTTCCAGGACCGCCGCAGTCGACATTGACAGCCTCAGCTTCGTCTTCACCAACTCCGACCTTCATAATGACATCCTGCTGGCCGAACTAAACGTGCCGGTTGCGGAGTGCGAGTACAGTCTCCCGGATACTGTTCCGGCCGGTGGTCAGGCCTCGGGCTGGATCAAGGTCCGACCCGAATACGCCGACGAAGAGTTCAACAGCTCGATCACGTTGCAGCTGAGTGACAAACGGCGTACCAGGATTACTATCCCGATCCAACGTCGATTCTACTGAGTCAGCGGTTGCATACGGAACGAAAACTGTTATAATTGGTAAATAGACCAAAGGAATCGTCAACGCCTAACAATATGTATCTGACATGAGAAGGACATTGCATCTGCTCGTAATCCTGTTGGCGGTCTGCATGGTGGCCGGATCGGCCATCGCCGTGCCGCGTCTGACCATAGACGAAGCCAACTTCGATTTTGGCTATGCTCCGCAGCATTCCAAGGTAAGCCACGTATTCTGGCTTAGGTCGACCGGCGATGATACGCTGAAGATTCTCAACGTTAAGCCCGGGTGAGGATGCACCCAGGCGCCTCTGCAGAAGAAGGTGCTTGCTGTCGGTGACAGTACTCAACTGGAAATAATCTTCAGTACCAAGACCTACACTCGGTCGATGACCAAGGCCCCGAGGATCACCACCAACGAGGGGCCGCCCGACAAACGAGTTACGATCAAGTGTACGGTCGTGCCGCGCCCGGACTCGACCTATCCGATCGTTATCGAGCCGTACAAGATAGACCTATCTCAGTTCACCGAGAAGAAGGTCGACCGCAAGGAGTTCGAGATCCGCAACGTGTCCGATCAGCCGCTGGATGTCAAGCTGATCTACAGCCCTCCCGGCTACATGGAGATCGATTTGCCTTCGACGATCGCACCCGGTGAATCCGGAAAGGGCGAGGTGGTCATTTCCGAGGACGCGCTTGATGAGTCCTTCGAAAAGTCATTTACGATCGAGTTGTCAGACGAATCGCAATCGCGCTTCACGGTTCCGGTCAAACGGACAGTGCGCACGCCCCCACCCGGCATTTCGGGAGTAAAGGGAAGCAAGGACGCTGGAGGCAAGTAGTAGTCAGTCCGCATGACCCGAGATTCCGAAAGAGGAACAAGACAGCCGCCCGGTCGCCTGATCGATCGGGCGGCTTTGCATTGGAGACGTCCCTTGGTCAGGACCGTCCGCCCGCAACAGCCACCTCAAACTACTGACGCCGATCGATTTCTCCTGACTGGATTCTCTCCTCCCACTCGCGATTCCTGACTTCCTTGCGATCGTTTGAATGAACCAGTCGATAGTCATTGTCTCGGTACTCGTCCTCGAACACGAAGTACAAACCGTCCTTCAGACTGAAATAGTACCATACCTGGTAGGGTGGTGTATCGACCCTGGGCGCATGCATATCGTAGATCTGGTCGTAGGGACCGTAGCTCAAGTATATTCGTCCCCGATCGGTCCGCCAGCCGTTGTCCTTCTCGGCGTTGGTCGAAAACATCCGATTGGCGTACTCATAGCGAGAGATCATCTCGACCCTGTATTCGTTGACCGGCGTGTACGGGTCGGGGTCCAGATCCTTCCAGAACTGCGCGAGGTAGTTCAGCTGTCCCTGGTCTGTCAGCTTGTTCATCGTCGCCTTCTGGTTTGGCGTAAGTAAGTAGTGAACAAGGTTGAGCTTGTGTTCGGTCGCGAGTGTATCATAAGGATCAAACCGATCGAATTCCACTAGCTTGGCCTGCAATTCCTCGGGAGATACGATCCTGAACGGCTGTAATCGTACGACTCCCGAATCAGACATGCCGTCATACAGACTCAGACGCACGTAGTACAATCCGGGCGCCCATTTGGCTATCGGAAATGACTCAGCAATCACCACACTGGCGCCGGGCTTGTCGGCTGCTCTTCCCCCCAGATCCACGACCAGGGCACTGTCTTCATCCAGCAGCTCCAGCCGCATGCGGAACCTGTCACTCTGCGAGTGCGGTCCGGTAAGGTTGTATGCTTCGGCATATATGAAGACCAGTGAATCGTCGACGCTGAATATCGAGAGGGGATTGGGGATCACCTCGTAACCATTCTTGACCAGCCGCGTATTGATGTTACTCCCCGCCCCCGCCGGAAGTACGCGATAGGCAAACAGAAGTTCACTCAGGGAGGGGCCCCGGTGCTCGATTGGGGTAACCGATACCTGGTCTATGAAAGCCTCGCCCTGACGTTTGGACGACACATCTATGACCGTCAGGCGCGCCGAGTACAGGCCCGGCTGAGCAGCCAGTGCAATCCGGTTAAAGACCCGAATGCCCTGCTTGACGGCATCAGCCTGGTCCTCGGCTCGAAGCGCGAAATAAGTAAAGGCCGAGTCGACCGGTATGCCATCGATCCCGATCAGCGTGGCCTGGGCGAATACTCGCGCCTGAAGACCTGTCCTGGGGCTGTCCGCCGGGAAGAAGTCAAACTCGTGGCGCTTGACCGAAAATGAGAATTCCAGCAGCACCAGGCTGTCTCGCTCGGGGTTGGGATACTGCGTCACGCCGGCATACACACTCAGTTGTCCATCCGGTTGAGTCATTCCCGAGTCCTCGGCCATACCGAAAAGCAGCAGGCAGGCGGTCCCGGCGCAGAACAGCAATTGCATCGCTCTCTTCATATTGAGCCCTCTTGCTCCATCTCACAATCAGAAATCCGGCCTGAGGTGCAGACCGTCATAAGGGTATACCAGACGATACTCACCGTCGCCGTTTTCGTCAACAAACGTGAACCGCTTGTACACACCGCTACTGTGATAATGCCACTCCTGATAGGGATAGCCGTCCAGTTGCATGGGGTAGTCGTCAATCTGATCCGGGGGGCCGTGCTTGATGAATATCCGACCACGGTCGGTTCGCCATCCGGGCAGACGCATGTAGGCAAACTCGCGATTGGCCACCTTAACTCGTCGATAGAACTCGCGCTTGACTTCGTTCGCGGTGGTGCCGGGCGTCGGGTCCCAGGCAAGCCAAAACGAATCCAGAGCAGCCCGGCGCTCCTCTATCGACTCGAGGTCCTTCAGACCCTCCAACTGGCCGGGGCGCGCGATGAGCCGCAGCAGATCCAGGTTAGTCTCATACTCGTCGCGGACAAGCGCATCGGTGTTCCACTCGACAAAGAACTTGCTTTTGCGCTCGTCGATCTTGCGCCTCTTGTGACCATCCCGCAACCTTACTTCGAGCTCGTATTCTCCAGCCGACATGTCGCCCAGAGAGATCTCGCGCAGCTGCCGCGCCACAGGTTCATCGAGTTTGATAGTGAGGCTGTCGCGGTATTGCAGGCCACCCCATTGCTGACGAACGGCGGTCTCAACGAATACCTCCCCGGCCTCGTCGCGTCCACGGTAGATCTCGAAATAGAAACGCAGCCGATTGTTCTGGGCGGCCCCGAACTCGCCGGTCAGATTGGGCACCACCTGCAGGTTACCTTTATCGAAGGGTGACCGCCTCTCCCCGGCTTCTCCGGTCACATTGACCAGCTCAAGGTCGGACAGGTTCGGTTTGCCGCCCGACGGGCCCTTGAGCTTGACCTTGATATCGCGAGTGAATACCTGCTGCGAGGCTATGTCGCTGAGAATGAAATCTACTCTGTACTGCTGGGGCTCCAGAAGGAAATTCGCCTGATAAACCCGGAAGTCCTGTTTTGAATCGGTTCTGGCGATATCGTCGACACTAATGGCGCGGTCCCTTTCATAGGAGTCCACCTGGCGTCCATCCCCGTCGCGAATTCTGATTACGGTTCTCATCTTCGCCGAATACAGACTGTCGTTCCTGGTGAACGAGAGCGCTTCGTGATGCACCTGCCAATAGACCTCCAACCTGGCGAGACTGGTGTCGGGCTCCCAAAAAGCGGCGTAGTCAACAATGACGGCGCTGTACTCGCGAGGGGCGTCCTGAGAGATGATGTCCATCTGTCCCCGTGCGGGAGTGAAACACATCCCCAGGAGAATGCCGACGGCCACACCAATATTCGTTAAGTACCTCATAATACACCGCTTAAACGCCGCACCCTATATTGACGTTCCAATTAAGCCCCCCGTGCACAGAGTAGCAACAAATAATGGGGTGTGCGACCGAAACAACGTCGGGACTATTCGTAGCGGAGCGCCTCGATCGGGTCCAGACCGGCCGCCTTCAAGGCCGGGTAGACACCCGACACGAGGCCAACGGATACCGAGACGACAAATCCCAGGACCATCCAGAAAACCGACAGGCTCAGCGGAAAACCGATGATGGCGTTGATCCCCAGGCCTACTGCCACGCCGAAGAAGATACCGATGACTCCGCCGGTTCCGGAGAGAGTCATGGCCTCGGTCAGGAACTGCGCCACGATGTTAGAGCGGCGGGCCCCGATGGCCTTGCGCACGCCTATCTCGCGAGTCCGCTCGGTGACAGATACCAGCATGATATTCATCACACCGATTCCTCCAACCATCAGGCCGACGGAGGTTATGACCAGCATGGCCAGGTAGATATAGTTGGTGATCTTCTCGGCTCGCTCGCGCAGGTAATCCTGAGTCATCAGGTAGAAGTTGTTTTCCTCGTTGAAAGCAACTTTGCGATGAACGCGCAGGGCGTTGATTATCTCCTCCTTAGCCTGCCCCACCAGCTCCGGCGATACTGCCTTGACCGACAGCGATAAGGCCTCATCCTCCGGGTGAATCTTCTGAAAGGTGGACAGGGGGATGGCCACCAGATTGTTCTCCATCTCGTTGCCGAAATTGGAATCGACCTTCTCCAGTACGCCAATCACGGTGAACTTCCGACCGTTCACCCGGACATCTTCGCCCACGGCAGATCTATCCTCGAAGAGTGTGCTGGCTATAGAGTGGCCGAGGACACAGACCCAACCGCGCTGGCGTTCATCGACCTCGCTGATGAAGCGCCCTTCGGCCATGTCCTTGGCCTTGACCTTGAGGAAGTCCGGCCAGGTGCCTATGAACCGAACCTGCATGGCCTTCTTGCTGCCGTATTTGACCACGTTTCCACCACGCGCCCAGTAGTGATTCATCGGCGCCACGCCGTCCACCGAGGGGCAGTTCTCCCGAATGGCCAGTGCCTCGCCAATCTCCATGTGGGGGCGCCGTCGTTCCTCATCGGTCAGGTCATCCCAATTAGTATCGGGCGGGAAACGATCGATGTCGATAATCGTCGTAGCTCCAAACTGCTCGATCTCCTGCTCGATGGCGCCATTGAGACCGTTGATCACCGAGGCAAGCCCAATGACCGAGCTGACGCCTATCATGACCCCAAGGATGGTTAGAAAGGATCGGAGTTTATTCTCACGCAGCGAAGACAGCGCCATCAGGATCGCTTCTCTGAGTTCGACTGTGGTCAGTACCATGGCGTTACTCGTAGCTCAAGGCCTTGATTGGATCCAGTCTGGCCGCCTTCATGGCCGGATAGATCCCGAAGATCAAGCCCATGGACGTTGAGATTGTAAGACCGACGACTATGGCCAGAACGGACGGTGAGATATCCATGCCAATCGCGCCCACTAGGCCCCTGGCCGCCAGGTAGCCTGCGACGATACCGACAAGTCCGCCGGACAAGGTCGTAATCAACGATTCGAAGAGGAACTGCATCAGAATGTGACGCCTTCTCGCCCCCACTGACTTACGGATACCTATTTCCCGCGTCCGCTCGGTGACAGCCACCATCATGATATTCATGACGACTATACCGCCAACCACGACGGATATCGACGACACTCCCACCAGTCCCATCCTGAAGACCCGGGTAACATTGTTCAACATCGCCAGGATATTGTCGGCGGTCAGAATCCCAAAATCGTCCGGCTTGTCAGGCGGCACGTGGCGATCGGCCCGCAGAATCATTCGCACTTGGTCAATCGCATCGTCCAGCCTCTCCACCGAAACAGCCTTCACGAAGTACGACAGTCGAAACTCGGGCCGGCCGAATTGCTGGATATGGGTGGAGAACGGAATAGTGACGAATTGATCCTGGTTCTCGCCGAACATCGATCCCTGTTTCCTTGCTACCCCGATAACTTCGTATTTAACCCCGTCGATGCGGATATCCTTACCGATCGGATCCAGATCGCCGAATAGCCGCTCCCTGACCTGGTCGCCTATGAAGACGACGCGGCGCCGGTAGTGATCGTCATCGGCGGAATGATATCGTCCTTGCGCTACCTCCAGGTCCACGATATCGATGTGATTGAAAGTCGTACCTCCGACACGCACATCGCGCATGCTCTGATCGCGGTACTTGATTCTCGCCGAGACACCGGCCTGACTGGATACGGTCTCACATAGGTCGCAGCCCTCCTCGATCATCTTCGGAATATCCAGACCAAGGGGCTTGCGCTTGACGGCCTCCAACCACTGCTCGTGCGAAGTGATCATCCCCATCCGCTGAATGATGAAGGTCGTAGGGCCAAGGCTGGCCAGCTCATCTTCAACCGCGCCCATCATGCCCTCAAGAGCCGAGATAATCGTCATCACGGAGGTGAAGCCAACGACGACCCCCAGGAAAGTCAGCCCGCTGCGCAGCTTATTCGACCAGATGGCGTCCCAGGCGAGTCGAAGAAGGGAGAACACTATCATAGCAGTCTACACCGCCATTCCCTGCCCGAGTGGGGTCTTCTCATCCGTTACGATGCGGCCATCGAGAATAGACAGGATGCGATGGGCTCGCCTGGCGATATCCGGTTCATGGGTCACAATGATGATCGTGTTCCCCTGCTGGTGAAGTTCTTCCAGAAATTTCATGATATCAATAGATGTCTTGCTATCCAAGTTGCCTGTCGGTTCGTCGGCCAGCAGCAAGGATGGCTCGTTTACCAGGGCGCGCGCGATAGCCACCCGCTGCCGTTGTCCGCCCGACAACTCACTCGGCTTGTGATTGATGCGGTCCAGCAGGTCCACCATCTTCAGGGCATTCCGGGCCAGCTCCCGACGCTCCATCGAGGGAGTGCCGTTGTATATGAGGGGGAGTTCGACATTGTGCAGGGCGGTGGCCCGGGGAAGAAGGTTGAATGTCTGGAAGACGAATCCGATCTCGCGATTCCTGATATTGGCCAGTTCGTCGTCGTTCATCACACTGGCCAGCTTGCCGTTGAGATAGTACTGTCCCTGACTCGGAGTATCCAGACATCCAATTAGATTCATTAGGGTCGACTTACCTGATCCGGACGGACCCATGATGGCCACATACTCACCTTTCTGAATCTCGATGCTGACACCGCGCAGAGCATGGACTTCTTCACTCCCCATTTGATAGGTCTTCCAGAGGTTCTCGGTCCGAATAAGCGCCATCACTAACCTCTTTCGCGGCCCGTTGACTTAGACTTCACCTTATCACCATCCTTGACATGGCGCAGGACACGATAAGGACCGGCGATGACACTGTCGTCCTCATTCAGCCCCTCCAACACCTCAATACGTTTGGAATCCGCGATACCCGTCTCGACTTCGACAAAGTGCGCCAGTCCATCGCGAATGACATAGACGCCCTTGAGCTCGACGCGATCCTTACGTCCTTCACCAACGACGGGTCCAACGTCGCCTTCATCGGCTTCGGCGGCGTGGACGCTGCCTACGCCAACGCAGCTCGACTCCGCTGCTTCGCCTCCACGGGTCTCTCGAAGTGAATCGGGGTCGAAGGAGCGCACGACAACGGCGCTGTAAGGTACCGTGAGGGCCTTATTCCGGGTCGCCGTAACAATATCAACTGTGGCGGACATGCCCGGGCGAAGCATCACATCGGGATCCTGGAATACAACTTTGACCCGGAAATTGGTCGATTGATCCTGGCCGAGTGAGGTAACTGCCGTGTTGCCGACTTCGACCACGTGTCCCTTGAACGTTGTATCGGGATAGGCGTCGACCTGAATGTCGGCCTGTTGACTAGTATCGACCTTATTGATCTCGGTCTCATCCACATCCACCTCCACCTCGAAGACATCCAGATCGGAGATAGTCATTAGAGTCCGCCCCTGTGAGTAGAGTGACTGGGCCGCTGCTATCTCGCCTACCTCACAGTCGAGAAAGGTTATGATGCCATCCATCGGAGCCACGATCTTAGCCTTGCGAAGATAATCCAGCTGCTTCTCGTAGCGGGCCTGCGCCTGTCTGGCCTGGGCCTGCATCGCTTCGTAGTTCGACTTGGCACTCTGCCAGGCATACAGGGCGTTCTTGAAGGTTGTCTCGGAAGTCAAATTGGACTTGTACAGACGCTCCTGGCGTTCGTATTCGTCTTGAGCTTGCTCCAATTGCACCCTGGCTCCATCCAAACGAGCATTAACTTCACCGACCGCATACCGGGCCTGATCCACGTCCGACTTAAGCTGAATCGTGTCCAGCACTACCAGCAACTGACCGGCCTTCACCCGATTTCCCTCCTTAACGGGGAGGGCCATGATTTCGCCGTTGACCTCAGATGTGATATCGACTTTCGTCCTCGGCTGGATGCGCCCCGAGGCGCTGACTGTTTCGACTATGTCTCTGCGTATGACCCGGTCGGCATTGACTTCCACAGCGTCGGAGAACGACAGCCCCAGATTCGCAACGACGAGCACAACGACCACCAGGCACACAGCGATGATTATCAGCAGTTTCTTCTTACTCATAACGGCTCATTCCTCTCCATATCCACCTTCCAGAAGAGTAATCTCCTCTTATACTACATTTTCCCCATTGCGTTTTCAAGCCGCGCGATAGCCAGATTGTGATCGAACTCGGCTCGTATCAGCGACACCTGCGCCTCTTTGAGCGAGACCTGTGCGTTGAGCAGATCCAATATGGTCGCCGCGCCAAGATTGTACTTCTCCTGCGTGATGCGCAGATCCTCGTCGGCGGCGGCGACGTTCTCGCCGGCAACTTCCTGCTGCAACCTTGTCCGCTCAATATCGAGGTGAGCGGTCTTGATCCGCACAATCACGTTGTTACGTTGATCCGATAGCTGCGCCAGGGTGTTGTTGCGGGCTACCTTCGCCTGAGACAACTGGCGTTCCCGCCAGAAGCCGTCGAAGATTCTCCAGCTGAGGTTCAGGCCGTAGCTCAGCGTACGGTGAGAGTTGTCATAGAGGACGGTATCACCGGAGGAACCGCTGAACCACGTCAGACTACCGGAGCCGCCCAGAGTCGGCAAGTAAGCCGACCAGGCTGAGCGGACGCTGTGGCGAGCCGCATCGGAGCTCTTCCGAACCGCCAGCAGGCCCGGATGGCGTTCCAGGCCAAAAGAGATGGCCTCGTCAAGATCACCGCGAAAGTCCCTCGAGGCGTGCTCGGTGTCGAATGCAACGTCGCTGTTGGGATCGAGTCCGATGGTATAGACTAGTTCGGCTCGCGTCGTCTCGACCGTATTCTGGGCCGAAATGTGCGCCAGCCGATCATTGCCCAGCTGCACCCGTTGCTTCAGTACATCGGATCTGGCGGCGGAGCCGACCTCGTACATCGATTCAATGAGGTTGAGCTGTTCGTTCGAGCGCTCGACCGCGTCGGTCTGGACCGCGACATTCTCCAGAGCGGCCAGATGGGCGTAATAGGCAACCTTAACCGAGAGAATGAGGTCCTGTTCACTGGCGATCACATCGAGATGGGCGCGAGCCTTCTCGGCTCCGGCCGCGGCCAGGTCAAAAAAGTTGCTCACATCCAGAAGGGACATGCTGGCGCTCAAATTGAGCCTTTTGTCGGTAGCATCCTGATCGGGAAGATCGACGCTTCTCTTCTCCGTTCGAAGGGCTCTCGGAAAGCCGAGCAGGTTGCCGGCGGTATCAGCGACAAAAAAGGTGTCAGCCTCAGTCACCACTTCAGTCTCCGCCTCGAAGTCGCGCCTGTGGCTTTTCCCATAACTATAGGAGGCGTCGACGCGGGGAAGGAATGCCCCCAGGGCGGCACGACGGTCGGCGGCGGCCAGGTTTTCTGCTCCGTGGGCGGCGATGATCGAGGCCCGAGTTGTGAGGGCCAGATCAATGCATTCATCAAGCGTGAGAGTACGTTCCGCGCCCGACGCCGGTGCGGCGGCGATCAGAACAACCATAAAGGAAACGATCAAAGCTAGTCTCATCAACAAAGCTCCTCTATCCAGACTTATAATCCATCAAAACAAAGAACCCACTAACGATAGCGCCGACAGCAAACCCAATGATAGGACCGATATCCAATAGCCTTTGTTGCGGGCAAATCCGTAAATCGCAGCCAGACCAATCCCGACAACCGCTATCTCCCAGATATGGAACAGACTCAGCTTCGACAAAGCCTGATAGGCGAAGCTCTGATATCCCTGGTCCGCCACCAGTACTGCCGGCGACAGCGTGACCGCAGCGCTGTCTTTGGCCATGATCAACGGGACATGAACCAGCATGCCGACGGCGAACAGGATGTTTCCATACAGACACACAGAAAGCACCTGCTTGAACCTGGCCTGGCCGGCAAAGACGAAGGTTCCCCAGAACATCACAACCGCGGCCTCAATCAACGGCAGCATTAGCATCACCAGTGTACCGCCAATGACGATTGCGCGTTTTCCCCAGACCTCGGCCTCCGGCGGCAGTTCCTGACCCTGAAGCCGTTCCTGCATCTGGGGGCTGTTGGCCTGCATCGCCCACAGATAATCCTGAACCAACAGAAGGAAGACAGCAAAGAGCACCCCGAAGATTATGTATGGGACTAGCACCCTCGGCTGATCCTTGAGCTCGGAGAAGAACTTCGATGGACCGCTGAAGACCCGGATCACCCCTCGCCAGGGCAAGCTTCTATCCTTCTGCAAGCCTGGCTCCATCGACGGAGTGATGGAAGTATCCATATACCTCTCCTCTGTTCTCCATAGCGTCCAATACGTCGTCGGACGCCGGGTTGTTTCAATCGCTTCGACTATTAGACATACTAAGATAGGGTCTCCGCATTCAACGGCAAGAGCAAAAAGAGAAGGCGTCACCCGCTGTACCGCGGGTGACGCCGTATGGTCGCTGAGTCGAATCAACTAACCGAACAGGGCCGCACCGACAACCAACGATACTATAGCCATCAGCTTGATGAGGATGTTCATCGATGGGCCGGAGGTATCCTTGAACGGGTCGCCGACTGTATCGCCGACAACGGCGGCCTTGTGGGCGTCAGAGCCTTTGCCCCCGTGCAGACCGCCTTCAATCAGCTTCTTGGCATTGTCCCACGCTCCGCCGGCGTTAGCCATCATCAAAGCCATCATCACACCGGACATGGTGGCTCCCGCCAGAAAGCCGCCCAGAGCCATTTTGCCCAGAATGTAACCGACTATGATTGGAGCCAGCACAGCGGTCAGGCCGGGAACGACCATCTGCTGCAGGGCGCCGGTCGTGGCAATATCCACACAGGTCTTCGTATCGGGCTTGGCTTTGCCTTCCATGAGACCCTTGATGTCACGGAACTGGCGGCGGACCTCCTCAACCATTTTCTGGGCCGCCTTGCCGACTGCCGTCATAGTAAGGGCGGCCACGAAGAAGGGCAGAACACCACCAACAAGGAAGCCGATAACGACCTTGACGTCGAGAATGTTGATAGAGGTAAGCCCGACCGCCGACGAGTAGGCCGAGAACAGGGCCAGTGCGGTCAGGGCGGCCGAACCAATGGCGAAGCCCTTACCGATCGCCGCGGTAGTATTTCCGAGCGCGTCCAGTCTATCAGTAATGCTGCGTACATCAGGACCAAGGCCCGACATTTCGGAGATGCCGCCGGCGTTGTCTGCAATCGGTCCGTAAGCATCAACCGACATAGTCACGCCGATGGTCGCCAGCATACCCACGCCAGCGATGCCGATGCCGTAGAGTCCGGCGAAGGAATATCCGGCATAGATGGCGCCGCAGATCACAATGATCGGCAGCAGCACCGACTCCATGCCGACCGCCAATCCGGCGATGATATTAGTGGCCGCGCCGGTGTTGGAGGACTGGGCGATTCGTCGCACCGGACCGGCCGCGGTGTAGTACTCGGTCAGCAAACCGAGGATAATACCGGCGAGGTTACCACCGAGAATGGCCCAGAACACCTTCTGATCGATTCCAAGCCTGTCGATTATGATCCAGGCGGCTACCAACATAACCACTGCGCCGACATACGTCACCAGACGCAGGGTGGCGGCCGGGTTCATCGTCGAGAAGAGCCTGACCGAAAGAACCCCGAGAATTGAGGCCAGGGCTCCGAAGGCCGCGATCAGAATAGGAAGTTGCATGAAGCTCGTGCGCATGCTGTCGCTAACCATCTGCCCCACCGGCATTCCGAGATTGACAGCGGTCGCGGTCGCGGCGATAGCGATCGTGGCGATGATTGAGCCGACATAGGACTCGAACAGGTCAGCGCCCATGCCGGCAGTGTCGCCCACGTTGTCACCCACGTTATCGGCAATCACGGCGGGATTGCGGGGATCATCCTCGGGGATACCGGCTTCCACCTTGCCGACAAGATCGGCCCCGACATCGGCGGCCTTCGTGTAGATACCACCGCCGACACGAGCGAACAGGGCGATCGATGATGCCCCCATGGCGAAACCGTTGATAGTGGATTGCGTAGCCGGGTCGCCATAGATGTAGAAGGCGATGCCGACGCCGATAAGCCCGAGAGAAGCCACCGACATCCCCATCACCGCGCCTCCGGAGAACGCGATTGACAGAGCAGCGGGTTGCCCCTTGTCTTTGGCCGCCGCACAGGTGCGAACATTGGCCCGAGTCGCCGCTTTCATTCCCACGAAACCCGCGAACATGGAGCAAATTGCACCACCCAGGAAGGCCAGCGCGGTACTCGGGGCGATGCGCCAGGCCAGCAAAGCGAAGACGACCAGCACAAACACGATCAGGATCGAGTACTCGCGCCGCAGAAAGACCATGGCACCGTCGTGAATCTGATCGGATATCTCCTTCATCAGATCGGTGCCGACCGGTTTACTCCTGATCCAGAAGAACAGAATCAGGGCGAACACGAACCCCACCACACCAATAAGAGCCGCTAATAAACCCGTATCCATTAACAACTTCTCCTGTTTAGTGGACTATTGAGCAAGTTACTAATTTCACAACCTACGCCGATTAAGCCCCGAATATATCCCCTCTCCAAAGTCATTGCAAGGGAAATCTTTACTTCCTGGTGATGGACATATCCAAAGAGGGCCGGCGTCGATCTGACGCCGGCCCGGGGGTGAACTCTTGATCTGGTGTCCCGGAAACTCAGAGACGATTTATCGTAACCTTGATACGCGGCATCCCTACCAAGACCGGCCCGGGG
Source organism: uncultured Ignavibacteriales bacterium (assembly GCA_964526835.1). GTDB lineage: Bacteria > Zixibacteria > MSB-5A5 > GN15 > FEB-12 > DAOSXA01. The sequence goes on from CAZGMK010000007.1 coordinate 59,397, forward strand.
ATACCGGAATTGACGTTGTGACGCGAGATCATGGCAAAAGACTGGGGCTCAGTCAACCTGGTCAAGGCCCTTCCCCGATTGCCCGGCAAAGCGCGAGTGTTGACTATCAACGGGAAATTGGTCGAATCGTGCGGGTCGTTCGTTGGTTCAAGGGTAATGAACACCGTACCATACGGCCCGCGATTATCGGGGACCAGGTTAATTGGTCCGGTTCCCCCGGTCTGCGGCACATTCAGGAAATCCTCACCCGGAAACGGCGGGGGAACATGCAGATCGGAGGAATACGGATTCCCCTCGTCGGCCCCGCCTCCAGGCCACCTGAAGATGAACTCTCTGGTTTCTACATCCTCACGGGGCCCGTAGAATTTACCGGTAGACAGCAGACCACCGTCAATACCCCTTATCAACGAGTCATTCACAGTGTTGTAGTTCATCCAGGCCGGCGGGGTCATGTCACCGACAGAGGCCCCCGCATCCTTAATCGTTGATGAAACAACCCAACCCTCATACAGCCACCCATAGCTGGACAGATCCATGAACGTGCCGCCAATGTACGAGAAATCGTGGTAGTTGAAAGAATCGGGCACGGCATTGTCACACAACGTGCTGTCCAGAAGATCGCCGCAGAAGAAGTTCATTTCGAGGTTGGTTGTCAGGTAAAGACTATCCCCGATTGACGGGCTCCCCGGACACTCTTCATGAGTCGTCATGTCATAGAGTACAATCGACTGCTCGAGCGTGTCAAGCCCATACCCGCGACGTACAACCGCACTTCGGATATTGGTCAGATCCACGATACTCGTCTGGCACTCGTCACCGGACAGCTGCTCCAGCGGGATCGTATCGATCTTGAAATCCCTCATCTCGACCGTATCCTGGCGAGTTCCGGTGTTGTACTCCATTGTCGCAAACCAGATCGCCGATCCAACGAGGGTGGTCTCCGCCCGGAAATTGGCGCTGTCATCTCTGTTCAGACCGAACAATCCGATCACTGTATCGTTGGTTACGGTTTTCATATTGAAATACATAATACCGAGTGAGTCTCCGCTCTTGCCTATGTGCGGAAAGACCAGGTCCACCGGGTCGGTTTCGGGATCGGTGACATTGTCGATCAACATCACCGGACCAATATCGGCGTCGGAGCCATCTGTCCGCTGGACCGACACGAACAGGTATCCGTACTTCATTATGTCGGCGGGAAGCAGGAACCGGTTGGAATCAGCGCGGTCCGCTGAATCGGGATCCGCGTGACGAACCTTGAATTTGCCCTGCTCGAAGTTGTAACCGAATTCGCCGAAACAATGGGCGTTGTGAACGCTGTCGTTAACTAGTCCTTCAGCCACGCACAAATTATAGACCAGTCCCGGAGGGTTGCTCGGCAACCGCTCAGGGTTCAAATAGATGGTCGTCTGGGTGACATCGGTGTAAACATCTTCCGGCTGGCTGCAGCCCCAGTACAAAGTTACGGCACTGATCAGCAAGGCCAGCGCCAAAAGGCGCTTTGGGCGCTTATGCATCAACTAATTCCTCCTGCGAATTCATACCCGACCATACACTCCTCAAATCCATAAACGCCGAATATAACGGCGCTTAGAGAAAGGTGTCAAGTCCTTTTCCGGGGGACTTGGTATCTTCCCTCTCCGAAGACGAAGTCTTGCCCGGGAACGTCTAAAGAAAAGATAAATGAATGTCGATAAACGGATTATGCAAGTTAAACCATACCAGTTCAGGGAACAGCATCTTGAGTAGATGCCCACAATGCGATCTTGAAATCCTGTCGGAGCAGGCGAAGTCCTGTGACCGATGCGGCGCCGCACTGAATGCAACGACCGGTCTTGCGGGCAACGTTGATGATCGGTCCGAAATAGATCCGGATATGATTGTCTCTGAAGCCCACTACGCCGAGCCGGGTTTCATCGGCCGAGAGGCTTCGGAGGACCCGCCCGAATTGGTCGAGCTAGAGCCCGACGACCTGGTGGGCGACACCGAGAAGAAAGGGAACACTAGCAGTCCGCTGGGAGAGGATCCGCCCGTAGGTAGTGCGGTTGACCCTTCATATTCCAGGACCGAGGACGCTACGGATCAGGGTAGCGATACGGCTGGTGCGACGACACCTGAACCCTCGCCGCTCCCCGGCCACGGACATGTTTCGCCAGAAGAAAAGGAACAGCTGCTCGACAAACTGGAGAAGGTTTCAACAGGCCGAATTGCCGCAGAACAGCCGGCGAAGGGCCCGTCAGATCAAGGGCATCCCCCGCACTCGGAGCCGCACTCGCTCATGTCGACGCCCCAGATGGCGCGGCGCGGCAAGGGCCTTGCCTACTTCTTCCGCAACTACATTCAGTTGGGGGGACGTCCCATATTACGAGAGGGTGACGAGCTGAGTATCGGCGGCCGGCTCTATGAACTAAGGCCCCGGAAAATTGATACCCGCTACCTGATTATCGGGTCAGCTGTGCCCGCCCTGATACTGCTGGTAATCATTGCATCGCTGGTAGTCGGTGGCGGCAATACTGGTTCGGGTGATGTGGTTGGTATAGTCCTGGACGAATACGGCCAGCCGTTTCTTCAGGGTGCGGAAATACACTTGGTTGACCGGGACCTTCGAGCTACATCGAACGCTCAGGGTTTCTTCGAGTTTGACGATCTCCCGGCGGGCCCATACGAGTTCCGGCTGATGTCCGGAAGGGCTGTGCTGGGACGCAGCCATGCCACCATAGTCGGCGGGCAAACCTCTACCCTGCTTCTGTTTCCGAACCTGGAGACAGGCCAGACAGATGTACCTCCTGAGAACCAGGAAACGCCGCAAACCAGCGCCGGTAGCCGGTCAGAGAGAAGATCCCAAACACCGGCCGCCCCTAGCGCAAGAGACAGATCGCAAAGCAGCCGATCACGCTGGGCCAGCCTGCGTGTGGAGAGCAATGTCCCTAACCCACGCCTGACTATGGACGGCGAGACTCTGGGCCGGGGGAACTCTAAGTACGTCAAGCTCCTGCCCGGCAGCCATACCTACAGGGTTGATGCGGAGGGCTATGTGGGTGTGGAGGGAACCATCGACCTGCCTCCCGACCAGATAACGACGCTGGGAGTAAGCCTGGAGAAGAACGCCCCGACCAACAAGTTGGTTTCCGTGCCTGAAGACAACTATCTTCTGGGAACCGCCGCCTCCTCAGACGGGGATCACGGCGAAGCGATCAGTCGATTTACCGAGGTGCTCAAAGCGCAACCGAACCGCGCCGAGGCCCGGGAGGCCCGAGCACATTCCTACCTTGCCCTGGGCAATCGCCAGGCGGCCCACCAGGATCTTCTCCGCGCCGGACAGATTCGCACGGCGGAAGGTCATTTGAATGTCGCCATTACGAATTTCAACAAGGCCGTGGAGATTGACAAGAACTCACTGGGCGCCTACCTGGGCCGAGGCGAAGCATACCTGGCCATGAATCAACCATTCGCGGCAGTGGCCGATTTCGATGCTGCCGTCGAACTGGATAACAATAGCTTCGAGGCTCATTACGGTCTCGGGCGCTCCCGGTATCAACAGCGGCAATTCAAGCGCGCCCTAAAGCACTTCGAGCAAGCGCGCAAGATAGACTCTCAGAGACCCCACCTGTATCGTTACATGATGCTGTGCCAATTCGCCAACGATGAGTTTGACGCAGTGCAAAACAGCTACGATCGATTCGTTGAGGTCGCATCACCAGATGAAAGAAACGAGTTCCACAGCGATCCGCAATTCAGTTCGGTGATGAGGGTCATACACTAGGGTTTACAGCAGAGAACGAGGCAACGCAGGATGACCAGAAAACTCAACTGCTGGCAGTACAAAAACTGCGGTCGAGAGAGCGGGGGGCTGATGGCTGGCGCTCTGGGCGAGTGTCCGGTCTCATCGGCTATGAAGTACGACGGGATGAACGACGGCATCGGGGCGGGACGGGCCTGCTGGATGCTGGCCGGATCAGGCGGTAAGGCTCCTCATGGGCCCGCCCGCGGCTGCTCTCAGTGCGAATTCTACAAGAGAGTCCTGTTCGAACAAGAAGAGCGAACTCTGTTTCGCTTTGCTTCACGCCAGACCGAGTCAGCCTGAAGAAAAACAACGCAAAGGCCGATAGATCGAATGCAGCCCCCGATAAACCCGGGGGCCTTCTTGTTTACAGTAGCCGTGGGACGGCCCGCGTCTTATACGAGCTTGCCAAGGCAACTTATTTGGCCTATGTTCGTTGGGTAATGTGGCATCAAACGGAAAGCCCGCAGAACATAGGAGACTCAAGATGAAACGAGCCTTGATCCTGGCCCTCTTCCTGCTGGCCGCGCCTCTAGTCTCGACAAGCATCGGCGCCGATCAGCAAAACCCTGTCCTCGAGACGATGTTGTACCAGGAGCCATATGTCCCTGATATTGCGACCTTTCTTCAAATCGGCGGCGCTACGCCGGCCGGAGTGACGTGGGGTGACGGTACAGTGTTCTTCCGATCCTCAGCTTCGGGGGCATCTCAGATCTACCGGATCACCGACGAGGGCTGGCCGTACCAGTTGACAGTATTCGAAGACGGCATTGACTTCTTCGTCCTATCGCACGGCGGCGGCATGGGGATTGTCGGGGCCTCAGTGGGCGGCTCCGAGCAATCGCAGCTGTATCTGATGGACTCCCGAACCGGAAGAGTGAAGCAGCTCACAGACTTCACGGATGTGCAGTTCGGGTCCGTGGTGTGGGCCAGAGATGATCTGTCGATCTTCTATCGCTCGAACGAAGAGAACGGCCGGGACTTCTTCATCTATAGTATGGACTTGGCCACAGGTGAAGCGAAGAAGATATTTGGAAGCGCCGAGGGCCCGGGGGGTTACAACTTCATCATGGACTTGTCGCAGGATGGGGCATGGATGATCATCGGAAACTTCACCTCTAACGTCAACAATGACCTGTACCTGCTCGATCTTGCCACGGGCGAGTATGAAATGATCACCGACGACGAGTCTGATGTCTACTATGGTTCGCCGACTCTGATGCCAGACAACAAGACGATCTGGCTAACCTGCAACAACAACGAGGACGGCATCCAGCGACTGGCTAAGATGCGGGTAGGATCACCCGAAGTTGAATGGGTCGATGACGGCTGGATCGATTCGCGCTGGGAGATCGAATCTCTCAGTTTCTCGCGTGACTACAAGCATATGGCGGCTTCGTATAACGAACACGGCTATGTCCGGCTCAAGCTGCGAGAAGTCGAGACTCTTAAGGAATTGCCGGCCCCTCCGCTCGACGGCATCATTACCCTGGGCGGAGCGGATAAGCAGGGCAATGTTTACTTCTCTTTCAACGGGCCCACGCGGGCTCCGGATGTGTGGCGCTGGGACCCCGCGAACCAGGAGCTGAAGCAGCTAACATTCTCGATTTACGCCGGCATCGATCGCGATATGTTCTCAGAGCCGCGACTGATCCAGTATGAGAGTTTCGACGGACTCAAGATCCCCGCCTTCCTCTACTTGCCGCCGAATTATGTTGAAGGAACTCCCTTGCCGTTCATCGTCGATGCCCATGGCGGCCCCGAAGGCCAATTCCAGCCATACTTCCAGCGCAATATCCAGTATCTGATTCTTAACGGCTATGGAATCCTGGCTCCGAACCCACGCGGCTCCTCCGGATATGGCCGTGAGTATCTCAATCTGGACAACTACAAGAATCGCAAGAACTCATTGAAAGACTACAAGGCCGGCGTTGACTGGCTGATCGGCAACGGCTACACCCGGAAGGGTATGATCGGCATTCGCGGCGCCTCCTATGGCGGATACGTTGTGCTGGGCATGATCACCGAGTATCCTGACCTGTTCAGTGCCGCGGTCGATGATGTAGGGATCGCGAATTTCGTGACCTTCCTCAAGAACACAGCCGACTACCGCCGTCACCTGAGGGAGTCGGAGTACGGTCCGCTGTCCGATTCCGCCTTCCTGCACAGCATCTCCCCCATCCACAAAGTCGACCAGATTGAAACCCCGCTGCTGGTCGTACATGGCGAGAATGATCCCCGGGTTCCGGTTAGTGAAGCCCGACAGATAATCGCGGCCATCGAGGAGAAAGGCGGCGCGGTCGATTCGCTGATTTTCCCCGATGAAGGGCATGGCACCAGCAAGCGCGAGAACATTATCGCCGAGTACCGCAAACAGGTTGAGTTCTTCGGCAAGCATCTGCAAGGAGCCGAGCCGTCGCGCAAGGACTGATCCTCATCACTTGACGCGCCGGCACAGATTGGTTATCTCACACGGGTCGGGCCGCAAGGCCTGACCCGTTTTCCGTTGGGGAATTGAGGTAGTTGCCACAAGTCTGTATTTGAGAGGAGTCATTCCATGAGCTGGTGTCCGGGACGAATTGGGCGCGGCGCACTATGCGCCACCTTCATTGCACTATGTTTCAGCCTGTCGACGTGGGCCAACAGTAGTAATGAACCTGAACCATGCACACCCGATCCGCCCCGGCGTTGGTTCCTCGGATTGGGACAGATGAAAGTCGACCGCGACAATCTCAACACCGAGCTGACAGCGGCCGGATACGGAGGTTTCGAGGACCGTCACTTCGCCGTCAGCTTTCTGGGTTATACACGTCCGAGAGGGCGGTGGATTCTCGGCGGAAGCGCTGCGTTCTCATGCCAGGTGGTCAGTGGGCAATCCGGCCTCGAGGCCAGGACCTGCAGCGAACCCTGGACCGCCCAGTTGGGCTATGTGGTCGTGGATCACCCGACGCTTACCGTGTTCCCCTACGCGGGCCTTGGTCTCATGATCCAGAGTTTAACGGTAACCAGGGATGCCGCGGTCGACTTCGATGACCAGTTGCGTTACCCCATCGGGGAAGCGAAATTCAACTCGGTGATTCCGACCTTGAGCATCGGAGTCCACGTGGACAATCTGATTATTCTCAAAGTGTCCGAACATCGCGCCTCGGGACTGGCCCTGGGAGTGCGAGTAGAGTATGAACACGGCCTTTCGGAGAACGACTGGATGTCTCGCCATCGAAGGATCGAGGCTGCTCCAATGGTGACAGCCTCCTCCTGGTCGGTCAGTTTTCTCCTCGGTTGGGGCAGTCAGCAGGATCCAGGGGGCGACGTCATACAATGATCGGTTGGAGGCAGAAGGCGGCGAGGGTCATCGGGCCGCCGGGACCGTTACTGCGGTGGGACTCGACAAACCGGCCCGCCTGAATTCTCCGATAAACATAGCCCTTGACAATCCATATTACAGAACTATCTTGCACTCTGTATTGTCACCGGATAGGGTCTTGAGCACATTGAGAAGAGATGGGTAACATGCGAAAGCTGATAACAATGATCGGGTCCGGTTGCCTGGCAGGAGCGTTGGCCCTGTTTCCGGCTGAAAGCCCGCAGGCGGCAAAACAACGGGTGTCGATCCTGTATATCCACTATTCAATCGGTACCGGCTTCGTTCAGGGCTATTGCTGGGGCAATGACTACAATCGGAATGTTGTCGAGGGTCTGGACACCATGATGATTGTCTCCGGCAGCGACACCGCCGACATTGTCTTCCGTAGCTATCGGATCAACGGTGATGAAGCCGGCGTGGCCATAAGCGATTCGGTCCCCGGCGAAGGCTCCAATGGTTGCGCCTTCGACCGTTTCAGCGGCTTCAGCTATAACCTCGATCCTTCGTGGGGCAATCGGATCCGTATCTGGAACGACAATAACGGCATGGGCTCGGGCGCGTATGCCGGTATTCTGGACAACTTCTTCTGTATCCGGGAGAAAGAGGATTCGTCGTTTTGGCGAATGTTCCGCACCCACGATATTCCTTCGTCCTTTTCGCAGCCCGTCACCGAGATCGATGGCTTCGACCTTGTCCTGATCGAGCAGCCGTACTTCATATTCGGATACATGTCGCAGGCCCAGGCGGACAGCCAGGAGGTACTGTGGCAGGCGCTTCGCGATTCGATTGTCGCTCATCCGGAGATCAACGTCGGGCTGGTCTTCGGAACTCCCCTGCTGCTGGGGCGGTACGGCATCGAGGACTCGGCACAGGCCAGAATCACCTGGGACCTGGCCTCCTGGTGGGCTTCTTCAGACTACTTCGAGCACGACCCCGTCAGCTATCCCAACATCTGGAAGTGGGACTCCTACCGGTTCCTTTGCGAAACCAGCCCGGATAGCATCAATCGTTACTGCCTGGCCAACCGCTATTTCGATGGCGAACCGGTCGGGTCTCACCTGAGCCTCGAGGGATACAGTAAGGGCCAGGACAGCCTTCGTGCGTTTATCCGGACCTGCGTCAGGGACATCATGGCTCAGGGGACGGGTGATACAGACTATGACGGTGACGGCGTATTCAACAGCGAAGACAACTGTCCCTACCACTACAATCCCGACCAGTTGGACAGCGATGGCGACGGCGTCGGGGATGCGTGCTGCTGCTCATGGCGCGGCGATGTCGACGGCTCGGGCGACGGCCCGGACATATCGGACCTGACCTTCTTCGTCACCTACCTGTACTCAGACGGCCCCCGCCCTCCGTGCATGCTCAATGCCGATGTGGACGGGGACGATGCTCGGCTGGACCTGCCGGACCTGGCCCGAATGATCGGATATATGTTCACCGGCGGCCAACTATTGAATCCGTGTCGGTAAGACGCCGAGGCGACCGCCAGGTCGGGCGCGTTCACTCCCCTATGATCTTGATTATGACCCGCTTGCGACGTCGCCCGTCGAACTCCGCGTAATAGACTTGCTGCCACGGGCCGAAGTCAATGCGGCCACTGGTAATGGGGAGAACTACCTGACTGTGAACCAGCAAGTTCTTCAGATGGGCATCGCCGTTATCCTCGCCCGTGCGATGATGGCGATAGGCTTTGCCGAACGGCGCCAGGGCCTCAAGCCATTCGTCGATGTCCTCTATCAAACCGGACTCGGCATCGCTCACATAGACAGCGGCTGTTATGTGCATAGCCGAGACCAGCATGAGCCCCTCCTGAATACCACTTTCGGCAAGGGCCTGCTCCACCTGGTCGGTGATATTGATATACTCCCGGCGGCGCTCGGTGTTGAAAGTCAGATACTGGGTATGGCTGTTCATCCTGTCACCGTCCATGATCAGGGTCAACGCTGATAGCGTCGACCCGGGTGGCTTCTGATTGGACCACAGCGGTCAGACGGCGTCTACTGAACTCTGTCCACCCAAGCTGCTACCGAGTATTTGTCCTTTACTTCAGTTCGGAGAGCTTCCGCTTCCTTGACGGTAGCAATTCCGCCGATCCGCACTCGGTAGAAGGTCTGGCCATCCTGAACCGTAGTCGTAAGGTACGGCTCGTAGCCCCTTTCGGTGTACAGGTCAACCAGATAGCGAGCGTACTCGATATTCTCGCAAGCCGCTACCTGGACCGCGAAGTCACCTTCCGGCGGTTTCCGGCTGATGCTCCTTGCCTCTTCTTCGACGGGCACAGCTCTAGCATCCGGCGCCGTGACATCTGTCCTGGCCGCCGTATCGGGTCTCGTGGTATCTGGAGCTGAATCCACCGCGGCTCGCTTCTGCATCATCTCTCTTTCGAGCTCTTCAGCTTCCTTTTGTTTATCGGCGCAGCCGGCCAAGAGCAGGCCCATGAATACCAGCACCAGCGTCAATATGCGTAAGCCCATTCGGTATCTACCTCCATACAATCCAGCGGAGCAGAGAGCATCCTCGCAGCCGCTACGATCCAATATTTGATTGCCTAATAACGCGGCCGGCCGCAGAGTGTCAACATAAAATCGATTTCCGGTGCGCAAATAGAGGTTGATGCCCCGTAGCAGGTTGTATAACATAGGTGACTGATAAGAGACGGAAAGCGTGTCCTATGTACGAAAGCATCCTTGATCTGGTCGGCAATACACCGCTGGTGCGTCTGCGCACCGGCCTGAGTGACTCCGGTCCCAAAGCATATGTGAAGCTGGAATTCATGAACCCAACCGGCTCGGTCAAGGACAGGATGGCCCTCCATATCATCCGGAAGGCTGTCCGCCAGGGAAAGTTGCGGCCGGGTGACAAAGTGATCGACAACACCAGCGGCAATACGGGCGCCAGCATGGCCATGGTGGCCCGAGTGATGAATCTCCATCCGGTGGTGACAACGCCCGTAAAGACCAGCAAAGAGAAGATCGACTTGATGCGCTCCTTCGGCGCCGAGTTGATTGTCACGCCTGAAGTTCACCACGACGATCCCGAGAGCTTCTATGCGGTCGCCCGCCGCCTGGCCCGTGATAACGGCTGGTTCGACATGGATCAGTACGACAGCCAGGATAACGTTGAGGCCCACTACCTGACGACCGGCCCGGAGATATGGGAGCAGACCGATGGCCGTATCACCCACTTCGTCTGCGGCATAGGCACCGGCGGCACCTTCAGCGGAGCGGTCCGTTACCTGAAGGAACAGAACCCGGATATAAGGGCGGTGGCGGTCGATCCGGAGGGATCTGTGTTCGCCGATTACATCCGCGACCGTCGTGAAGTCGAGGGGCATCCCTACAAAGTCGAAGGCATTGGCTCCGACGTGCTGACCAGGGCCATGCACATCGATACGGTTGATGAAGTCATCACGGTGTCGGACCGCGATTCTTTCCTCAGGGCGCGTCAGATCAGCCGCGATGAGGGTATTTCCGCCGGCGGATCGTCGGGCGCGGTAGCCTGGGCTATCGAGAAGGTCGCAAATCAGGCGCCGTCGGACAGCCTGATAATCGGCATCTTCGCCGATTCCGGCATCAAGTACCTGAGCAAGTGCTACAACGATGATTGGATGAGACAACACGGGTACCTGCCCCAGCAGGAGGTCAAATCGGAATGATAAGGCAGCCTCGTATCCTATTTGCGGTTCTACTTCTGACGACCGTGGCCCACGCTGAATCACCAACGGTCGTGCCGGTCGATCCGATCCACCAGTTCGGCCATATTGGCATTGACTTCGTCGTCTATCATACTTACCGCCTGGCCAATAACGGATCTGAGCCTGTCAGAGTATCGGAGACACTGAGCAAGTGCGAGTGCACTCACATAGGGGAATACGATACGCTGATCACCCCGGGTGACACCGGGCGATTCCGAATCGCGTTCTCGACACGTGATTACTATGGTCCGGTGCAGCGAGGTCTCGTGGTGATTCTTGATGATGAACAGGGCACCACACTCGACTTCAACCATCGCGCGGTCGTCGGCCAGTGGTTCTTCGGCCTGAAGCCTGATCCGATATCGGTATTCTTGCTCCCCGGACATGATTCGCGTCGGGTGACAGTACCAAATGCCGAGCATGATCGTATTCAACTGAGTCTGGTCGAGCAGGCGGACACTTGCTTCAACATCCGAATTGATAAGGAACAGGCCCGCCGCGGCGAGCAAGTTGAATTGGATGTCGTCGTGTTACCCGACTTACCCAAGGGTACTTATCTGTCGAGCTTCACCATTGCGGTTGCAGTTGAGGGGGGCGCCGAACCCGCCAGGTTGACGATTCCTGTGAAAATCGTCCGTTATTAAACCGTAAATTAGGTCTAAAGCGGCATACGATGTGCCGATAACCAGAGTACAAAAAGCGCTTGACATGTTCAAGCGCTCCAATGTACCATGGATTCAGTGACGAGGGTGACTCTCTGCTGTCCCTGGGTAGTTTCCTAGCCCCCTCTACCCGACCAGATGAGCACCCTCTTATTTTTGGCGCCCGGCGGACCAGCTTCAGGTCTCACGACACGGGCATCATTCGCTAATCGACCTTCTCAATACACTCTATCGGGCAAACGGCGATACAATGCGGTCCGTCCGTCTGATCTTCACACTCGTTACAGACATCGGGATCAATCACGAAGACATCGCCTTCGGCAATGGCGCCGGTAGGGCACTCGGTCTCACATAGGCCGCAGGCGGTGCATTCGTCAGTTATCCACATTGCCATCGTCGCGCTACTCCAATTGGTCCCGGAGCGTCCATAACGGTCGCCAATATATGTACGCCAGGTCAGGGTTGGCAAGTAGTAAATTGCGTTATTTTTCACAAGCATCGTCCGGCAAGACGCCAGTGGTCAACAAGTTAGGCCATCGCCTGACTGGAAACTACACGCTATCATCAAGACAAAAGACCGTGTTGACCCATTTTGTAGTCAGCGGGCAGCTCTGATCCCGGATCACGGAGGTTATGTCTATTCGGAGCGCGGGACCGGAAGATGTATTGCCCCCACACGAGACCGGCCATCCTTGCTATAGGATGGCCGGTAATATCACGTCAGTTTTCAGGCTCGGTCAGGCTAGGGGCACGGTATCGGGGCCGGACCGCCCTGGAACATGTAAGTTACCAGGTAGACTAGATCCGAGATGTCCGGACCGGTACCGTCTCCGTTGACATCGCACTCCGGGAAGTAACCACTGCCCGGCGGCTCTTCGCACGGCGGCTGGGGCCCGCTTGCAAACATGTAGGATGTCAGATAGACAAGGTCCGAGATATCCGGACCGACACCGTCGTGATTTACATCGCCCCTGATGATGCAGCACGAAGTATCTTCTTCCGGGCAAATCACAAGTGCAAATTCGATCACCGTGTGGATCGGGTACATAGGTTGCGGCGGAATGCTGCCACCGCCGCCCCAACTGTTCTGTTGATAGAAATTGGCCACGTCCCCCAGGCTGGCCGGGTATCCGGGCAGCTCCAGCGAGAAGAATGGCGGCTGGGCGAATCCACATCCAAGCAACGGTGTCACCTGGTACTTGTCGTGGTGAATCGTACCGTGCGGACCCGAAACGTACCAGGCATCGTTGTGAACATCCGATCCATGGGCCGAACCGGCCGGCGGTTCACCCTCATGCATATCATAATATGGATCGGAAATGCAGAGGGCTGAATCCTCAGGATTCGTACACACGCCGGCGCAAGTAACATAGTGACCGCCGATACGTTCGCAGAAACCGGGCTCGACCTGATGGTAGAAGCCCAGCAGCAAAATGACATCCTGGCTTTCCAATATCTGCTCCCGGAGGAATTCAAAACCGGGACCATCTGCCTCGATCGGGTACAGGTTGACAACGAACTTGTCGCTGAGTCCAACCTTGGCCAGCCAGGCCAGAGCGCCGTTGAACAGGTCGTTGACATCGGTCCCGCTTGAGGTAGGCAGATTGCCGTTGGTATTGCAGTAGAGCGCGAGGGAGTCAACCAACGGTATGACGTTAGCCGTATCGTGATCGTCCAGCATGCCGGTCGGATCGAAGCTCGGGACCAGCCCGTAGCCGTCGTTCAGTGGCCCGGCGCCGAACGGACGAGGGTCGACGGGGTTCGGCTCAAACTTGGAGTCAAACCACCACAGGCAGTTGGCCAAAGCCACCGGACCGCAGTGGGTCCATGGCGGGCCGGGCGCCTGCGGATTGCTGGACCAGTTGTCCTGCTTCTGGTCGAAGTCAGGCATACCGTTAGGCGAGTAATCCTCGTAAGGCGCCTTGTAGTAATCACAACTGTCGATTTGAGGCGTAGTGTCGGGACAGATGACCCAGGCCAGATCTATTGTTGTATAGACAGGCCCGCCCTGCCAGGGGGTCCAATCCATGACATTGTTCATGCCTTCGAAATTGGCCAGCAAGCTGGCGTTGGTCGGGTAGTTGAGAACTTCAACGGGATTGGCTCCACCCGGCAAGACTGTCGACGTAGCCGTATACGGGTCATGCTGAATCTGTCCGTGAGGCCCGCTAATGTTATTGGCGTCGTTGTGCACTGTCCCGCCGTGAGCAGAGCCTGCCGGCGGTTCGCCTTCGTTGGCGTCAAGATACGGATCGCTGATGCAGATCTGCGGATCTGTCGTGCAACATCCGGCTACTGTGACGTAGTGCCAGCCGATGGGTTGAGCATAACCGGCAATATCCTCGTAGAACCCAAGGAGAAGAATGACATCCTGGCTCGCCAATACTTGCTCCCTGATGTAATCGATAGTCGGCAGTCCAACGATCGTGTCGGTGAACTTGCGGTCCAGACCCCGAGAGCTCAGATACGCCCGCAGGCCGTTCTGCATATCCCATGGGGCTGTCCCACCGATACCACCGGGATTCGTATTAAGCCAGTTGCTGGCCAGATCCATTATCAGCGGCTGGACGTTCATGGTGTCATGATCATCCCAGATCCCGTAGGGGGTCACCAAACCGAAGCCGTCGTTGACTACACCGGATCCAAAAGGACGAGGATCAACCGGATTGGGTTCGAACTTGGAATCAAACCACCAGAGGCAATTGGCCAGCGCCGCCGGGCCGTCATGCGACCACTTGCCGTTAAGGTCGATCCAATTGAGTTGCTTCATGTCGAAGTCCGGTATGCCCTGCGGTGAGTAGTCCGGATACGGCAGCTTGTAGAAATCGCAGGTATCCGGCTCATCGGGTTCTCCGGTAATGACAAACGACAGGTCGAGGGAGACCGCCTCCCGCGGGGCGCATATATGCTGAATTATCCCCAGCGGTATCTCGAAGTTGTAGCCGCGTACGTCGACAGAGACCCACACCGGGTTGTATTCCCATATCTCCCACGGAAACCAGAAATGCCCCGGCTCCACCGGCCCGCTGTAGACTATGGCGCGCCCGATATGCTGGTCGTTTCCGGGCAAAGGCGGTTCTGCCTCGTCGGGCCAGCTGTCCAATGACCAGTTGATCCCGACTTCGACGTAGCTGGGCAGGCCGGGGTCAATTGGAAAGATGTCGTATTCGAGGAGAATTTGCTTGTAGCGGTCATAATTCAGCGGATGATCGAAGTACCAGATGCTCCACCAATCGGATTCGGGATAGAAGTACCATCCCTGCCCATAGGCTCCGCCACCCCCGCCGCCAATGAACATACCTGCCGGGTCAATCGCGACATGAAAATCGTTGACCAGGGTATCGACAATCTGAGGTTCGTACATTTCTTCCCAGCTCAGATCGCCCCACTCGGCCCAGACGGCATCGTCATTCCAGTGATCCTGGGTCGACTTCCAGCCCCATTGGGTGCCGGCCGGATCGGCCACTATCGCCGATATGTTCAGCCAGTATATGGTCCCCTCTTCCTGCCAAAACCACTGCGACTCAGGCAGGAAAACATTGTACTGAAAGTACGGCTGATGGTCCTCGGGTATGACTTCGCCAGTCATCGGATCATACCAACCCTCCATGGTCGGCGGATCTATCGGAGGGGTAACGATGAAATCGGTGACTTCAATCTCCGCCAGCGTCGCCCCCGGCATGCTGTAGCCGGTCGGGCTCTGATCAGCCGGAATATCCTCGTGGAAGCTGAGAGTAAACGAGATCACTTCGCCCTCTATTCCATACTTCCACGCTCCCCAGAAGTGAATATCTTTGACCCACCCGGTTTCGGAGCACTGCCAGTCATCGGCCAGAATGATCGGCTGAGTGGCATTTACCGCCCAACCGGTTTCATCCGGTAGTTGTGGATAGTGCATCTTGTGGCCGTCCTGGGGACTCCAGTCGGCAATGGCCCACGGTACCGTTAGGCCGAGCACGACGGCCATTCCCAGCAGCCATCCTGTTCTCCGTGACATTCCTCACACTCCTTGCAGCGCTTGCTGCATTGGTCACTTACGATTAAGATTTCATCCATAAAGGGCTGCCGGGGTCGATGCCCTGCCGACCGATGTGCGATGCTTGTGGCTCCGGCGAGCCTCTTTACACCATTAGTCTCGGAATTAGAGATATGGTTCGTAATCTGATCGCACCGAAGCGCGGCGGAGAAGTCTCGGTGATGCGGCAATACGGCTTGTTCTGGCTATTCCACCTGCGCCGCGGAAACCTTCTTTGCAATACTAAGGTATTATGGCACAGTGGCTTTTGTCAAGAAGTTTCTGCCGCACGGGGGCGTCAGGGTCATACCTCGCGCCGAAGAACGAACAAGACCGGACTTGTCTATCGATCGATCAGGATCCTGCTCGTGAGAATGATCGGTCGATTCCTGGAGGTCGCTTAGAATCATGGACATAAGAAAGAGGCGGCTTCCGGATTCGAACCGGAGAATGGAGGTTTTGCAGACCTCTGCCTTACCACTTGGCTAAGCCGCCCAACAAAAAAAAGCGGGAAACGAGACTCGAACTCGCGACAGCCACCTTGGCAAGGTGGTGCTCTACCAACTGAGCTATTCCCGCTTCATCATTGTACGTCGGAGAATATATACGCGGCCTCTCAAACTGTCAATATCGAAAACCTGTTTTTGTCGCCAAGCTCAATCGACGGTCCCGGCTCGCCAAGGTCCGCCAACCGGCCTCGACAGGCGCTTGAGTCACCGGTTACCCTGCTGCATTCGGCGCATTTGTTCAAGCGCCCTTCGGCGATTCTGCTCACCATCGGCTTTCACCCGTGGCCAGTACCAAGGCACCAGCTTCTTGAGCCAGCGCTCGTGAGCCGAGGCACGTGCGGTATCACCAACCATATAAGCGTATATGAAGAGGTTTTTGTGCGCTTCAAAGATCAGGGAGTCTGTCGCCACCAGGCTGTCCAGCAGCCTCCGGGCTTCGCCGTGGCGGCCCGAAAGCATCAGCGAGAACCCCTTCTGCTCCACAAGATACGGATTATACGGCTGGGGCGACACGGCCAGGGCGCTGTCGTAGTGGGCGATCGCCTGTTCGTAGTCTCCGGCCATGTAGTCATCCAGACCCTCCTTGTATTGCTGGACGTACTCGACCGGATAGGTCGGTTCAAATGGGCCCTCCACCTCATTGACGCGGCGGAATACGACCGAAAGGCTGCCCCGGCGCCGGGGGTCACCGCCATCATAGTACCATCCGATTGTCCGATAGGAGTCGAGGAACTCCGGAAACAGGTTCAACGCCCGCTCAGCCGGAGCCGAGGGTTTGATCCCGGTTGAAAACATGATGTAGTCCGGCGCACGGCTCAGAAGATATCTAGAATTATGGCTTCGCTCTTTCCAGGTTGTCTGCATCCCTGGTATGGGTTCTTCGCTGTGACGGGCGATCGTCGAATCAGTCAGGCCTAGCATGTCGATTATCTCGTGACCCAGAAGCTCGTAGCCGAAGACACCGATGGTCGGCAGCGCGACCGAGAAATCGGAGCTGTCCGCGGCGTCAATCTGCTGCGCCATCCATTGCATCCGGTATGTGAACCATCGTTCCGTATAGTTGTAACGGTTCACAAACTCGCGCGGCAACGCCAGGGTCAATGCGATCAGGACCAGCCCAACCGCAAACAGGATCAGAATGCGGGTTTTCTCCTTGAATCTCTGGACGGGCAACCACAATGCCGCAACCGCCACAACAGCTGCCGGGCCAATCAGCGGAACAAAGAAGCGGTGAACCTTGAGCACATCGCCGCCCACCATCACGATGTAGATGGTATAAAGAACAACGAGCCACCACATCGCCCGCATGGAGCGAGACAGCCCTCGATACAGCGCCAGACAGACAACAGGGCCGGCCCCGTAGAATCCATAGTGCGACCAGAAGCGTCCGATATACTCAAGGCCGCTGGCAAGCTGTTCAATGTGCCAGCCGGTCTTCGCGAAGAATGGGTTCGGCAGCAGCGATCCATAGTAGACCAACTTGAACCCCACAAACGGCAGAGACAGAACGAATGCAGCCGCTGCTGAAGTCAATGTGAATTTTGGAAAGCGCCGCTCGGTGACAGCCTCTATCAGTATCAGGAGGCCGGTCAGGAAGGCCCCCTCCGGGCGCAGCCAGACGGCCATCAGCAGAGTCCAGATCAGCAGCCAACTGCGGCGCAGGTACAGATAGATCGACCATGTCGCCATGAGGGCGAAGGCAGCCGTCTCCAGCCCGGCGGGCGACCAGTAAGCAAGAGACATGTTGAATCCGGCCAGCCATGCCGCCAGCCACGACGGCCAAAGAAGGCGGCGGCCAAAGAGCTCCCTGGCGATCAGGAAGGTCAGGATAATCACGCCGGCCCCACAGAGCAAACCGGTCAGCCGTGAAACCAAGATGTAGATGTCACCGACAGCACCCCACATGGCCATCCAGATCACCCAGCCGAAATTGGTGAAACCCTCGATCCTCTCCCCTATATTGTAAACCAGGCCGTGGCCGTTCAGCAGATTGGCGACATAGCGATACGAGATGTAGGCATCGTCCTGTATGAACCGAAGGCTCCAGGCCAGCCAGCCATAGGCAATCAGCGCCGGGGCCAATGGGCCGTAGGTCCTGATAACATCGCGCAACGCGGACGTTTTCATGATCAGGAACCGAGCAACTCCCGGTAGAGCTCCTCGTACTTTCCAACTACTCTGGCCCAGGAGTAGTCCTGCTGCATGCCGTTCTTCATCAGGCGGGTCCAGATCCGCTTTTTCCCGAAGATATCGACAGCGCGCCGGACCGTCTCCAGCAACGCCTCGGGAGTCGCATGGTCGAAGACAAAACCGTTGCCCTCACAGGTTTCGGGATCGAACTCGGTGATAGTATCAGCCAATCCGCCGACTGCGTGGACCAGGGGTACTGTTCCATACTTGAGCGAGTAGATCTGATTCAACCCGCAAGGCTCGAAGAGGGAGGGCATGAGGAAAATATCCGAACCGGCTTCTATCATGTGGGCCATCTCCTCATCGAGGCGGAAAATGCACTTCAATTTGTCGGGATAGCGCCTCTGTAAATCATCGAACAGGCGATGATACTTCTCCTCACCCACTCCGAGCACAGCCATCTGGACATCCATTTCGAACAGTCGCTCTGCGGCTACGGCAATGAGATCGAAGCCTTTCTGATGGGCCAACCTGGATACGACTCCGATCAATGGTGTCTGCTCCCTTATGGGCAATCCCAGGATATTCATCAACTCAACCCTGGTCTTTCGTTTACCGCCAAGGTTGTTGATATGATATCGGTAGGGGATGCGTCGATCGCGCGAAGGCGACCAGACAGTGTAGTCGACGCCGTTCAGAATGCCGACGAGGTCACTCGAGCGGCCTTGCAGCACGCCATGCAATCCGGCGCCGAACGGCTCGGTGGTGATCTCCCGGGCGTAACGCGGCGACACGGTCGTGATTTTGTCGGAGTACACAATTCCGGCCTTCAGGAAGTTCACCTTGCCGTAGAACTCGAACGGTTCGCCGGGCCGGAGCAAATCCGCATTCAGGCCGACCAGTGAGAAGCGCTCCGGAGGGAATGTCCCCTGATGAGCCAAGTTGTGAATCGTCAATACCGACCGGGTCTCGGCGAACAGCGGGCGAGACCTTTGCGATTCCTTCAAGTACACCGGCGCCAGAGCTGTCTGCCAATCATGCACATGCAGGATATCCGGTGGGAAGTCGGCCTGCACGGCGGCTTCGAAGACAGCCCGGCTGAAGAAGATAAAACGCTCATCGTTGTCGGCATAGTCCTGGCCTGTGGCCGGGTCCACATACAGGGAATCGCGCCCGAACAACTGATCGCACCTGATTAACCAGACACGGACTTTCTTCCTCCGCTGATGGACCTCGTAGACCCGTGCGGTGTAGGTCCGATCACCGACCGGAACCGATATTTCCTCCGAGAAAGCCCGCACATCGGCGACGGGAACAGTCAGACTCCGATAGTACGGCAGACATACCGCGACTTTGTGTCCCCTTGCGGCCAGCGTCTTGGGAAGAGCTCCGAGAACATCCCCCAGACCGCCGGTCTTGATATAGGGGATCATCTCACTGGCGGCCATCAATACTTTCATCTCAAACGTTTCCCTCCGCCGCCCTGGCTGATGCATTGGGTTCGGATGCATCGAGATTCATCTCACGAAGAAAAGCCGCCGATTCCTCGGGCGGTGTAGGATTGATATAGAATCCGCTGCCCCATTCGAAACCCGCGACCCGTGTCAGCTTCGGGATTATCTCAATATGCCAATGATAGTACTCGTGGTACTCTTTGGAGACCGGCCTGGTATGCAGCATGAAGTTGAACGCAGGATCGTTCAACGCCATTTTGATTCGACCGAGTACGTCACGGATTGTCCTGGCCAGCATCAGGACCCCTTCATCGCTTAGTTCCAGATAGCAGGATTGATGCGCTTTCGGTACCACCCAGGTCTCGAACGGAAACCGGGGCGCAAACGGCTGTATGGCCAGAAATGCATCGTAATCTCCCACGATCCGACTCTGGTCCGAGATCTCCTGTCGGACAATATCGCAGAAAATGCAGCGTTCCTTGAAGTCGAAATACCGCTTGGCTCCAATGATCTCCTCCATGACCCTTTTGGGGACAATGGGCGTGGCGATAAGCTGGCTGTGAGCGTGTTCCAGGGAGGCACCGGCGGCCTCACCATGATTCTTGAAGACCAAGATGTACTGGAAGCGACGGTCCCGCTGCAAATCCATCATTCGCTCGCGATAGGCCCAGAAGACATCGCGGACCGTCTCGTCGTCCATGTCGACCAGATCTTTGTCATGCTCCGGCGTTTCGATGATCACTTCGTGGGCGCCGATACCGTTCATCTTGTCATAGATACCCTGGGGTTCACGGCTCAGCGCCCCCTCAACCACCAGCGCAGGGTACTTGTTGGGCATCACCCGCAGGCGCCAGCCGGGGCGGTTCGGCTCGGAGCCCGGCTCCCGGTACGACAGAATCTCCGGCGGCGTGCTGTCTTCATGGCCCGGACAGAATGGGCACAGGTGCGCCTCCTTGCGTTTGGAGACGCTTCCGAACGAGGTCGGGCGTTTGCCTCGTTCTGTGGAGATGATGACCCAGCGCCCGGTGATGGGGTCTTTGCGCAGTTCCGGCATTTCTGCTCCCGGTTAAGTCCGAATATATAGCGCTCGGCGCCCCCCTTGTCAACTAACGTCACTAACTCGGTGCTAAGCCGACACGGGGATATCGAAGTCCATTACGCCCGCTGTATTCTCGTCTCCTTCCGCAATCGCCCGCAGGCGTCGTTCCTGGCGATTCGAAAGCGGCAAGCCACGACGCTCTGTCACTCGCCTGGCAGTCTCAATAGCTTTGTCTATATCGTAGTCCCGCCAATTGCCGGTGGCGCCCCAGAGAAAAGGCGGAATCTCCTTGTCGCTGACCAAGCCTCCACCGAACACGTTACACCCGACACCGATATTTATGCCGGTGTTCAAAAGGGTGCCGATGCCGAATTTGCAGTGATCGCCAATGAACGAACCTACCTTGATCGAACCTGTATCTATCATCTCGCCGTCGATACTGACGCGAATTGCCGAGTAGTTGTTCTTCAGATCGGAGTTGGTCGTCATGGCGCCGAAGTTTACCCAGGAGCCGACATAAGCATGCCCTATGAAACCGGCATGGTACTTGTTCACGCAGTCATGGAAGATCGATGCCTCCACTTCGCCGCCAACGCGACAGGTGTGACCAATCGAACTGCCGGTCACCTTGCCGGCGGTAATGATCGAATCATAGCCGATGTAACATGGGCCATAGACCGCCGCCTGAGGCTCGATCCGGCAGTTGCGCCCGATGAAGACCGGCCCGGCCGAGGCGTCGATCAGCGAACCGGGACACAATTCACTAGCTTCGCCGAGGTGGACTCGTTCGGGCTGGATGACTGTCGCCCCGGCGGGAATGCGATCCGGCTGCCGGTTGAGAGTTTCCGGCTCAAGCATCGCGAAATCAGCCGCGATCTCAGGTTCAATGTCCGTCACCAAATCCCACAGACCCTCGTACAAAGTGGCGCTCGTCTGCTCAACCGTGAATTGACCCGCTTCCTCGCGGAAGAGGTCCCGGTAGAGATCCTGCGTCCCCAGGGAGGCCATGTTCTTAAGCAGGTATTCTTTGAAGAGAGCCGCAACGCTCCGGCCATCATTCTGGAACAAGGTGCACATTCGGGCATCCTCTATCTTCTCTTTCAGATCACCAAGATCGCGAATACGCCCGTTCAGGAATAGAACGTCTCCGGCCTCTCGTTTCAGGATATTGACCGGGAAGTTGGTCACCTGTTCCGCGGCCAGCGGGGCCACTTCCTCCCGGCAGACCAGAGCCGATGGAGCCACGCCGAAATGCCGCTCTGCACGTAGAAACAACGGCCTGATGCCCGAGCGGAGAAGAAAGACCGGTCTGACTGAACTCAGCGGTCTGAAGCGACGATGCGCGTTGTCCTCATATATGTTGATCATCAATGACATCGTTGAAGCAGTCCTTATGCTCGTGGGTTCTACTGTCGTTTGTCGGTCGCCTGCACCGGTCCTTGAAGTACTAAACTGCGCTGTTCGGGCCTGCGGGGCAAGGATTTAATACAAGACCTTGAGGGTCAATATACGGTCACCGGGATACCGTGGCATCGTGCCGCGTATAGGACAATCGCGCCAAAAAGGCGCGCACTTTAGCGGTGAATGCTCGATTTGCGCACATTTTCGCCTGATTTGTGCGATTTGTCCTTTTCTTCGGATCAATCTCGCATAAATTGCCATTCTATTGGGCGTGAAACGACAAAAAGAAAGGACGTATCTCATATGCTTGTAGTCTCTCCAACCGCCTCGACGGAACTCAAGAAGGTCCTGGCGGCTCCCGAGTACAAGGACAAGAAGCTGATCTTGTATTTCCAGGGCGTTGGCTGAAGCGGGCCCAGTATGGGCATGGCTCTGGACGAGTCAACGGACAACCTGGAAAAGGTTGAATCAAATGGTGTCGAAGCCTGGATCGATCCTAAGGTTCTCGAATACCTCAAGCAGTACGGCAACATCAATGTGGACTACGTGACCCGGCCCGACGGTTCCGGCTACATGATTACGGTCGGAAACCCGGGCGACTGCTCGGCGGGCGGCTGCGAGGGTTGCGGACCCGGTCACCATTGATTCGATTCGGCCTGCCGATTTCTACAGCCGAGCGACAGCAACGTTGCTCGGTTCTTCTATGTGCGGAAGCGGGTTAAGCACTCCGGGATACCAGGCATTAGTATCTCCGATCTGCGCACGCAGCCCGATGCCCCGGCATCGTGCACCTGCTCGCACGTCGGCAGCGATAAGGGCTGTCGGGGGACGTCGGCCGGACCTTCGTCACCGCGAGAAAGGCCATCCAGCCGTGCAGCGGACGGCCTTACGTCGCCCTTCCAGAAGCGCAGAGGCTGGTCAACTAAAGTGTAAGGGTTTCTTCAACCGCCGCGAGAAATCGGGCTACTCCCTCTCTACCGGTTCGGGTCGTTTTAGCAGCAGGAGCGTAACCATAGTCAGGGCCAGGACAACAAGCGGTATGACGAAGTACATTACCTCCAACGAGATAGCATTCTCCTGCACGAACACCGGCAAGTACCGCAGCAGACCGTTTACCAGCACCAGCGCCAACGCCGTGATGATCCATCTCTCATGGTGCACGCCCCGGAGCAAGGCCCAGCCGAGCGCAGCGCCGGCGGCCGTGTGGTAGAGAATCATGAATCCGCGCTCCAGCAACTGGAACGAGTAGAGAGCAGCATCGGGAGCGGCGACGGTCATCCAGATGGCCTCGATAAATCCGAAGCCTGCCCCGGCGAAGGCAGCAATGGGGACGCGGGACCCCCGGGATGGAGTCAGGCGCCGGAAGAGCAGGATCACTACAAGCGCGCGTAGAGCCTCCTGGATCAACCCGCCGGCGAAGGCCGGAAACAGACTCCACACCCAGGGTGATCCGCCGGCACTTACTCGGGGCAGGAGCAAGCTCTCGAACAAGGTCATCTGCAGTGGTGTCTGGGTCCAGGGTATCACGATGAAGCTAACGGCTCCGGCAAGCAATCCCAGCCAGACTTTGCCGCTACGGTAATTTCGCCACGCAAACAGAGCAACTGAAAGAAGAACTGCGACAGCGTACATCAGCCAGGCCGGAATCATGCGAAGGAATCGAGCGGCCGACATGCGAGGACCGCTCGGCGTCTCCGCCCGGGGATTTTGCACTGCATCAAGCCGCGCCTGCAAACCGAGACCGGGAAAGACCGCCGCTACGAGGCGACGTTCGGTCGAGAAGTAGAGTGTCTGCGGCTGAGGGCGCTTCAGGCGAACAACAAAGACCGAATCGGTGCCTCCGTCCCGCCCGCGCAGACTTCGAAACTCATCGACCGTGCCCTGAACTTCCACCAACATACCTATCTGGGGCGCGAAGGCTCGCAGACTGAGGGGCTCCCCTACTTTCAGATCAGAGAAGGCCAGAGTGAGTTCGTAAAGATCGAGAAACTGGTGCTCCCAGGACATTGCAGGCGATTCAAGATCGATGTAATACGAGACATCCTGGCGAACATCGTTACGCGTCACGTAGCCGGAAAGACTGTCGCCGTCTCGAATCAGCGACATCTCCTCCTGCATGCCCCCCATGCTCATGCGACGCTCGTCACCGAGGTAGGAGCCATCCGGGTCGACGTAGTGGCGGCCCTGCATCTCCACAATTCGGGCGCCACCAGGCTTACCGATTTCGAGGACCATCCTCTGCTCAACCACCCATGCTGACTGACCACTCAACCTCTCCGACCCCAGCACCTGGGAGCGATAGAACCCAACCGCGCTGTCCTCCCTAGCGAAAGTCCACTGGCGAATCTCACCGGACTGGCGATACTCCTCGAAGCTCGACACCGCCGGCATCTCGCGTTCGGCGAGGACTGAACCGGCCAGTATCAGGATGATCAGCAGAGTGGCATACGTGTATCGCATATGACCGTTCAAGAAGCACGGTGATAGACGTCAGGTCAATAGCGAATTGTCGAATCGGCGTCACTCGCCGGACGGCGAACAGGCAGGAAACATCTTCGCCGACACGAACGACAACTCCTCGAATTTGGGGCTGTCATCCGTCTTCAATGCGTGGGACGGCGGGCCAGGAGGACGAGATCCGGCGAGCCCTTACTGAAACGCTTCGTCATCATCAGGTTGCCGAACCGCCTCGGCTGCGAAAACCCCGCCCTTTCGATCTCCCGGAGCATGACGTCAATTTCGAAACTGTCCATGTCCGTTCGAAACGCCTCCAGTCCGGCCGGCGCTTTGCTGAGGTCGGCCCGGGTGACATACATGGTCACTTTGCGACCACGCCTCTCGTTAAAGCGTTCGTATACGAGGTCGCCGTGCCGGCTGACCTTGATCGGGCGCAGGACACCCTCCTCAACCGCCAGGTAGTTGAGCATCTGTATGACCAGATGTCCGCCGGGCTTCAGCAGCCGGTGGAAACCGTGAAGCGCCTTTCGCAAGCCCGCTATGGTTTTCACTCCGGTGACGGCGTTCCCCAGACAGGCGATGAGATCGAAGCGTCCATCGTACCCCCGCGGCAACTCCTCGAACTTGCCGGTGGTGAAAGTGAGCGGCGGGCCGCTTGACTGAGGACCATTGCGGGCTTGTTCGATCATGTCCTCGGAACTGTCTATGCCTACCGCTTCAATCCCGCGTTCGGCGAACAGACGCGCTGTCAGCCCGGTGGCGCAGCCGGCGTCGAGTACCCGCCGGGGATTGGTCCGTTTGATGATAGCCTCCACTTCCAGGGCATGGCTTCTGACCCGGGCTTCGGCGTTGGTAAGCAGATCGTACTCGTGAGCGTAGACTTCGAAAAAGGACTTGTTTCTGCCGTGCGACACGATGGCCTCCGGTCGTTGAATCCAGTGGCTGACCGCCCGATTTGTAATTGCCCCGGAGACGGCCATCCGTAAATTGGCTACCATGACCTGAAACGGTCGGAGTACCTCAATAGTTCGGTGGTTCGATGATAGAGTTCCCGATAAGTGGTGTCGAGACATATTGGTGGTTGCCATTGACTCTCGCTTTCGTGATTTCCTGCCTGTCCTCTATAGGCGGACTATCCGGGGCATTTCTTCTCTTGCCATTTCAGATCAGCTTCCTGGGTTACGTCGGACCGGGGGTGAGTCCGACCAACCTGCTCTACAATGTGGTCTCCATACCTTCAGGCGTAGTGCGTTACTGGCGTGAAGGACGTATGGTATGGCCGCTGGCCTGGGCGACACTGATCGGAACGCTGCCGGGCATATTTATCGGCGCTTTCATCCGCATCCGACTGCTGCCTGACCCGGCTTCGTTCAAGCCGTTTGCGGGGATCGTGCTCCTGTATATTGCGATTCGCCTGGTTATGGACATTGTAAGAGGTCGCTCCTCTTCCCAAAGTGGAAGGCCGACCGGCGGCGGCTTCCGGGTGCGGCCTGTTAAATTCGGCATCGGCACTATTGCTTACGAATTCGAGGGAGAAGTTTACCGAGCCCCCACGGCCGGAATACTGATCCTGAGTTTCCTGGTGGGTGTCGTTGGGGGGACCTACGGCATCGGGGGCGGAGCGATCATCGCACCGTTCTTCGTGGCTGTCTTCGGACTCCCGGTATACACGGTGGCCGCCGCGGCTCTGTTCGGGACCTTTGTCACTTCGATCGCCGGAGTCGCCTTCTACTGGCTTCTGGCGAGTCTGGGTATGGGCGAGGGTCACAGTATATCACCCGACTGGATGCTGGGCGGGCTGTTCGGGATCGGGGGAGCCGCCGGGATGTACGCGGGCGCCCGCCTGCAGCGCTTCCTTCCCTCGCGTCTGATCAAGGTGGTCCTGACCATTCTACTGCTGACAGTGGCGGTCAGGTACCTGGCTGAGCTCTGGTGACGGCACGGCCGCCACTAGAGCTGCAGACGAAGTTCGGGGGCCGGGCGACATTTAGTGTTGCTAAACTCACTGTATTGACATAGTGTAAGTAAACCGCAGTCGACTCGCGGTGGGCATATGACCAGTCAAGAAGATAACGACTGGACCAGCCCATGGCCTCGGTCGTCTGCACAAGAAAGGTATCTCGCCATGGCCAAGGGAAAGTCTAAGCCGAAGAGCGAGAAGGGCGCCAAGAAGACCGCGACCAAGAAGACCACGAAAAAGGCCGACAAGTAGCCTTTGTTCGTGGGCGGTCATTTCGAGAGTTCGCTCACCGGCGAACCGCGCCCTTAAGCGACGTCACGAGACAGCGAGGAGTGAGATAGCTCACTCCTCGCTTTTCTGCTTGCTCCTGATGTTGTGCTGCTGCCTGACGAGAAGAGAAGGGCCCGCCATCCGGCGGGCCCTCGATAGTAATCGCAAAGTTGTCACCCGGTCAGAAGCATACCGGCGGTGGCGGTCCACTGCCAAACATATAGTCAACCAGGTAAACGAGATCGTCGATGGTCACTTGTTCGAAGATGTCGCCATCAACATTGGCCTCCTTCATACACGGAGGCTCCGGCCCATCGTTGAACATGTAGCTCACGAGGTACAGCAGGTCGGCGATGTCAATCGTCTGCTGTTCATCACCGTCGACGTTGCCCCTGATACCGATGCAACAGCCCTCGTAGCTTATAAGCCCATCGCGAACAACCGGAGTGTAGTCGAGCTTGTCGCTGACAAAGCGCGGCTGGTGCGAGCCGTCGTAGCCGCTGAGATCCACCACGGACTCCTGGCCGACCGCGGCCGGGTCACTCAGGGCCAGGTTCAGTTTGAGGACCGGGCCGGATCCCGCCGGGAGTCCGGTCCCTCCGTTGCTGTTACCGAGTCGGAATGTCATCTGATTGTACATGGGATTGAAGTGGGTCTGCATCTGATAGCTCAAATGCTCAGAGCGCAGTCCTTCGGTGGACCAGGTAACTGCATTCGGATTGATGCTCAGATCTCCGTTGAACTCTATCGGGATGTACAGGTCCTTCAGGGGCACATAGTTCGTCGTGTATATGTAAACCACCAGCGAAGAGTCCGGATCATAGGCGATGCTGTCGGCGAACAGCGTGTCGGCCAGGACGGAAATGCAGCCATACCGAGTGCGCTCAACGGTATTGAAGCTCTCAAGAATGACGCTGAGAGTAACATCATAATAGCCGGGATCGTTATATGTGTACAACGGGTTCTGCTCTGTCGAGGTCCCGCCGTCCCCGAAGTCCCAGCTGTAATCGAGTATCTCCACACCGGAGTTAACCGTGAACTGTACATCCACCGGCGCCCAGCCGCCGTCGATATCGGTTTCGAAGGAAGCTCCGCCGCGGTAGTCGACATAGCAGGCGCCGTAGCCGATCTGGCTGCATCCATAGGGCATGCGCATGTAGCCGCCCTCGCCCCATCCGGAACCCCACGAGTTGCGCATTATCCACACACCGGTGCCGTCATTATCGTCCCATCCGACCAGCACGACTCCGTGGTTAACCTGGCCGTAGGCACAGCCGTTGAAGATGCCGCCGTTGTATGCCTGCATCGCGGAATTGGCGTAGACCGCGACCGAAACCGGCCCGTAGTCCATGATCGCCTGCTTAATTGTACTGGTCGGGGGGACACCAGAACTCGCTCCTATGTAGGCCCAGTCCTGAATCCAGTATTCACGAGGCTCATAGGGGCAGTTGCACGGCGCATCGTAGGCCATGTACGGGAACTGAGACTCCATTACCGCACCCGAGTCGCCGCAGCCATCGGTACGCCACTCATGGTAGTCATGCGCCCACCAGCCGCCATCGCATCCCCAGCCCGATGAGTTGCAGCTCACCAGATACTGCTCAGACAGATTGACCTCAATCCCGTCCTGGATGAAGATATTACACTCGAGCGGCCCGACCGTGGCGAAAGCCCAACACGAGCCGCAGCCACCCTGATTCTTCACCGAGGGCAGCCCCCCGGCCTCGACGCGCCAGTCAAAGGCGGCCGGCAAATCCTTGCTCGGCGTAATCTCGACAAAGCGCGCGTCCTTTTGCCAGTCAGGCGGCTCTTTCAGCCCACAGAGTTGGTCGAGTGAGTATTCCGTGGCAGGGTTCTGGCCGACATCGAAAGTCCACCCTTCCTGCTCGCCCTGACTCCTGAGGGCCTCAATTTCTTCAATCGATAGTTGAGCATGAGCGGACGTAGCAATGACCACTCCCGCCAGCACAAAAGCCAGACGACGTATCACAGATGACCTCCTGGGTTCCGGATCTCTTTGGTCTCATCAACACCGGGCCGCCTACGGCTTCCCGGACCGATTCTAACTCGTTATAAGATAAGAGATTGTCTGGTTATGTCAACACCAAACCCGAATGTGATCACGCCGAGAGTGGACAAGTTGGGTACA
Organism: uncultured Ignavibacteriales bacterium; assembly: GCA_964526835.1. Classification (GTDB taxonomy): domain Bacteria; phylum Zixibacteria; class MSB-5A5; order GN15; family FEB-12; genus DAOSXA01. The sequence continues at coordinate 88,288 of CAZGMK010000007.1, forward strand.
AATAACCGCTTAGGCCTGGCGCACTGGCTGCGAGGATTGCCGCCGGCACGCCCTTGCGGGGGATTGCAGGCGCAATTTTCAACTTGGGAACATAGACCCACAGACCATATATTGGAGTGTGATGTGTACCCTGCCGACCGGCGACATATGGAAACGGATACAGGCTAATGATCGCGAGCTGATCGACGAGCTCCGTCATGTAGTCGAGCGCCTTGTCCGTCGATGGCAATGGGGTGACCGGGAGATCGTTGACGACTTGTCCCAGGACTGCTTTGTCAAGATACTTGAGAATCTGCGCCTGGGACGATTTCGCGCTGAATCATCGCTGAAGACATATGTCTATACGATCGTCCGGCGGACCTGCATCGATCACTATCGCGCCCATAAGGCCGTGGAGGCCGCGGATATTGACAGGATTGTTCTTGTCGACGAATCACCCTCCGCTGAACAGGAAGTTCTGGATCGCGACGCTCGTCGAACGGCCGCGAGAGTGCTTCTGGCCTTGCCTTCAGAGTGCCGCCGGTTGTGGCGGTTGATCTTCTTCAAGGACATGAATTATCGTCAGGCGGGAGAATCCATGGGCTTGGCGGAGGGTACGGTGAAGCGCAAGATGTGGGAGTGCCGCAAGTTCGCCATGGAGGAACTGGCCAAACTCGACAAGTGAGAACTATTTGGAGAAACCGGCGACCAATGATTAAAGAAGCGAGGGACACGGAGATACAGGAAGGCCGGTGAGCACATGAAGGACAGGGACAGCGAGTGTCGGGAATTTCAGGAGCTCGTACCACTGTGGCTCAATCGGAATCTGGATCTGTCGGAGATTGAGCGGCTTCAAGCTCATCTCCGGAAGTGTCCGGAGTGCATGCGGCGATTTACGGTCGAGCGCTGTCTCTTTGCCGAGGCACGGTCAGGCGGGAAGCACTTGCTTCCGGCGGACGTGGATTCGACCCTCCTTGATCGCTATGTATTCGAACCCCAGGCCCTGAGCAGTGAGGACAAGCGAGCCGTAGAGGCTTTTCTTGCGGAATCCGAGATCGCCTTGGATATGGTCGAGAAGCTCGAAGCTCTTCCTGCAGCACTCGACGACCTGGCGCCTGCCAGGGAGCGCCAGAACCTGGACCGCCTGGAAGACGAGTTCCGCGCAGCCGGGCAGATATCTACCGCCGCGAGCACCGTGACCGACGTGCGCCCCGGCCGCTGGGGCATGTGGGCGGCTGCCGCCGCCGCGGTGATCCTGGTGGCCATAGTCGCAGTCCAGGTCTGGCTTGGCGAGGAGCCGACTGCCCGCCTGGAGGTTACACTGCCGGCAACGGTCCGCGGAGGAGCGGCGCTGTCCTTCACGACACCAGCCTCCCCATTCGTGCTGGATGCCCGTATGTATATCGGCCCCGAAGCCGGCCATACATACGACATCGAGCTGATTCCGGCTCGCAGCGATTCGGCCTTGCTGATGCTTCGGGACTTCCAGGCCTTCGACAGGTCGGGATTCGCAGACTTCAGCCTGCCGCTGGACACGGGTCGATACCGCGTGAGGATTTACGACATGTATCAGGGGGATACGCTGGTGATTACACGGCCATTCGAGGTGCGACTGGCGCCCTGAGCAGGCCTATCTGCCTGCTCTCCAGTCGCCGGTCGCAATGAACGCCGCCCATGCCACGGGATCGTCGGGCAGACCTGCCTGGCGGAGCGAACCCAGCTCCGCTCGACAGACTTGCTGCAAGCGCCGAGGGAGATCGCTTTCCGCACGTGAATACAGGGCGGTCATGAATCGAGACGTCGCCTTGTCGGAAACAGACCACAGAGAACTGACGACAGTCCGAGCCCCCGCCATCTGGAAAGCGCGCCTCAAACCATAGACCCCCTCACCCGCCCTCACCTGGCCCAATCCCGATTCACACGCCGACAGCACAACCCGTTCCACGCCGCGCAGATCGAGGGTCAGAACCTCCCAGGCTGTCAGACAACCGTCATCGGATGCATCCGAACCATCCAGCGACGAGTTGGCCCCGGCAAACCATAAGCCTGAACGCAAAAGCGGATTGAGATCGGCTACCGAGCTCCCGATAGAATCAGCCGGCCCGGCTTCGAAGTAACCGTGTGTTGCCACGTGGATTGCCCTCCGCCCTGGCGCATACCGGCAGAAGGCCGCCTCGGTTGCGGCTCGGCCCAGGCACAGGACTATCTCGTCATCGTAGCTGCGGCGCCACTGGTCGCTGACCTGCTGTACCTCACGACGGGTGTAGGGCAGCAGACTCAGTTCGCCTCGCAAGGCTCCCGCCGAGCGCAGGGTTGCCGAGACGCCCCGGTCGTCTGTCTCCTGGTTGTCCGAGCCGGCGGCGGGGTCTCCGAATGGTACGACGTCGTAGTCGACATCACCCACAGCCAGTAATCCGGTTCCGGGCGCCTCAGGAGCAGACAGTCGGAGTAAATCGCGGCCGGCCGACAGATAGTGGACCGGATTTTCTTCGATCAAGTACCTTCCTTCCCCTGATTCGAGAGCTCCATAGGACAGCAGGTTGAGGTCGGCGTCAGGCGAAATCAGAAGCAACCGGCCGTCCCTCAGGAAGTCCTCTATGGACCGCAGGAGCAACCCGGACAAACGCCTCCGCGCGGTTCTCTCCAGGCTTCGAGACTCCACCGGCAGCTCCGGCCACCGGGTGACCATGTCCGCCGTTGCCCTCCTGACCTGGGCCAGCGCCGAGTCGATCACCACAGCCGGGCCGAGGTCGCGCAGCACGGGCCGGTCGGTCGCAGGTACCAACAGGGCTGCATAGCGGTCCTCGGTCGTATCTTCGTGCTCATTGCGATACTCATACCGATAGTATTCGATCAAAACGGCTTCATCGGGAAGAACCCGCTGCAGCTGTAACCACGAGACATGCCGCATCTTCAACACATCGGCGAACCGGGGATTGGCTCGGGCCAGTTGCTGCTCGAATCCGGCGGCGGCGGACTGGAGCGAATCCAGCAGCCGTTGGTGCATCCCAGGATCGTCGGACCTGGACCCATCAAGGTATGCCTGGGCGATCCTGCGGGCCGTGCTGCTGTATCCCTCAAGCAGCTCGGCGGTCAGGGAGTCGTCGGCCCCGATCAGATAGCGCTGCCGCTCAAAGACAGCCTCGGAGACCTGCCCCTTGGACTGCAGAATGATATCGGCGACCCGGCTGACTTGCGAATCGCTCGGCATCCCATGGTCGATCAGGGCGCTCAGGCAAGCATCGACCGAACGACGCATTATCCCGGCGTAGGTGAGGGCCTTGTCTTCGGGCAGGGCCCAACTGTTTGCAACGAAGCTGCGGTATCTGAGATCGAATGATTCCGCCGCCAGGGTTATCGCTTCATCGTAATCGCCGAGAGCGCGTCGACAGTGCGAATACATCACTAGAGTATTCGCAACGCTACGGTCAGCCAGACCGGTACTGGCTCGCTTGATGCCCAGAGCTTCCTCGTAACACGCCGCCGCGTCAACGAAACGATCGGCCCGCATGTACACATTACCCAGACTGGTGAGGTTGAAGGCCACCGTTGCATCCGCCTGGCCGTGAACCTTGAGGTTGCGCTCCAGCGCCCGGTTGAAGTAGTTCTCCGCTCGGTCGAATTCGCCGCGATCCGAGTACAGTTCCCCGAGGTTGTGATAAGCCGCCATGAGCATCTCCCCTGCTTCGGAAGGATCGGCTTCGAGCGCTTCAACCTGGGCCAGGAGAAGGGGTTCCGCCTCATCGTGCCAGCCCTGGTGACGGTAGAGGTTGGCCAGGTTGTTGCGCAGCAGCGCCGCCAGCCGGGGTGTCACGCTGTTCGAATGCCGTTCAATGAGATCCAAGGCGCGACGGTAAGCCGCCTCGGCATCGTCCACGCGCATCTGGTTCATATAGATCACGCCCAGCAATATGGCGGCGCGCACCGGATAGTCGGGATCGGGCTGCTCACCCCCGTCCCAGTCGGCCTCGATGCGGTCAAGCAGCAGTTCGGCCGCAGCGTAGTCGCCGCGAATCAGAGCCGTGGTCGCCAGCCAGCGCACACAGTCGAGCACCGACGTGTGGTACCCCGGCAACTCCTTCTCGTAAATGGCCAATGCCTGCATCCAGGCGGAATCGGCGCCGACCATGCGACGGGCGTTGAATCGCAACGTACCGAGATCAAACAGAATCGAGGCGCACGCTGTGTCGTTGGCAGAACCGCAGTTTGAGGCCAGTTTCTGGAGTATGGCATGGGCGGAATCGAGGTCGCCCGCCTCCGCCAGAGAATCTGCCAGGAGGCGCTGAGTCGGCATGTCGGCTGACATCGCAGCCGACAGCGGAGCCAGTATGAATACACCAATGGCGGTGAGCCGTAGTAAGGATAATCCAATCATGTTGCAGAACTTCGCTGCGTGAAGATGGACGATCAGCTCGCCGGACCCTGTTGCGCATGACTACTGAATCCCTGCAGGCTTCAGCCGGCGGCGACACTGAGACTATCGTAACCTGTGCAACTTAGCAGTATCCGGGCCAAAAGGCAAGCACTGTCGTTGCGCCGGATGCAGCAACCGGTTCGGCGGACATACACTGCAGTCTAATCGCGACGGATGTCGCAGCGATCTCGCTCACGTGCCGTGAGGTATGTGCTTTTCGACTAGATCAGGCGAAATTAATCAGCGGCTTGATGACGCTGTCTTCCTTCTTATCCATCATGCGAAAGGCCTTTTCGATGTCGTCGAAGTCGAAGGTGTGAGTAGTCATCAGAGTGGGATCGACTCGCCCGGTCTCGATCAGTCGAAGCAGGCGGCTCATGCGCTCTCTGCCGCCGGGACAAAGGGCGGTGCGGATGGTCTTGTCGCTCATGCCGACGCCCCAGGCCATTCGCGGTATTTTGACATAGTCTCCCTCGCCGTGATAGCCGATGTTCGAGATCGTCCCGCCGGGGCGCGTCACTTTCACACAGTCTTCGAATGACTTCTGCATGCCCAGCGCCTCGATGGCCGAATCGACGCCTTCACCGTTGGTGAGTTCCATAATGGCTTCGACCGGATCAGTCTCCTTGAAGTCGATGACCTTGTCGGCTCCGTACTTCCGCGACAGCTCTTTGCGTCTTTCAATTGTCTCGACCGTGAACACCTCCGCCGCCCCCAGCAGCCTGGCGCCGACCGTGGCCATTAGCCCGACCGGGCCCTGGGCGAAGACCGCGACCCGTCCGCCGATGGGGATGTTGGCATGTTCGGCCCCGACGAATCCGGTCGACATCATGTCGGTGGTGTACACGGCGGCCTCGTCGGCGACACCATCGGGAATCGGCGCCAGGTTGGCCTCGGCATCATTGACGTGGAAGTACTCCGCAAAGACTCCATCCTTGATATTGGCGAATTTCCATCCCCCCAGCATCTCGGTGCACTGGGATGTATAGCCGCGCTGGCAGTTGTAGCATTTGAAACATGGCGTGATCGCATTGACGGCAACCCGGTCGCCCTCAGAGACACTGGTGACTTCACTGCCGAGCTTCTCGACTATACCGACTGCCTCGTGGCCGAGTGTCCGATCTTCCTTCTCGCCGATGGCCCCGGCGACTGTATGGGTATCGGAAGTACAGACCAGTGCTTTTGTCGTGCGGATAATTGCGCCATTCGGACCGGGGTCGGTGGGAATATCCTTGTCCATCATCCCGACTTCGCCGATCCTCTTCATCACGAATGCTCTGACCTTGCTCTTCATCAGTTTCCTCCGTCGTTTTGGTTAACACTGTTTTCTATTGAGAACAACGACACGGGGGCAGTATCGTTCCGATTGGTCGGGTGAATGGCGATCCTTTCGGAAAAGAACGCGGGAGGTAGGTTCGTTTATATCAGTCCCTTCCACACGTCACTCCTATATTCGCAAAGTAAATCACGCCGAGAGGCTGGATGCAGCACGGACTGCGTCCGTTCGCCCAATGACAGCCCGACCTTGTCCATAGAATGTAATCGGCCGCGCTGATCTTTGGCCTTGACAAAGGAGGTCGCCAGTGCTAAAATTCGTCCCTGACGGGTAGTGGGCACACCGCAACGGGTTTGCACTTTGACGCCTGCAGGGGCAGGGTCTAATGTTATTGTCAGACCATAGTCCTCGCACAGAGGGACAGATATTCCCTCAGGGTAGAAGGGATCATAGAATTGGCAACAGAGACTCCATCCAGCACCACGATAGCATTGGCGGGCTTACTTCACGATATCGGCAAGGTGGGTCAGAGGGCTTTCAAGGGAGACCGGGGCTTGTCTCCTTCCACCCTGAGCCTGTCCAATTATATCTGTCCGACCGGAGCTGGTGGTCAGCTAACGCACAAGCACGTACTGTACACCTGCGAGTTCTGCGAGAAAATTCAGCGATACTTGCCGAAGGATATCGATGCCCCTGCTTTCGCAAATCTGACGTCATATCATCATCGTCCGTCGACAAAGTCCCAGGAGATGATGGCGACAGCAGACCAGATTTCCGCCGCCATTGAGCGAGCCGGCCCTACTCACAGTTCAGCCGCTACCTTCCGGGACATCCGTCTGGCGCCCGTCATGGCTGCTATAGAGACTGGTGGAACCCATGGCATGGATCCAGCTGGCCTTCGCCTGCCACTTTGTGCGTACAGCCCCGAGAAAGTCTTCCCTGTCGACGTCTCCCAAGGGCAGCAAGACAGCAATCCCTACGAACACACATGGGACTCGCTGTTACAGGACATTGCGCGCCTGGAACTCGATGAGCCGGTTCAATTTGTTAATTCTGCACTGTCAATTCTCGAAAAGCACCTGTGGTCAGTTCCATCTGCAACTAATGTTGATTGGCCTGATATTTCCCTGTTCGACCATTCACGGACTACGGCAGCCATCGCCGTATCTCTGCTGTTGGCCGAAGACCCTCAGGTGCCGTTTCTTCTCGTGGGCGGCGACTTCGGTGGTATTCAGAAGTACATTGCCCGTTTCGAAGGCCACTACCAGGGACTTGCGCGGGCACTCAGGGGGCGGTCATTCCAGGTATCGGCATTCTCGGACCATGTCGCGCTGGCGATCTTGCACCAGCTACAGCTTCCCATGACGCAATTGGTCATGCACGCTGGTGGCCACTTCACGCTGCTCCTGCCCAACAACGCCCAGGCAACACAAGCCATAACCAATGTCCGCGAAAGGACGCACAAGTGGATCCATGAGAGACGTTTCGGCGAGATGTCTTTCGCGCTGGCTTCGGCCACAGTGACACGAGCACAGCTAAAACAGGATTTCGCGCAGGTGTCCGCACAGCTGCAGGACCACCTGCAGGACCAGAAGCTGTCAGGCCTTGAGTCGTTGAGAAATACGGATGGCTGGGCCACACAATCCTGGCTCCTCGAGCCATCGATTCGGGACCATGAAACACAATGTCCCGCGTGTCGACGGAGGCCCATCGAGACAAACGCAATGGACGGAGAAGTCAACCTGTGCAGCGTCTGCTTCTCTGAACGCAGCACCGGCAGGAAGCTGGTCAGGAGCTTCTTCCTGCAATACTATCTCGGTGACCAACCGGATGCTGATCTCCCCATGGCGCGACTTGACCTCGCCGCTGACGTGTCCCGCACCGACAGGCACGCGGATATTGTACTCGATTTTCGGGGCAGTGACGCCAGTGCTCCCGGCAAGCCGCTGGTCAGCAAGCTGCGCAACCACTACGTGCCCCGGAACGACGACGGCTCCGTTATGGAATTCGAGGACATGGCTTTACAATCCCAGGGAACGCCCCACCTTGGATACCTGAAAGCCGACGTCGACAATCTCGGCTTCATATTCGCACGCGGCATTCGAGCGGCAGGTGACGGACAAGCGCGCGCCAGCATCTCCAGGATCGCCACCCTGAGTCGCACCCTTGAGTATTTCTTTTCCGGCTACATGTATTACCTCCTAGAAAACGAATTTCCGCACGTATACACCGTGTTTTCTGGCGGCGACGACCTGCTTCTCGTTGGTCCATGGGATATGATCTTCCGACTGGCCGACCGGCTGCACGATCAGTTCGCACGTTATGCTTGTGACAACACGTGTTGGGGAGTCTCCTGCAGCATTGTTGTCGAGAAGCCGCGTACGCCAGTTGCTCTCGCACTCGAAGCCGCCGACCGCCTCCTGGAACGTTCCAAGAACTACCCGGGCAAGAACGCCATCACCGCACTCGATCTGACCATGCCGTGGAGCGATTACAAACGAGCTCTCGCACAGGCCGACCAGGTCTCAGAGTGGGTCCGAAACGGTATCGTTCAAGCCTCCCAGTTGCGGCGGTTGCTTCAGTATGGCGAAGAGCTGGAGGCGTTCCAGAGAACCGGCAATACGACGCTGCTCCGAGTGGTGCCGCAAATGATCTATGATCTGAAGCGCAACTGGCCCGACAAGACCCCGGAGCAAAACGAGGCTAAGCGCTGGGCCTGTCAGTTCACAAATCCGGAGCACACCGATCTCAGGTTGTTGAGGTTCATCAGTCAGTTTGCTATCTACAAGTGCAGGTAAGGACATAGTTGTATGGGAAAATGCAAAAACTGCGGTAAGAACGCACTGCCGGGATATGAATACTGCATGAATTGTAAACCGCCGGCCGGCCCCAGGGACTCAAGTCATTCGGGCCAGGAACAACGCGGTCGCGAGCAGCCCCGCAGGAATCCGCCGCGCAAGACGAACTTTGAGTCGTTCTATGACGACGACGGTTATCTCAGGCGAGAGGTGAATATCGAAGGCGCCGAAGAAGCTTCGCGGGCGTTCAAGGAGGTGACGCAATCACAGATTCGCCAACTCTTCCAGATGCTCAAGTCTGCTGAAGCGCGACTTAAGATGAAGGCGCCGGATGAGCGTCGAGGGTTCATCCGCGAGGAGTACGGCAAGTTCGTGACCCAGGTGGAGTACCAGGTGGGGCGCGGAGTGATCAAATCCTCGGAATTCAGGGACTTTGCCCGAGACTACTACGATATCGCGGCATCCTCGGAAAAGGAGTTCCGGGGATTTGTTCAGTATATAACGGCAATTCTCGCGCGCATGAGAACAAAATGAGGTGTAGCTAATGAAACTTGAGAGGATTCTTGAACTGGACGGTCAGGCTACGTGTTTGACCGGCCTGAAGATCGGCGGCACCAAGGAGACTATCGGTATTGGCGAGACGGACAACCCAATCATCCGCCACCCGGTCACCAAAGCCCCGTACCTGCCCGGGTCATCGTTGAAGGGTAAGATCCGTTCGCTGCTCGAGATCAGGTACTCGCCTGAGGCGCAGCGCTCGGGTCGGCCTTGCGGATGCGGAGACTGCGAGATCTGTCGGCTGTTCGGCTGCGGCAATGTGAAAAACAGCAAGCAGCCGAGTCGGCTCATCTTCCGCGATGCGCCGATCAACAGCGAGTCGTTGAAAGACCTGGCCGACGCACTGCCGGGATCGTATGTCGAGGTCAAGACCGAAATCCAGATGGACAGACGCAAGGGTACGACGAATCAGGGTTCTCTTCGCCAGCAGGAGCGTGTGCCCGAAGGTACAATATTCGACTTCACCTTTTCCATCCGATTGTTCGCGGAGGACGCCAGCGAGGATCGTCGGCTCTATCAGGACCGCCTGGCCGAGGCTTTTGAACTGCTCGAGCAGGACTATCTCGGCGGCAGTGGCACTCGCGGATACGGGAAGGTCCGATTTACCCACAACGGCAAGCCGTTCGCTGATTATTTGCGGGAACAGCAGTGGTGATGGACGACTACCGTATCCGCGTGAAGCTCAAGTCCCCGGGCGGCACTCCCTGGCAATCGGACACGCTCTTCGGTCATCTCTGCTGGCAGGTGGCCTACGGCGCCGACGACTTGTCGATCGACGACTTTCTAAAACCGTTCGCCGCCGGCAGACCCGCGTTCGTGCTTTCCGATGGTTTCCCGGGCGGATACCTGCCGCGCCCGGAACTCCCCCGGCCACTCGCCACGGCTGAGACGCTAGAGGATTACGCGGCCCTCAAGCAAGTGAGAAAGGCCGCATATGTCACCGTGGGTGATTTCGGGCGCATTTGCCGGGGCCAGTCGATTCTGGACAAACCCCGTGATGACCCCTGGCAGAACGTGCAGATACCGCACGCCTCAATCGGCCGAGATACCGGTCGCACCGGTGAAGAAGGCAGTTTCTTCACAACGGACGGCGCGGTCTTGCCCGGCGGTGAACTCGATATCTATTTGCGGGTCCTTGATGATGGCTGGTTGGAGCGCGTGACATCGTTGCTCGTTGCGCTCAGCAGGGCCGGATTCGGCAGGGACAAATCCACCGGCTATGGTGAGTTCGCCCTGCTCGGCACAGAGCCGACCGATGACCTGACCGGCCCCGAGCAGCCGGGCGGCTTTGTCAGCCTCTCTACCATGGTCCCGGCCGCCAACGACCCTTGCGAAGGAAGGTTCCGCCTGAGAACCAAATTCGGCAAGGTCGGCGAAGGAGCAGGTGTGAATAACCCCTTCAAGCGACCGCTTGTGCAGATACAGCCAGGCGCAGCCTTCAGAACCGATGCGCCGGTCCGACCGTTCTACGGTTCGCTGGTGACCAACATCGCGCCTGGCGATAGCCGCGTCGTCCAGAACTGCTATTGCCTGGCGGCAGCAAGCAGGTGGCCGGATGCCGAGTAGCCCGACGTTCACTCGCAGTCTTGCCCCCGGCGAGATACCGATGCGCGAACGACCAGTGACCGGACGCGCCGCCAGAGGTTCGCGCCAGTGCGTAAGCCGCTATTTACCAGGAAGTTTGAGGGAGTGCTGCGAACGACGACACAAACAAAGGCGGAGTTTCTGCTCTGGTTCGCGAAAACGTGCGGCTTTCCGCTTGGTAGATGGGCACTTATGGGGGTCGCGTTACAATGGAAGCCCTTGAGAAGAAGGGATTGAGACCCCACACTTACAATGTCTCTCTTCACTACAGAGGGTTACAATGGAAGCCCTTGAGAAGAAGGGATTGAGACGATCAAATAGCAGAGAAATTAACCCGTAGAAGTTACAATGGAAGCCCTTGAGAAGAAGGGATTGAGACTCTCACTTTCTTGCGATTCATTTCGTCCTCCACTCGTTACAATGGAAGCCCTTGAGAAGAAGGGATTGAGACCATGAACCGATAACTGAAAGGAACAGAAGATGTGTTACAATGGAAGCCCTTGAGAAGAAGGGATTGAGACGCCGAACGCGGAAATCCTGAAGTCCACAAGGCGCGTTACAATGGAAGCCCTTGAGAAGAAGGGATTGAGACTCTTTTGTGTTCATCTTCATCCTCTTTCTATATCGTTACAATGGAAGCCCTTGAGAAGAAGGGATTGAGACCTATAGCCTCATTTATTAGCTTAATTTCTTCAGGTTACAATGGAAGCCCTTGAGAAGAAGGGATTGAGACGCTCGGTCCGATTCTGATTTGCCCTTGGTCTTCTGTTACAATGGAAGCCCTTGAGAAGAAGGGATTGAGACACCAAAGCATCAAGATAATCGTACGGAGTCATACGTTACAATGGAAGCCCTTGAGAAGAAGGGATTGAGACTGTTCGAAATCATTGTTATTTCCTTTTTCTGCGGTGTTACAATGGAAGCCCTTGAGAAGAAGGGATTGAGACACGCTCATTTCCGTAAGTCTGTACCCTGCAAGGGCGTTACAATGGAAGCCCTTGAGAAGAAGGGATTGAGACGCCGTGACGACCAAGTTATGTGGGTTCCAAGAGTGTTACAATGGAAGCCCTTGAGAAGAAGGGATTGAGACGTGATGTTCGCATCAGCGTGCTCGGTGTCGATACGTTACAATGGAAGCCCTTGAGAAGAAGGGATTGAGACGCCCAAACCCCAGGGCAATACAGCCTAAGAGAGCTGTTACAATGGAAGCCCTTGAGAAGAAGGGATTGAGACACGAGACCACCACCGTTAGGATGTCGATGCCAACCGTTACAATGGAAGCCCTTGAGAAGAAGGGATTGAGACAATATCGGACCGTCCGGTTGACTGCCGTCGTTGGGTTACAATGGAAGCCCTTGAGAAGAAGGGATTGAGACTTACAGGCCGCGGGGACAATAAACAGGTCACCCGGTTACAATGGAAGCCCTTGAGAAGAAGGGATTGAGACTCCGTGTCGATTGTGACGGTGTGAAGACCATGGCGTTACAATGGAAGCCCTTGAGAAGAAGGGATTGAGACGTTACGCAATTCCCAGATACGGCATTCGGCCCAGGTTACAATGGAAGCCCTTGAGAAGAAGGGATTGAGACATATGATCGTCGAACTTCTCGACGACTACGCCTAGTTACAATGGAAGCCCTTGAGAAGAAGGGATTGAGACCAAAATAGAAGACGAAGATTTATCAGAAAATGAAGTTACAATGGAAGCCCTTGAGAAGAAGGGATTGAGACACAACCCTTTGAATTTCTCTTACTTTATCTCGGTTACAATGGAAGCCCTTGAGAAGAAGGGATTGAGACCACGATCGTGTGCCGACCCGTCAGGTCATCTACGTTACAATGGAAGCCCTTGAGAAGAAGGGATTGAGACTCGGTCCGTGAACAGCCGAGCGCAACCAAGTCGAAAGGACTCCTTGAGATGAAAGCTCTGGTAGTAACCGTAGGCGGCACGCCGCTGCCGATCCACAAGACCATTGAGAACTGCCGGCCTGATCTGGTCTTCGGAATTACCTCCCCGCAGAGTCGAATCGAGTGGCGGCAAATACGCGATCAACTGGCGGCAGCCGTGTCCGGATCCGCTTTCGAGGAGATCACTGCTGATGACCCTAATGATCTGGTGTCCTGTTTCGAGGCGTGCTGGGAAGCTTTCGACCGCATTACCAGGCGGCCTGAAGGAGACAAAGCGGAAGTGGTGGCAGGGCCAACCGGCGGTACCAAGCTGATGAGCGCCGCGTTGCTGCTGGCGGCGTCGGAGGCCGGCGCGACTGTAGTATATATCTCCGGCGAGCGCGACAAAGGCGGTGTGGGTGTGGTCAAGACCGGTACTGAACGCCCGATGGTCTCGGCACACCCGTACGATCTGCTGGCTCGTACCGCCAAGCAGCGGCTCTGTGAGGAGTTCAACAACTATCGCTTCGAGTCGGCGATGGCGACCTGCCAGGAGATCGCCGTTCGCATGCCTGACCGCGCCTCCGGTGTCTTCAAAGCATTGAAAAAATTATGCACTGGCTACCGCTACTGGGAGTTGTTTGAACATAAGAACGCGCGTCACAACTTGAAGTCGGGTCTTGCCCATTTCGACCGCCTGGAGTCCACTTGCCATATCTCACTGGGCCGGATCTCGGAGTTCCTCGAGACGGTTAGCGGCAATATCGATCATCTTGAACGCCTTGAGTCCGCCGGCGATGGCGGGTTGTCAGCGGCGCTGATGAACGACCTCCTTGCCAATGCCAGGCGGCGGGCTCACGAGGGTAAGTACGATGATGCGGTGGCTCGTCTGTATCGGGCGTTCGAGATGGGCGCGCAGGTTGCTTTCAGTGAAACATTCAATCACTCGACTTCCCGGTTCCCTCTTAAGCGGCTTGATCCGGAGACCCGGCAGCGTCTGTTCCCTGACAGGGACGAAGGCGCCCGTTGTGATATTGGCGCCAGAGACGCTTATGAAGTACTTGCGGCTGTCGGTCACGCAGCGGGTATCAGGTACGCCGAGAAGAGGAACAAGTTCCGGGACCTGCTCAACAGCCGCAACAGGTCAATACTGGCGCACGGCACCGAACCGCTAGACGAGAAAGCCTTCAGCCGCCTGTACGAATACATCACACAGACCTTCGATCTCAGACCCGACGTTCCAATGCCGAGACTGGAATTCGCTGTCCTGTTGCCGCTGGGATCGCATCTTGAATCTTCCACTCTCCATGACTGAGGCCGGCCCATGAACATCACCGCGGTTCGTGTCGAAGCGATGGTTGAACGGTCGATCTGCTGGCGCTCGTTTCCCGGCAGCGTGATCCATGGCGCTCTGGGACACCAACTGAAACGGGCATCGTGCGTCGTTCGGCAAAGCAACTGCTCAGAGTGCTACCTGGTGCACGATTGCACCTACGGGCAGCTGTTCGTCTCGCCGGTACCTGATGACGCTGAGCGCATGCGAAAGTACCCACAAACACCACATCCAATTCATCTCGTTGTCATTCCATGGACGAGGCCGCGGTTGCTGTCGGACGAAAGATTGACTATCGACTTGACACTCTTCGGCCCGCTCGGCCGGCATCTGCTTAAGATTCTGCTGGCTTTAGAGGAAGCTCTATCCGTTGGAGTCGGTCGGGCTGAGAACGGCGTCCATCGGGGAACGGCAAGAATCGTTGCCGTGATGGATCGCATCACTCAGCATCGCCACGATTGGGCCGAGTTGCAGCGGTCCTATCGAGCTCCTGCCGCGATCACACCCCTGAGTTCAGCGGTCGCTGCCGGCTCGTCTCACGATGTCGAATTGCGGTTTCGAACGCCCGTGAGGTTGAAGACGCGCGGGAAGATGAACTTCCAACCTACTGTCTTCGACCTGGCTTCTAATCTTAGGAGAAGGCTGGAGAATCTGGAATACTTCTTCGGCTGTTCAGATGGTGACGATGGATATAAGGATGCGCTCGACGCGGCAGAGTCGATTGAAGCGAAAGTGTCTCTCAAGAAAGCACCCGCCGTTCGGTACTCGGCCAGACAGAGGAGAACAGTAGCTATATCGGGGCTGGTGGGTCTAGTGCACATCCCATCGTGCCCGGCGATACTGGCCCGTCTGTTCGAGCAAGGTCGGTATACCGGACTGGGTAAAGGTACGTCCATGGGGCTTGGTTCATTCGATACGATCAGCCAACCCTGAGGATCGCGTCACCGATAGGACGCAGTTGAACCAATGAGACGAACTGCAACGTTCGCTGGAGGCGATTAACAAAATACTGGGGGACGGACTTGAACCGTCGACCTCCTGATCCACAATCAGGCGTTCTGACCAACTGAACTACCCCAGCATCTATATCGCAATCGGTAAATAAACCGATTTCCCCAATCAGTCAAGCGCTTCTTTACCCCGTCTCCTGAAGCACCCCCTATCAAACACAACCATATTGAACATGTCGGCCAATAAACTGTTGCGTATATTTAAGGCCATGGTATTCAAACGCAGACAACACGGACCAGACTACGAGCAGCAACGGCAACAGATGGTCGCAGACCAGTTGGCCGCCCGCGACATATCAGATTCCAGGGTGCTCAAGGCCATGGGCACGGTGCCGCGTGAGGAGTTCGTCCCCTTGAAACGACGCGATCAGGCTTACTCCGATGGCCCCCTTCCCATCGGCGAGGGCCAGACTATCTCCCAGCCCTATGTGGTCGCGTCGATGACCCAGAGCCTGCAAGTCGAACCGGACCACCGGGTGCTGGAAATCGGCACCGGCTGCGGCTATCAGGCGGCGGTCCTGGCCGAGTTGGCGAAAGAGGTCTACACGGTCGAGGTCATCCAACCGTTAATGGACAAGGCCCGCCGGACCCTCAAGAGCCTCGGCTATCGCAACATCCACTATCGGGTTGACGACGGCTCCAAGGGCTGGCCCGAGGAGGCGCCGTTCGACGGCATCATCGTGACAGCGGCAGCCCCGAAGCTACCTGAGAATTTGGTCGCTCAACTAAGATTTGGCGGACGGATGATTATCCCGATGGCGAGCGATTCCTGGGGGCGTCAGTTCCTTTACCGGATCACTTGCACTGAGGAGGGCTACCAACGCGACGAGCTCTACGAGGTACGCTTCGTACCTATGGTCGGCGACGTAGAGTTATAAGTCCAGTTCGTGGCTGTCTTTGAATCCCGGAACCGTCACATCCCATTGATAAGTGTCCCTGATTCGGGTCGCCAGAGCCTCCGAAGCCTCCGGTTCCCCGTGAACAACGAAGGTGTGCTCCGGGTCGCGATTGAATCCCATCAGCCAGGCCATAATCTCATTGTAATCGGCGTGGCCGGACAGGCCACTCAGGTTCTCCACGTGGGCGCGGACATCGACATGCCGTCCGTGGATTTTCACCGACGGTTCGCCTTCAAGAATACGCCTGCCACGGGTGCCATGAGCCTGGTAACCGATAAAGAGGATAGTATTCCGTTCATCGGGCAATCGCTCGATCATGTGGTGGAGGATGCGACCACCGGTGACCATGCCCGAGGCCGAGATGATGATGGCGCGCTCGCGGACCTCGTTGATAGCTTTGGACTCATGCCGCGATTCGCAGATGTGCAGTCCGGGCAGCCTGAAGACTGTCTTGCCTTCGATCACCTCGGTGCGCACGGTCAGCCGCTGTTCGGCGATTCGTCGTTCATAGACCGCCAGGGCCTCAATAGCCATCGGTGAATCGATATACACGGGAATCTCGGGAATCTCCCCCGCTTCCTGGAGCTTCCTCAGAATGAACAGAAGGGTCTGGGTGCGACCGACGGAAAACGACGGGATCACCAGCACTCCCCCGCGTTCGATGCTCTCGTTGATGACGCGAACGATATCGTTATGGAAGGCGTCGTCATTATGCAGGCGATCGCCGTAAGTGGATTCGAGAACCAGGTAATCGACGTCGTAGACTTGCACCGGATCCCTCAGAATGGCCCGGGCCGGTCGCCCCAGATCGCCGCAGAATAGGACCTTGCGCCGTCGTTTGCCGTTGGTTACACGGACATCGATCATCGATGAGCCGAGAATATGACCGGCGTCCTTGAACTTGACCCGGAGCGTGTCTGTCAGATCGACCTGTTCGCCGTAATTTACGGGCTTGAACTGGCGCAGGGCTATCTCGGCATGACGGATATTGAATAGCGGCAGGGCCGGGCGATGTTTGGAGTAGCCCTTCTTGTTGGCCCACTCGGCGTCCTCTTCCTGCAAGTGCGCTGTGTCCTTGAGGAGAATACGGGCTAGTTCGGCGGTGGGCTTGGTACAGTAGACCGGGCCCTTGAAGCCATCGCGGACCAGCCTGGGCAGGTATCCGATATGGTCGATGTGCGCATGGGTCAGGAGGACGACATCGATCTCCTTGGGCGGGACCTGAAAGCGATCCCAGTTGCGCCGGCGGTTCTCTTTGGGACCCTGAAACAGGCCGCAGTCGATCAGGACCTTCCGTCCCTCGGCTTCGAGCAGAAACCGCGACCCGGTCACGGTCCCGACCGCACCGAGGAATGTCAGTTGTGCCATAGTTGAGTTTCCTGTCTGTGGGCTCTCAGAGCCCCCTGGCCAGTTTGAGGATGATCTGCCACTCCTTCGGGCGAACCGGCTGTACCGACAGACGCGACCCGCGCTGCGTGACCATCATCTCCTCGAGGCCGGGGGTTGCCTTGAGTTGCCGAAGCGGAATCACTTCGCTGAACCTGCGGGTGAGTCTGACATCGACCATGTACCAGATCGGGCTGTTCTTGGTATGCTTGGGATCCGGGTGGTCGCTGCTGGGATCTTCGGCGGTGTGATCCGGATAACCGCCACGGGTTACCCTGACCAGCCCGGCGATGCCGGTGGGCTTGCCGGAGGAGTGATAGAAGAAGCCCTCGTCGCCCTTCTTGATTTCGTCACGCAGCAGGTTGCGGGCCTGGTAGTTACGGACCCCGTCCCAGTGAGTGGTTTGATTTATCTCGGCGGCGAGCCGGTCGATGGGATAGCAGCCCTCTTCGGTCTTAAACAGCCAGTATCGTTTGGGCATTTCCCTCTACCTCCCTCAATTCACCCACTTACACAATGTCCCGGCGACTATCGCCGCCGGGTTGCCGACCGCATAGCCCAGCAAAGCCATCAGAATCGATACCGGCACCAGAGTCGGCTTGTGATGCGCCGCCACAATCGGCGCCGAGGCCGCACCACCAATGTTGGCCGCCGAGGCAATCGCGGCCGTGTGTACATCGACTTTGAATATCTTCGCCCCGGCCAGCAGGAACAGACCATGAATAGTAATCCAGATATAAGCGCCCAGCAGGAACCAGAACACCGACAAACTGAGGGTCGACAGATCGGCCTTGGCCCCCATACGGGCGACGAACAGGTAGATGAGCGCCATAGCCAGCGCATGCGACCCCGGAATACGACTGGCCTTGGTGAACGACAGCAACACGCCTATGACCGACACTATCAGCACCTTGTAGGTACTGGCGGTGAAAAACGGCTCCTCGACGGGATACGGCGGGATATACTCGGCCAACCAGCCCCCGAGGGCGGTTCCTCCGAACCCGAGGAGGATAAGATACAGGTAGTGGCGCATCTCGGGTTTGCCTTTGTCGGTGATGAGTTCGGCGGCGGCTTTCTCCATCGCCTCGAACTTCTTCTGCGAAAGGCCGGTGAAGCGTCCGAACCAGCCCGCCAGGTTCTTGGAGGCCAGCAGCAGAGGCAGCCAGATCAGGTAAACACCGTTATCGGCAATGACCGCATAGCCGAAGTCCAGCGATGATTCATCGAGCTCGAAGGCCAGCGCCGCCGCCGCCATGTTGCCGGTGCCGCCAATCCAGCTTCCCGCCAGCGCCGCGAAACCCTTCCAGGTTTCCGGACCGAGACCGTGCTTGACCAGCCAGAAGGCGATCGGGGCGCCGATCACGACTCCGGCTGTGCCCAGGAGCATGACGAATACACCCTTGCCCATCACCCTGATCGTCGCGCGGACATCCACATCCAGCAACATGATGACAAGAAACATGGGCAGGATATTGTCCCCCATAAAATCATAGACACCGTGTTTGGTGGGAATCAGGCCGCTGTTGGACAGGGCCACCGGCACCAGGTAGATGAAGATGAGTGGCGGGATGTAGTTGAAAAACGTCCAGCCGGTGCGTTTCTCGATCCAGAAGAAGAACGACGTAACCGCGGCCAGTACCGCGATCACACCGGCCGGGGATGATATTAACGAGTCAGTCATGCAGTCCTCATGCGGCTTAGCGGTTTTCGGGAATGTAGGGTTGAGACAGGCTCAAAGCAATCGTGAATTGATATGGATCATTTCCTTTAAGGTCCAATTGTGCGTATATTAGAAGCCATGACCGAACCGGTGCGATTGAAAGATCAGTATACCCGGGCCAAATGCTGCAGCCCCTCTCCCCCCGATCGGATCATCGGATACTTCAGCTTCGACCGGGTCAATATCAAAGTCCATTCATGCGGGTGTCCCAATCTGGATAAAGCCGAGCCGGACCGCCTGGTGGAACTCGCATGGGATGATATCCTGGCCGCGCCCGAATTCGTCCCGGACGAGGATTACAATGATCTCAATGACCTGGACTGGCGAATCATGCAGCACCATCGCGATTATGGGGTTGATTACTCGCTCAAGGTGGCGCGTGTTCTCCATGCCGGGAAACAGGCGGTATTCGACAGCCATGCGAAGCTGCGACAGATGGAGTTGCTGGAACGCGTGAAACCGCTGATAATCCAGTATCGTAAAGGAATCGTGGACAATAAGTGGGTCAAACACCGTAACCATACCTACTATGACCTTACCGGCCGAGGGAACCAATACGTTGACTACCACCTGAGCCGGAAGAGGCGGGCACGGTGAAGTCACCCGCCAGACTGCGTTTCGGTACGAACTTTGTCCCCGCTTCAGACGTACCTAGGCAGCATGGAATGACTGTTAGAGTTGAACACATAAAGGAGAACAACACATGAATTGGAACCGTCTGATCGGCCTCGCAGCCGTTCTAACTCTCGCTTCGTTCCTGATCGCCGACAGCAGTCAAGCGGGCCGCAGAGTCCGTACTATGGGTACTCCGTCGGCGAGCGAGGGAAAAGCAGAGACACCCAAGGGCGCACCCGGCGAGGAGAAGCCCTTCGCCGAGTTGACCAAGGACAAAGTCGTTGTAGAGGGCTTATTCTCCTTCTACCAGGACACCACCGAGGAATCGTGGCTGATGGCTGTCAAGCCGGAACAGATCGGTCCGACTTACCTGTGCAACATCACGCGTTCGCAATCGGCCGGGGCCTTCTACGATCACAGCTCGATGGGTGCGACCTATCCCTTCTACCTGAAGCGGGTCGGCAAGCAACTGATGATGATGGAACGCAATCTGCGCTTCCGGGCCGATTCATCGGCGGCCCTGGGGCGTGCGGTCCGAAAAGGTGTCAGCGACCATTTGCTCGCCTCGGCCAAAATCATCTCGATGCCGGATGATTCAACCGGCGCCGTGCTGATCAAAGCTGATGACTTGTTCATCTGGGATATTCAGAACGTGAACTATTTCGTCGGTCAGCGAGGCAAGACCGGCCTGAACCTGGATGCCGGTAACAGCTATTTCGAGCTCGTCAAGTCGTTCCCCGAGAACAGCGAGATCGATGTGCGCCTGCACTACAAGACCAGCAAGCCGATACCGAGTCGGGCGACCATGCAAAACCCGTACTCGCTCTTTCACCTGTACCATTTCTCTCTATCGGCCATACCCGAGAGCGACTATGTCCCGCGCTACGGCGATGATCGCATCGGTCACTTCATGACCATGTATCAGGACTATACAAATCTCGACACCGAGTCGCCCTATGTGCGGTACATCAATCGGTGGCATCTGAAGAAGAAGGACCCGAATGCGGAGTTGAGCGAACCGGTCGAGCCTATTGTCTTCTGGGTCGAGAATACAGTCCCGGAGGAATACCGACAGGCGGTAGCCGAGGGTATCGAGTTCTGGAATCCTTCATTCGAGAGAATCGGCTTCAAGAATGCGGTCGTGGCCAAGCAGATGCCCGATGACGCCGATTGGGATCCGGCTGATGTTCGGTATAACGTGGTGCGCTGGATGGTCAATCCGGGAGCCGCCTACGCGGTTGGCCCAAGCCGCGCCAACCCGCTCACCGGTCAGATCTATGATGCGGATATCCGCTTCTCGGCCGACTGGGTGCGCTACATGTACAACCAGGTCGAGCGATTCATCGAACCGGTATCGTTTACGGGACAAAGCGAGATTCAGGAAGACCCCATGCTGACCCCCGAGGCGCTGTCAATTGCTCACGGACCGTGCTGCACTTACGCCCGTGACGCCGCCGAACAAGCCGCCTTCGGCATGGCCTACATTTCGAGCGTTGACTACGATGATATGGCCGACAAAGACTCCATAATGCAGGCGTACGTGCATTCGTATCTGCGCGAGATAATCGCGCACGAGGTCGGTCACACCCTGGGTTTTCGTCACAATTTCAAGGCCTCGACAATCTACACTCTCGAGCAGATCAACGATCCGGACTTCACGGCCACGCACAGCACCTCCGGCACGATTATGGATTACCTGCCACCCAACATCGCCGGTCCGGACCAGCCCCAGGGGGACTTCTACGCCGCCGTACCGGGGCCATTCGATGACTGGATGATCGAGTACGCCTACAGCGACTTCGGCGCCGAGTCGCCTGACGATGAAGTCGAGGAATTGGAAGGAATCGCCTCCAGGGCCGGGCAGCCGGAGTTGATTTACGGTACCGATGAGGACGCATTCGGCTGGAGCACGCGCTCGGTGGATCCTTACTGCAATCTCCACGACCAGGGTGCCGACCCGCTCGGCTACGCAATCCACCGAGTCAACCTGACCCGCCATCTTTGGCGTAACGAGATGGATCGGTTCGAGAAGCCGGGCGAGCGATACCAGGAAGTGTACAACGCCTTTGTGCAGGGCTGGCGCCCCTACTCGGAAATGGCCCTGATCGCCTCGAAGTACATCGGCGGCCTGACTCGATCGAACCATCACGTCGGCGACGCCGACCAGCCACCGTTTGCGGTGGTCTCCGCCGACGAGCAGCGCCGCGCCGTCCGCGCCCTCGGTGAGTACGTGTTCGCAGCCGATGAGTTCCTGCTTCCGGCCGCGCTTCTCAACCGCCTGCAACCTGAGCGCCTGCCGGACTTTAACTGGACGGCCATGAAGCGCCCGATTGACTACCCTATCCATCAGAATGTCCTGGGCATCCAGATGACCGCCATTGACAGGCTGTACAGCCCGGATGTGGTCGGTCGTCTGCTCAACAACATACAGCGGTTCGGGGAGGGCGAAGAACCGTACACGATGTATGAGATGTTCACCGAGGTGCGCCGTTCGATCTGGGGCGAGATCGTAACTCCCGACAACGTGAACAGCTTCCGCCGCCAGTTGCAGCTGGCGCACCTGGATAAGGTGATCGATATTCTCCTCAGTCCGGCGGCGAAGTACCCGGCCGACGCGCGCACCCTGGCCGCCAACGATCTTGATATTCTCGAGGGAGCTGCAAAGCGGGCACTTACCTCGGGTCGACTGGATGAGATGTCGAAGGCGCACTTCAATCAGGTTATCCGCAGGATTCAGGCGGCTGAGTCGGCCAGTTTGGAGTTCACCGAAACCCCGAAAGCGCCCGGTCAGTCCTGATCTTGTCGAGGAACGACACGATCTCTGGGGCGCGGCCATCAGGACCGCGCCCTCCTTTTGAGCTCATCTGAAGGTGCAAACAATGAACGATATTCTGGGTTTTCTCAACAGTCACGCCTCGGTCCGGCAGTTCACGGATGACTCGATCAGCCTGGATCAGGAGAACCAGATCGTCGCGACGGCCGAACGTTCGCCGACTTCATCCAACCTGCATGCCTGGTCGGTCATTTCGGTGCGCGACCGACGGACCAAGGAACGTTTGGCTGAACTGTGCGGCGGTCAGCAGCACGTGGCTCAGGCGGCTGTCTTTCTCGTATTCTGCGCCGACATGAGTCGCCTGGCGGGCCTGGCTCGCGACCGTGATTACGTCTTTCACGGCGGCTCGGCGGAGTCTTTCATAGTGGCGACTGTCGATGCCGCGCTGGCCGGCTCCCGCGCTCTCATGGCGGCACAGGCGATGGGACTCGGCGGCGTGATGGTGGGCGGAATCCGCAACTACCCAGACAAGGTGTGCGAATTGCTGAAGATGCCTGAGCTGGTCTATCCGGTGTTCGGGATGTCGCTGGGCAAGCCGGCCAAAACGGCCAAGATCAAGCAGCGACTGCCGGCCAAAGGTCTTCATTTTCAGGAACGGTACAGGGAAGATCAAATCGGTCCGGCCATTGCCGAGTACGACAGAACAATAAGCGCCCTGGGCTATCTTCGCGGGCGTGAGGTGGAACCGGACAAGTACCCTGACTTTGACGGTGAATACTCGTGGTCGGAGCACAGCGCGCGACGCATGGCGAGCGAGGACCCGCTGGTCAGGCGGCCGGAGATGATGGAGTTTCTTCGCAGGCGGGGCTTTCTTGTCGAGTAGCCCCCATGGCCCTGCTCACACTTCGCCCGCGGGCTCGGGTCCCTCGAAGAACGTCTTGATGTAGTCCCAGGCATCCTCGGCGGTGTCGGCGTAGCGGAAGAGCTTGATGTCCTCGGGAGCTATAGTGCCCTCGTCCACCAGATACTCAAAGTTGACCAGCCCGCGCCAGTACTTCTCGCCAAACAGCACAATCGGTCGGGGACGAATCTTCTGGGTTTGTATCAGCGTCAGAGCCTCGAATAGCTCGTCCAATGTCCCATATCCTCCCGGGAACGCCACGAGCGCTTTGGCACGCAGCATGAAGTGCATTTTGCGCATCGCGAAATAGTGAAACTGGAAGCAGAGTTCGGGCGTGATATATGGATTGGGCACCTGTTCCAGTGGCAGCGTGATATTCATACCGATGCTCTTGGCTCCGACCTCCCAGCTTCCCCTGTTGGCTGCTTCCATGATACCGGGGCCGCCCCCGGTGACGATGACGTATTCCCGGTCGTGGTTGCGCTGGCTGTCTTCCGAGACCAGGCGACCAAATTTCCGGGCCTCCTCATAATAACCCGATTTCGCCACGACAGCTTTGGCTATTCGCAAATCGCGACGCAATTCTCGGTCTTTCGGGCGACGCTTGAGCTTGCGCTCGATCCGACGGACTTCCTTTTCGGCCTCGGCTTTCTCGGAAATCCGGGTCCCGCCGAATACAACTATGGTCGACTTGATCCGCTCCTTGCGCAGGAGCTCTTCGGGCTTCATCAGCTCTATCTGCAGACGGTAGGGACGCGCGCAATCCTGCGACATGAAATCGTCATCATAGTAGGCGACCTTGTAAGCCGGCGAGCGTTCCAACCGGCGAATCATCCTGGCCTTTTCGGCCTTAGTCAACTTGGCCATTCGGACTCCACTAATTGCGAGCGCCGGTCCCTCGCAGGTACCGGCGCAATCGGATCGTTATTCCTGTTCCAACTCAGTGGCTCGGTATATGTTCCTCGTAGTGCTCATCAAGCGGAACGCCTTCGGGATGTCCCAGGCAAATACCCAGGGCCTGCGCCGCATGAACAAGCGTGTCGCCCGGCTGCACCAGGCGCAGCTTGCCCGCCACGTCTTCAATCGGGACCGAGTCCATCCGGTTGTCCTTGAGCACCACCATTCGCCCGGTTTCACCGGAAGCGGCCAGGCGCATGGCTTCAACCCCGAAGCGAGTTGCCAGCAGCCGATCATATGCGGTCGGCGAGCCGCCGCGCAGCAGGTGCCCCAGAACGGTTACGCGACATTCGATGTTTGTCAGGCCCTCGATCTGGGCAGCCAGTTGATGGCCTATGCCGCCGAGGCGAACGGCGTCCGGAGAAGTCTCAATCTTGCGCGCCACAACCATCTCGCCGCCCGCCACCCTGGCACCCTCGCCGATTACGACGATCGAGAAGTTCTTACCGCGGGCTCGGCGGGACCTCACCGCATCGCACACGGCTTCAACATCGTAGGGAAACTCGGGCATCAGAATGATATCACCGCCGCCGGCCATTCCGGAGGCCAGGGCCAGCCAGCCGGCATACCGGCCCATCACTTCCACAATCATGACTCGGTGGTGCGACTGGGCGGTCGTATGAATCTTGTCGACAGCCCAAGTGGCAGTGGCTACCGCGGAGTCAAAGCCGAAGGTGACGTCGGTGCCGACCAGGTCATTGTCGATCGTCTTCGGCACACCGATTATGGGAAGCCCTTTCTTCATCATTCCGGCCGAGGCAGCCATCGTGCCATCGCCGCCAATGGCGATCATTGTATCCAGGCCGAGCCCCTCGAAATTGCGGACCGCCTCACTGGAGCGGTCCAGGTAGATGTACTGGTCATCGTTTTGGAGCACCGGAAACCGGAAAGGATCGGCCCGATTTGACGTGCCCAGGATGGTGCCACCCATGGACAGAATCCCCGAGGCATCGTCCGGATCGATCACCCGGTAGCGGTTCTGGATCAGGCCTTCGTAGCCGTCGAGAAAGCCGATCACTTTCACATCGTACATACCGTGTGCGGCTTTGACTATCGCCCGAATTACGGCATTGAGGCCGGGGCAGTCGCCGCCGCCGGTCAGAATTCCTACTCTTTTCACAGTCTTCGGCATACTTTCTTCCTGAGCCGTTGGGGTGAGCTTTGCTCATTCGCAGGACCGCAGGGCCTCCCTATCGCGGTCCGATCGGGGCCTATAGTCCCTTGTTCGGCATTGACATTCCTATTCTAAACGAACCGGTGGCGACTTGTCAACGTTGTTAGATGGCGTAAGGCATTCAGTTATTAGTTGATTCGGGCGATAATAAATAGGATAAGTAGTGTCCACTGGATGTGGTAAACGACTGAAGGGACTACGTTTGTAATGCGTGTAAAACAGTTTCTGGTGCTGCCCAGGCTGCCGCAACGGATCGCCGGCTTGCAGCAATTGGCGCAAAACGTATGGTACTCATGGAATTGGAGTCTGGTAAAGCTCTTCATAAGACTTGATCCGGAGATGTGGGAGGCCACTTACCAGAATCCGGTCAAAATGCTGGCCGGGCTGCCGCAGGGGACTCTCCAGGAAGCGGCCGACGATGACGGCTTCGTGGCTAATCTCGAACGAGTGCAACGCAGGTTCCGCGATTATCTCGAGCGCAAGAAATGGTTCGCATACGAACACCCGGATTACAAACGAAACCTGATCGCATACTTCTCACTGGAATACGGTCTTGACACCGGCCTGCCCGTCTACTCAGGCGGCCTGGGAGTACTCTCCGGCGACACGCTCAAGTCGTCCTCCGACCTCGGCCTGCCGTTGGTGGCGGTCGGCCTGCTCTATCGCTACGGGTACTTTCGCCAGTTCCTGTCGGCCGATGGTTGGCAGCAGGAGCGTTACGAAGAGAACGACTGGTATCACATGCCGGTCCAGTTGGTCAAAGATGCCAACGATCGCCCCCTGCGGGTTGCGGTCGAACTCGACGGTACCCCGGTACACATCCAGATATGGGAGGTCAGCGTCGGACAGACCCCGCTCTACCTGCTGGACACTAACATACCGGAGAATTCCTCGAAGCATCGCGACATCACGTCGGTCCTGTACGGGGGCGACAAAGACATGCGCATCCGCCAGGAAATCGTGCTGGGGATCGGAGGGGTTCGCGCTCTGCACGCAATGGGTCTGGAACCGGATGTATATCACCTGAACGAGGGTCATTCCTGGTTTCTGACACTGGAACGAATCAGGCTTCTTATTCAACAGAATGGGCTGACCTTTCAGGAGGCAGCTCAGTACGTCTGGACCAGCACTGTCTTCACCACCCATACTCCGGTACCGGCTGGAAACGAGAAGTTCGATCCGGTACTGGTACATCGGTACCTGGGTGGCTTCATCAGTCAACTCGGCATCGGCTGGAAGGACTTTTTGGCCCTCGGCCGGGTGATGCCGAATGATGAGTCCGAGCCTTTCTGCATGACCGTGGCGGCCCTGAAACTGGCGGCCTTCGCCAATGGCGTGTCCGAACTGCACGGCCGAGTGTCGCGCGAAATGTGGCACAATATCTGGCCGGGCTTGCCGCAGGATGAGATTCCGATCACCGCCATCACCAATGGAGTGCACCCATCCTCGTGGATATCGCACGACATGTCGGAACTGTACGAATCGTACTTCGGCTCCGCATATGTGGAGCGCGCCGGCGCGCCGGAGGTCTGGAAACACGTGCACAAGATTCCCGATACGGAGCTCTGGCGCATTCACAATCGTCGCCGCGAGCGCCTGGTCTTCTTTGCTCGCAAACGGCTGAAACAGCAACTGGTCCGCAGGGGCGCCTCGCAGTTGGCAATCCAGAAAGCCGATCAGCTGCTCGACCCGCGTGTCTTCACCATAGGTTTCGCCCGCCGTTTCTCGACATACAAACGCGGCGACCTGATCTTCACCGACGCCGACCGTCTGGAACGCATTGTCAACGATCCCGAACGTCCGGTTCAAATACTGATCTCCGGCAAAGCTCACCCATTGGATACGCCCGGCAAGGAAATCATCAAGCGGATCATCGAATTCGCCGACCAGGATCGTTTCCGGAATCGCGTCATTTTTCTTGAGGATTACGATATCAACGTCGCCCGCTACCTGGTCCAGGGAGCCGACCTGTGGTTGAATAACCCGCGTCGACCCCAGGAAGCCTCGGGGACTTCGGGCATGAAGGCGTCCATGAATGGCGTCATCAATCTGTCGGTCCTCGATGGCTGGTGGGATGAGGGCTACAGCGACGATACGGGCTTCAAGATCGGTAACGGCGAGGAGTTCGATAATGTCGAGGTCCAGGACCATCTTGAATCACAGCTTCTTTATGACGCCCTCGAAAGGGAGATCATCCCGATGTTCTATGATCGGAACGACAATGGGTTGCCGGAGAGATGGCTGCAGAAGATGAAGGCTGCTATTCAAATGGCGGGGCAGGACTATTCCACCCATCGCATGCTGCAGGACTACACGAATAAGTTCTACGTCCCGGCTTTCGACTACGTCGGTAAGTTCCGGTCCGACGATTTCGCCCTCACTCGCCAGGTTACAGCCTGGCTGGACAGGCTTCACAGTAACTGGGATCGAATCGTCATAAACGATGTGCAGGTTCCGGAGATCGGCAACACCCTTGAGGTCGGCCAGCTTATCGCCATCAAGATAGCGGTGAATCTGGGTGGTGTGTCGCCGGAGGATGTCGAAGTGCAGGTAATCGCCGGCAGGCTCGGTTCCCAGGAACAGTTGCACAGCTACAGCCCAGTGCCGACCACCCTCAGCCCCAACGGCTCGGACGGGGACGTTCACACGTTCGAAGGCGAAGTCACCTGCACCCAGTCCGGCCGCTTTGGCATCAGCGCCAGGATCATACCGCGAAATGAGAATATGCCCCACACTCTTAAGCCCAAGCTGATCAGTTGGTGGTGACAGGCAATCCCGCCTGAGAAGCACTCGGCGCCGGCGTAAACAGGGCAACCTTTTCACCCACATATCGTTGTAAGACAAGGACGAGGCATCATCGCGAAAGGCGAGGATGCCTGTTGGTGTGAACGGCATATATACGGACCGCCTCTTGACTTTGCCGGCGGACGGTTTTATTTGGCGCGTATGGCAACGGCTACAAAGACTACTAACATATATCGCATTCATAGGAGGATAGCGATGAGACGCATTCTGTTGGGGCTCACACTGCTGACGGCTGTTTTCGCGGCCGGGGCGGCGTCGAGCTTCGAGTTTACTGAGCTGGAGAACGCTGTCACTGAAGCGGAACTCGACAACGGCCTGACCATCCTGGTGATGGAACGTCATGACGCCCCGGTGGTATCGTTCATCACTCTGGCCGACGTGGGCGGGGTTGACGATCCCAAGGAGTACACCGGTCTGGCCCATATGTTCGAGCACATGGCCTTCAAGGGTACAACAACTTTAGGCACGAAGGACCTGGACGCCGAGCTGAAGGCGATGGCGAAAGAGGATTCAATCTGGACGCTTCTGAGGGCTGAGCGCAAGAAGGGTCGCCAAGCCGATTCCGCTCGACTGGCGGAACTTGAAGAGGCCTTTGACCAGGCCATCGACGAGGCCAACGAGTACGTTGTCCCCGGTGCCTTCACTCAAGTACTGGAATCAGAGGGAGCCACGAGCCTTAATGCAGGGACTTCAAAAGACTACACCATGTATATGGTGAGCCTGCCCTCGAACAAGGTGGAGCTGTGGATGGCAATGGAGTCTGAGCGCTTTCTCAATCCGGTCCTTCGAGAGATGTACCGCGAGCGCAATGTAATCACCGAAGAACGGCTTCAGGTACTAGAGAATAATCCCATCATGCGGACTATCGATGAAATGCAGGCCGCGGCCTTCAAGGCTCACCCATACGGTATCTCGATAATCGGGCACATGTCGGATATCAAGAACTACACCCGGGAGGCCGCCCGAGAGTACTTCGAAAAGTACTACGTACCGTCGAATCTGGTAATAGCCATAGTGGGCGACGTACAGGCCGACCAGGTCGTCAAACTCGCCCGCCGCTACTGGGGCCGCATTCCCGCCAGTCCCGAACCCGAGCCGGTAGCGACAATCGAGCCGCCCCAGAAGGGCGAACGTCGTGTCCTGCTTGAGGACCCGGCCCAACCCTTTGCGGTGTTAGGCTGGCATATAATGAATGGCACTCATCCCGATTGGCCGGCTGTCGAGGCCTTGTCCGACTATCTTGGCCAGGGCCGAACTTCCCTTCTCTACAAGAGCCTGAAGAAAGAAAAGAAAATCGCCTCAGAGGTCGGCGTCTTTCCCGGCTGGCCGGGGAACAAGTACCCGAGCCTGCTGATGTGTTACGTCATGCCGTCCGCCGGCCATACCGCCGCCGAGTGCGAGGCCGCTGTACTGGAGGAAGTTGACCGCCTGAAGGAGGAACCCATTCCTGCGGAGGAGGTCGAGAAGATCAAAGCGCGCGCCAAGGCCAGCTTCATCAACCGGCTGGGCAATAACATGGGACTGGCCATGGCCCTGGCGTCCTATCAGAACGACTGGGGCGACTGGCGCGAGATGTTTCGCCAACTGGACCGCATTAACGCCGTCACCGCCGAGGATATCCAGAGAGTGGCCAGGGAGTACTTGACTGATACAAACCGTACCGTTGCGCTGCTGCAAACGGTGGAGAGCTGACCAGGAAGGAGAACCAAGGATGCGACGCTACACACTGCTGCCGGGACTTCTCCTGGCCCTCCTGATGCTGGCCCTTGCGGCAACGGCACAGGATGAAGAGAAACTTGATAGAATCAGAAGCAGTTTTCCGGATCTCAACGAGATCCGAATTCCAGACGTCGAGGTCATGACTCTCGACAACGGGATGAAGCTCTATTTGCTGGAAGACAAGTCGTTGCCGATCTTCAACGCTTCCGTGCGAATCAATTGTGGTTCCTATCTGGAGCCGGCCGACAAGGTCGGCCTTGCTTCGATCTGCGGAACTGTCATGCGTACCGGCGGTACTGAGAAATACGGCGGCGACGAACTCGACGAGATACTCGAGGGAATTGGCGCCATGGTTGAAACTTCGATCGACATTGATCACGGCGGCGCTTACGTCAATTGCCTGTCCGATTATAAGGACCTGGGACTGGAGATTCTGGCCGAGGTACTTCGCCGCCCGGTTTTCGACAGCGACAAGATCGAACTGGCGAAGGTCGACGAGCGAACTGCGATATCACGCCGCAACGATGAAATCGGAGAGATTGCCAGGCGCGAATTCCGCAAGCTGATCTACGGCCCCGACTCACCATATGCACGGCATACCGAATATGCGACTGTCGACGCCATCACACGCGACGACTTGCTGGAGTTCCACGGGCAGTGGTTCCATCCCGACAACATACAGATGGCTGTCTGGGGCGACTTCGACAAGACCAAGCTGCTGGAGAAGATCGACGAACACTTCGGTGACTGGCCGGCGGGAAAAGCTGAAGTCCCCCCGCTGCCCGAGGTCGATTATGAGTGGCGCAGTAAGGTATACTACGTCGACAAGCCGGACGCCGCCCAAACCTATATACGTATGGGGCATCTGGGCGGCAAGGTGACCGACCCCGATTATACCGACCGGATTGTCATGAACAGCATTCTTGGACTGGGCTTCGGCAGCCGACTGATGAAGAATGTCCGGACCAAGGAGGGACTGGCCTACTCAACCGGCGGACTGTACATTTCGAACTATACGTATCCCGGCTACTTCCTGTGCCTGGCTTCGACCAACCATGAGAATACTGTGGCGGCGACCAGGGAGATGATCCGCCAGATCAGATCGATGCAGACCGACCCTCCAACTCAAACCGAGATGGAGTACGGCAAAGACGGTTACCTGAATTCCTTCGTGTTCAAGTTCGACTCCAAGCGTGAGATCATCAACCGCATCATGGAGTACGATGCTTACGGGCTACCGGAGGACTTCCTCCAGAAGGAAAAGCAGGGTGTGGAGAAGGTCACGCCGGATGATGTTGTCAGGGCAGCCAAGAACAACCTCCGTCCCGACCAACTGATCATCCTGGCAGCCGGTAATGGCGCCGAGTTCGACCTG
Source organism: uncultured Ignavibacteriales bacterium (assembly GCA_964526835.1). Lineage (GTDB taxonomy): Bacteria > Zixibacteria > MSB-5A5 > GN15 > FEB-12 > DAOSXA01. Next base: position 119,451 of record CAZGMK010000007.1, read on the forward strand.
CCGTTGGATAGCCTGGGACTGGGACCAGTGGATACCATCGACATCGCTATACCGCGCGCCGAGCCGGAGGACGAGCTGATAGTCACGCCGGAGGCACGTGAACGCGGCGAGGCCCTGCTCATGGCCGGCGTCGACGCCAGCGGTGGCTTGGAGAACTTCAAGAAAATCAACTCCATCGAGACACAGGGCACGATGACACTGTTCATGGGCGGACAGCAGCTTCCGATCAAGTTGCACCAGATCGAAGTCATTCCCGACAAACACCGCGTGGAAATGAGCTTCATGGGACAGAAGATGTTCGACATTCGCAAGGGCGATTCCGGGTGGAAGACCGACCAGGCAACGATGGCTGTGGTCGAGAAGACCGACTCCGATATCGAGAGCGATGAGAAGGACAAGCTGCGCAACACGGTCTACATCTTCCGTCAGGCCGACAGTCCTTCCTACCAGGCAGTTTACGCCGGAGACGGCGTGGTCGACGGGACGCCGGTCGAATGGGTAGCCTTGCTGGACGAGGATAGCGAGACTATTTGCCGGCTTGGCTTCCACGCTGAGAATCACAGCCTTATCTGTCAGAGGTACTGGGGCGAGTCTGCGGCCGGCGAAGGAAACCTCGAAAAGATGTTCCTGGATAGACAGGAGCATGCCGGCGTGATGCTGCCGAACAAGACCGTCATCAACATGAACGGTCAGAAGGTGATGGAACTCACCGTGGACCAGAGGACAGTCAACGGGACGATCCCGGAGGGTACTTTCACAAAACCCTAGACAGCACCAGTCCTGAGCGCTGGGAATATTGCGGGGACCGGCAGACAGCCGGTCCCTTTGCCTTTTTCGTCCCGGCATACCGATCGACGCAAGTCCTGCGCAACCCTCCGGATGTCCTGCCGTTGCGCTATCTGATTGGCAAAGTGGACATTAGCGATCCTCTTCTCTCATTCGCAAACCGGGGTGCCGGCATTCGGCATAAGTCGTTGCCAAATGCCGAATTTCCCGTATCTTGTCAGAGACCGACCGAAGAGATTTAGCAGCACCAGACAACAGCGCGAGGAATGACATGTCATCATCCGAATCTCGCGGCCCGAGGGCCGCTGCAATCCTGTTGGCCATAGCGATTTCGTTCGGCACGGCCCTGGCCGCCGACACTCCGGGTTTATGGCGTAAGGCAGTGCCTGAACCGACGTTGACTGCGGTCCCGTCGGGTCCGGCCGGACGAACTGTAGTCATGAAGATAGTTGAGGGCATCCCTCGACCGAAGACGGGGGCCGGCGGCCTGGTTGGAAGTGCTCCGGGACTGGATGAGTTGAACAAGCTGCTGGCCAACTCCGCCGTCACCGGCGTCACACGACGATTCAATACAGATGCCGCGACGCTCGACAGTCTGCGCGCTCGCGCAGCAGCGAAGTCGCCGGAGCAGCCGGCGGACCTCAATCGCTACTTCCAGGTGGAAATCGCAGCCGGGGCCTCTGGGGACGCGACGTTGGACTTGATCAACTCGTTAAATGCAATTGACGTGGTCGAGATTGCGTACTTCGCCCCGCAACCGGAACTGGCGACTATCACTGGCGAGGCCGAGACGAACACCCCCGGCTGGGAGACCGGGCAGTTCTACCTGCAACCCGCACCCACTGGCATCGACGCCTACGCGGCCTGGAATTACCCCGGTGGCAAGGGTGACGGCATTCAGGTGATCGACATCGAGGGCAACTGGATTCAGACACACGAGGACCTGCACGGCGGAACCGACAACTTCCATATCGCCGGCTCACTGATCAACGACCCGGGCTGGTGGAATCACGGCACGGCGGTGCTGGGTGAAATCGCCGCCGATTCCAACGACTTCGGCATGACCGGAATTGCCTTCAACGTCGATCTGGGTACGGTGTCCATCGGCTCTATGTCCACCGCTGAGGCTCTGGTTACGGCTATGAACCACAGCGAGCCAGGTGACATAATACTGATTGAGCTGCACGCCCCCGGCCCCCACTACAACTTTGAACCCCGCGATGACCAGCTTGGCTACGTGCCAATGGAATACTGGCAGGAGGTATTCGACGCTATCCAGCAGGCCTCGGCTCTCGGCCTGATCGTGGTTGAGGCCGGCGGCAACGGCGCCGAGAATCTGTCGGATACCACTATCTACGGCCGGTTGTTCGATCCGGACTTCCGTCACTCCGGTGCAATCATGGTGGCCGCTTCGGATGCAGATCACTACCCGGCCGGCTTCACGAATTACGGCGCGCGCCTGGATGTACACGCCTTCGGGACCTGGAATGTGTATACGCTCGGCTATGGGGACTTGTATGGCTCCGGCCCGAACGATCATTATACCGCAACGTTCGCGGGCACTTCATCTGCCTCGCCCATCATCGTGGGCGCCTGCGCCGCACTGCAGGGTATACACATGGCGGTCCATGGCTGGACGATGGACCACAGCACAATGCGAAACCTCCTGACCACCTATTCCACGCCGCAGTCACCTCATCCCAAGCCCATTGGACCCCTACCGGATCTGGCGGGGGGCGCTGCCGAACTTGTCGGCGTCTCTTTCGCCGCCGATACCATCGTAGGCTGGCTTCCTCTTGAGGTTAACTTCACGGCCTCCTCCGGCCTGGCGGTAGATTCGTGGTCGTGGAACTTCGGAGACGGCGCCTCCGATTCAATACAGAATCCCTCCCACGTATATGATACGAGGGGCAGATTTGATGTCACGCTGGAGATCCAGTCCGGCGAGGACATTCGCAGCCTTACCAGAGATCAGTATATCGCCGTCCTTGCTGATACGCTCAAGGGGGACAGCATTCAGGTAACCCCGGGCGAGACAGTTGAAGTCGTGATATCGGTAACCAACACGCTGCCTCTTGCGGCGCTGGAGATTCCTGTTGAATACGATGGCCAGATCGACCTTGCTCCGGCGATCACCTACTGGTCGACTGCCGGCTGTCGCGCCGAGCACCTGGATTACCAGGAGGTCGTACACCTCGACCCGTTCAACAAACGGATGACTTTCCGACTGGCCAACGACCAGGGTGGCGGAGACCTGCCGCCCGGGGAAGGCCCTGTACTCAAGCTGTACTTCGAACTCGATACGCCTCCCGTCCTTAATCAGACGACGGAGATCAAGCTCGACGGCTACAGCACCCGGCAGCCGTGGTTCCGCAGCACTATCCTGGAGTACCAGCCGAGACTGGACAACCCGCTGGTCGCTTACAGCAGTTGCTGTGTGGGCATCCGTGGAAATGTCGACGGAGACCCGCTTGAAGCCATAGATATTGCCGATTTGGTGTACCTTGTCACCTATATGTTCGGGAGCGGACCTGAACCTCCCTGCCTGAAGGAAGCTAACGTCAACGGCGACATATTCGAGAGGGTCGACATAGAAGACCTCGTTTACCTGGCCAGCTACATGTTCAGCCAGGGTCCGGCGCCGGTCGTCTGCTTCTGAGCTGTTGACTGGAAAGCGTTTGCCACTAACGGGCCGAGTCCCTGGCGGTGCTGCTTTCGCCCTTGCCACGTCCTCGCGTTCTGAGTATTTTGTCGTCTTGTGGATTGATCGTATCGGAACCGTCAAACATTCCGAGCGGCTGATCCGTCGATCTATGTGATGTGATACGAGAACCTCGGTAATGGGTATTCGGGTAAATGAAGAACTCAACAAGTCTACTGGTTATAGTGGCGGGCATATTGCTGGTCACCGGTTCGATCCAGGGCCGGGCTAATTTCGGACCGGATGATCTCAAGGAATATGGTTCGGAGAAGGCCACCTTCGCCGCCGCCCATTGCATCGCCGTGCATCGAATCGGCGCCCTTGAGTTGGCCGTGAGTAACAACGGTACGCTCGGCGATGGTTTTCGATCCGCACCAGCTCTGGACTGTTTCACGGGCAAGGGGGTAGTGTCATGCGCCTATCCCAAGTACAGTGGTTCGACCTATCTTTTCGCGGCCGCTTTCTGGATCGGAGCGGTTGTCGACCGCGATACGCTGGTTTCGGTCGGGGCCGACGGCTGGTCCCCGGCGCGAGAGTTGTTTCCCGACCCGGAGCCTTATGGGCTGATGAAAAAGCGCTCCCTGACCGACCCGTCCTCCCCCATGTTTGAAGGCGCGGTCTCTGAGGAGGACTTCCTGGCTGTATACACAGACACTGTGACTGAGGGCGTAGAGGCCGACTTCTTCGGTCGTCCTCACAAACCACTGAATATCGAAGTATCCCAGAACTCGTACGCCTGGTCCTACTCCTATGCCGAGGATTTCATACTGTTCGACTACAGAATCGAGAATATCGGCGGCCGCAGGCTCGATAATGTCTACATGGGAGTCTACGTAGATGCCGATGTCTGGCACGGCGGAGGCGGCGAAACCGGCGCCCAGGATGACATATGCGGTTTCCTTCTTTCGTTTCCGGACTCCTGCGGCGAATGCGAATTCACAGACACAGTGTACGCAGCCTGGATTGCTGATGCCGACGGCGACTTCTCGTCGGATGCCACTGACACCAAGGCGGTACCGCATCTGACCGCAACCAGAATAGTGCGAACGCCGCAGGATTCTCTCGACGTGGCCTTCAACTGGTGGATCAGCGACACGCCGTCGAGGGACTTCGGGCCTCGCCATTCAAAGGGCTACCGAGACTTTCGCACCGGTGGCTACGGTACGCCGGAGGGAGACGTGAACAAGTATCATGTACTCTCGAACGGGGAGTTCGACTATGATCAGGTATTCTCTTCGAAAATGGCGCAAGGCGACTCGATATGGCTGCCGATCAGCAGAGATCTGGCGGACCGGGTCTCGATCGGAGAGGATACACGCTATTTGCTCTCCTTTGGACCATTTGATATTGATCCGGGGCAGACGCTGCCGGTGTCCTTCGCGTACATCGCCGGAGCGGACGTCCACAATCCGAATATCCCGGACAACCATAGCAATCTTCCCGACAAGCCGGATGCCTTCTACGCCAACCTGGACTTCTCCGATCTGGCCAGGAACTCGCGCTGGGCATCCAGGGTCTACGACAACCCGGGTGTTGATACTGACGGAGACGGATACTTTGGAGAATTCGTAACCTGTCCCCTTGAGACGCAGGTATACCAGGTCGATACCACGATCGATGGTCGCGATACGACCATAACAATCACCGACACAACGATGCTGGAGACCTGCTGGGTCAAGGGCGACGATGTCCCCGACTTCAGAGGCGCTTCCGCCCCGCCTGCGCCGGACTATTGGATTCAGCCGACCACCGGTTCGCTAACGATTCGATTCAATGGCTTCCGCTCAGAGACCACGCCCGACCCATTCAGCCGAGTAGTCGACTTCGAAGGCTACAGGGTCTATATTGCACGCGACAAGCGAGAGGCGTCGTACTCACTCGTCGCCAGCTACGATCGCGAGAATTTCAACAAGTGGACGTGGAATATCAAGACGGGACACTGGGAAATGCGCGACTTACCGTTCTCGAGACGAGAACTCGCAAACCTTTACGCTTCAGGCGGCGATTTCGAACCGCTCTCGTATACGCGATCATCTCCTTACATTCACCCACAATTCCCCGACTCACAATTCTTCTTTGAAGAGCAGGCCGACAACACGTCGGAGTTCGGCGTCGATACGCCGATACGTAAGCGTTATCCGAACCAACCCTATCCCAGCTCGCTGGTGCCGGAGGAAGCAGACTCATCGGAGTTGACCGATGACGGCTACTTCAAATATTTCGAATACCAGATGGAGATAACCGACCTGCTGCCGTCGGTGCCCTGGTATGTGTCGGTTACGGCATTCGATTTTGGATCCCCGGAATCAGGTCTCGGAGCACTTGAATCGTCCAAGACCGTGCAGTCGGACTCCAGCTATGCTCTTCCCGCCTGGGCGGAGGTCGATTCGACGAATGCCGAGATTAGCGTCTACCCCAATCCGTACCGTATTGACGGTCGTTACAGTCAACGCGGCTTCGAAGGTCGTAATCCCGATATCACCAGACCGGTCGACCGAACCCGGGCGTTGCACTTCATCAACCTGCCACCTCGCTGCACAATCAGCATTTACACTCTCGACGGTGATCTGGTGCGGCGTATTGAGCACGATGAGCCTGCATCATCGCCGAATGCAACCCACGAAACCTGGAGTTTGATATCCAGAAACACCCAACTGGTGGTCAGCGGGCTGTATTACTGGACTGTCGAAATCCCGGGTAAGGAAACTCAGATCGGCAAGCTAAGCATCATCATGTAGCCCGCAATGTCCAATCACATCGCCCCAAGCATCATCATTACCGCAGCACGGATTACGCTGGTTGTGCTCCTCACTCTCGGGCTGGCCACAGCCGTCGCTGCTCAGAGGCACGCGATTGACCCTAAGACAGCGCTCATTACAGGGAAGAGTCGAGTTCCTGACCAGGCCACGGACGGACCAGCCGTTCTCTATACCGCCCACAACCGGGGCAAGATACAGCTCGCCATCGCCAACAACGGCACCTTTGGGGTCCTCGGTGGTTCTATCACTGATCCCTTCAGCGGTGAGGCCATTCAGTCGTGTGTCTATCCCCGAAACACCGACCTCGTCTATCTGTGGGTCTCTGCCATCTGGATCGGCGGTGTAGTCGGCCGGGACACACTGGTTTCGGTCGGAGATGAAGACTTCTATCAGACCCGGGAATTGTGGCCCGAGGCCGAACCCTTCGGGCGCTTCCGATATGCATCCATTGATCCGAACAGCCAGTACTTCTCGAAGGACGCTTATTCCGAGCAGGACATCATATGCGAGTACGCCGACACGCTGACGAACCCTCAATTGGTGCAGGTCGACAACTTTTCCGGCAGGGCTCATCAACCACTGGGAATCAAGGTAACTCAGCGCTCGATGGCTTGGTCCTATTCCTACGCCGATGATTTCATTCTCTTCGATTACCAGGTTGAGAATATCGGCGTCAAGAGACTGAGAGATGTGTATCTGGGAATCTGGGTCGATGGGGATGTCTGGCATACCAGCCGCAACAACCCCGTCGGGTGGAATGACGATATTGTCGGGTTTTACCATACCCATCCGGCCAAATGCGCCGGCTGCGACTACGAGGACACTATCGCCGTCGCGTATCACGCCGACAATGACGGCGACCCCACCGAGGGCGGCGCCTGGGACGAGACCTCCGTACCCCATGTCATGGGGGTGCGGGTCGTGCGCACGCCGCAGGATTCGCTCTCCTATTCCTTCAACTGGTGGGTTATCGATTACGGTGGTACGAGGTACGACTTCGGGCCCCGTCGCGCCGGAACCCCCGATGATCCCTTCCGGAGTTTCGGTTCGCGCCTCGGCACCCCCCGCGGAGACCGCAACAAGTACTACATCATGCGACACCCGGAATTCGACTACGACCTGATCCGGACGGCGCAGAACAAGGTGCTCGAGGGATGGCTGCCGCCTCCGGAGAATGCAGACTCCCTGGCCGACGGCCATGATTGCCGATACTTGCTGTCCTTCGGACCGTTCGATGTGGACCCGGGGCAACGCCTACCCGTGTCGTTCGCCTGGGTTGGCGGATTGGACTTGCATTCCGCGCCCGGCAACTGGAAGGCGCTCTTTGATCCCGTGAATCCCGACCCATGGTATCGAACCCTCGATTTCTCCAATCTGGCGCAGAATTCACGATGGGCGTCGTGGGTCTACGATAATCCAAACGTCGACACCGACGGAGACGGATACTACGGCCAATTCACTACCTGTCCGCTCGACTCGTTGGTCTACAGCGTGGACACCGTCATTAACGGCATCGATACGGTCATCGATGTCACCGAGTACACGGCTGTCGAAACCTGCTGGATACAGGGCGATGGAGTACCGGATTTCAGGGGCGCCGGCCCTCCCCCGGCGCCTGATATTCGGGTCTTGCCGGAGTACGGACGTTTGAGGGTGCGCTTCAACGGCGCCCGGACGGAAACCACACGTGATATCTTCTCGGGGCTGCTCGACTTCGAGGGATATCGTGTCTATCTGGCCCGCGACGAACGCCCGCAGAGCTTCCACTTGATCACTTCGTACGACCGCGAGGACTACAACAAGTGGGTACGCGACGAGAGGGGCGACTGGGTTCTGCTCGATCCTCCGTTCTCGTATGACTCACTGGTGGTCCTGTACGACGATCCCACCGATCAGATTGCCTTCGATCCGTTGCGCCATACTCGCAGTCAGCCCTTTAATCCGCCCAATCACCCCGAATCCGCCTTCTACTTTGAACCCCAGGACTACAACGTGTCGGAATTCGGCGTCAATACGAACATTCGCAAAGTGCATCCCGACCAACCGTACCCGAGCAGCCTAGACCCCGACTCGGTGTCCTCATCGGAGTTAACCGATGACGGCTACCTGAAGTACTTCGAATACGAAGTCGTGATTGAGGATCTTCTGCCTTCGGTGCCATACTGGGTCAATGTAACGGCGTTCGACTTCGGCTCACCGGTGGCGGGCCTCCCGGCTCTGGAGACTTCGGTACTCAACGGTTATGTGAAGGCCTATGCTCTGGTTCCGGGGAGTGAGACAGTCGAGGGTGGTCACGAAGTCTTCGTGTACCCAAACCCCTATCGCGTTGATGCCGCCTATGGTCCGCGCGGTTTTGAGAGTCGCGGCGGGGATACACCGGTCGAAAAGGCGCGGCTCCTGAACTTCGCCAACCTGCCCCCACGCTGCACTATCCGCATCTATTCACTTGACGGCGACCTTGTCAAGACGATCGACCATGACGAACCTGTCGCTACAGCAACTTCATCCCACGCCACATGGGACATGATAACCAGGAATCGTCAACTGGCTGTAACCGGGCTCTACTACTATGTCGTTGAGTCCAGCCACGGCACGCACATGGGTAAGTTCGCGATCATTCGTTGACTTCGACGGCTTTGGGATCGGCCGCCTGGCCGAACTTCCGGCGGCTGAGCAGATAGCCCAGGCCGGAAAAAGCCGCCAGTGATGAGATGAGAGCCCAGGCCAGGGCAGGGTTGCTACTGAACATGTCCAGCGCGAATCCGCCGTAGAGCGGCCCCAGCGACCACCCGGCCGCCATGAAGACACCATAGATGCCCATGTAGCGTCCCATCCTGCCGTCCGGAGCAAGACGCGAAAGTAGAGTCAGTGAAGGCGGCGACATAGCTATCTCTCCCATCGTAACAATGACAATGGCAAGAATGAACCACTCGTAGCCGACCAGATAGCCGACAATACCATATCCGATGGCGTAGATGAAGCCGCCAAGAGCCATCTGGCCGGACAGGCTGTAACGTCCGAGCAATCGCGTGACCGGAATCTGAAGAGCCACCACCAACAGGCCGTTGATGGTATACAGCGTACCGAGCTGAACCTGGCTTATGCCAACCATTTCGACTGAGTACACCGAGAAAGGTACGATCAACTGCGCCACCACCAGATAGAGCATGAGCGTCAGCACGCAGTGACGAGCCAGCAGCGGGTCGCGCGTAATCGTGCTGATATCCTTGAAGCGAAATCGGTCCTGGACCACGGTTGTCTTCGGTGTCTGTACGAGGAGCCAGAAAACAATTGCGGAGGCGAGAGCCATCACCGCAGAGATGACGAAGAGTAAACCGTACGACTCGGCCGCTATGAACCCCCCTAATGCCGGACCGATCGCCCACCCGAAATTACCTGCGGAGCGCGTAACCGCGTAGCCGTCCAGACGCTGCTTGGGGGGAAGAATATCCGAGACCATAGCATTGGCGGCCGGATGAAAGATCGAGCCGAAGACTGTTTGCACAAACAGAGCCGCCGCCACCGCCCAGAAGCCCATGTCCCAGTATATCGTCACCGCCAGCGCCGCAAACGACAGGGCCCGACACAGTTGTGCGAAAATCAGCAGGCTGCGACGCTGCACCCGGTCGGAGATCTCTCCCCCCACGGCCTGCAGAAGCGAACGCACCACCGCCAGGATACCAAAGAAACCACCGATCTCGGTTACCGACATTCCATATCGGCTGTGGAAGTATATTGAGATAAAGGGCATAGCCGCCGCGAAGCCAACGGCCGCGACGAACCAGCCAAACGACAGCCCCCACAGATTACGATCGAATTGGCGCAAGTATCCGAAGCGGATGTGCATGGCTCAAAATATAGAGGCTGCTGTCCTAATTGCCAAGGAGGGAACTAGAGAGAAGCTACACCACCGTATGTGCGCTCAAGATGATCGACGATCCGGTCGAAGCCGTCTATGGCGAACCGCTCCCATCCGGCGCGCGTCATCTCAACCAGCCTGCCGTCGCTTCGGAGAGTATCCAGAGTGAGACCGAAGCCGCGCGCCGAGTTGGGTCCGTCAAGACATTGCGCCACCCCGCAGGCCATCAGGATGTCACGATTCAGGGGAGCAAAGGATCCCTTTTCCGGTCCGACCACAAACATCGGCCAGCCCAGTCCCAGAGCCCAGTTGGTGCGCTCGTGGGCCGGAGCAACAAAGAAGTCACACATCGGGAACAACTGAGCGGTCAGAGCAGTCTCCTCACGTCGATGACCGTACAGGACCAGAAGCGCCTCCGGCAGTTCCCCGGGCAAACGGCCACGGCGGTCAACCACCTCAAACTGCACTCCGGCCTTCACCAGCGCCCTCAGGGCCGCCTTGGCCAGCTTGCCGCTGCTCTTCGCGAAGATCATAGCACGCTTGCCGCAACTGATCGACGAAATCGCCGCCTGTACAATGATCCGAACATGATCCGCCGGCTCCGCGCCACTGCTGAAGAAAGCTCCTGTGAGCGGTTCGCGCGATTTGATTCGACGCAATCGCAGTTCAAGCGATTCCGGAGCCTGTCGTACCAGGGCCGGCTCTATGCACAGGCCGGTCACGATGACCTGCGACCTGTCATATCCAGCAACGACAAAGGCATCGGCGGCTTCGTTGGTCGGAACATAGACGTGCGAAGCCCCCAACACCAGCGCTTCCCGCGGGACCGCCGATTCGCCGTGCTGGTAGATCAGATCCGGCCGTCCCCGTAACATCGCCGTCAAACTGGGATGAGCGACCACCAGCGGATCCGGGTCTTTCATGAAGCGCCGGCGAATGGACTGGCCCATCACGTGCAGCATGGCGCTTCGCCGTGTGTAATCGGCGCGCCGACGCAGACTGCTGTACCATCTTCCGAGCAGACCGGAGGAACTGCCGCGCTCATAGATCCAGCGCGCCGTACGCCAGCCCATAAGCGACAGGCCGCTGCTGGCTTCAAAGACATCGGTCTGTCGTCGCACCAGCCCGATTCGACCGCGACGCACCATCGCCTCGACGAGGCCGTCCAGATAGAACGGGTGTCCCCTCCCGATGTTGGTGTATAGCAGGTTGATCCGAACCGGTCCTGACCGCATTGTCGCTCCGAGCCCTCATGGCCTCAAAGAAGCGAAGATAAGGCTTCGGCTGGGCCGCGTCAAATCGGGATTCGGCCATAATAAAATGGGCCGGTGTGGCTTCCGGCCCATTACGACAATTGCTAATGGAGCAATTAGTATAAGGAGTCTTGATTTTTTTAGCCGGCTATCGCAGCCATCTCGGCCACGTCGATCACCTTCGACAAATCGAGGAAAATCAACAGACGGTCTTCCAGCTTCGCCACGCCCTTGATATACTCGGAATTGATTCCGGCCACGATCTCCGGAGGCGGCTCGATCGTGTTCGACGGCAGACGAAGGACCTCGGAGACCGAGTCTACCACCATGCCCATGATGCTGCCGTTGATGTCGACAACTACGATGCGCGTGTTCTTGTCGTATTCCTTGACCTCAAGGTTGAAGCGCTTCCGCAGATCGATGATCGGAATCACCTTGCCCCGGAGGTTAATTACGCCCTCAACATAGTGGGGCGCCTGCGGGACTCGAGTGATCTCTACCATACGGTTGATTTCCTGCACCTTCAGGATGTCCACCCCGAACTCCTCCGAGCCGATGTTGAAGGAGACCAGTTGCAGGAGTTCGCTGGTCTGATCGCTGAAACCTTCCTGGGGCTTATCAATGACGTTGGTTTCCATAGCCAGATCCTCTATCGCTTTAGATTTCGTTTTCCGCTGCGGACATGTATTCGCGGCCACCACAGATGCCTTCCCGGGATGGCAACGCCTACAGGCCCCTCCTTTCTCTTAATTAGGGTATCGGATTCGGCCGGAGTTTCTTAACGCCTTGGCATCGATCAGCCGGGCCAGACGCACGGGCCAGGAGAACCGCGAATCCCGGAGTTGCAGTTAACCCGGAGCCCCGGGCCTTCGGGCTGTTCACAATCTGCACAGATGTGAAGCGCCGGATCACGCCTCCCCGGTCGACAGAATCTCCATCATTCGGGCGGCGGTGGTCGGAGAATGTCCAGAGTAATGATTATTGAAGTAGGCAAAGATGTCCCGCCCCTCAGAGCTGAGCCTGCGAATCACACCGGCCCACCACTGCAAGTCCTCTTCCCGGTCGTCTCTAAGATAAGTGAAGTTGCGGTCGATCTTCCTGCGGTCACCAAGGAACCGCAAGTAGCCGAAGTCCGCCGTCGCCAACTGCACCCGGGGCATCCAGGGGTGATCAATCAGACAAAGAGCGTGGTTCTGCTCGCGCATCAGCGCCAAAACCTCGTTGTGCTTCAGCCAGGCCTTGTTCCGAAGCTCGATCGCGATCTTCCTCTCCCGGGGCAGGCCATCGAGGAGCCCGGTCAGCAAACCGCTCCGATCCGGTCCAAAACTGTAGGGGAATTGCAGCAACAGCGGTCCGAGTTTGCGCCCCAACCCGTTCATGACGTCGATGAACCGCCTGGCGTTTTCCAGGCGCATCCCAAGGTCGCCCTCGTGGGTGACAGTCTTCGGAAACTTCGCCGTGAACACGAAGCCTTCGGAAGTCTGATCATCCCACCGTCGCACCATTTGCTCGGTGGGAATGCGGTAGTAGGTGGCATCGATCTCGACAGTATCGAATCGATGGGCATATAGCCGGAGGAAATCCTGTTGAGGACAGAACTGTGGGTAGAAGTTGCCCAGCCAGTCCTTGTAGCTGAAGCCTGATGTGCCGATCCTTACTCGCCCGTGTGTCATTGCTATACTATAACAGCCCGCACTGGCTCGGGTTCGCCGAGCCGGGCGCTTGCGCGGAATCGACGATTGTTGTATGTTCGCCCTGAATTGCAGCAACCTGAAAGGATCGGCAAATGAAGGATAAGCGTAATGAACTCCTGGCCCGGCAACTGCTTGACTACTCCACGAAGATCCAGCCGGGCGAAATCCTCTACCTGGAAATCAAAGGCAAGGAGACACTCGAACTGGGCAAGCAAATAATCCGCCTGGCCACTGAGAAGGGCGCCGTACCGTTCTGGTACTACAACGACGAATCGCTGTTGCGTCAATGGACCGGCAAGGCCGGCGACGACCAGTTCAGGAAGCAGGCCGAGCTGCACCTGGAATTGATGAAGAGGGCCGACTGCTATATCGGCTTGCGCGGTTCGGACAACCCTTTCGACATGGCCGACCTGCCGCAGGAGCAGATAGACAAGCAGAACAAGCTGTTTTACAAGCCGGTCCATCTGGACGAGCGGGTCAAGCGGACCCGCTGGGTCGTATTGCGATTCCCGAATAACGCCATGGCCCAACTGGCCGAGACTTCGCAGGAGAAGTTCGAGGACTTCTATTACGAAGTATGTTGTGCAGATTACGCGAAGATGTCAAAGGCCCAGGACAAGCTGAAGGCGTTGATGGACAAAACCGACCAGGTTCATATCAAGGGGCCACGGACCGACCTCAGATTTTCCATCAAGGGAATCGGTGTCGTCAAGTGTGACGGTGAGCGCAACATCCCCGACGGAGAAGTATACACCGCCCCGGTTCGTGATTCGCTCAACGGCACAATCCAGTACAACACTCCCTCGCTTTACCAGGGCAACCTGTATAACGATATCTCTTTCACTTTCGAAAACGGCAAGATCATCAAGGCCACGTGTACTGGTGACGAGAAGAAATTGAACGAGATACTGAATACAGATGACGGCGCCCGCTATGTGGGTGAGTTCGCCATCGGCGTCAACCCGTTCATCCTGCATCCGATGAAGGATACGCTGTTCGACGAGAAGATCGCCGGGTCGTTCCACCTTACTCCGGGCCAGTGCTACGATGAAGCCCCTAACGGGAACGACTCGAACATTCACTGGGATCTTGTGTTGATACAGAGAAAGGACTATGGCGGCGGCGAGATATATTTCGACGGTGAGCTGATTCGCAAGGATGGCGTGTTCATCGATCCGGAGATGGAGAAGGCCTTTTCCGCCGAGAACCTGCGCTCGGACGCACTGGCGAACCTGTAGACGTTGAAGCCCGCACCATTCGACTACCCTGAAGTCGACTTCAAAGGACTTGATATGGACGTACTCGACTACGCAATGAAAATGGAGCAGGACGGCAAGGCCTTCTACGAAAGAGGCGCCGCCGAATCCGACCGCCCTGAAATCAGGAGGGTGCTGAACACGCTGGCTGAGGAAGAACAGAAGCATTACAATGTCTTCAAGGCCCTCAAGGAGAACGCCGACGATCAGGCTCGCCGGGCTATGACCCGGACCGGCACTCCAGCCTTGGCCCGCAATGTCTTCCAGCAATTGGCCGACTCAGGCGCCGACGCGCTCTACAGAGAAGACCAGCAGGCTCTGTGGAAGGAAGCGATCAAGATCGAAGAGCAATCGGAGAGACTCTATCGCGAAGCAGCCGAGAAGGAAGGCGACGAGGCACGGCGTGAACTACTGAATCGCATCGCCGACGAGGAGAAGAATCATATCTACCTGATCCACAATATGATCTCATTCATGCGTGACCCCAAGGGGTTTGTGGACTCAGCCAACTTCAGGAACTTCATGAGCTGGGAAGGCCACTGATCTCTGTGGGCGTCGGGTCGCAGAGCCCGGCGCCGTAACTGGAGACGCATGGACAATTCGGCTACTGGCCCGGGGTCGGCACTGACTCGACCTCGGGTCGTCCTTTTCTGCGAACCTCTGAGATGATGACCCCTATCAGCACCATTGATCCTCCCAGGATGAACGGCAACGTTATCGGCTCATGAAGCCAGACGAAGGCCACGGTGGAGGCGATCACGGGCTGGATGTTATGCCAGACCGCCAGGCGAGACGCCTCCATGTATTTCAGGATCACATACCACAGGACATACACAAACAGCGACATAACCAGCGACATGTAAGCAACCGAGCCCCAGGCCGCCGGCGTCGCCTGACTGTAGTTGTAACGTACAGCAGCGTACAGCCCGAACGGGAAGTACAGCAGCGAGCCGATCGATATGGCGTACGCGGTCAGACGAATTGCACCGTATTTCCTGACGAGAGGCTTCCCCAGAACCGTGTACAGCGCCCAGGCGATTACGGCCACCAGGATGATAAGATCGCCCCACAGGTACTCGGTGCTAATCTGCAAGCCGCCGGAGAGCATGATCGTGATCACGCCCGCCATAGCCAACGCGAAACCGCCGGCGCGACGCCACTTGAACGGCTCCTTCAAGATCAGCAGGGCCAGCACAAAGATCCAGACCGGAGTGGTAGCAAACAGGAAGGCCCCGTGGCTCGCCCCGGTCAGCGATTGTCCAATCAGAAACAGCGCCTGGTTGAACGGAACTATCGTAACACCCATCAGGAAAATGCGCGGCCAGTCGCCGCGTTCGACAGGCGGCTGGCGGCGGGTGAAGTACGTAGCAACGAGCAGGGCAATTGATGAGAGGCAGAAACGATAGAAGGCAAACGTGAACGGCTCAATATACTGCAGGCCGTAACGTGCTACGGGGTAGCACATCGAGGCGGTCATCTGCAGAAACACGATGCCCGCGATCAGCAGTCCAAACGGTGGTGTCCGCCGATCATTCACAGTATCGCGACCAGACGGCTGTGGGCCCCTCGACCAACTACAGCAATCCCTTGTGCAGACCGCCGTCAACCGGGATAGACGCCCCGGTGATGTATCCAGCTTGTTGACCGGCCAGGAAAGTGATCAATGAAGCCAGTTCATGCGGGAGTCCCACCCGCCCCACCGGGGCCATGTCGGCAAAGCCCTGGATGATATCATCGGCTGTCTTGTCCCCGCTTTGCGAGGCCGCGCTCTCCGCCAGGTTCTTCAGCCGCTCGGTAGCGGTGTAGCCCGGGCATACGCAGTTGAAGGTTATGCCGTGCCTTGCGTAGTTGTTCGACAGGGTCTTGCACATTCCCGTGACGGCGGCTCGGTAGGCATTGGAGAGTATGAGCGTGTCGACCGGTTGAAACACTCCGATCGACGTAATGTAGATCACTCGGCCCCATCCACGGTCGACCATACCGATCATGGCTTCACGAGTAAGGCTGGAAGCCGATTGCAGGACCAGGTCATGTGCTTCCCGCCACCTGTCCGGACCATGGTCCAGAAACTGTCCCGGCGGAGGCCCCCCGGCGTTAGATACCAGGATATCGACCGACCCTGCCTCTTTCACAATCCGCCTGCAGTCATCCGTCTTCGACACATCACCGACAATCTGCGCCGGCCATTGGCCGGTGTCCTCATGGATTCTGTGACCGGCAGCCTCAAGGCGCTCCTTGTTGCGGCTGTTGATCGTAACCAGCGCGCCCTCGGCGGCGAGCGCCGTCGCTGCGGCTTCACCCAAACCCGACGAGGAGCCGGTAACAAGAGCCCGCTTATCCTTGATGCCGAGATCCATTATGAACCTCCTGCTTCGGCGATGGCTTTGGGAAGCGCCGCTGCGGTCCGGCATCCGGCTTCGAAATCCGTCACCCGGAATCTCTCGTTGGGCGAGTGGATGTTGTCATCGCTCTGAGCGAGTCCTATCAACAGTGTATCCAACCCCAGGATGCTCTTGAAATCATTCACTATCGGAATCGATCCACCCTCCATCATCATTACCGGCTCTTTGCCGAACCCCTTTTTGATCGCCACCCGGGCGGCATCCAGCCAGACCGACTGCGTCGGCACCACACTGGCCCTGGCCCCGCCGTGCTTGTCGACTTTGACCCTGACCGACTTCGAAGCGATCTTCTTGAGATACTTCTCCGCTTTCCTGCAGATGTCCATCGGCTCCTGGCCGGGCACCAGCCGCATCGTGATTTTGCACGACGCCTTGGCCGGGATAATGGTCTTGGCCCCCTCTCCCTGATAGCCACCCATGATCCCGTTAACATCGAGCGTCGGACGAACCCAGGTACGCTCGTAGGTGCTCCAGCCCTTCTCCCCGTGCAGCGCAGGCACGCCCACAGCCTTCTTGTAGGCAGCCTCCTTGAATGGCAGACGTTTGAACTGGTCCCGCTCCTTTTGTGATGGCTTCCTGGCTTCGGCATAGAACCCCGGTATCATCACTTTCCCGTCCTTGTTGTGCAGTCGCGAGACCATGTTGCACAGCACGTTGATCGGATTGGCCACCGCTCCACCGAATGAACCGCTGTGCAGATCGCGAGCGGGACCATCGACGAAGACCTCGATCGAAGCAATACCACGCAGACCATAGGTGATAGCCGGCAGGCCTTTGCCGAACTGGGCGGTATCGGAGACTACGACGATGTCGGCCGCCAGCATCTTCTTGTGCTTGCGGATGAACTTAGGAAGGTTAGCCGAGTGAGTCTCCTCTTCCCCCTCGATCAGCAACTTGACATTGATCGGCAGGGTCCCCTCGGCCCGAATGACCGCCTCCAGGCCCTTGATCTGGGCGAATACCTGCCCCTTGTCGTCGGCCGAACCGCGGGCATAAATGTAGCCCCCTCTGATCTGCGGCTTGAACGGCTCGGTCTTCCAGAGTTCCAGTGGCTCGGGTGGCTGAACATCGTAGTGACCATAGTAAAGGACAGTCGGCGCCTTCCCGTCCACCATGTACTCGCCATAGACCACGGGATGGCCGCCAGTGGGCATTATCCGGGTCTTGAAGCCGATGCCCGACAGGTGCTTCTTCAACCATTCGGCGCAGGCCTTAATATCCTTCTTGTGTTCGGACTTCGCCGACACCGATGGAAACCTCAGAAACTCAAACAGGTCCTTCAGTCTTTTCGACCTGGTCTTGCTCAGGTACTGCAAAGGGGTCATGTACATCTCCTTCGTCCATGTCTGTTCGCACTTGCGCCAATATAGAGACAGCACTTAGGACTGGCAAGCGGTATGAGAGGCCACTGAAGCAGCTCCTTGCGCAATCACTGAACGCGTAGTAGATTCGTCGTACCACAACTTGAGAGGAGCACTTGTCATGACCGGATCCCGTTTCATTTTTGCAGCCCTCGTCGTCGCCGGGGTCATACTCTCGGGATGCGGCGACAACGATCCTGTCCGTTCGACCGAACCGGATGAGCCGCTATTCAAGTTGACGCTTCTTGATCGGTCTGCCCAGCCGGCTGATGGCTTCGAGGTCGGATTCATCAATCACAGTGAGTTCCTTTCCAAACCGTCGCCCACGCCAATGAGTTGTCCCAGCACCGATGTCGAGTTCTCGTTGCCTGCCGCCGGCACGGTATGGCTGGATGTCGCCGATTACTACGGAAGATGCATATGGAACCTGATAGACGGTGATCACTTCGGCGCGGGCTCTTCCACCGTCCGATGGGACGGCGTCGATTCGACCGGCGCTGCGGTAATCCCGGGCTTTTACCAGTTCGTCCTGCAAGCCGTGTCCGCAGCCGATACCATGTGCGATACGACATGGCTGGTGCTCGAGACAGCGTCCCAGCCGACGATGGTGGGACAAACGACCGATGGCATCCTGGCGATTGACGACACGCTTCTCCTGCCGTGCCTTCTCGGCAGCCCACCGGCCATCACTGTGAACGACGGTGGATCAGCGGTCGAGGTCGGCGATTTCTATCAGGATTCCGTAACCATCTTCATTCAGAGCCCAAATGAGACGACGACCTGGTATTTCGGGCGCGCCCTGATTGTGGGCAACAACCACTTCGTTATCGACCTGTCCCGATACTACGAGGGCAACGGAGTCTTCAGGCCGCTGGGAGGTTGTTCAGGCGGTTATGGAACACGGCGCTGTGCAGGGCGCGGCAAGGCTTCGGAAGAGCCCGTTAGTACTCCTTGCGCCGAAACACGCCGATAGCAGCAACCAACAACGCCACCGCGAACAGCAACGAGCTCCATACCGGCAGCCATTCGGCATTGCTGTCTATAGCGAGGGCCAACGCTGTGTCGGACATCTGCCCGGTCCCGGGCACGATGTAGTAGAGCACATCGACGATGAATACGATGGTTTTGGAGGTAGTCAGCTGAGCCACCCACTCATGGAAACTCAGGAGGTACTGCAGCAGCCACACCACGAACGCCGCGATCAGACTCATAGCGTTGGAGCCGAACCAGATGCCGGCAAAGCCAATGATACTCAGCCATACGAAGAGGGTGAGAATGTAGACCACTGGCAGCCAGAGCAAACCGACATCGAAGTGACCGAAAGCCACGCCTATTGCGACTAACTCAAGGACAAAGGCGGCCAACAGCACAATCGAATGCACCAGCCAAATGGAGATAACTTTGCTCAGCAGCAGACCGGAGCGCGAAATCGGTTTGGACAGAAAGTAATCGGCTCGGCCCCGGATAAACATTGAGGGGATTATACCGGCGGCGCCCAGAACGGTGAAGAAAACGAGGATATACAGAAGAACATTCAAACCTCGTGCGGCCGATTGCGCCAGCACCTCGTCCATTTCCGTCAGATCGACGTCCTGACCGTGGATATTGATCTCGACAGCGCGCGCAGCGAAGGTGATCAGTACGGCGAGAATGGTCAGGACTGCGTAGACCCAGATAATCTTGCGGTCGAACAATTCCCTTACCGTGTCCTTAAGGAGGCCCCTCACGATTCTTCCTCCGGCTCCTCTGATACGGCTTGCAGGAAGGACTCCTCAAGAGATATCCGCACCGGCTTGACGGCTCGAATCGAAATACGCTTCATCCGCAGACGATCGATAACATCATTGACCCTTTCGGGCTCGGTCAGCTCCACCAGCATCCCTTTGCTGGTCAAAGCCAGCACCTTGCCGATTTCCTCGGGCAAGTCAATCAGCTTGCTGCCCAGATCGGCCTCAATTTCGTATTGGCTCTGACGCGTGGTCAACAACTCAACCGAGGAAACCTTCAGCAGTCGACCTTTTTGCAGGATGGCGACGCGGTCGGCGACCGATTCCACCTCGGCCAGCAAATGACTATTCAGGACAATCGTCTTGCCCGTATCGCGTATCTTTTTCAGGATCTCGCGAATCTCAATGCGCCCGACCGGATCAACCCCATCGGTAGGCTCGTCGAGAAAGAGCAGATCAGGATCCGCGATCAAGGCCTGCGCCAGGCCGATGCGCTGGAGCATGCCCTTACTGAATTTCCTCACGTTGGTCCCGCCCCAGCGGTCCATCCCGACCAGTTTCAGTAACTCTGAGGATCGAGTGGCAATATCGGACCTGCTCATTCCGTACATACATCCGGTCAACTCCAGCAGGCCCAGACCAGTCAGGTGTTGGGGGAAGCGGTGATTCTCCGGCAGAAAGCCGACACGTTCACGCGAGCGCGGGTCGCCGGGGCTGAACCCGTTCAGGGTGGCGCTTCCGGCGGTGGCGTGGGCAATGCCGAGCAACACCTTGAACAAGGTGGTCTTTCCGGCGCCGTTGGGACCAAGCAGACCGAAAATCTCACCGGGAGAGACCTCGATCGTGACATTGTCCAGAGCCACAATGTCACCCTTGCGCATTCCAGTGCGGTAGATCTTGGTCAGGTCCCTTGTCTCAACTACGCCCACGTTTGTCGTTCTCCACAAGGACGGTGCTTCTCAATCGTAGTACGAGTATCACCTCGGCCGGGGTTTCATGGCAACAAAAATAGCCGAAGAGATTGAATCGCAGCCTGGCGTCGCTGGATCGGGCACAAGCAAGAGCCAGCGACAGGATTCGAACCCGCGACCTGCTGATTACAAATCAGCTGCTCTACCAACTGAGCTACGCTGGCTTAATTGTCTACGGCCGGCTCAAACAAGTTTACGCGTCACGGCCTGTCAAGTTGTGTTAGCGTCTTTTGTAGCGCACGCCCTGGGGCGTATCCTCGAGCACTATTCCCATGGACTCGAGATCGTCACGAATCTTATCCGCCCTGGCGAAGTCCTTGTTCCTGCGCGCCTCAGTCCGCTCATCTATCATCTTCTTGATCGTATCGTCGCCGATCTCTTCCTGTTCGATGCGGAAATACAGAACCGTATCGAATTTCTCGATTGCCGCGAGGGCGCTATCTCGCTCCTCGATCGACAGTCTCTCCTCGTCACGAAGGCGATTGATCTCTCGAATGAAATCGAATACCGCCCCGAGGGCGCCGGAAATGTTCAAGTCATCGTCCAGCGATGCCTCGAAGCCGGCCTGCGCTCTGGCTATGATGTCCCCGGCCTCGCCGCTGGATTGTCCACCGGGATAGGCCCTGAGGTTATCGATAAAGTCGTTATAGCGGGCAATGGCCTTGGTGGCGGCCTCTACTCCCTCGAAAGTGAAATTGAGCTGCTGCCGGTAATGAGTCGCCATCAACTGGTAGCGCACCGACCGGGGTTGGTATCCCTTGTCCATGACATCGCGGAGGGTGTAGAAGTTCCCCAGCGACTTCGACATCTTGCGCCCGTCAACAATGAGGTATTCGCAGTGCAGCCAGTAATTGACGAACTTCTCGCCCGTCGCCCCTTCGGTCTGGGCGATCTCGTTCTCGTGATGGGGAAACATGTTGTCCACTCCGCCGGTGTGGATATCGAAGTGGTTGCCGAGATACTTGGTCGACATGGCCGAACACTCGATATGCCATCCCGGGCGGCCCTTGCCCAGCTCTGTCTCCCAGTAGACATCGCCATCTTCCTCATCCCAGGCTTTCCAGAGGGCGAAGTCACTGACCGAGTCCTTTTCGTATTCGTCGGCCGAGACCCGCGCGCCCGCTTTCATGCCGGTCTTGTCGATATGGGCCAGCTTACCGTATTCCGGAAACTTCTGAATGCTGAAATACCAATTTCCGTCGACCTCGTAGGCTATCCCCCGCTCGGCCAGCTTTATGATAATCTGGACCATATCGTCGATGTGCTCGGTCGCGGCAGGGTAGTGCTCGGCCCGCTCAATGCCCAGGGCGTCGAGGTCCTCGAAGAAGGCCTCCGCGTAACGATTCGTGAATTGCTTGAGCGACACGCCCTCTTTCCGGGAGTCGCGGATTGTCTTGTCGTCGATATCCGTCAAATTCATCACCTGGGTGACCCGGTAACCCTTGTACTTCAGATACCGTCGCAGAAGATCCTCGAAGACATAGGCCCTGAAGTTGCCTATGTGGGCATAGTAGTACACCGTCGGTCCGCAGGTGTACATCCTCACGTGACCCGGCTCAATGGGCTTGAATTCTTCCTTCGTACGGGTCAGACTGTTTCGGAAACGCAGTGCCATAGCAGCCTCAATCCTGGGTGAACGACCGAACGGTCTCTTCGTCCAGACGTTTGATCACCTCAACGATAAGCTTGACCGTGTTGTCGTAGTCGGCCCGGTTCATGATCCCGTTGTGGGCATGGATATACCGGGTCGGCGCACCGATGTAGATGGTCGGAACGCCAAGACGACTCGTATGGATTCGGCCACCGTCGCCGCCCCCGCGCTCCATCGCGGACAGGTGGAACGGGATGTTTTCCCTTTCGGCGGTTTCGATGATGAAATCGCGGAAGCGCACGTTCGGCACCATGCTCGCGTCGAAGATCAGGATCGTCGGTCCGTTGCCGAGACGTTCCTGCTTCTTGAAACCGTCCGGAGGAACATCCTGGGCCACCCCCACATCGACACAGAATGCAACATCGGGGTCAACCAGGTGGGCCAGTGTTTGCGCGCCGCGCAGGCCTACTTCCTCCTGAGCCGAAGCGCCTGCGTACAGGGCGTTCGGATGTTCCGTCCCTTTGAGCTGCCGGGCGACATGAATGGCCACCGCACACCCCATCCGATTGTCGAAGGCCTTGGACAAGTAGTTCTGCGTATTGCCCATAATGGTGAATTGGCTTTCGGGCACGATCGGGTCACCCACCTTGACTCCGATTTTCTCTTTGACATCGAACTTGTCCTGGGCGCCCAGATCGAGGAACATATCCTTGATCTTCTGCACTTTCTTCCGCTCCTCATCCTCAAGCAGGTGCGGTGGCTTGGTTCCTATAACACCGGGGAATACACCTTTAGATGTGATGACTCGCATTCTCTGCCCGAGGGCCACATGACCCCACCAACCGCCCAGCGGCAGGAACTTGATGAATCCCTCGTCGGTGATCTCCTTGACCATGAACCCGATCTCATCCATGTGTCCTTCGACCAGGATGCGCGGTCTTTGGTCGGCGGCCCCACGGCGGCCGACAATCGAGCCCAGCCTGTCATAGAGCAATTCGTCGGTGCAATCGGCCAGTTCTCGGGCCATTATCCTGCGAATCTCGTGCTCATAACCGGGCACGCCGTTGGCCTCGGTCAGTTCCTTCAGAAGTTGTTCTGTCTTGTCCATAATCAGCCTCTATCGCGAAGTAACTCGTCATTCGAAACCATGTGAAGAGCAATTATACAATACGGCCCGGCCCCGGTAAACCTCTTTCTGCCGAGAGCCGATTTCCCAGGGGTAGATGTCCCGATCGGGCCCGGGGTTCCCGCGACCGAGCCAGCACTACAGCTCAAAGTGGCTCGACAGATCGCTGAGTGTCTCAATGACCCGCGTTCCATCGGGCAGCGGCTGGGGATAATCGCGGTGGTCGTGCCACTTGAGGATAGCCGGCATTCCAACCCGATTGGGGCCCTCCACATCCTCCCGGTAGCGGTCGCCGATGTAAACACACTCGGCCGGGGCGAACCCGGCCAGGTTAGCGGCATGATAGAAGATGTCGCGGTGGGGCTTGCGGAGGCCAAAAGTCGATGAGAAGACCGTGAAGGCAAAGAACTCTATCAGGCCGAATCTCTCCATCTCCGAGAGGTGGGCGCTTTCCGGGAAGACCGTGTTGGAGATCAGGCCCACTGTTCCATAGCGGTCGCGGACACGCTCCAGCACTTCGCGAGCATCCTCGAAAGCGAAGATATGCGGCCGGACCATCATGTAGTAGGCATCGAAGAACTTTCGCACCATCTCCTCATCGGGATCGACCCCGACCCGCTTCAGCAGGCGGCGAGCCACCTGCAACACATTCCACTCCACAAGAGTTTCGGCAGCCGAGCGACGGTATTCATCCCGAATTTCAGTATAGGCCCGGTAGAAATGATCCGGCGGCGGCAGGTCGTGACCCTCATCAACCAGCACCTGACGGGCATGGCCCACACACTCAACGCTCACATCCTCCCATATCTCCGCTGGATACTCGATGATGGTGGAACCGAGATCAAATATCACGGCTTTTGGCGTCAGCTTCTCCATTTGTCAACTATCTTCTCCGGGGCCTGAGCGCAGCATGCGCTCGACCAGTTCTGAGAAGTCGATCCCGGCGGCCCTGGCCGCCATGGGCACAAGCGAGAGCTCTGTCATACCGGGGATCGTGTTCAGCTCAAGGCACCAACCGCGGCCGTTCTGGTCGACGATGAAGTCCACACGGGCCACCCCCCGGCATCCGAGCGCGTCATACAATCGTTCCGCATCATGCTGCAACCGATCGCGAACATTGTCCGGAATGTCAGCCGGACAGAAGTACCTTGAGCCTCCCTTAGTGTACTTCGCCTCATAATCGTAAAGTCCCTTTGCCGCAACAATTTCCACGATCGGCAAGGCCATGCCGTCAAGGATCGCCACCGTCAACTCACGGCCCGCGATATAGTCCTCGGCCAGTATGTTGGTGGTCTCCCCGAGCACGTCAATAAGGGCCGGCGTCACCTGTTCCGCTGCCTCTACTTTGCTGAGGCCCACCGTCGAACCGCTGTCATTCGGCTTGATGATGAAGGGGAAGTCGAAGCCCGAGACAAGGGCATCGTGCAATGCCCGATCGATCCGGCCATCGGGCCGGCGGTGCAATTGCCAGCGCGGCGTCGCGATTTCGAGAGAGCGGCAAATATGCTTGGTCAGAGCCTTGTCCATAGCCACAACCGAAGAAGTGGCTCGCGATCCCGTATACGGCAGGCCGACCAGATCAAGCAACCTCTGGATTGTGCCGTCCTCACCGATCCCCCCGTGCAGGGCCAGAAAGCAGCAATCGACATCACCGTACGGCTCGCTGTTGAGGGTGGCGATCAGATCAACGGCGCCGCCCAGCAACGAGACTTCGCCGCTCCCGGTGGATGGCGAATCAGCCAGATAGCGCCCGTTGCGATCGAGCAGGGACCGGCCCGTCGCAGGATCGAGCGCCAATACCTGGTGGTCTCGCCCGGACAATGACGCAACAACCGCCCGCCCCGAGTTCAACGAGACCTCTCGCTCGGATGAATCCCCGCCGGCCAGAACCAGGACTTTCAATTTCGCCTCACTTTCCTCGCCTTCCTTACCTGCCGAACAATGATCATAATGACCAGCAATATGACCAAAGGCCAGACTACGGTATTATATCTATCAAAGTAGTAACGGATCGTGTCCAGATTCTCAACCAAAACCATAGCCGCATAGAGCAACAGTCCGGAGAACAGTAGATACGAAATCGTTGAGAACAGTATCATCAGAGCCACCGAGTACCGCGATATGCCGGCCGCGATGGCCAGGGCGACCCGCATTCCGACCACGAATCTGGAGACGATCAGTATAAGCGGTCCCCAGCGCCCGAAGCTACGCTCCATCTTCAGAATATCCTGCGCGGGGAAGTACCGGTAGTCCTTCCGCAGGAAGTAATCTCGTCCGAAGCGACGCCCCAGATAGTACATGAACATCGTCGAGGCCATACCCGCGACGTTCACCACGACAACGGTCGGCAGCAAACTGAGACGATCGATCCCGACCAGGGCGCCGGCGGCTACGATGAATGTGTCGCCCGGGAACGGCGGGAAGATGTTCTCCACAAAGCAGGCGAAGAAGAGCGTAGCGTAGACCCAACCCGGACCCCACCTGAAAATGAAATCCAGCAGCTGCTCGATCTGTTGCGGATCGTCAGTCATGGCCGATAAGACAAACCGCCTCGGCGGCGATTCCCTCTTCCCTGCCGATGGCGCCCAACGTCTCGGCGGTGGTAGCCTTGACATTCACACGCGCCGAATCGATCCCCATAGCCTGTGCCAGACAGCGACACATTGTCGCCGTGTGCGGGGATAGGCGGGGTTGCTGGGCGATTATGGTAACATCGACATTCACTATCTCGGTCCAGCCCGCCGTCGAGAGAACGGCCTTGACCCGGCGCAGCAATTCAATGCTGTCGGCGCCCTCATAACGAGAGTCATCGGGCGGAAACTGCACCCCGATATCAGGCAGTCCCGCCGCTCCGAGCAATGCATCCATAATCGCGTGGGCCACCACATCGGCATCGCTGTGCCCATCCAAACCTCGTTCGTATTCGATCCTGACGCCTCCCAAAATCAACGGCCTGCCCTTCGTCAGCCGATGTACGTCGTACCCATGTCCCACGCGCAGATCAGTCACCCAGTCTCTCCCTGAGAATGGCTTCAAGTATGACCAGATCTCTCCTGCTCGTTACTTTGAGGTTGGGGAAACCAGGCGTTACCGCCCTGATTCTCGATGCCCCATCACCTTCGACCAGGGCCGCATCATCAGTTACCACGCCGTGGTCAGCCGCCTGTTGATGCGCTTTCAGTATCGTCCTGTATGCGAACACCTGGGGTGTCTGAGCCAAACCGATGGATCGACGATCAATCGTGCCGATGATCATTTCATCGGCTACTCGCTTCACTGTGTCGGTGGCCGGCTGTACCAACATCGCTGCCCCGGTCGACCTGGCCGCCGCAATGACCGCTTCGATATCGGACGGGTGAATCGCCGCCCGCGCCCCATCGTGAATCGCCACCAACTCGGTCGCCTCCGGCAGAGCCTTCAGACCCCGGAACACCGACTCCTGGCGCGTCTCTCCACCCGCGACCAGCTTGGTGACCTTCGACAGGTCATAAGGGTCGATAACATCGGCGGCCAGCCGGGTCAGATTGTCCTCCGCTCCGACCACGACAATAGTGTGGATGGAGTCCGCGGCCTCGAAGGCAGCCAGAGTCCAACTCAGCATCGGACGTCCCGCCACCTCCACGAACTGCTTGGGAGTGTCACCGCCAAACCTATTGCCGCTGCCCGCGGCCACTATGAGCGCTGTTGCTGACATGGGCCCAATATAGGCCAAGCCGGGCGTGGCTGGCAACAGCCAAGACCATGGGGACCACCCTTCATGGCTGCGTCCGTGCGGGCACCTGCTCCAGGTCGGGCTCCGGCACACCGGTTCTCGCGGGACCGCAGATCAGATTATGAGCATCGCATCGCCGTAGGAATAGAATCGCATGCGATTCTCGATCGCCACTCGATAGGCCTTCAGAACCGGGTCACGCCCCGCAAAGGCGCTGACAAGGATAAGCAACGATGACTTGGGCAGGTGGAAATTGGTAATCATGTGGTCGACCAGGCGAAAGCGGTACCCGGGCCGGATATACAGATCGACCATTCGCGCCAGCGGCCGTACGCGGCCGTCGGTGACCGCAGCGGATTCCAGGGTACGCACCGAAGTTGTACCCACTGCGAAGACTCGTCCTCCCCGCTCCCGGACGCAGTTGATCTTATCGGCGGCTTCAGGGCTGAGTTCGGCGAATTCTGGATCGACCACATGGTCTTCGATCCGATCTACCTTCACCGGCTTGAACGTACCCGGGCCCACGTGCAGAGTCAATTCGGCCACTTCGACCCCTTTCTTCCGAAGCCGGCTGAGAATACTGCGAGTGAAGTGAAAGCCGGCGGTTGGAGCAGCCACTGCGCCGACCCGTTGCGAGTCGGCAAAGACTGTCTGGTAGCGCCTGATATCGGTGGGGGTGTCCTCGCGCTTGATATAATGCGGCAGTGGCACATGCCCGTGGCGGCTGATAACCCGTTCGCGCTGGGTTCGCGAGTTGAAAGCGATTCGCCACTGTCCGTCGCCGAAGTAGTTGAGCAAGTCAACTTTATCACTGTCAAACGCGATGGCTTCGTCTTCCTTTACGCGTCGGGAGGGACTCACCAGAGCCAACCATTCCAGACCCAATCCCTCGTCAAGCGGTCGAACCAGGAATATCTCTACGAGCGCCCCACTCTGACGCCGCCCCCAGAGACGAGCCTTGAAGACCTTCGTGTTATTCACCACCAGAATATCGCTCGGCCCGATGTAGTCGATCACGCGGGCGAAAGGCATGATAGTCATTGAACCATCGGCTCGGTCGAGCACCATCAGGCGCGATTCGTCCCGTCGCCCCACCGGATGCTGGGCAATCAGTTCGGCCGGCAAATCGTAGTCGAACAGGTCGATGTCCATAGTGTGCTCAGCGACGGAAGAGGTTCAGGATAATGGTGAGAATAATCGACAATATGATACTGGTGGCGATAGGGATATAGATTCTGGTCTTGCCCGACTTAAGCGACAGGTCGCCCGGGAGCCGCCCGAGCCACGGAATTCGGTCCGAGAAATGAAGCAGCAATCCTGCCGCCAGCAAGATTATTCCGCCGATAATCAGCAGGCGGCCCATCTGTGACAGCCATTGGCTTTCCGGCATGGGAGGTGTAGCGGGTTATCGGTTACCCCGACTGTCATCGCGGTCCTCGTCATCCGCCCGCAGGTCCGCGATTTGGTCCAGCCAGCGCTTCAGGAGAACACCCTGGGGCTCGGTCAACTGCACCTGCGAGGGGCGCTCGCGCAGGTGGTCCTCGAGCGCATCCAGCGCCAGGCGGGCATCGGCCACGGTCAGCACCGTGCCGGTTTCGGCCTTGAGTTCATCGCGATACTTGATAGTCTCATCTATCAGGATACGAACCATCCCGGTTTGATCGCGAAGGTCCTTCAGTGATTCGAGAAACTCGACCAGCTCATCCGCCATAGCTCATCCACCTGTCAATCCCTTGGCTTTACCCTGCGGCCGCCCTCGTCCGTGTTCTCCAGTCCCAACAACTCATCAACCTGGGCCCTAACTTCGGGATTCGCCCGGCAGTAACCAACAACAATTTGATTCGAATCGCGGTGTCCCGGCTCCAGTCCGAGCAGACGGTCAACCCTGGCCCTCGTCTTCGGCGAGCAGGCCCGGTACACGGGTGCTATGAACATGTGATCTACAGGATTGAGGCGCCGGCTCATCGTGATGTGCTCCTTCTTCTGCTCTCCACTGCTTTCAACCCCATTGATAACAACAAGTTCCGAGTGGTCACAAAAGGCGTTGCTGAGGGCCCGACGGGCGTTCCAGCCCGAGGTGGGCCAGGGCCTTCTCCGAGATCACTCTGCCTCGACGGGTCCGCTGAACGAAGCCGATCTTGAGCAGGTACGGCTCGACCATATCGACCAGGGTGTCGACCTCCTCGTTGAGTGTGGCGGCGAGGGCCTCTATCCCCACCGGACCGCCATGATAGTACTCCTGAATGATCTGCAACAGCTTCCGGTCCAGGTTGTCCAGGCCAAGCGTATCGATACCCTCGGCATCAAGAGCCTGAGAGGCGAGTTCGGGCGTCACTTTCCCGTCCGCCTTAACTGCAGCATAGTCGCGAACCCGGCGCAACAGGCGATTGGCGATCCGCGGTGTGCCTCGTGAGCGCCCAGCCACAGCCAGAGCAGCCTCGACGTCCACCTGTGTCTCAAGCAGGCTGGCGGAGCGCTGCACGATTCTGGCCAGATCCTCCGGCGGGTAGAAATCCAGGTGATAATACAGCCCGAAGCGATCGCGGAGCGGCGCCGAGAGCATCCCGGCCCTCGTTGTGGCTCCTACCAGCGTGAAGCGCTTGAGCGGTACGTTGATGACCTTGGCGAAAGCCCCTTTGTCGACCACAAAATCGACCTTGTAGTCCTCCATAGCCGGATACATGAACTCCTCGATGACCGATGAAAGTCGGTGAATCTCATCAATGAACAGGATGTCACCGTCATCAAGGTTGGTAAGGATACCCATCAGGTCGCCGGGACGCTGAAGCGCCGGGCCGGACGTCGCAAATATCTTCGAGTCCATTTCCCGGGCGATGATATGCGCCAGCGTCGTTTTGCCCAGACCGGGCGGTCCGTAGAACAACACATGCTCGATCGCCTCCCGCCGTTGCCGAGCCGCCTCAAGGGTGACTGTGAGCTTCTCACAAAGCTCCCTCTGCCCCACATATTCGGACAGGCTCTTCGGGCGCAGTGACAGCTGCTCGGCGTCCTCTTCCGGGCTGATGGGCTCCCCGGCGACCATACGTTCACGGGCCATGGATTACGTTAGACTCTCCTGGTTCTGATTCCTGAATATAATATCAAGTAACGCTTCAACCGATTTGACCTTTGGGTTGTCATGCAAGGCCTTATCAATCATTTCGCGCGCTTCGCTGGCCTTATATTGAAGCTGCTC
The DNA here is from genome assembly GCA_964526835.1 of uncultured Ignavibacteriales bacterium. Taxonomy (GTDB): domain Bacteria; phylum Zixibacteria; class MSB-5A5; order GN15; family FEB-12; genus DAOSXA01. Next base: position 149,845 of record CAZGMK010000007.1, read on the forward strand.
CAATACTTCCAGTGCATCATCAATGAACGGTTCAGCCAGTCTCTTCTCCTTGCGCGCCAGCGGCTCGCTCTTGCGCGAAAGGGCGAATTTGGTCGTCTTGCCGTTCAGCTCTGCTATGATCTTCTCGGCCAGGCGGGCTCCAACCCCCGGCAGCCGGCTGAGCTGCGATGCGTCCTTGGTCTCGATAGCCGAAGCGATATCGCGTATCGGCAGAATAAGCGATTTCAGAGCCTTCTTGATGCCGAGACCGGGAACGTGGAGATAGAGAGAGAAGAACTCGCGATCGATCGCGTCGTCAAAGCCGACCAGTTTAGGATAATGAGCCGACTTCTTGTCACCGGCCTCAATGTAATAGATCGTCTCAAAAACAATCTCGCCACCTATCCGACCGGTGTCCTTGAGTCGGTCGGCCAGGGCCGACGGCAGCATGACTTCGTAGCTGATGCCTCCGTTTTCCACCAGGGCGTGACCGTCATCGATTGATGACAGTGTGCCTCTTATCCGGCTTATCATTTCAGGCCACCCCCTGGTGAACGTGATGGCAAGCCCGACTGTGGCACAGGGCTACCGCCAAAGCATCAGCTATGTCGGGTGGTTCCGGTGGCGCGCTCAAGCCGAGGCTGGAAGCGATCATGCGCTGCATCTGGCGTTTGGGGGCGCGGCCATTACCGGTCAGCGACTTCTTGATGCGAGTCGAGGCGTACGGAAAAACCGCCAGCCCCGCTTCGGCCGCCTTCAGGAAAACGACTCCCCGGGCATGCCCCATAATGATGGCGGTCCGGGGATGGCCGTAGTGTGAATAGAGCTCCTCGATAGCCACTGCCCCTGGCCTGTACTGCCTGAGGATTGATTCGATCTCCTTCGCGATCTCGGCCAGGCGCATCTCCATCGACTGATGACGATCGGTACGAACGACGCCGGCCTCGAGAACAGTGACATCATCGCCGTCGGCATCGAGCAGTCCATACCCGGTGATCTGCAGTCCAGGATCTACACCTAAGATACGCATCTTACCCGTAGATAGCCGGAATCGGGCGGATTATCAACTAAAACCGGGCGCCCCGAGCAGGATGTGACTTCGCCGCTTCAGCCCACTGGCCGATGGAAGAACACTTCCACCTTGTCCGGCGTTCTTTCGCGCCACCAGACCCCCAATCCACGTTCGGCGCCTTTGTCGATGAGCGGCATCGGTACAAAGGGAGCAATGACCATGAGCACCTGTCCGGGAGCAAGCTGTTTCAGGTCGGACAGAACTCTGCCGATAGGCTGTTGCCCTGCCCCCAAAAGAGGGCGGACATCGACGGTCGTATCCGGCCTGTCGGGCCGGCACCACTCGGGACAGGACCCTGGCTCCCTGACCGCACTGCGGACCTCAAGAGAATCGACATCGCCCACCCGGCGTCGGAGAGTACTGACCAGCCATCCAAGGTCGACTTTGCCCACCACGGCGGCCTGACGCAGGCTGGCCACCCGCGCGACGGTCTTCCGCAGGACCGGGTTGCGCAGCCTGGCGAAAGCAGGCACGACGTCGACCAGAAAATCCTCCAGCTCGGGATACGCCCTCAGCAGGTCCGCGATCCGGATCTCCGGAGTGATCGAAGGCCGGTCATTCGCCGGATTACTCATGCGGCTCCTCTTCGGCGTAGCTCAGAAGGCGCTGTTCGCCGGTCAGGGCTCGCTTCTCGGTCAAGTCCTGGCTGACTTCAAGACAGCCAAGGTAACGGCCTGCGTTGTCTCGTAAGGCGAAGTACTCGATGTGAATGAAGCGGCCCTTCATCTGAATCCAGAAGGGCGCCCGCGACTGCTGTCCGCTGCGGAAGTCATCCAGAATCCGCTGGACAACATGCGTGCTCTTGGCGGGATGGCACATCTGAACCTTACGCCCGAGGATAGCCCGGGTCCGGGAAAATATCCTCTCCCGCCCCTGCGTGAAGTATCGTACAGTATCGTCGGCGTCGACAAAGGTCAGGTCAAAGGGTATGGTATTGAGGATGTGTGTCAATTCCTGTGGCAACATACTCCCGGAGGGCAGACGGATGCGATTGTCTTCCGCCTTCATGTCATCCCTGGTCGGCCCGGTGTCGAGGGGACTCATCGGCTGCCATTCATCGGTCGGATCGTACAGGCAGAAACCGATTTCGAGACTTCCCTCGTATACTTCAGACCATTCCTGCTCGCTCAGCGTCTTCATACACATGGGGAGCAGAATCTCCTCCTCTTTGTAGATCATTTCATCCACGGCCCTGGCGGCCGGCTTGAGGACCAGGTCCGCAAAGCCACGGGCTTCATCCAAACCCATGTCCTCCCAGGCGGTCAACCCATCGACCGCCGCCTTCAGCATCTCACGGGCTTCATCATGCTTGCCCCACATCACCTGGGGCGGCCCCGTGATATTGTGCTTCTCCAGAAACGGAAACAGCAGTTCTTCTTTGCGACGATAGTGCTTATCTACATCGGTCAGCGCATGCACCCTTGATCGAATCTGGCTCATCAGCTCGGCCGGAGAATCCTCCTCATCGAGTTCATCCAGCCGGTCGAAGAGCTTGTCCAGCTGCTGCAATTCCCACCGGAGAGCCTCATTTTCCTTCCTGAAGGTGTGAACCGGGTGACCGGCCGGGACTTCTGCTCCCTGATCTCCGGCGACCTTGCCCCTGAGCGCAGCGGTGTGAATATCGCAGAGCTTGAGAACTTCCTCTGTCGGAAGCCCTTCATCAATGAGTTCCTGTTCGACCTCGACCACGTCATCATACGGAACCGTTCCCAGTAACCGGCTTAATTGCTGACGTACCTCTTCCGGCGCCTGGCCGCGGTGCAGTTGCAGGATCATATGTTTCAGCAGATCTTTGCGCTTGCGAGTGTTGTCGATCAGTTCACTCATAACCTAACCTCCATTGTTGTCTTCGATTTCATGATGGAGAATATCAGACCAATACATAATGACTTAAGTCAAGCTACGCGAGCCGACGCAACAACATGCGGCGGCCGGCGTAAGATAACATCATGGACGGCAGGGCCGTGTATTGAAGCTGCTGAATCGAAATTTCGTACTCCTCTGGCAGGGCCAGTTTGTCAGCCAGATGGGCAACCAGGCTTTCGTCATCGCTATGGCCTTCTGGATCAAGCACGCCACCGGATCGGCCTCGCTTATGGGCCTGGTCATGATGGTCGGACAGCTCCCGTCAGTAATCCTCGCGCCGGTAGCGGGCGTCGTGGCAGATCGATTGCCCAGGAAGCGTATCATCATCGTCTGCGATATTCTCCGCGGTTTAGCAGTCCTTGCCCTTGCCGGATTCATGTACGTCGCGCCCGATCGGACCGACAGCATCGTAGCTGCCCTGTTCATCTGCATAACATTCTTGTCAATCCTGGGTTCATTCTTCCGTCCCGCCATCAGCGCCGCGATCCCCGATCTCGTTCCACCTGAGCGGCTCTCGGCAGCCAACTCAATGAACCAGGCCTCGATGCAGCTGTCCACTCTCATCGGGCAGGGTGCCGGAGGCGTCCTTTTCAGGGTCCTCGGAGCGCCGTTGCTGTTCCTGATTGATGGCATCACCTACCTGGTCTCGGCAGTGAGCGAGAGCTTCATCGACATTCCCTTCCGCCCGCCCCAGGACTCTAACAGCGCTGAGACCAGATACCGACGTTACCGTCGGCAGGTCATTGAGGGCCTCAGGTATATCTGGGGAAGATCAGGGCTCCGGACACTGGTCTTTGCAGCAGCCATTCTCAATTTCTTTCTCGTCCCCATACTGGTCCTCATGCCGTTCTATGTCGAGGATTTCCTCCGGAGCACACCGGACTGGTACGGTTTTATTGTCGCCGGCTTTGGAGCTGGCGCGCTGCTAGGTTATCTCTGGGCCGGAGCAGTCCGCGTTAGCGGGCAGCTGCGCTCGACCCTGATGCTGATGTCGCTGACAGCCCAGGCCGTTCTGCTGGGTTCGCTCGGATTAACCGATTCCCGGTTTGTGGCCCTGGCAGTGTTGATCGCTACCGGTGTCTTGAACGGGTTCTTGAATATCAACATCGCAACCATCGTCCAGTTGACAGCCCCGACCGAAATCAGGGGGCGAGTATTCTCCCTGCTGTCGATGGTAACCGGCGGCCTGGCGCCGCTGGCCATGGGCCTGTCCGGCGTAATCGCCGACCTGCTCGATCAAAATGTGCCCCTGATATATGTCGTATGTGGCGGAACAACCGCTGCGTTGTCGATCGCCGTATCATTCAGCCGGAGCTTTCGGGATTTCCTGGCCTGCCAGCCGCCGCCCGAACCGACCGGCAATAAAACGAGTCCTTAGTCTGCCCGTCGCCGCAGGGCCGACAGGCCCATAACCAGCAGATACGCCAATCCGGCAACGACTATTATCGTCGCTCCGGCCGGCAAGTTTGGACCGTAGCTGAGCCCCAGCCCCAGCGTCGCAAGGATCGCGCAAATGGCGGTTGCCAGAAAGATGCTGCGACCAATCGTCGAGCTGAAGGTGAAGGCTATGGCGGCCGGAATAGTCAACAGCGCAATCACCAACACGATTCCTACCACCATCACCAGGGTAACCACAGTCAGGGCCGTCAGGGCCAGCAGCAGCAAGTAGTGAGCCTCGACATTGAGGCCCCGCACGCGCGCGAATTCCTCATCGAAGCAGACAGCTACAAACCGACTGTACAGCAGACCGACCGTCGCCAGGATGATCACATCCAGAAACACCAGTAACCACAGTCGCCCTCCGTCCACCATGAGAATGTTGCCGAACAGGTAGCTCATCAGTTCCTGATTGTAGCCCGGGGTCCGTGACATGAAGAGTATACCGACCGCCATGCCGACCGCCCAGATAGCTCCGATAACGGTATCCTCGCGCTGAGCCGCCCGCAGGCTCACCCAGCCGATGATCACCGCCGCCAGCAGCGCCGCGGCGACCGCGCCGTAGATAGGATGCAACCAGTGCCACTGCTGAGTGACCGAAAGGTAGTGCGCCAGCCCCATGCCGCCAAGCACAGAGTGTGCAATCCCTCCGGCCAGATAGGTGAGGCGACGCGCCACGACGAAGCTTCCCATCACCCCGCAGGCGACACTGGACAGCAGGGCCGCCAGAACAGCATTCTGTAAGAAGGCATGAGAGGCCAAAGCCGAAAAGAACTCAGCCACGATCGTCCCCTCTATGTGTTCGACCGAACTCATGGCCATGCTGGACGAAACGCATCGCTCCTTGGCCATATAGGTCCATCAGCACATCCTCGGTCATCTCTGAAGTCGGATGTACCTGCACCCGTCGATTGACACACACCGCCCGCTCGACCGAGCCGGCTACGAATGCGGGGTCGTGTGAGACCATGATGACCGTCAGGTGCTGATTCAGTTCATCGAGCAGCTCGTAGAGGTTCCGCTGAACCGCTGGATCAAGGTTGGCCATCGGTTCATCGAGAATCAGTAGGTCCGGCTGCCCGGCCAGGGCGCGAGCTATGAACAGTCGCCTCATCTGGCCGCCCGACAACTGTGAAAACGGCGCCCCGGCGCGCTGGGCAAGCCCCACCTGCTCAAGGGCCTGGATTGCGGCGCGACGGTCTCCCCTCGAGTAACCGCCAAAGTAACGCCCGCATCCTTGCCGACCCATCAGGGCCACACCCAGTACGTCTATCGGGAAACGAGGGTCCAGCGACACTTGCTGCGCCATGTAGCCGATCCGATGGTGGACCGCCTCCGGAGCTCGTCCGAAGACCGTGACCTTGCCGCGGATGGGGCGAAGCAATCCGAGAATAAGTTTCACGAGCGTAGTCTTGCCTCCGCCATTCGGGCCGACAATCCAGACGAACTCACCGCTGCGGATATCAAGGTTGACGTCCTCCAGGACGGTATCGTCGTTGTATCGAAAATGCACCCCCTCGAAAGATACGACGACCTCACGGTTCATCGTTATTCGCCTTCCGTACTCGCCAGGGATGAGCGCATAATCCTCGTCAGTTCCTTCATGCTCTCGAAATAGTCGTAGGCCAGAGGATCAGCCTTCGCCACCCGGGCCCCAACTGCCCCCGCAATGGCTTCGGCGCTCGCCGTCGAAAACTGTGGCTGAACAAGGATCAGAAGTATCGAGTCGGCGCGGGCCCGTTCGATGAATTGGGCGAGTTGCTGTGCGGATGGCTCCTTGCCGCCGATTTCGACCGCCACCTGATTGAGACCGTAGGCAGCAGCAAAATAACCATAAGCCGGATGGAACACATAGAAGGTGCGCCCCTGGAGCTCTTGCAGCTCCGCGCGGATGGCCTTATCCAGGCTGTCCAGGCGCGTCTCCAGAGCAATCAGGCTGGCCGTGAAGACGTCTTCATGCGCGGGATCGACCTCGGCCAGGGCCTGCGCCATGTTGCGGGCCATCTCCTTGGCCAACGACGGATCAAGCCAGATGTGAGGATCCATGTCCTCGTGCAATCCGTGGTCGCCCTCATCGCCGTGAAAGTGCTCCTGCAGGTGGCGCAACTCGATCCCCTCATGCGTGTCGACAATCCGCAATCCCGGATAGAGTCTCCTGATCCTTGGCAGCAAACCCTTCTCAAAAGGGACCCCGATAGTGAAGTAGAGATCGGCCTGATCCAAGGCCGACATCTGAGCCGGAGTCGGTTCATAGGTGGCCGGCGACTGTCCCGGCCCGACCATAACCTGGTTTTCGATGTCTTGCCCTCCCAGTTGATCGAGGAAGTACGACTGCGGCTGGATGCTCACAAATACCGACAGGCGACCGGTATCCTCAGGTGATTCCTGTGATCCACACCCGGACAGCAGAACCAGGAGTCCGAACGCCACGGCAATAACCAGTGTCGTCATCGACTTCGCCCCGGCAACTGCGTACGGCCGACTTTCTCGTGCGCGCAAACCAGATGCATCTCGTGGCAGTCATCACACTCGGCCACTCTGTGGTCAGCCGTGAAGTCGTCCCAGTGTTGCTTCTGGCCGGGCGTCATCACTCCGGTCCCCTGACACAGCGGGCAGGTAGCATCGAGAGCCGTGATCACCGCCCGCCTGATGAAATCCGAACGGTTCGGCATACCCTTCAGGGCATCGCGCAGGGCGGCATCCACCTTGAACGTGACAATCTCGGATTTACGTCGTGTGGAAGCCAGAGCTCACCTCCTTGGTATCTGGTTCAAGGGAAGGTAATATCTCGTAATACCAATATGTCAATAACAAGCTGACTGGTTGAAGGTTGCAGATAAATACGGAAATTTCGATCAGGACAGCAGATCCGGCAAATCGGCGATCGAGTCGATAGTGAAATCCGGTTGAACGTCCGACTGCTCGACCAGGTGCGGGCGGTATTTGCCGGTGCGCACCAGGATGCCGGTCATCCCGGCTCGCTGCGCGCCGCCGACGTCGGAGTTGATGTCATCCCCCACCATCGCGACCTCATCGAGCCGCAGCCCCATATCGCTTACGGCCAGCTCAAAGAACGACCTTGATGGCTTTCCGATGACGGTCGCCTCCTTACCGGTGGCGTATTCGAGGCCGGCCACGATGGCCCCGATGTCTATGTGAAGGCCTGTCTCTGTCTGCCAGTAACGGCCCTTGTGCAGCGCGACCATCTCGGCGCCGTCCATGACCAGTTCGAAGACGCGCTGGAGCATGGCCTGATGCCATTGTTTGCCGAGGTCGCCGATCACCACATAGTCGGGGCTCTGGTCGTCTTGTTTGAACTCGGAAAAGTCCTCCATGGGATCCTCAGTGACCAGGAAACAACAGCTGGGACTTCCCTCGCTCCTGAGGAAGGCCACCGCCGCACGGATTGCCCCGAAGAACTCCTCGGGCTTCATGGGCACGCCGATTCGATGCAGTTTTTCGAGCATTGAGCGGTTGGATTTGACCGTGGTATTGGTGCAGAAGCGCATTGGAACGCCTCTCTTCCGCAGCTCAGTAACGGCCGCTACCGCCCCATCTATAGGCTCATCCTCGACATACAGCACTCCATCGAGGTCGAGAAGCAAGCCTTTTGTCATCTTTAGCGTATTCTGAGACATAGGAGTCTTGGGGAAGACAAGGATAGCGGGCAAATGGTCATTAGCTCCTACCCGTGGGGGCGGCGCGGACTGACTCTGCGGGTTCTCCCGGCGGTAAGGGCGGATGATCATTCGCCCGTTTCATCCTGAACAGACTGACAGACTACTCGCCGTCGCTTAATTTTTCCAGAATCTCGTCGGGAATATCGAAATTGGCGTAGATCTTTTGAACATCGTCGAGGTCTTCAAGCGCCTCGTACAACTTCAGCATTGAAGCAGCCTGCGACTCGTTTTCCAGCCTGACGAAGTTCTGCGGGTTCATGGTCACCTCGGCCGAGACCATTGGAATGCCCTTCTCCTCAATGGCGCTGCGAACCGTATCGATATCGGCCGGTTGGGTGATGATCTCGTAGGAACCCGAGTCGGTGCTGATATCCTCGGCGCCGGCTTCAAGGGCTATCTCGGTCAGGGTGTCCTCGTCGACGGCGTCCATCTCGATCGTGATCACGCCCTGCTTTTCGAACATCCACGCCACACAGCCGTTCTCGCCGAGGTTTCCGTTGTACTTGGAGAAAGCATGGCGCACTTCGGCCACGCAGCGGTTCTTGTTGTCAGTTAGGCCTTCAAGATAGACCGCCACGCCGTTGGGACCGTAACCCTCGTAGGTAACCGACTCGTAGGTGACACCGGGCAATTCGCCGGTGCCCTTCATGATGGCCCGCTTGATGTTGTCGGCGGGCATATTGGAGGCCTTGGCCGCCGCGATGGCGGTCCGCAGCCTCGGGTTGCCTTCAGGATCGCCGCCCCCTTCGCGGGCGGCGATCGTTATCTCTTTGATGTGACGGGTGAAGACTTTGCCGCGTTCGGCATCGGCTTTGCCCTTCTTGCGCTTGATTGTCGCCCATTTTGAGTGACCCGACATGCCGCATCCTTTCTATATCTTCAACACGTGTACTCGCAACGAATTGGCCTGTTCCAGCCTAATCATTAATGATAACCCGCGCGCCCGGAATTCGCAAGAGGGAGATTGGGGTAACCTGGGCAAGCCCCGATTCGCCAGCAGTGTTCTGACACGTACAGCCCGCCTCGACATCGTCTTTCCCGCGCAAGCGGGAATCCAGTTCTGACGGCAACCAGTGGTTGGCGGACGTCCTGAGGTTGTCCCAGAAGGTTTTAGTTGCAGTTGAGG
>CAZGMK010000008.1:0-151822 GCA_964526835.1 uncultured Ignavibacteriales bacterium
TGGCGCGATCAATCGGAATCAGGTGGCGCGATCAATCGGAATCAGGTGGCGCGATGGCTCGGAATATGCGAGTCGAGCAATATAGAGAAGATCTGGCGCTTGAAGACAGTGATTCGAGACCGTGGTGCCTTCTGGAAGTCAAGGGCACAAATAAGGGAATCAAGCGCGAGTTCATTAATCAGGCGGACAACCATAGAGAGCGAGCCGGAAAGGGCTCTGACTTTCCCAGTCTCCTAATAGTCAATCCCCTAATCAGCAAAGCAAGGGCGATTGATGACAAGAACAGAGAAGTTGCGCGCGAACAAGTCGACCATGCTGCAAAGAACAACATACTGGTGCTGAGGACCCTCGACCTGCTCAATCTGCTGCGCAGGTACATGAACGAGGACATTAGTTCTGATGAAGTCAGAAAGCTGTTCTCCAGCAATGCCGGGTGGCTAGAAGTCACAGAGTCTGAGTACAAGATACACTCATAGCGCGTGGTGCAGTCTGTCATCATCAATTGGCGCAGATGTTTTCCCTTGGTTCATGTTGCCCTCCACGATGTGATCACTGGATACCCGCTTTCGCGGGTATGACTTGGGTGGGGAGGGTGCGGCAGGGACAGGTTTGTCAGGACCACAAGGGTCCTGATCTACAGGGCCATGAAATCTCCGGATGGACCCTCCCACCTGACCCCCTCCCGCGGAGGGCGAAGGAACTGGCATGTTCCGCAACGTCAGAATAGCGGCTCGACCAACGGTGTCGCCGACGTATCACCCCTCCTTGGGAGGGGTCGGCGAAGCCGGGGGAGGGTCGATCGCCATCGAAGGCAGCGATAGGTCGGGCCCAAGCGACGTTTGAGCCCGGTACCCGGGGCAAATACGCAAACCCGGTAGCTCACCGTCGAAGTTTGTTGCCTGCCGGGTAGATACCCGCTTTCGCGGGTATGACGGACCCGACGGGTCCGTGTTCTACTGCGTTGCACCGCAGAGCGGATGCAACGAGGACAGGCTCAGGTTGAAGTGGGGTGGCCCAGCCAAATGGGCAGGCGCCTGCCATATGGGCGATATGTGTCTGCCAACAGAGCCGAATGTTGCTGCCATACTGGCGCTGTACTATCGACGTTCACAAAGGCGTATTTGTTAAGTCATGGTAGGACAACAGCATACGAGTGTTGGCACGCATGTTGTTATATATCAGCGCGAATGCGAGAAAGAAAGATGAAAAGACAGAACGACAGAAATAGAAAGAACACAGGAGGTAGACAAATGACTTACGCAGTTTCTCCGAACAGGATCAGCCGCGAGATCGACAAGATGTTCGAAGGCTTTGCGCGCGGCAACGGCGAAGGGCAGACTTTCATGCCGCGGGTGAACATCCGCGAGACAGAAGACGATGTTACCCTGGTTTTTGAAGTGCCCGGCATGGCCAAAGAAGACATCAAGGTGACGGTCGAGAACAACGTCCTGACAGTGTCCGGTCAGCGCAAGGAAGCCGAGGCTGATGAGAAAGCGACCTTTGTCCGCAACGAGATACATGCCGGCTCTTTCAGCCGTTCGTTCACTCTGCCGCAGACGGTAGACACTGACAAGATCGAAGCTGATTACAGTGCCGGCCTGCTGACCATCAACATGGCCCGCAAGGAAGAGGCCAAGCCCAGGCAGATCGAGGTTAAGGTAAGCTGATGTCTGCGTGAGGTGAGCTGTTAGAACGACGATTTGTCATTGCGTTGGTGCGCAAAGGCCGGTCGCTGCCCGACCGGCCTTTTGCACGACAGGCAGTTAGCGAGGTGAGAATTATGGGTAAGATTATAGGAATAGACTTAGGAACTACCAACAGCGTGGTGGCGGCGGTCGAAGGTAAGGAGCCTGTCGTCATCACCAATAGCGAAGGCGCCCGCACGACCCCATCGGTGGTGGCGGTAGATAAGAACGGCGAACGTCTGGTCGGCGCCTCGGCGAAACGTCAGGCGGTGACCAACCCGATGAACACGGTCTTTTCGATAAAGCGGTTCATGGGACGTCGCTTTGACGAGGTCCAGGAGGAAATCAAGAATTTCCCCTACAAAGTGAAAAAGAGCGCCTCGGGCGAACCTGTGGTCGAGATGGCCGGCGAAGACTACGCTCCGGCGCAGATCTCGGCCATGATACTCGGCAAGATGAAGAAGACAGCCGAGGAGTATCTCGGCGAGAAGGTGGACCGTGCAGTTATCACCGTCCCCGCCTACTTCAATGACCGTCAGCGCCAGGCCACCAAGGACGCCGGCAAGATTGCCGGTCTCAAGGTCGAGCGTATCATCAACGAACCGACTGCGGCGGCCCTGGCCTACGGCATGGACAAAAAGAAGACCGGCAAGGTAGCGGTCTACGACCTCGGCGGCGGCACTTTCGATATTTCTATCCTGGAGCTTCAGGACGGGGTCTTCGAAGTGATGTCGACTAATGGCGATACGCACCTGGGCGGCGACGATTTCGACAAGCGGATCATCGACTGGCTGGTGGAGGAATTCCGCAAGTCCGACGGAATCGATCTGTCGAAGGACCCAATGGCCCTGCAGCGACTCAAGGAAGCGGCTGAGAAGGCCAAGGTCGAGCTGTCCTCGACCATGCAGACCGATATCAACCTGCCGTTCATCACAGCGGATTCGGCCGGCCCGAAGCACCTGAATGTAACCCTTTCGCGGGCGAAGTTCGAATCGCTGGTAGACGATCTGCTTCAGCGGTCGATGAATCCGGTCAAGCTGGCCCTGAAGGACGCCAATATTGAGGTCAAGGACATCAACGATGTCATCCTGGTCGGTGGTATGACCCGTATGCCGAAGGTTCGTGAACTGGTCAAGGAGTTCTTCGGTCGCGAGCCGAACGCATCAGTCAACCCGGACGAAGTCGTAGCTATCGGCGCCGCCATTCAGGGCGGTGTCCTCAGCGGCGACGTTGATGAGGTCCTGCTTCTGGACGTGACTCCGCTCTCGCTCGGTATCGAGACTCTGGGCGGTGTCATGACCAAGTTGATCGAGCGCAACACCACCATTCCGACCAAGAAGTCGCAGGTATTCTCGACCGCGGCGGACAACCAGCCGCAGGTTGATATCCATGTCCTGCAGGGTGAGCGCGAGATGGCTGTCGATAACAAGACTATCGGCCGCTTCATCCTCGATGGGATTGCGCCGGCGCCGCGTGGTGTGCCGCAAATCGAAGTCACTTTCGACATCGACGCCAACGGCATCCTGAACGTGTCGGCCAAGGATATGGCCTCCGGCAAGGAACAGAACATCCGCATCGAGGCTTCCTCGGGGCTGAGCGAGGCCGAGATCGACAAGATGGTCAAGGACGCCGAGGTCCACGAGTCCGAAGACAAGTCCAGGCGCGAGAAGATCGAAACTCGAAACATGGCCGACGCGGCGGTGTTCCAGAGTGAGAAGCAGCTCAAGGAATACGGCGACAAACTCGACGCCGATTCGAAGAGCAAGATCGAAGCTGCCATGGAGCGCGTCAAGGAAGCCCTCAAGGGCGAGAATACCGACGAGATAAAGTCGGCCGCCGACGCTCTCCAGCAGCTCTGGCAGCAAGCCTCGGCCCAGATGTACCAGCAAGCGGCTGGCGACCTGGCCCAGGGCCAGCCGGGCTTCGACCCGAACGCTGCAGCCGGTGGCGCCGGAGCCCCGAGCGGTGACGACGGCGGCAAGAACGAGGACGTCGTCGATGCCGACTACGAAGAAGTGAAATGAGGAAGCCGAACGTAGCCATGGGCTGCCGCAGAAAAACGCGGAACTCGTCATGAGTGAATGACGACAACGTGGAAGAGGAGGTCGGTGGAGGACCAGCACCCTCCGCCGGCCGGATAGTAGATAACAGATGGCTCCAGGCACAGAGAGAGCACATGACCGCAGAAGGCCTCGTCCACATTGGGCGCGGCCTTCTGTTGCAAGAAATGGAAAGTTGAGCGATGTTGAGATTTGTAGGTCAGGACCCTTGTGGTCGTGACGATGGGCTACGGTCTAAGGCAGTGTCAGGACCATGAAGGTCCTGACCTACCAGATAAGGCGGCAGAGTCAACGACGAACCCCGTGCCCCGAGCGCGATGAATATAGATAACGACCGGAGGTGACATTCCATGGCCAGAGACTTCTATGAAATACTCGGAGTGAGCGAAAACGCATCTCAGGATGAGATCAAGAGCGCCTTTCGCATGCTGGCCAAGAAGTACCATCCGGATCGTAACCCCGGCGACAAGGACGCCGAGAAGCGATTCAAGGAGATTTCGGAGGCCCACGAGACCCTCTCGGACCCGAAGAAGAAGGCCGAATACGATACCATGCGAAAGTACGGAGCCTTCACCGGAGCCGGTGCGGGTGGACCCGGCGGCGGGTTTGGCAACGGCGGTCAGGACTTCTCGCAGTTCTTCCGACAGGGCGCCGGTGGACGTGGCGGCTTCCGGACCTTCCACTTCGGTGGCGGCGGAGCCGGCATGGAAGGTCTCGATGAGATGCTGCGCCAGTTTTTCGGCGGTCCCGCCGGCGCAGGCGGCTTTGGTCGCACTGCTCATACTCGGGGACGACCGCGCGGCGGTTCCACAGGCTTCGACTTCTTCGAACAGCCCGGTCAGGGCGCTCCGGCCAAGGGCCAGGACATACGTGCTTCGGTGAAGATCAGCTTTGAAGAGGCGATCCACGGAACCCAGAAGACTATTCGCAATAAGGCGACCGGCAAGAAGCTGTCGTTCAAGGTACCTCCGGGCGTCGAAGACGGCACAAAGATACGTCTGGCCGGGCAGGGTGGTCCGGGTCAAATGGGCGGACCGAACGGTGACCTCATAATATCGGTGAGAGTGATGGGCGATCAGAACTTCGAACGCAAAGGCAACGACATTTACACCAGCACCACGGTCCCGTTCACGACCGCCATTCTCGGCGGCAAGGCCGAGGTGAAGACACTGACCAAGACGGTTAGCATCAACATTCCGGCCGGGACCCAGCCGGGTACGAAGATGCGTTTGAAGGGCCTGGGCTTGTCGGTGGGCGATCGCCAGGGCGATCTGTACGTGACGATCAACGTCTCGATCCCGACTGACCTGACCGAGAAACAGCGTAAGCTCTTGGAGGAATGGGAGGAGTGAATGATATCTCGGGCTTCTGGTTTGCCGGCGTACTGATGGCCGCCGTATTCATCGGCTGCGGATGGGTTGTCAAACGCCATTGGATCGACCACGCCTGGAGTGGCCGGACCAACAGGTTCATCGGTCGCCAAGTGCTGTCGGGTTTTCAAACTGACGACGACCGCAAACGGATGGAGTATGTTCATTACCAGGAAGAGGACGAGCGCGAAGAGGAAGAGGTTGAGCAGGGCAAAGATCGGCGCCCGGGTATCAGTTTCTTCGAACCTGATGACAACGGTAATGTGTAGGTTGCGTCCCCACGGTTTCGACGAATGAAAACGAGAGCAAGCGCACTATATGGGTCCTGGTAGTTCAGTATCGCACCGGTCGCGGAGGGAACTCCGCAATGCGGACAGACAACTGGTAGGTCAGGACCCTTGCGGTCCTGACATTAAGAGAAGTGGTTTTGGAAGCCGGCAGCCCACCGCTCCTGCGGTGGGGATCTACGAGACGGCAAGATGCCGGAATACGAAGATGAAAAAGAGAGGTGAGTATAGATGAACCTGAACCAATTCACACAACGATCGGTTGACGCGATCTCCTCGGCGCAGCAGATGGCGCAAAGCGAGGGGCACCCGCAGATCATGCCGGTGCACCTGCTGCACGCCCTGCTGACTCAGGACGAAGGACTGGTCGGTCAGTTGATCAAGAAACTCGGCGCCGATCTCGAAGAGATGAGGTCCGAGGTACAGGATGCGATCCAGCTCCTCCCGAGACAACAGGGAGGGCAGGTGTACGCTTCCAACGAACTAACCCAGGTCCTGAGTAAGGCCGAGTCCGAGCTCAAGGCCTTCAAAGATGAATACGTGTCGGTCGAGCATATCCTGCTGGCCCTGCTCGAGGTCAAGAGCAAGGCGCAGGAGATTCTCAAGCAGCACGGGATCAAGCGCGATGAGGTCCTTAAGGCCCTGTCGAGCATTCGCGGCTCCTCGCGAGTAACCGACCAGGACCCCGAGTCCAAATACGCGGTACTCGAGAAGTACTCGCGCGATCTGACCAAACAGGCCCGCGAAGGCAAGCTCGACCCGGTCATTGGCCGTGAGGACGAAATCCGTCGCGTGATGAAAATCCTCTCGCGCCGGACCAAGAACAACCCGGTGCTGATCGGCGAGCCGGGCACGGGGAAGACCGCGGTGGTCGAGGGCCTGGCCCAGAAGATTGCCGCGGGTGACGTGCCCGAGTCGCTCAAAGACCGTCAGTTGGTAGCGCTCGATATTGGCGCTCTCATCGCCGGCTCCAAGTATCGTGGTGAATTCGAGGAGCGTCTCAAGGCTATCCTCAAGGAGGTCGAGCAGGCCGAGGGACGCATTGTGCTCTTCATCGACGAGATGCACACCATTGTCGGCGCCGGCGCGGTCGGTGGCTCTCTTGATGCCTCCAACATGCTCAAGCCGGCCCTGGCACGAGGGCAATTGCGCTGTATCGGTGCGACGACCCTCGATGAGTACCGCAAACATATCGAGAAGGACGCCGCGCTCGAAAGGCGCTTCGCGCCGGTTCTGATCGAGCCGCCGTCGGTCGAGGATACGGTCTCGATCCTGCGCGGGCTGCGTGAGCGCTACGAGGCGTATCACGGCATCAAGATCTCGGATAGCGCTATGATCGCGGCGGCCCGTCTGTCGGATCGGTACATCGCCGATCGGTTCCTGCCGGACAAAGCCATCGACCTTATCGATGAGGCTGCCGCCGAGCTTCGTATCTCCATCGACTCGATGCCCGAGGAGCTGGATACCATCGAGAAGCGTATCCGTCGTCTCGAAATTGAGAAGGAAGGCGTCAAGCGCGAAAAGGATGCCGCTCAGCGCCTCAAGCCGATCGAGGAAGAGCTGTCGGACCTGTATGCCCAGCGCGACGATCTCCGGACCCAGTGGACTAAGGAGAAGGAGACTGTAGACGCTATCCGCGACCTGAAGGTGCAAGTCGAGGAGCTCAAGCATCAGGCGGCCGATGCGGAACGTCACGCCGACTACGAGCGAGCGGCCAAGCTGCGCTACGGCGAGATTGCCGAGGCCCAGAAGAAACTCGAATTCCTGACCCATTCGCTGGCCGCGATTCAGGAGAAGCGTCAACTTCTGAAGGAAGAGGTCGGTGAAGACGATATTGCGGATATTGTCTCGAAATGGACCGGTATCCCGGTAACCCGTCTGACCGAATCCGAATCCGAGAAACTGCTGCGCCTGGAGGATGAGCTGCACCAGCGAGTCATCGCTCAGGACGAGGCCGTGGCGGCGGTATCGGATGCGGTCCGCCAATCGCGGGCCGGGCTGTCTGATCCGAACCGTCCGATCGGTTCGTTTATCTTCCTCGGTCCGACCGGCGTAGGGAAGACCGAGCTGGCCCGGGCGCTGGCCGAGTTCCTGTACGGCACCGAAGACGCCATGGTCCGGCTCGATATGTCGGAGTACATGGAGAAGCACTCAGTCTCGCGTCTGGTTGGCGCCCCGCCGGGGTATGTCGGCTATGATGAGGGCGGACAGCTTACCGAGGCGGTGCGGCGTCGTCCGTACGCTGTGGTGCTGCTCGACGAAATCGAGAAGGGTCATCCGGAGGTCTTCAACACCCTGCTGCAGGTGCTCGATGACGGACGCCTGACCGACAACAAGGGGCGCACTGTCTCTTTCCGGAACGTGATCCTGATTATGACGTCGAACCTCGCCGCGGAGTATATCCAGAAGGAATCCGAGGGCCTTACCGAGGGCAACCGCGACGTCATCTACGACAACATGAAGCGGAATGTCTTGCAGACCCTGCGCCAGTCGTTGCGTCCGGAGTTCCTTAACCGTATCGATGAGACTATTGTCTTCTCGTCACTTCTGGAAGAGGACATCAAGGCCATCGCCCGCTTGCAGCTTGAGCGTCTGCAGGTGTTGCTCGATGACAAGGCGATTGAGCTTGAGGTCAGCGATGCGGCGGTCACCCACATTGCGAAGGCCGGCTATGATCCGACCTTTGGAGCGCGTCCGATTAAGCGCCTGATCAACAAGGAACTCAGTCAGCGCGTGGCGCGGATGCTTCTGGCGGGTGAGCTGCGTGAAGGCCAGAAGCTGACCATCGACTTCGTCGGTGACGAGTTGACCTTCACCGGTGAGGACCGCGAGCCCGAATCCGAGGCGGAAGCCGAGGAGTGGGTGGAGGCGTAGGCTGAGTAACTGCGCGCGATCGCGCCCAAAACAAGTTTGAGCGCGGCAGCCGCGGGCGCGGCACCCGGCCGGTGGTCGTGTCGGCCGCGGTAGAGGTCCGACGTTTGTACTGGATGTAAAGGAGTGGATTCCCGTTTTCACGGGAATGACAGACTTGGTGGGGCCGTGCTCGGTCAACGAAGGGCCGAGGAGTGAGGGGTGATCCCCTTGGCTTGACTTTCAACCGTACGCCACTACACTGGGTACAACCAGTCGAGCGAACTCAAGAAGGAGTGGTCCCATATGCGCATCACCATAGGAATCCTGGCGGCTGCAATCTCCCTGGCCTGCACAACATCGGCCGCAACTCTGTGCGAGCAGGAATTCACCGTCTACGGCAAGACAAAGGGCGATCACAGCCTGCTCTTCTGGCATGAGTATCTGTCCGGAGAGTGCGGGCAGCACCGTACCTATGCTGTCTATCTGTCCGACACCGGCAATGTTGAACTCGACTGTCAATGGTGTTCCGGTGAGTGGGTACCCGACGTCACCGCGAATCTCCCGATGGAAGACGAAGTTGAAATACCTGTCGGCGACTCCTGCATGATCGAGGATTCAATCGTTGTTTCGCCACCGCCGTTTGATTCCACCTTCACTACTCGGTATCGGGAGATGGTCAGAAGCGGCGCCCGCGGGACAGCCGATGACTGGAATAGGCTTACTTTCGAGAGGGGAAAGGGTGGCGACAAGGACTATCCTGTCTTCAGCGGTGGCGAAGCGCATTGCATCTACAGCCACGATCGCGGTCTATACAAGAACTACAGCTTTCAACGCGTGCTCTATTTTTCGGAATCCCGCTATGTTGTGATCATTACCGATCAACCTGTCACGGCTGTCGGCCTCGATACGCTCCACGGCCTAATGGTTTTCAAACTCCTGGGGGAGAACGACGAAACCGGACAGTAGGCCTGCCAAATCCCCTTGCGCGTCCCGTGAATCGTCCGTATTCTATGTGATTAAGCGATTTCGCGACGTGACATTACGTATCGCATTGAACCATAAACGCTGCAACGCAGAAGGATTAACCGTATGGCAGGAATTGTTGGATACGGCGCGCATCTGCCACGGCACCGCATCAAGGTGGAGGAAATCGCCAAGGTGTGGGGCGCCGATGCGCCCAGCTACAAGAAGGGCCTGATGCTGCGCGAGAAATCGGTCCCGCCGCCCGACATGGACACCATTACGCTGTCGGTCGAGGCTACGCGACGGGCGCTGATCCGCGCGCAGACTGTTGACCCAAAAGATATCGGCGCTATATACATTGGGTCCGAATCGCACCCGTATGCGGTCAAACCATCCGGTACTACTGTCGCTGAGGCTATCGGCGCCACCCCGGATATCCACTGCGCCGATCTGGAGTTCGCCTGTAAGGCCGGATCCGAATCGATGTACGTGGCCATGAGCCACGTGAAGGCCGGTGAGATGAAGTATGCTCTCGGCATCGCCGCCGATACCTCGCAGGGCGCTCCCTCGGATGCCCTTGAGTTCTCCGCCGCAGCCGGCGCCGCCTCCTTTATCATGGGTGACGACAACCTTATAGCCGAGTGTACGCATACCCATTCCTGGATGACCGACACGCCGGATTTCTGGAGGCGCGAACACGAGTTCTATCCGCAGCACGGCGGTCGTTTCACCGGCGAGGTGGCCTACTTCCGTACTACGATGGGCGCTTCCAACGCCCTGCTGGAAAAGGCCGGCATGAAGCCGAAGGACTTTAGGTGGGCGATCTTCCACCAACCTAACGGCAAGTTTCCCCAGCGCGTGGCCAAGATGCTCGGCTTCACTCAGGAACAAATCGAACCCGGCTGGCTGGCTCCGCGACTGGGCAATACCTACTCGGGTGCCTCGCCGCTCGGCCTGACCGCCACCCTTGATGTCGCCGAACCCGGAGACATGATTTTCATGTGTTCCTACGGTTCGGGCGCCGGCTCGGATGCTTTCATCTGGAAAGTGACAGACCGCATCAAAGAGGTTCGTGACCTTACTATCAAGACAGCCAAGCTGCTCGATGAGAACCTGATCTATGTCGACTACGGCACCTATGCCAAGTACCGTCGCAAGATCAAGATGAACTACTAAGGAGGTGATTCTACGATGAGAGATGTTTGTATTGTCGGCGCCGGCATGAGCAAGTGGGGCGAGGTGTGGAACCGGTCCCTGCGTCAGCTTTTTGTCGATGCCGCCCGCGAAGCTATAGATAAGTCCGGCGTAGATCACCTGGACAGCCTCTATGTGGGCTGTATGTCCAGCGGCGGTTTTGTCGGCCAGGAACATCTGGGCGCTCTCTGCGCCGACTATCTCGGCCAGAAGTACCTGCCGGCCATGCGGGTCGAATCGGCCTGCGCTTCCGGCGGGATGGCGGTTCGCGCCGCCATGTTCGAGGTCGGCTCGGGCGTCTCGGATATCGTCATGGCCTCGGGTGTCGAGAAGATGACCGATTGCTCCGGCGACGATGCCACTGCCGCCCTGGCGATGGCCGCCGATCAGGAGTACGAGGTCTTCCATGGCGCCACTTTCCCGGGCCTTTACGCCATGATCGCCCACGCCCACATGGACAAGTACGGCACGACTTCCGAAATGCTTGCGACTGTCTCGGTGAAGAACCACCACAACGGTTCGATGAACCCGGTCGCCCAGTACCCGTTCAAGACTACGCTGGATGGTGTCCTCAATTCTGTCATGGTGGCCGATCCGCTGCATATCATGGATTGCTCGCCGATTACCGACGGCGCGGCGGCCGTGATTGTTTGCTCCGAGGATGTCGCCAGGAAGCTGGGCAAGCCGTATGTGAAGATCATCGGCTCCGGCGTCGGCACCGACACAATCGCGCTGGCCCAGCGCGAGGACATGACCTTCGCTCCCGCCGCCAAGTACGGTGTTGAGCGGGCCCTGAAGATGGCCGGCAAGAAGCTCGATGACGTCGATTTCCTCGAGGTCCACGACTGCTTCACTATCGCCGAGCTGGTTATTCTCGAGTCGCTGGGCTTCTACAAGCCGGGGCAGGCCGGTCCGGCGACGCTGAATGGCGAAACCGCCCTTGACGGCAGACTGCCGGTCAACACATCGGGCGGCCTGAAGGCCAAGGGGCATCCGGTCGGCGCGACCGGTGTGGCTCAGGTTATTGAAGTCTACAAACAGCTCACCGGGCAGGCCGAGAACGGCCGCCAGTTGAAGTCATCGCCGAAAGTCGGCATGACCCACAACATGGGCGGCAGCGGGGCCTCCTGCGTGGTGCATATCATGGAGGTGGCGTGATGCCGAGACAATTCAGTTCGCGAGGCTGGCGGGAGTATCCCCAACGCTATCGCCTGGAGGCCTCCAAGTTCAAAAAGAGCGGCAAGACCTATTTCCCGCCGCGCGATATCGACCCGGAGACAGGTGATACAGAATTCGAGATCGTCAACCTGCCGGACACCGGCAAGCTGGTAACCTATACGGTTATCCGCGTGGCTCCGCAGCAATGGGGTGATATCAGCCCGTACGCCATCGGTATCGCCGAGCTTGCCGACGGCACCCGGGTGATGGCGCAGATTACCGACTGCGATGTCGAGGAGGTCAAGATCGGCATGGAGGTGCGGATCGAATTCCGTCGCATCCAGACCGAGAGCCACGAGGGCGTCTTGAACTACGCTTACAAGTTCGTCCCGAAGTGGTGGTAGGGGAGACGCGCCTGCGCGCTTCCCTGTAGAAACCCCTGGGGTTTCGACACTGATTCCGACACGACACCGGCAGTCCTGATTGAAGGACTGCCGGTTTCTTCTTTGTGCCTTGACTGTCATGCGATCTATGTGGCTGGTGTACGTCCACGAGCACGAGCTCTGTTTTGGGTGCCCGCCTCAAACTCGTTTGGGGCGGTGGTTGCATGTCGGCAGCACGGTCCTCGCACGGACGGCCACACGACAGTGTCATTCGCTTTGTCCGGCTCGCCTGCGACTGTCGCGTCCTCGCACGCACGGCCACACGACAGTGTCATTCCCGTGAAAACGGGAATCCATCTTTCTCGTTTTGTCGACAAGTGATCACAGTCTCTACCCGCGGCCGGTCCGAATGACCCAGAGCGTCAGAGCCTTACGTCCCGCCGTCCGATCAGAAGCAGGGGGGCGGGTCGATCATTGGCCAGGGGGTTCTCTCAATAGGTCAGTCGAAAAAGGGGGAGAGGGATTCCCCCAACCCAGAGGAGTCGCCTTCACCTCCTAACTTCCTGCCGCTAAAACAAATAGCCCTGCGGTCGATATTCGCTATAATGTCGGGCCCGAGAGCTCTTTTTTGGTTTTGCGCCTTGACAAGATCGATTATACGTGTATTTTCCGTGTCTGTCTGTTTTTGGGAAGTACGCCCTAAACGGTTGTTATTGAGTTGATATGAAGACTTTTATACCAAAGGTTGACCCGAGCCGCAAGAAATGGTGGCTGGTCGACATGCAGGATGCCATCCTCGGCCGAGCGGCCGTGAAGGTGGCCACAGTTCTCAGGGGTAAACACACGCCGCTGTTTACACCGCATCTGGATACGGGCGATCATGTGGTCGTCGTCAACGCCTCCAGGATGAAAATAAGCGGGGCCAACAAGCCGCAGCAGTTGGCATACTACCGCTACAGCGGCTATCCGGGCGGCCTGAACAGGGTCCCCTACGAGAAGATGATCCAGACCAAGCCGGAGGAAGTGTTCCGTCTGGCGGTGCGTCGCATGCTGCCCAAGAATCGTCTTGGCCGCAAGATGTTCAAGAAGCTGCATGTTTACGCCGGTCCGAATCACCCCCACAAGGCTCAGAAACCCGAAGCTATTAAACTGTAGATCAGATTAACGGAAACGTATGGCGCAAGAAGTATACTCAGCGACCGGACGCCGCAAGCGCTCTGTTGCCCGTGTGGTTGTCAAACCGGGCAAAGGCGAATTCATGGTTAACGGGCGCAGTCTCAACGCGTATCTGACTCGTGAGACACTGGCTAACGTCGCTTCGCAAGCCCTTGACGTCGCTCAGGCCAAGGGCACTGTTGACGTTGTCTGCACAGCCAACGGCGGCGGTATTTCCGGCCAGGCCGGCGCGATTCGTCTGGGTTTGGCCCGCGCTCTCCTGCAGATGAATGAAAACCTGCGTGAGCCCCTGCGCAAAGAGGGCTTGTTGACTCGCGACCCGCGTCAGGTTGAGCGCAAGAAGTACGGCCAGCCGAAGGCTCGTAAGCGCTTCCAGTACTCGAAGCGTTAAAGTGTGAGTATCCCCGCTTCGGCGGGGAAATAAACAGTCTCGGTCGACTCAGGCGGAGGTCCCCTTCGAGGTCCGCGCTGGGGATGACGCCGGGGCGAAGTAGCAACCATTCAATATCAAAGGTCTTTCATGATTTCACCGGAAGTCAAGGAAATGCTGGAGGCAGGGGTGCATTTCGGGCATCAGACCCGTCGCTGGAACCCCAAGATGAAGCCGTTCATCTTCACAGCGCGCAACGGCATCTATATCATCGATCTTCAGAAGACGATCAACTCCATCAGGCAGGCCCAGGAGAAGGTCCGCGAGGTGGTACAGCGGGGCAAGACCATCCTGATGGTCGGCACTAAGAAGCAGGCCAAGGAAGTCATCGATGTCGAGGCCAGGCGAGCGGGAGCGTTCTACGTCACCGAACGCTGGCTCGGCGGCATGTTGACCAACTACGAGACGATCCGCGAGTCCATCAAGAAGCTTAAAGACATCGAGAAGATGCATGAGGATGGCCGCATAGAGAAGTTCAAGAAGAAAGAGCGGCTCCGGCTGGAACGTCAGGCCGAGAAGCTGAACAAGGTCCTTGGCGGCATAAAGGACATGAATTTCCTGCCGGGACTGGTTGTCGTGGTCGATGCCCGAAAAGAGAAGATCGCGGTGGCGGAGGCCTCAAAGCTGGGTATCCCGATTGTCGGTATTGTCGATACCAACGCCGATCCCGACCCCATCGATTTTCCGATAGCGGCCAATGACGATGCGATCAAGTCTATCCGTGTCATTATCCGGCGTCTTGTCGACGCCGCCGTCGAGGCGCGTCAGAGCGTGACACAGGAGGAGATTGAGCGCGCCACGGAAGAGGACAGGGGCAGGGTCGCCGAGACAGTCTCGGTCGGCGGCGAAGAGGAAGAGGAACCCAAGGCGAATACGGCTCCCGCCCCGGGCCGGAGAAGACCCGAAACACAGAAAAGCGAAGCCGGCAGGGCGACCGACACAGAATAAGGGTGACATTGATGGCAATTACCGCACAGATGGTCAAAGAACTCCGGGAGAAGACCGGGGCCGGCATGATGGATTGCAAGAAGGCCCTTACCGAGACCGAAGGCGACTTCGACAAGGCGGTGAAGATGCTTCGCGAGAAAGGCATCGCCAAGGCTGCCAAGCGCGAGGGCCGCGCCACGGCCGAGGGCGTAGTGGCTTCTTATATACATCCCGGCGACAAATTGGGGGTGCTGGTCGAAGTCAACTGCGAAACCGACTTTGTGGCACGCACCGAGCAGTTCCGGAGTTTCGCCCGCGATATCGCCATGCATGTGGCTGCGGTCAATCCCCTCTTTGTCAATCGCGACCAGGTTGACCCCTCGGTGATCGAGAAGGAGAAGGATATCTATCGTCAGCAGGCGCTCAACGACGGCAAGCCGGAGAAGGTGGTCGAGAAGATCATCGAAGGCCGCCTGGAGAAGTACTACGCCGAGATCGTTCTGCTGGAACAGCCATTTGTCAAGGACAATGACAAGACTGTCGAGGAGTACCTGAAGGAGACGATAGCGGCGGTTGGCGAGAATGTCCAGATAAACCGCTTCGCACGTTTCCGTCTGGGTGAGTGAGCATGGAGTCTGACTCTGATTTACCCGCGTATAAGCGGGTTCTCGTCAAAATCTCCGGAGAGGCTCTCATGGGGCCCGACAGTTTCGGGCTCCATTGGGAGACTGTCCAGAACATCTGCAGAGACATTCGTCAGGCGCGGGAGCTGGGTGTGGAGATGGGTCTGGTTGTGGGGGGCGGCAATATTTTCCGCGGCCTGCACGCGGCCGACCGCGGTATGGACCGAGTCACCGCCGACAACATGGGTATGCTCGCCACCGTCATCAATTCCCTGGCGCTGATGGATAATCTGGAACAGATGGGTATCTATACTCGAGTCATGTCGGCGATCAATATGGAAGCCATCGCGGAGCCGTACATCCGGCGTCGAGCGGTACGCCACATGGAGAAAGGGCGCCTGGTTATATTCGCCGCCGGAACCGGGAATCCCTATTTCAGCACCGATACCGCCGCCAGTCTTCGAGCCATGGAAATTGACGCCGATCTGCTGATCAAGGCGACCAACGTAGACGGCGTGTACTCCGAGGATCCTCGGAAGAACCCGGATGCTGAGTTCTGTCGTGAACTTACTTACCACGAGGTGCTGACCCGGCAGCTCCGGGTGCTGGACTCGACTGCGGTGTCTCTGCTGATGGATAACGCCATCCCGCTGAGGGTTATTGCTCTGACCGAGCCGGGTAATCTGGCCCGCGCCATCAAGGGAGAGCCGGTGGGGACCCTGATAAGCTGAAGGAAATCACTATCTCAGCATAGGAGGCTTAGATATGCTCGATGCAATCTACAAAGACACTAAGGAGCGGATGCAGAAGACCATCGAGGCTCTCAACCGAGAATTCGGCGCTATCCGCACCGGCAAAGCCTCGGTCCATCTTCTCGACACCGTCCAGGTCGACGCCTACGGCAGCAAGATGCCGATCAATCAACTGGCCACCATCTCCACTCCCGAGCCGAGGCTCCTGGTGGTGCAGGCCTACGACAAGTCAACTGTCGGCGATATCATCAAGGCCATCCAGGTCGCTGACCTGGGACTGAATCCAGTGCCCGAGGGACAGACCATTCGCATTCCGGTTCCGGCCCTCAACGAGGAAAGGCGCAAGGAGCTGGTCAGGCTTTGCAAGAACACGGCTGAAGACTCGCGTGTGGCTATCCGAAACATTCGCCGGGACGCCAACGATCAGATCAAGCAGGCCCAGAAAGACAAGGATATCTCCGAGGACCTGGAGAAGCGTGGTCTGGACAAGATCCAGGAAATCACCGATGAGCACATCAAGAAAGTTGATGAGCTGCTGGAGAAGAAGGAGAAGGACGTCATGGAGGTGTGACGCCTGCTGAGACGAATCAGTTCAAATGCAGAGGCCCGGAGATATATCTCCGGGCCTTATTGCTGGCAGTCGCCAGCCGTATCCAATCGGCCGACTACTCTTGCGCGCTGAAACCGTCGATGTAGATCCGCAGGTACCGGTTTTCCACTTTCATATGCTTCATCTGGCGCCGTACGATATCCGTCTGGGATACCAAACCGATCAGTTTCTTTCCATCCATGATGGGGATGTGGCGAATCCAGTTTTCGCTCATCACCCCGGCGATGTAGTCGATTTCGTCGTCCGTCACGCCCACGATCAATTTCGTCGTCATGAAGTCCTTAACCGGTATTTCAGCAAAATCGGAGCGATGTTCAAAGATGAGTTTGAATATATCCTTGTCGGACACGATCCCGACCAGATCATCGCCCTTCATAACCGGCAGGCAACTGATCTGATTATCGATCAGAAGGGTCATGGCCTCATGAGCCGTTGTCTCCGGCGTGGCTACGATAATCGGACGCGATTCCTTGGCGTCGAGTAAGTCTCGCACGAGCATCGGCAAGCTCCTTTGTGTCAGTTCACGTTTGCTGACTCCAAAATAGTGAGCGGTATGGTTGCTGAGCAAGCTTTTTGGCCGCGGCGACCGGACTTGATATTGCCGCTGATTACATGTATGTTCCACAGAGTGGAGACTGCGAACGCCCAACCTCGTCAGGAGGACATATGCCATTCGAAAAGACCAAATTCATCTGGATGAACGGGAAGCTGGTGCCCTGGGACGATGCCAGGATTCATGTCTTATCGCACGTAGTCCATTACGGCTCGTCGGTCTTCGAGGGGATGCGCACTTATGTTACGCCCAGGGGGACCGTCTGCTTCAGGCTGAGAGACCACTCGACCCGGCTTAAGAACTCGGCAAAGATTTACCGTATGGACATCCCGTACACTTGCGAGCAGATCGACCAGGCCATTCTCGACCTGATCGGCGCTAACCAGATAAAGGGCTGCTATGTTCGACCGGTTGCCTTTCGGGGCTATGAATCGCTCGGCGTTGACCCCACGCCATGCCCGGTCGACCTGGCCATAGCCACCTGGCCGTGGGGGGCGTATCTGGGCGCCGAGGCATTGGAGAAGGGGGTGGCGGTTTGTTTTTCCTCATGGCAGAGACTGGCCCCTAATACAATGCCGGCCATGGCCAAGGCGGGCGCCAACTATATGAATAGCCAGTTGATTAAGATGGAAGCCGTCCGGCACGGCTATGCCGAGGGTATTGCGCTGGACCGCAACGGCTTCGTCTCTGAAGGATCGGCCCAGAACTTGTTCCTCTGGCATAACAACAAGCTGCTCACGCCGCCCCTGACGGCCTCCATCTTGCCGGGCATCACACGCGATACGGTCATGCAAATCGCTCGCGAAATGGGTCTGGCAGTTGTCGAACAGAACATCGCGCGCGAGATGTGCTATGTGGCTGACGAGGCCTTCTTCACCGGGTCTGCGGCCGAGATCACGCCGATCAGCAGTATCGACGGGCTCAAGATCGGCGCCGGTCGGGCCGGCCGAATCACCAAGAAGCTGCAGGCGGCCTTTTTCGATATTGTCGAGGGACGCGCCGAGGACAAGCACAACTGGCTGACCGTCGTGCCCGAGTACAAAGGAGAGGTGGTCTGATGAAAGTGGCGATCGCGGCCGACCATCGGGGCCTCAAAGTCAAGGACCAGGTAAATGGCATCCTGGAATCACACGGACATGAGGTTGTCGACGTAGGCACCCAGTCAGAGGACTCGGTGGATTATCCGGACTTCGGTCTGAAGGCCTCGCGGATGGTCGCAAGGGGAGAGGTCGACCGGGCGATCCTGGTCTGCTGGACCGGCAATGGTATGGGTATAGCGGCTAACAAGGTCAAGGGCGTCAGGGCGGGGATTGCCGTAAATCGCGACATGGCCTACTTCACCCGGCTTCACAATGACGCCAACGTGCTCGTTCTCGGTTCGAAGTACATCCCTGCTGATAAGCTGGAGGAGGTCGTGATGGCTTTTGTTACAACCGATTTCGAGGGTGGCCGTCATGTGGTCAGGCTGCAGAAGATCGCTGCGGCCGAAAAGGAATGAACTGGAAAGGAGGGATTGGAATGAAATCAAAGCCAGGATACATTGTCTGGATGGCAGCTCTGGCTACTATCGTGGCGGTGACTGCCGGCTGTGACAGGTCGTCGGACAACCAGTGCAACACCTTCAGTGTGGAGGCCGGAAGCTTCGAGTCGCTCACCTGGAAGGTGCATCAGGGCGACGAGTTGTGCCGGTGGCTCGGCTACCGCGACTACTGGGGCGGGTTGTCGGATACAGTTGTGAGGGAGGGCGGTGACGAAGTCCACTACATTACCAAGCTAACCTGCTGCAAATAACGGCCACAGGCCGGCAACAAAAAAGCCCCGCCGTCGGGCGGAGCTTTTCGAATTCAGCGATAGTCTCGGCTGGTGTTACCGAGTCTCCTTGAAGGTGACATGCTTGCGCAGGACCGGGTCGTACTTGCGGGTTTCCATACGATCCGGGTGGGTCCGCTTGTTCTTCGTAGTATAGTAAGTATACGGACTCTCGGTGCTGCGAAGCTTCACCTGAACACGAATCTTGGTCTTCTTGGCCATCTCAAATCCTCTATTCTGTCACTCCGGCCACGGCCGGAAAAGTCGTTCCTGTGCCGTTTATCGACAAGACACATATAATACCTAAGGCTTGATAATCTGTCAAGAAATCAATTGGGGCTGTCAAGGCAAAGTAGAAATGTCGGGTTGGCCGCAAGACAGAAATGTCCTATTTTGTTAGCCGGTCAGGATCCTTGCGGCCCTGACATTTCCGCAGTCTGTAGCGGCGAACAATCATTCGCCGTTCGGCCATTCCCGACGGACAACACGCCCGGCTCTTTGCGTCCTTGTCGTCGCACCATAAGCTGATTCGTGGCTACGTTCTGAGGCGCTGTTGGCTTCACCGGGTAGTTCACCGCTGCTGTGGGTAAATCGCCAGTGGTTGCGCTTCGAACACAAATCGGCTTGCGGTAGAGAGGTTGTCATGCCATGCTCAGTCAGGGATGTTTCGAAGCAGGTTCGACTAGAGGAGTCTCGCTCAACGGATGACCTATGCGGAGTTTGAGAGGCAATAGCGGTGATGGGGCTTTCCCACAGCAAGCTGTGGGCCACCCAGCGGAGAAACGTCTCATCGTCTCCGTTCATGAGGTTGAACCTGGAGTCGTAGAACACCCAGTCGTCGTCCCAGTCATAGTTGTTGATGCGGTGTTGCCAGATGTCGCCTGCCGCATCGTCGAAACGGTGATCGGTTGACGGCAGGCTCGAAAGGTCGAAGAGGCGTGCGAGAAACGCCGGCTCCTCGAGGCGACCGCACCAGTTGACTTTCTCGACGTGGATTGCGTCGATGATGTCGCGTCGAGTGATCTCAGAAATTTGCATGCGCGTGCTTCCCACGTTGCGGCCTAACGTCAGAGTTGAGGCACCCCGTCTTTGCCGCCGTTGCCTCCAGCGACTTGTTCGGCTGTTGTTGTTTGCTTCAGTTCCTTCCTTAACGAGTAGCTCTTGAAGATTCCAGTCCCATTCACCTTCTGAATTTCATCAGTGATTGGATCAATCGGAACGACTGAATCGGCAAAGCTCGCATAGTAAAGATGAGGAACTCCGCGCTCGCAGATAAACTCAAGGAGGCTAATGTCGTGCTTCGAGAACTCACCGTCGTAAAAGCCGGCCGATCGGAAATCTGCCTCACTGGGAATGGTCATTCGGTAGCGCGAGGGATCAGGATTCGGGTGGTTATGCAGAATCGCGATAGCATCTGGCCTGAGCGACCGAATCGCTGACTTGAGTGAGTGATCTCGAAGAAACGACCACACTTTCGTCCCATCAGGTCCTTTGTTCCACCAGAGGCGCCGAACATGAAGGGAATTGATGAATGCGATGACAATCCACTCATGCTTCTTGTACTTGAGCAACCCTGCGATGCGAGCAGGCGAATCACGGTAGCCCAAATCACAACCAACAAATTCACCTTGGCTTTTCATAGCTTTCTTCTCGGCGGCGTCCGCTGGTCGTTGCATAGTCGAAAAGTCGAACTTCCTGAGCGCTCGGATTCTCTGTCGCTTCATTGATAGTGCAAGGATTTCCTGATTGTTCAGTGGATGGCGGTGCCGATAAACATCAACGGCCCAGATAAGGACGAAGAAAGCTACAACTGCACCGGAGAACCAGAACGCTTCCATTTCTTATCCTTACGGCTTCTTACGGCTAAGGGTAGCGGCCCTATGATCGTGGACTGGATTGTTCAGCATGGGCTCTCAATCGTCATTCTGGTGGGTGCCCAACGCTGGAGTTAAGCCGCGGCGCGTAGCGCCGTCGGCTTGAACGATTTGTTATGTGCACACCCGAATTATTGGATTTGTTTTAGCAGCTTTTCAATGTGTGGCAATAAATGCTTAATCCAAGGCCGATTTGTCATATTTTCAAGATCGCTCTCAGAGAATATCTTGCGGGTTATGTCATAGTATTCTTTGTATTCGACCAAAAACCATATGGCAGCTATTTGCTCTGACATATTTGGAGTTGACGAACCTTTACGCTTACCAGAAATGACGCCAATAAGATCCAT
The DNA here is from genome assembly GCA_964526835.1 of uncultured Ignavibacteriales bacterium. Taxonomy (GTDB): domain Bacteria; phylum Zixibacteria; class MSB-5A5; order GN15; family FEB-12; genus DAOSXA01. The sequence continues at coordinate 21,058 of CAZGMK010000008.1, forward strand.
GTAAGTCTTGTACCTACTCTCTTTCAGCTCCCGATTTCGCGTGTCCAGCCATTTGATAAATGCAAACAACCCCGCAGATACGGCAATAATGAAACCGAGAATGTCCTTATTTTGAGTAATGAAATCTAGAAACATCACAGAATCTCAATATTGTGAACCCATAACAATAATTAGATTGATCCGCATAAGATGCCGGATTCCTCGTTTTTGTCCGTATAAGACACCTTCATGAACTCTGCAAAAGATGATTTAACCCATTGTGACTCGCCGCCGGGTGGCCCACAGCTTGCTGTGGGAAAGCCCCATCACCGCTATTGCCTCTCAAAATCCACATAGGCCATCCGCCCTCTGAGACTCCTCTAGTCGAACCTGCTTCGAAATGTCCCTGTCTGAGCATAGCATGACAACCTCTCTTGCGCAAGCCAATTTGTGTTCGAAACACAACCGCTGACGATGTACCCACAGCATAGCTGAGAGCTACCGGACATTTCTACTTTGCCTTGACACGGGTTCTTTGCCGGTTGACCACATACGGCCATTTGAGTACATTGGCCGAAAGTGACTTAGATCGGAGCTGAAGCCATGTCATATGTCAAGCAGGTTGATCCAGAGGTCTACGACGCGATAGTCAAGGAGACCAACCGCCAGGCCACGAAACTGGAGCTGATCGCCTCTGAGAATTTCGTCAGTGAGGCCGTTCTGGAGGCCATGGGCGGTATCATGACCAACAAGTACGCCGAAGGATATCCGGGGAAGAGGTACTACGGTGGCTGTGAGTATGTCGATGTCGCCGAGGATCTGGCCCGGGACCGGCTCAAACAGATATTCGGCTGCGAGCACGCCAATGTACAGCCCCACTCCGGTTCCCAGGCGAACATGGCTGCCTACTTCACGGTGCTGGAGCCGGGCGACAAGGTGATGGGCCTTGATCTCTCCTGCGGAGGGCATCTTACCCACGGTCATCCCATCAACTTCTCCGGGAAGCTCTACGATTTCACCGGGTATGTGGTCGACAAGGAAACCGAGCAGATCGATTACGATGAGCTACTGCGTCAGGCCAAGGAGACACGGCCGAAGATGATCGTATCCGGCGCCTCGGCCTATCCCCGGATAATCGACTTTGAGAGATTACGTTCCATCTGTGACGAGGTCGATGCTTTCATGATGGTAGATATAGCCCATATCGCCGGACTGGTGGCGGCAGGTGTGCATCCATCGCCGGTGCCCTATGCTGATTTCGTGACCTCGACCACGCACAAGACACTCCGCGGCCCGCGTGGGGGGGTGGTGATGTGCAAGGAGAAATACGCCGCCGACCTGGATCGCACCGTCATGCCCGGCATCCAGGGTGGCCCCCTGATGCATGTCATTGCGGCGAAGGCCGTGAGTTTCAAGGAAGCTCTCAGCGATGAGTTCAGGGCCTACCAGAGACAGATTGTGGCCAACGCCAGGGCTCTGGCCCAGGCGCTCATGGACAAGGGCTACCGTCTGGTTTCCGGCGGTACTGATACGCACCTGATGTTAGTTTCCTTTGTCGATGTGCCCAAGGTTACCGGCAAGAAGGTCGAGAAGGCGCTCGACAAGGCTGGAATAACGGTAAACAAGAACGCCGTACCGTTCGATCCGGAGAAGCCTTTTGTGACGTCGGGTATCCGTATAGGTACGCCGGCAGTGACCACCCGTGGAATGGCCGAGCCCGAGATGCAGAAGATAGCGGAATTCATCGACCATGCGATCCAGAATCGCCGCAAGGATGAGGTCCTGGAGAAGATCGCGGAGGATGTGGCCGACCTGTGCACGCAGTTCCCTCTGTACCGTGAGAGGCAGGAGCAGGTTTAGCATCCTTGCCGGCCGGAAGCTTAATGTGGCGGGAGCCCGGCGTTCCCGCCTTTTCCGTCGCGATCGGTTGTCTGTCGGCGTTGGGTATAGTATATTCGAGACAGGTCAGAGAAGCTGCGCAAGGAGGTGTCAGTGCTGTTTCAAGTAAGTATGTTTCCGACAAGCAAGGGTGTTCCCTCGGTCTCGGCCGATGTGGCTAAGGTTATCGATATCATTGACCGTTCCGGGTTGCCCTATCGCCTGACAGCGATGTCGACGATTATCGAGGGCAGCTGGGAGAAAGTCATGCCCGTGCTCAACCGGGCCAGAAAGATGCTCCGGCGCAAACACAGCCGGATCTACATAGTGATGACCATTGATGATCGTAAAGGAGCTCGCGGTCGTCTGTCCGGAAAGGTCGACTCGGTCCAGAGTAAGCTCGGGCGAAAGGTGAGTACATGACCGACAATGTTCGCATTTGCATGATTTCCATTCCGCGGGACGAAGCGCGATCATTCGCCAAGAAGCTGGTCGAGGAACGCCTGGTCGCCTGTGTCAACATCCTGCCCAAAATGGAGTCCTTCTACTGGTGGGAAGACAAGGTGCTGTCCGATGAAGAAGCGCTTCTCATGGTCAAGACAACGGCCGAGAAGTACGCCGATCTGCAGCGATATGTTATTGATCATCATCCCTATGAGATTCCCGAGTTGCTCGCGCTGACCGTGAGCGAGGGTTTGCCTGACTACCTCGCCTGGGTTAAAGTCGAAACAGAGCGGGAGTAGCGACATCGGGCTGAGTCTCAATTGACCGCACCCGGAGTCTGCCTGCATGCGTTGCCCGCAATGCGGACATCTTGAAGATAAGGTCGTGGATAGCCGTTCGGCCCAGGATGGCCGGGCGGTACGACGACGCCGTGAATGTCTGGCATGCGGTCAGCGTTTCACCACTTACGAGTACGTGGAGCAGCCGGGCTTGATTGTTCTCAAGACCGATCAGCGCCGCGAACCGTTCGATCGTCGGAAGGTTTTGCAGGGTATCAAGCTGGCCTGCAACAAGCGCCCCGTTACCACCAAGCAGATGGAGGCGATGGCCGAGCAGGTGGAGGCGGAAATCCAGGCCGCCGGCGGAACCGAGACGAGTAGTCAGAAGATCGGCGAACTCGTGATGAAGAAACTTCGTGATGCGGATGACATCGCTTACGTCAGATTCGCTTCGGTATACCGCAAGTTCGCCGACAAGCAGGAATTCCTCGAAGAGATGCGCAAATTGCTCGAATAGACAGGCTTTGCCGTTGACACCGGGCGGACCACCACGCGATCTTAGGACCCATGACGCCGGAAGCAGATCCCTATCGCCCCATGTCGGAGAATGCAGGTAGCGGCTCGATGCCCTTTCTTGACCACCTTGAGGAGTTGCGCTGGCGCTTGCTCAAGTCCCTGCTGGCTATCGTAGTCATGGCCGGGGCCTCCTTTTACTTCCGCAATGAGCTGTTCATCTTCCTGACTCGGCCGCTGGGCGACATCCAACTGCACTTCACCGAAGTCACCGGATCCTTCTACGCGTACCTCAAGGTCGCGCTCATAATCGGTTTGATCGCCGCCCTGCCGGTGGTGTTCTATCAGATGTGGATGTTCCTCTCGCCGGGATTATACAAACACGAAAAGCGGGTCATCCTGCCGCTGGTATTCGTGTCGACTGTCCTCTTCCTGGGTGGGGCCGCCTTCTGTTATTTCCTCACTCTGCCCCTGGCCCTTGACTTTCTCATCGGTTTTTCCGGGGACCTGCTCAGCCCGGTGATCACAGTGGGCTCGTATATCAGCTTTGCGGGCCTGCTTCTGGTGGCCTTCGGAGTGGGGTTCCAGTTACCGGTTGTGTCTTTCTTCCTAGGCAAGATCGGCCTGGTATCATCTGCGTCGATGGGTAAGGGGCGGCGCTATGCACTGGTGATTATCCTAATCGCCGGCGCCATAATCACCCCTCCGGATATCTTCACCCAGCTATTGCTGGCCGGTCCGGTCTACCTGCTTTATGAGGTGTCGATTCTGGTCGTGAGAGTCGTGGAGCCGAGGCCCGAAAGGATCGACTCGCTCAACCCTGATGACAAACATCAGGATTGACTTTGAGCTGCCCCGGCGGTAGATTGTATCACGATAAGTGATTAGTCAGCGGGCGTAATTCAGTGGTAGAATGTCAGCTTCCCAAGCTGAACGCCGTGGGTTCGATCCCCATCGCCCGCTTTTTCTATTGGGTTTTCTTCGATGCGCGTGGTCAGTGTCAATCCAAACTCCCCTCTGTACGGTCATGTGAGGGCGGGCCATCAGCTCGTGACAGTGAACGGGCGGGAGGTTCGTGACACCCTCGACTTTCAGTTCCTGGCCTCGGACGACCTGGTCGAGCTGACCTTCGAGGATGCCGGCGGCGCCGAGCAGTCTTTTCGCTTCGATAATCTGTATCCCGGAGCCCTGGGGTTGACCTTCGAAGACGAGGAAGTACGCCGTTGCCGGTGTAACTGCGTGTTCTGCTTTGTCCGTCAGCAACCCAGGCGAATGCGGCGTTCGCTGAATGTTCGCGACGAGGACTACCGGCTAAGCTTCACTCACGGCAATTACATCACACTTTCGAATGTCAACCAGGCCGACCTCAATCGAATCGTCGAACAGCGCCTTTCACCGCTTTATGTCTCGGTCCATACAACCGATGATGAACTGCGACGGCGAATGCTCGGTAACAGGAAGCTACAACCCATCCTGCCCCAGTTGGAGTGGCTGACCCGGCGAGGAATTCGTCTACATACCCAGGCGGTCATTTGCCCCGATCTCAATGACGGATCATCGTTGCACAGGACAATGGAGGATCTGGCCGGGCTGCAGCCTGAGTTGGCGACTCTCGCGGTCGTGCCGGTGGGTTTGACACGATATCGCGAGCACCTGCCGCGCCTGCGCCGTCCCACCGCCCAGGAAGCGCGGGAGACGATCGCGGTAGTGGAGGACTTTCAGCAGCAGAGTTTGTCGGAATGGGGCACTCGTTTTGCTTGGCCCTCCGACGAATACTATCTGCTGGCCGAGCGTCGCATTCCGCCCCTCTGTCACTACGAAGACATGGAACAGTGGGAAAACGGGGTCGGAATGATCCGGCGGGCAACGGTTGACTTCAATCGTGGTCGGCGCTTTCTGAGTGGCATTTCAACAGATATCCGGGTTGCCTTCTTGACCGGCTTGGCCGCCGCCGAATGGCTGAAACGAACATTGGTCGGTTACCTTCGTGAGCTTGACTTGAACCTCAAGTTGCTCCCCGTAGTCAACCGTTTCTGGGGGGAGATGGTAACGGTCAGCGGGTTGCTAACGGGCGCCGATCTGCTCGCGGCCGCCGAAGCCGCGCGACGCGAATTCGATGTGGCTGTCCTGCCTCCGAACTGCCTGAACCACGAAGGGCTCTTTCTTGATGATATGTCGCTGGATGAGTTTCGCAGGCGACTGGGCAGGCCGGTGATAATCGGCCAATACGATCTCTGCGCGACGGTCAGGGAGGCCTTTCTATGAGTCTTCCCACCGTCGCCATCGTAGGGCGCCCCAATGTCGGCAAGTCGTCATTGTTCAATCGCTTCATCCGCCGCCGCCTGGCTGTGGTGGCCGAGGAGTCCGGAGTCACCAGGGATCGCAATTACACGGTGACCGACTGGAATGGCGTCGACTTTCGGCTGATCGATACCGGAGGGATAGTACCCGCCAGCGATAACATGATGGAGAGGCTGATTCATGATCAGGCCGAGTTCGCCATAACTGAGGCCGACCTGGTCCTGCTGGTCGTCGACACCCAGGTGGGGATCGACCCGGTAGATCGCCAGATCGCCAGGCGGCTGCATCGATCCGGGCGCAAGTGCCTTCTGGTAGCCAACAAAGCCGACAACGAGATGATCCGGCAGCAGATATACGAGTTCATGAAGCTGGGCCTCGGGGAACCGATGGCCGCCTCCGCCACGTCCGGGCTGGGAATCGGTGACCTGCTTGACGCCATCGTGACCAACCTTCCTGAACCTGAGGAGGGGAAGGGTGAGGATGAGGCCATCAGGGTGGCCCTGGTGGGACGACCGAACGTCGGCAAGTCATCTTTCATCAACAGGCTGATCGGCCAGGACCGCCTGATTGTCTCGCCCGAGGCCGGAACCACTCGTGATGCCGTGGATACTCCTTTCGAGTTTGAAGAACACAAGTTCATTCTCGTTGACACAGCCGGTTTACGCAAGCGCTACAAGGTAGCCGAGAACATCGAATTCTATACCAGCATCAGGGCATCCCGCGCGATTGATGAGGCCGACGTGGCGGTGATTCTGATCGATGCCGTTGACGGCCTCACAGCCCAGGATCAGCACATTCTGGAGATGGTCCACAAGATGCGCAGGGCGGCCCTGCTTGCCGTCAACAAGTGGGATCTGGTCGAGAAGGACACCCATACGGCCGGCCGCTATACCGAGCAGATCAAGGCGACGCTCGCCCGATATTCGAATCTTCCGGTCATCTACATTTCGGCCCTGAGCGGCAAACGTGTCACGAAAGTGCTGGAACTCGTGCGCCAGGTCCATTATGAGAACCACAAGCGCATATCGACTTCCGAGCTCAACCGGTTCCTGAAAGAGGTTACAGAACGGCAGCACCCGCCGGCCAGGGAGGGCAAGTACATCAAGTTTATGTATATCACGCAGAGCGAAGTAGCTCCGCCGACATTCATCTTCTTCGTTAATCATCCCAGGCTCGTCGATAAGTCCTACATCAGCTATCTGTCCAATCAGCTTCGGAGCCACTATGGCTTCGAGGGGGTCCCGATTCGCCTGAAGTTTCGCAGGAAGTAAAGGCGGCTGTCAGGACCTGACACTCTGATTGGGGGGGCGGTCAGACTCGTGGCAAAGCTAAGGCCGTTTCCGGCCGATATAGTTGGTGTCATGGCGAATGCCGAGATCCTGACCGAGCAGGTAAACGAACTCGAGGCGAAGCTGGAGGCTACCAAAGCGCAACTGCGCGACGTGGCCACTATGGGGGCCGTCATCACCTCAATTCAGGAGATTGATGCGGTCCTGTCGGTAGTCATGGACATGTCCGTCCGGCTGGTCAACGGAGAAGTGGGGCTGATAATGCTGGCCGAGGAGGACGAGTTACACCTGAAGATCGCGTGGGGTCTTGATGAAGCCTTCGCCAGACGGCTGAGCTATCGGGATGATCTCGATTTGCCGACTTATGTCTTCCGGTCCCGCCAGCCGGTCACGTTGAACGATCTGTGCATGACCGATGACACAGGCCTGCAGATCGACTCGATTATTTGCCTGCCCATTCAGACCTCGAAGGCCTGCCTCGGCGTGATGATGATAGTCAACAAGGCGGGCGGGGGCAGCTTCGACGACTCCGACCGTGAAGTCCTGGAAATGCTGGTGAATTTCGCCGCAGTTGCGATCGATAACTCCAATCTGGTCAAGGCACGCCTGGCGCAGCAGGAGCAGGAGAGGGAGTTGGCTTTCGCGCGTCAGATTCAGGAGACGATTCTGCCCCTCAGCTTCGACGACCTCCCGGGGATTGAGATCGGCGCCGCCTACTACCCGATGGGTGAAGTCGGAGGCGACTTCTACGACGTTATTGTCTTGAACGACAATGACTTCATTGTTGTTCTCGGTGATGTGTCCTCCCACGGGGTACCGGCTGCGCTGGTCATGTCGGCTACCGCCGCGATCATCAAGACCCTTCTCAAGGAGAATCCGGACTTGCCGGTCGGGGATGTGGCGGCCCAGACCAATACTCTCCTGGCGGATGAAATTATCAAGGACCGGGATATGTTCGTGACCCTGTTTCTGTGTCGGGTGCGAACCGCTGTTGGAGAATTGACCTTCTGCAACGCCGGCCACCTGCCGGGTCTGTTCTGGGATGACAACAGCAAGCAGATCGTTGAACTGGTCGACGGCGGGCCGATAATCGGGCAATTCAGCGGTGTCCCGTTTAAACAGGGACGACGCTCGATTTCGCCCGGGGACCGGCTCTTCCTCTTCACTGACGGGTTGACCGAAGCGTCTGACGCCGACGGTAATCTGTTCGGACGGGAGCGAGCCGAGCAAGTGTACTCATCGGAGATGGGATTGGCTCCCAGCGAGTTCTGCGTTCGTGTTAAAGAATGGGTTGACAGATATACCGAGGGCGCTCCAGAGGAGACCCGCGACGACTTCACGATATTGCAGCTTAGGGTCAAATGAGGTGGCCGCATTCGAATTCACATATCCATCGGAGATCAGCAGCGAAGATAGGATGCTGTCGGCATTGCACGACCTTCTTGAGCGTCACCGTGTTGAGCTGAGTTCCGCACGCCGGTTCATGCTGGCAGTGTCGGAGGCCTTCAACAACGCCCTGGTGCACGGCAATAAGTGTGATCCGACCAAGAGCATAAATGTTGTCCTCATTATTAACGACGCAGACCTGCGTGCCGATATAACTGATCAGGGTCATGGAGGACTCGAGCAAATTGACCGACGCGGACCGGCCGGGCTTCTCGACGAGGGCGGGCGCGGAGTCGATCTGATTCGCTACTGCGCTTCGGAAGCTACTTTTACCAAAACGGATGGGGGCAGCGTCAAGGTCTCCATCAGAGTCGAGCGCGAGCGAGACAACGAAATGAGTACCTAATACACCCGTGGAGGTTACCGTGGAAATCACCGTAAGAGAAGAGAAGGACGTTACTATCCTGAAGCTGGGCGGTCGGCTTGACTTGGCCAGCGGTACGACCTTGAAAGAACAGGTCAAGGAGCTGTTTGACCAGAACAAGAATTCGTTTCACTTCAATTTAGCTGAAGTCGAGTTCATAAACAGCTCGGGCCTGGGCAGCCTTGTCTCCATCATGAAGGAAATCAGACTGCGCAAAGGGCGTCTGACGTTATCGAATCTGGCCAGCTATGTTCAGGAGATCTTCGACATCACACAACTGTCGCACATCTTCGAGATTTTCGGCACCGAACAGGAGGCGCTGAACTCCTATCAGGCGGCCACTGCCCGATAGATCCGCCTCGGAACCGAAGGGTTCAGTATGAGCAATATAATAGATCATATCAGCGGCCTGTTATCGCAATTGCAGTCGCCGGATTTCTACGAGCGCGAGGAAGCGGTCAGGCAGCTCGGCACCTTCACTGAGGATGAGGCCGTGGCCGGCCTGGTGATGGCTATCGAGGATCCCGATCTGGGGATTCGCGAGCTGGCCGCTGACCTGCTGTCGCAGATGAAGGGTGATATCGCCTCGCAATTGTTGATACGCTTTCTAGGGCACAACGACATAGGTGCGCGTAATCTGGCCGCCGAAGTGCTCGTGAGGATCGGAAACGCAACGGTAGGGCCGCTCACTGCCGAAATCGAGAACGACGACCACGATGTACGCAAGTTCATTGTCGATGTACTGGGTCTGATCGGCGACCCGGCGGCGGTGGATGCGATCTGTGGCCGCCTGCACGACGAAAATCCCAATGTCATCTGCTCGGCCGCAGAGGCGCTCGGCAAGATAGGCTCGGTCGAGGCCGTCGAACCGCTACTCGACGCCTATGACCGGGTCGAGGATGCCCGGTTGCCAGCCCTGGAAGCCCTGGGAAAGATAGGCGATCGTTCGGCTCTCGACAGGCTCTACGGCTTCCTCAAGACCATGGATCCGATGATCACTTTTGCCGCCATTGAGGCCATCGGACAGATAGGCGATCAGCAAGCGGTCCCGAAACTCATGGAGTACCTCGAATGCCCGGACAGCTCTATCGCTGAGGCCGCTCTCGTGGCCATCATCGACATAAGCCTGGCCAACAACGGACGGCTGGATTACGATCTGCCGCTGGACCGCTTCACAGACTTCCTTTTTGACGCCATCCGGAATCGGAACAAGAAGATCACTGAGTTCACGCTGGGCCGGCTCAGTCACTGGTATGGCAACAAGGTGGTCTCCTCGCTGATCGATGTGCTGGATTCGGTTGACGATACGGAGCGGAAGCGCATTGCCGATGTCCTGGAGGACGCAGGCCCCAGTGCGACCAGGACCATTCTCGACAAGTTTGCATCGGCCAGTGCGATCACCAAGACGACGCTGCTGGAGGTCGTACGTCAGTTCGCTGACGAGGACATCGGGGCAGGTCTGATACCGTACGCTGACGATCCGGATCCAGAGGTGCGACAGCGGATTGCTCATGTACTCGGCATCTCGGGTTACCTTGAGGCTGTGCCGAAGTTGAAGCAGCTGGCGCATGATCAGGTGGGTCATGTCCGTGGAGCAGCCTTTGCTGCGCTTGGTTGGCTGTGCGATGAGAGCGATATCGATTTTCTCATGAAGGGTCTTGATGATCCCTATGGGGATGTTCGCGAGGCGGCCATGGGCGCAATGATCATTGTCGGGGGGCGCCGAGTCATCGACAAGTTCACCGAAGATCTGTTTCATGACTCAATCGAGAGACAGCGCCTTGCCACCACCGCCCTCGGGCTGATCGGCGACGCCGATGTGGTTGAACCGCTGTTCAAAGCTGTGGGTCACCCGGAACCGACGATACGCAAGCAGGCCCTGAATTCGCTCAGCCGCATACGAGGAGTAGAGGACGTCGACCTGATCATCCCGGCCCTGAGCGATGAGAGCAGTTCCGTTCGCAAAGCCGCGATCACAGCCATCGCCACCCTGAAAGGTCCTAATGCGGTTCGCGATGTCAGGTTTCTGCTCGATGACGAGGATGTCTGGGTCCGGTACCACACGATAAACACCATTGGGGACTTTGGGCAGGCCGAATACTCTGACGTGATTCTGCCTTATCTGGACGATGAGAACGATGTGATCAAGATTGCTGCCGTAAAGGCATTGGCGCAGATGCAGTCAAGGGCGTCCCTGCCTCACCTGCGTCGGCTGCGGAATGATCGCAATCAAGACGTGGTGGAAGCGGTCGACCTGGCCGTTGGGAATCTGGAGGCTGATTCATGAGCACCGAGCCATCGATTCTGGTTGTGGACGACGAGTTGCTCATCAGGGACCTGTTGTACGACTTCTTCACCGGACAGGGGTGGAACATATCGGTCGCCGAGAGTGCTCAGAAGGCCTTGACCATTCTGCGACAGAAGAAAGTCGATCTGGTTCTTACCGATATCAAGATGCCGGAGATGGACGGGATGGATCTGACGGTCAAGTTGCGAGAGGACTTTCCCGAGATTCCGGTGGTGGTCATGACAGGCTACCCGTCTGTGGAGTCGGCAATTCAGGCCTTGCGGCAAAGGGTGGCTGACTACATCACCAAACCGTTCAATATCAACGAGCTCTACAAGAGTCTCGAGGCTTATCTCGAGCAAAGTCGTTCAGAGAAGACGCGGGAATAGCTGGATGCAGGTGCGAGTGTCAGAAGAGCGTCATATCCTCGTTGCCGACGCCGATCAGCGAGCCGGCGACGACTTGAGCCGGGTGTTGCAGAGGCTGGGCTACAGGGTCAGCCGAGCGGCGGATATCCAGGATACGATGATTCGTATCAGAGCTCAATACTATGATATCGTTCTTCTGTCGGCTCAATTGCTGGACGAGGCAGAAGTGGATATGCTAAGACGCGCTAGTTTCAACGGGAACACCGGAGGCGTCATTGTCATAGCCGATCAACCTGAGATCGACTCGGTGCTGAAGGCCCTGAGGGGCCGCGCCGTTGACTATCTGATCAAGCCCTACGGGTTGGACGACCTGACCGGCGCCATCTGCCGCGCCAGCACGGAAGGTGGGGGGAAGATTGCGGAATTCCTTCCGAGACAAGCTGTTGCAGTCGATCCAGCCAGGCGGGTGAACAGTGATCGGCGATAACCTTAGGCAAGGGTAACATATGTTGACCCCAAGCGCTGATAGTACAGAGATGCCCCGCGAAGACTTTGAGATGATGCGGGATTTCATCCATGAAAAGAGCGGCATATTCTTTGCGGAAAACAAGCAGTACTTGCTCAAGAACCGTCTGGAAAAGCGAATGGCGACGCTGGGTATCAAGACCTATCGCGATTACTTTTACCATATCAAGTATGATACCTCCCAGAAGGAGTTCAACCAGCTTTTGAACCTGGTTACCACCAATGAGACCAGTTTCTACAGGAATGAGCCGCAGTTGAAGTCCTTTTCCGACGAGGTTCTGCCTCAGTTCGCCAAGGAGAAGAGCGGGGCGGTCAAGTCGCTGCGGATATGGTCGGCCGGGTGCTCAACCGGTGAAGAACCGTATACGCTGGCGATGCTGATCACCGAGAGACTGGGTTCGCTCAATGGATGGAATGTCGAAATCTACGCCAACGACATCTCCGAAAATGTGCTGCAGAAGGCGCGCAAGGGGGAATACTCGGGGCTCACCCTGCGCAATGTCAAGCCGAGCCTCCTGGACAGGTTCTTCACACGTGGGGATAATGACCTGTATACGGTCAAGTCGGAGATCAAGTCTCTGGTGCGCTTTTCCCAGATCAATCTGAACGATCCGCGCCAGATATCCCGGTACTCGAACGTGGACGCCATATTCTGTCGCAATGTCATGATATACTTCTCCGATGAGGTCAAGCGGCAGATCGTGCGCGGATTCTACAATTCACTTCGGCCGGGCGGCTACTTCTATATTGGCCATTCGGAAACCCTGCACAGCATTTCGAAGGCGTTCAAGCTGGTGTACCTCAAGAACGCGCTGGTGTATCAGAAGGAGGGAGTCGGGGCACCGGCCAGGGACAGAGCGCTTGCCGCGACACAGGCCGCCCGGACCAGCGCCGGCGCCCAGCCCGATGTAGGCGGAGCCGCCCGCGCCCTGGACCTTCTGAGCAAGGTTAAACCCATGACAGCGACGAAATAACGAGAACTGCAAATACGGGACAGAACCCATGCCACAGACAATACTGGTTGTAGATGATTCCCCGACGGTGGTGAAGTTCGTAGCCTTCTCGCTGAAAAACAGCGGCTATCAGGTAGTCACCGCCTGCGATGGTATGGACGCCCTGGAAAAGCTGTCCAATATGCCGCAGTCGGTTGATCTGGTGATCACCGATCTGAATATGCCCAATCTGGACGGCTACGGGTTGATATCGACGCTACGCGATAATGAACTCCATCGCGCCACGCCGATCATTATCCTGTCGTCCGAAGAAGCCGAGGATGATCGTCGGAGAGGCATCGAAGTGGGGGCGAGCTCCTATCTGGTGAAGCCTTTCAAGTCGTCCTTGCTTCTGACTGAAGTCTCCAGGTATCTGAAATAGATGATCAATTTGAAGATAGGAGGTAGGCAGCGTGGCTGATTTGAAAATACTGGCTGTCGATGACAGCCCGACGATGCGACGCATCATCATCAACACTCTGAAAAGGGCGGGCTTCACGAATGTGGTCGAGGCCAGCGACGGCAAGGACGCTTTGGCCAAGATGAAGGTCGACAAGTTCAACTTCGTCATCACCGACTGGAATATGCCGGAGATGGACGGCCTCTCATTCGTGACGACTCTGCGAGGCATGGACGAGTACAAGAGCCTGCCCATCCTGATGGTCACGACGCGGTCGGTCAAGGACGATATCGTGGAGGCCCTGAAAGCCGGCGTGAATAACTATATTGTCAAGCCGTTCACACCGGATACTCTGAAAGAAAAAATCGAACAGGTGTTGGCTGGCTGATGCAGGCCATGGACAGGAGAGAACCCATGTCAGAAAACCCCAAGCTTCAGGCCAAGCTGCAACAGGAGATCGGCGAACTGGCAGCATCGATCAACGCCATTGCGAAGAACTTCAGGGAATTGAACAGCCCTTTGACCGAATCGCGCGAAAAGGTACCGGTTGCCACCCAGCAGCTCGACAAGATCACAGAACAGACCGAGGCGGCCACGCATCGGATGCTCGATACGGTCGAGCAGATTCTCGGCCGTCAGGAAGAAGTCATCGACGGCCTGGCGAAGGTCAAGGAGTATGTGGACACCAAGGAAGACCGCGAGATGTCGGCAGTAGTCGACACGCTCGTGGACAAGTCCAACATCACCCTCAACGATACCTACGCCATTATGGATGCCCTGCAATTCCAGGACATCACAAGCCAGCAGATCAACCACGCGGCCTCACTGTTGGAAGATATCGAGGGCAAGTTGTCCAGGATAGTCGGCGTTCTTGGCGGAGAGAAAGCGAACGACGGCGCCGCCGATCCATCGCCCGCAACCGCCAAGCGCGTATTTGATCCGCATGCCGATCTGAGTGACAAGAAAACCGACCAGGCCGCAATCGATGATTTGATTTCGCAGAACGCGACCCGCAAATAGCTCGAGGCGCATATGTCCCAGGACCTTGAAATGGATGAGATGCGGGAGATCATCGACGACTTCCTGCTCGAAGCCGACGAGCTGGTCGAGGGTCTTGACAACGCATTCGTGAAGCTCGAGGGATCTCCGGGCGATCTCGACCTCCTTAACGAGATATTTCGCGCGGTTCACACGATCAAGGGAACATCGAGCTTTCTCGGCTTCGAGCAAGTCACCACTCTGTCTCACAAGATGGAGGATATACTCAATAAACTTCGCAAGACGGAGTTGAGTGTAACCGCCGAGATCATGGATGTCTTGCTACAGGGCCTCGACCTGCTGAAAGCCCTGCTTGAGAAAGTGAGGCAGCAGTCCGACGAGACTATTCCGATAGATGATATCCTGGCTCGCCTGGCCGCGGCCGAATCCGGAGCTGAGTCTGACGAGCCGGCCCCCGAGCCCGAACAACAAGTCGACGAATCGGCGATTGCCGGCGATCTCCCACCTGATGAGCCCGCCCGGTCGGTGAATTCTGCTCCGGAAACAGCAACCGACCCCGGACCCGCGAAGGACCATGCTCCCGCACCGGACAGCGCAGGCCAGGCAAGCTCATCCGCACCGGACAAGCAGGCTTCAGCGAACACGCAGCAGCCGACCGGCGGTAAAGGTCCGGCCAGGAAATCCGGGGAGCAGACGATTCGGGTAGGCGTCGACCGACTGGATTCGCTTATGAATATGATGGGCGAACTGGTTCTGGGACGCAATGCACTCGTGCAGAGCCTCGGAAATCTAAACCAGCAGAACGAAGGCGATTATACGCTGGAGGGCCTCAACAGCGCTACCAAGAGCATCAATTTCATCACTACCGAGTTGCAGATGGCTGTGATGAGTATGCGGATGCTGCCGGTTGGCAAGGTGTTCAGCCGATTTCCCCGCCAGGTGCGCGACTTAGCCCGCGAGACCGGCAAGAAGATCGATCTTCATATTTCGGGAGAGAGTACAGAACTTGACAAGTCGGTCATCGAAGAAATCGGCGATCCGCTGATGCATATTGTCAGGAACTCCTGTGATCATGGCCTCGAGCTGCCGGAGGAGCGGGTAGCCTCGGGTAAGCCCGAAGTCGGCAATGTCTGGCTGCAGGCTGCCCAGGAAGGATCGAATATCGTCATCACTATCCGTGATGACGGTCGCGGTTTCGACGTCGACGCCATCCGGGACAAGGCGGTGGAGAAGGGTCTGGCCTCGCGAGGGGAAGTGGATCGCATGCCCGACGCGGATATCTTCCGCTTTATATTTCAAGCCGGTTTCTCCACGGCCAAGAAGGTAACCGATATTTCCGGTCGCGGCGTCGGCATGGACGTCGTACGTACCAATATCGAGAAACTCAACGGCATCATCGAGCTTGATTCGACCAAGGGACAGGGGTCCACTGTTTCGATCAAGTTGCCGCTCACCCTGGCTATCGTCCAGGGCCTGCTGGTCGAAAGCGACGACGAGGTATTCATTTTGCCGCTGGCATCGGTGCAGGAGACAGTCAAGATTGAGCAGGCGCGGATGTATCATGTGAATCAGCGTCCGGTATTCCGTTTGCGCAACGAGATCATACCAATTGTGAATCTAGGCCATGTCCTTGGACGCAGCCCCCAGGGCTTCCAGATCGATCGGAAGCCCTATATCGTTGTGGTCGGCCTGGCCGAGAAGAAACTCGGTCTGGCCATTGATCACTTCCTCGGACAGGAAGAAGTGGTCATCAAAGCCCTGGGCGATTATCTGGGTTCCACCGAAGGCATTGCCGGGGCGACGATTCTCGGTGATGGTCGGATCCGCCTGATTGTTGACATGATCGGCCTGTTCAAACTGGCCCGACAGATGGTGAACTGAAGGAGGCCGACTTGAGTCGCGAGACAGGCAGGCAGATACGGATCCTCATTGTCGACGACAGCGCCTTTATGCGTAAGGCGCTCCAGATGATGCTCGAATCGGATCCCCTGATCAAGGTGATTGCCACCGCCCGCGACGGGGAGGAGGGAGTCGAAAAGGTCCGCCGGTTGAAGCCGGATCTGGTGACGATGGATATCGAGATGCCGAGGATGGACGGCCTGGCCGCCCTGAGGGAGATCATGGCCACCAACCCCACACCGGTCATGATGATTTCTTCATTGACCACCGACGGGGCCAGCGCCACCCTCGATGCGCTGGAAATGGGGGCGGTGGATTTCATTCCCAAGGGCCTGTCCTATGTAAGTCTCGATATTGTGAAGATCAAAGAAGAACTCGTGGCGAAGATCAAGGACATCGTCAGGCGCAAGAACCTCCTGATGGCTCGCGCCCGACGCGCCAGGTTCGCGAAGCTGACGAAGGCCCCGATTCAGAAGCCGGCTCCGGGCCAGCCGGCAGCGCGCCGTCGCCCGGCATTCGAGACCTCCGTTGCCGCCCCGGTGGCCAAGCGCTCACATCCGGTCAGCATGATCGCTGTCGGCTCATCCACGGGGGGACCTCCGGCCCTCCAAGCCATTATTCCCCGTCTGCCGCGCAACCTGCCGGTCGGGATGGTGATTGCACAACACATGCCCGCCACCTTCACCAAGTCCCTGGCGGACCGGCTGGACAGCCTGTCGAGGGTGGCTGTGCGCGAAGCCGAACACGGTGACCCGGTTGAACCGGGGACGGTTCTCATTGCTCCCGGCGGGCGGCACCTGACCGTCAAGAAGTATGGTGTCAGGGCCAACGTCGTAATATCCGATGAACCCTCCACCACTCTGTACAAGCCGTGCGTGGATGTTACTCTCAACTCCGTTGCGGATAACTTCGGTCGCGCCACGATGGGAGTCATCCTGACCGGTATGGGTTCCAATGGGGTCGTTGGGATACGCAGTATCCGTGACAGAGGCGGTGTCGTCATCGCTCAGGATGAAGAGAGCTGCGTGGTCTACGGAATGCCCCGGGCGGTGATCGAAGCCGGTCTTGCCAGTCACATCGCACCGGTCGAGAACATCGCCTCGGAAGTCCTTTCCTACTTCTGACCAAGTTTTTGTTGAATGCCGTCTGCCGTTAGCGTATCCCGTGCTTTAGAATGGGATACGACAGGGACGACGATCTCACAATAACGACCGACCGGATCGCCGATGCCGATACGGTTGAGTCGACCACTCAGGATGACGGGCAGGCGAGCTCAGGTGATGTCTTCGACAAGGATGTCGGGCGCTTCACCGAAAACTTCGCGGCCTTCTCGCGCATAATCAATTCGTTGCAGCGCAAGTACTTGGAGCTGCAGACAGAATTCCGCAGGCAGAACGATCAACTGGTCGAAGCCAACAGCAGGCTGGTCGAGCTGAGCGAGGCTAACCTGGCCGCCACGGAGTTTCTCAACAGCATACTCAACTCCCTGTCGGCCGGAGTCGTCGCTGTGGACAGAAGCGGCACTGTCACGCACTGCAATCCCGCAGCCGCGAGGATTCTCGGGTTACCAGTCGGGAGCATAGTCGGCAAGCCTTACAAGGATTTCCTGGTGGGTGACGGGCCGGCTGAAGCCAATGCGGTCAGGGCGGCCCAGACCGGGTGTGAGGTCTCTTCGGTTGAGAAGAAGATCAGCCTCCCCGATGGTCGTTCGGCGCAGGTCTCGGTGTCCACATCGGTACTACGCGATCGCTCACAGGCCTCAGAGGGAGCCGTCGAAGTCTTCCATGACATCACCAAGATGAAGCGGCTCGAACAGGAATTGGCCCGTCTGAACACCCTGGCCGCCCTCGGTGAAATGGCCGCCACCATTGCCCACGAGGTTCGGAACCCTTTGTCCGGAATCGCCGGATTTGCGGCCCTCCTGGAACGCGATCTGGATGAGCACGATCCGCACCGCAAGACTGTACGAAAGATCATTCGCGGAGTCGAAGCCCTCAACCAGACGGTGGCCACACTGCTGAATTACACCCGCTTCAAGGAGATCAGCCGCACCGATGTGCTGTACGCTGACTTTCTCAGCAAGACGGTCGAGCGCTTTCGTTCGGATATCAAGGCCAAGGGGCGATCCGTTTCTATAGCGATCAGGGACCCGGAACCGCAATCCGCCGGCGTTCGGTTGAGGCTGGATGTTGTCCTGATGCGGCAGGTTATTCTCAACATACTCGACAATGGTGTCCAGGCTATGGACGGCGACGGTCGGATTACGCTGGAATTCCGACGCATGGAACCGGTCGAGTCGGTGAGGAGATTCGGCGACAAGGTGTTCCTCGGTAGTGACGAGACTATCGTGGAGACCATCATAAGCGATCAGGGACCCGGTATACACGACCATGATCTGGACCGGATCTTCGCCCCGTTCTTCTCGACCCGGCCGGGGGGCAATGGCCTTGGCCTGGCGGTGGTCTGGAAGATTGTCAAAGCGCACGGAGGAGAAGTGTTCGCTGACGATGCCGCCGGTGGTGGCGCGGCTTTTCACATACTGCTCCCTACTCGGGCGTAGACTGCAAGGATGGAGCTTAGGAAGATGAAGTACACGGTTCTGGTTGTCGATGACGATACGCTGGTAAACGAGTTCCTTACTGAGACCCTCGAGCGCGCCGGCTACGAATGCCGTGCCGCGATCTCCGGTGAAGAGGCGATGCGTCTCTTCGTCGACAAGCCGACCGACATCGTGCTGACCGATCTCAAGATGCCCGGAATGTCGGGTATTGAAGTGATCGAACAGGTCAAGAACGTCAACCCCGAGACCGTCGTTGTGATGATGACCGCTTACGGCACAATCGAAACTGCGGTCAAGGCCATCAAGCTCGGGGCTTACGACTTCCTGCTCAAGCCTGTACTTCCAGAGCCTCTGGAGCACCTGATGAGTCGGGCGACCGAGATTCTCAACCTGCGCTCGGAGAACGCCCGGATGCGCCAGGACCTGCAGCGCAAGTTCCAGAACATCGTCGGCAAGTCCAGGCAGATGGAGGCGGTCTTTGACTTAATCCGCTCCGTTGCCGACGCTCGCTCGACGGTCATGATAACCGGGGGCAGCGGTACCGGCAAAGAACTGGTAGCCCGCGCCATCCACTATACATCGAATCGCAAGAACGCCCCCTTCATCAAGCTCAATTGCGCCGCCTTGCCGGAGACGCTTGTCGAAGCAGAGTTGTTCGGCTACGAAAAAGGCGCCTTCACGGATGCCAAGAAGACCCATCGCGGGCGGTTTGAGCTTGCCGACGGCGGTACTCTCTTGCTCGATGAGATATCGGAAATGCCGCTTAACCTCCAATCCAAGCTGCTGCGAGTGATTCAAGAGCGAGAGTTCGAGCGCGTCGGATCATCGGAGACCATTGCCGTGGATGTGCGCCTGATAGCAACATCAAACCGGGACCTCAAGGCCTATGTCAAGAACGGACGATTTAGAGAGGACCTCTATTACCGGCTGAATGTCATCCCGATTCACCTGTGTCCGCTTGAAGAGCGCAAAGAGGATATCCCGCTTCTGGTACAGCACTTTATTGACAAGTACAATGAAGAGAACAACAAGCAGATCAAGGGTATCGACTCCGAGGCGCTGAAGCTCTTCATGAAGTACCATTGGCCGGGGAACGTCCGCGAGCTGGAAAACCTGATCGAGCGGGCGGTGGTGACGTCACGCGGGGATTGCTTACGTGAGGACGACTTTCCTTCCGAGCTCGCCATGGGGCCGGTGGCCGATGAGCTCCCGGAGCTCAAAGTCCCGATCAGCCTCGAGGAAGGCAGCAAGTACCTGATTCTCAAGACCCTGGAGAGGTACGACGGCAACAAGACCCGAGCCGCCGAGGCGCTCGGCATAACGACACGGACGATTCGCAATAAGCTGGCCGAATACCGCTCGGATGGCGAGGAGCAGACGGATACTCAGGATCGCGACGACACCGTCTCGGCCAACCATTAGCGTCACCGCCGGGGCCTCGAGCGCGCCGGCGCCCGTTTCACACAGAAACGCAGCAGGGGAGGGGCACCCTGTTTTTGCGGCAGAAGATTGCATTTTGGCTACATTCTGAACAGGGAGTGCCGATACTTGAAACAGTGGCTATGGTCCGCAAAATACGGGTCAGGCAGCTCGGAACAGGCACTCTATGGATATTGCGACAATAATAGGACTACTCACGTCAGTCGGAGCCATTGGGTTGGCCTTCAGCATGGAAGGCGGAAACCTGGATGCCGTTTTTCTTACCGCCCCGATTCTTATCGTCCTGGGCGGTACCCTGGGCGCCACGACCGTGACCACTTCCATCGATACTGTGACCAGGGTGCCGATGTTCTTGAAGGTGGCTCTCGTCAGGCGGGTCTATCCGCTCGAGCCGACCATCCAGCGGGTGGTTCGCCTGGCCGAGAAGGCTCGCCGAGAGGGGATTCTCGGTCTTGAGGCTGAGCTCAAGAACATCGGCCACCCGTTCTTCCGCAAGGCCCTGCAACTGGTCATAGACGGTACGGAGGTTACGGTCCTCAGGGAGGTTCTCGAGACCGATATCGCCTACCTGGAGGACCGCCATCGTCGAGGCATCGAGTTCTTCCAGAAGGCCGGAGGTTTCGCCCCCACTATGGGCATTCTCGGTACTGTCCTGGGACTCGTGCACACCCTGGCCAACACGGACGACGCCGCCCGCATGGCCTCGGCGATCGCCTCAGCCTTCATTGCCACACTGTGGGGCGTCGGGATCGCCAACCTGTTCTTCCTGCCGATTTCCGATAAGCTGCGCCGTCGCCACCAGGAGGAGGTCGCCTTCCAGGAACTCATCATGGAGGGTGTAATAGCGCTGCAGTCGGGTGACACGCCGCGAAACATACGTACCAGGCTCCTGTCGTTCGTGCCCGCCCGCCAGCGCACGGGTGACCTGTGATGAAGCACCGCCGCAAACGAAGAAATGGCGAGGACGAGAATGTCGACCGCTGGCTGCTGACCTACGCGGACATGATTACCCTGCTGCTGGCGTTCTTCATTGTCATGTACTCGATTTCCCAGCTCGACGCCAAGAAGTTCGGTAAGATGGCCGAGGCTCTTAATGGCGTACTACGCGGCGGACCATCGATATTCGACAAGTACATAGAACCCCAGGCCAGCCAGGGACACGGCCTGTTGAAATTCGGTAACCTCCGAATGATTCAGAAGCTGGTCGAGGAAAAATTCGAGAAGCTGGGGCGATCCGAAGAAGTGATCACCGAGATCACCGAGCGAGGTCTGGTCGTTCACATTGTCGAATCAGCCCTCTTTCCGACCGGGAGCGCCGAATTGCAGCCCAGGTCGATGGAAGTGCTCGACCTGATTGCACGCCGAATAGTCGGCATTCCAAACCACATCAGGATCGAGGGACACACCGATGACCGCCCCATCCAAACGGCGCGGTACCCCTCCAACTGGGAGCTTTCGTCGGCTCGCGCAACTGAGGTCGTCCGCTACTTCGTCGACAATCACGGCGTTGAGCCGGATCGTATTTCAGCGCTGGGCTATGGCAGTTACCGGCCGGTCAAGCCCAATAACTCAATCGAGAACCGGGCGAGGAATCGCCGCGTGGACGTTGTCATACTGACCATGGAACTCTCGCTCAAAGAGCCCAGCTCGCAGTTTTACACCTTCGCCGAAGAAGAACCGGAATTACCTCCATCCGAGGAAAACTTTTCCGTAATGTCACCCGACAGCATCTAGTTATCACGCCCCCCGCATAGTCTAAGTGCTTATTGTTCCTAATGATGCGACACCGTCGCTGGGTTTTGGCATGGCCCTTGCAATAGCCTTTGGCGAGGTAATGGATTGAAGTAAGTTATGGATAATAAGATAGCACAGTTCATGTTCGAGAAGACCGGTGTCAACAAGTTCAGCAAGTACCTGGATGTATCGTCGTTCAGGCACAAGCTGATAGCCGGGAACCTGTCCAACGTCTCGACTCCGGGCTATCGTAGTCGCGACATCGATTTTCAGGCCGAGTTCAGTCGCGCCGTGGGCCAACCATCGGGTCTGATCGGGACTACTACCCATCCGAATCACATTCCGATCGGTGAGCATGCAGCCAAGGACCCCGATGTGGAAGAAGCCGAGCTTGTCGAGAGCGAATTGAACGCTGTCGATCCGGATCGTGAGGTCTCCAACTTGGCCCAGAATGAGTTGATCTACACTGTCGGGGCCAGGCTGCTGAAACGGAAATTCGACGGCCTGCGAAAAGCGATCACCAACGGACAATAGGATTGAATTGATATGACCCGAATACTCAACGCCATTCAGACCTCGTCTCAGGGGTTGTCGGTCCAGCGCCGCAGGATGAACACCGTGGCGGAAAATATAGCCAACGCCGAGACCACGAGAACCGAGGATGGCGGGCCATACCGCCGCAAGCGGCTGGTAGTCGAGCAGAGCGAGGTCAAGGGTACATTCGATTCGATGCTTTCGAAGGCAGGTATTCAACTCCGGCGCACCAATCCCTCTCACGTGCCATCTTACACCCACCCGAGTACTCGGAAGGTGGCCCTGCCGACCGTCGAAGCCGAGCAGGTTGTCGATCCGAAGGCCGACTACAGGCTGGTCCACGAACCCACTCATCCCGATGCGGATGAGGACGGTTACGTCCGCCTCCCGGATATAGATATTGTGACCGAGATGGTCGACATGATGGCCGCCAGCAGGGCTTACGAGGCCAACACTGTGGCGATATCGTCGGCCAAGAAGATGGCCAAGGATGCATTGGACATATAACGAAGTAGGGTTCCAATTATGAAAGTCAACCCCATCGGCGTTCAGTCGTACCAGGAGTTGGTCAAGCGTGACCAGGCTCCGGCTCAGAAGCCCCTCCAGGAGGGCGAATCCGGGCGATCCACGATCAAACCGCTGAATATCAAGCCGCAGGATGAAGCTCAGCGGTCACGCCTGGTGGTCAAGGCGCCGCGTGCTTCGTATGCAGACAACCTCAGTGAGGCCGAACAGCGGGCGCTTGATCTTCTCTTCAGCCGGTTTCGTGATACCGGTCGCTTCGGCCCCGGCTACAAGGTCGGTGATGCCGCCGGAGGCGATGAATCACCTGTCGGCAATTTCGTTGATGTGAAAGCGTAGAGCTGACCATGAGCGGTGATATTGTTAAGATCAATCGAGTTCTTCCTGGCCTGCTGGATGGGGTTGGGGGCGTCAAGCCGGCTGCGCCGGCCAAAACCGACGGCCCCGGCTTCGCCGAGCAGCTGGGAAAACTGCTCGATGCAGCCAACGAGGCGCAACTGGAAGCCGGCGAGATTCAGGAGGCCTTCGTCAACGGTGAGCCGGTCGAGTTGCACCAGGTCATGATAAAGGCCGAGCAGGCCGGATTGACCATGGACCTCCTGATGGAGGTAAGAAACAAGCTCGTAACCGCCTACAAGGACATGGTGACCATGCCGATGTAGGCTTTTGGGGCCTAGTGCCCGGCGTCGCCACGGATCGGTGACGCGCAAATGCGAAATAGGATTTTCGGATGGAAGGGCTCAAAGAGTTTTTTAAGGGCTTCGCCCAGTTCATCGGTCGCATGACCCCCAGCCAGGTTATGATGCTGCTGGGAGTGACCGCCGGCACCCTGGTGGGAATCATTCTCCTTGTGGGTTGGCTTGGTGATACTACCTATGCCCGCCTGTATACCAATCTCGATGAAAGAGAGGCAGGCGAGGTTATCACCTGGCTGCAGGAGAACAAGATTGACTATCAGCTCCTGGACGGTGGCCGCAGTATCGAGGTGCCGTCCGACAAGGTGTATTCCACCAGGATAGCGCTGGCTACCCAGGGCCTGCCCAATTCGGGCCAGGTCGGGTACTCGATCTTCGACCAGAGCAATCTCGGCATGACCGATTTTCTCCAGAACCTGAATTTCCGCAGGGCGCTGGAAGGCGAGATCACGCGGACGATCATGCAGCTCGACGAAGTCGACGCCGCCCGGGTGCATATCGTCATGCCCAAGGACCGATTGTTCAAGGAAGACCAGCAGAAGGCCACTGCCTCGGTAGTGCTGAAGCTGAGGGGCAGCGACAAGTTGAACCGTCGACAGCTGGCCGGAGTGACTCACCTGGTGGCTGCCTCGGTTGAGGGGCTCGAACCCGACAATATTACCATCGTCGATTACGGCGGCAACCTGCTCAGTTCGGCCCAACAGGCCGGTCCTACTATCGGCCTGAGCAACTCCCAGCTCGAAGTCACCCAGCGTGTCGAGCAGCACCTGCAGAGCAAGGCCCAGACCATGCTCGAAGAAGTCATGGGAGCAGGTAAGTCGGTCGTGCGGGTTACGGCCAAGCTGGACTTCCAGCAACTCGAACGAACATCTGAAGTCTTCGATCCGAACGCGCCGTCGATACGGTCCGAGGAGCGCGTCAAGGAGTCGACGAAGGAAGCGGACAAAGCCGCCGAGACGGCCGAGAGCGAGTCCGAGAATCAGTATGAAACTACGCGCACCAACTACGAGCTAAACAAGACTGTAGAACATGTCATTGACGCGGTCGGCACGATCGATCGACTTACCGTCGCCGTCATGGTTGACGGCGTATATGAGAAGGTCACGGCTGAGGACGGGACTATTACGGAGGTGTATAAGCCTCGGTCGACGGAGGAACTGGACCGCCTCGAGTCAATTGTGCGCAACGCGGTCGGCTTCGATACCGAGCGGAACGATCAGATAGAGATGGTCAATATTGCCTTCGATCGGCGCAATCTCGACGAGGATCGGCAGGCTCTGGACGCCATGTATCTGCGCGACTTCTACATGGATATCGCGACCAAGGTTGGCTGGGTGTTGCTGATCCTGATCGCCGTGCTGTACTTGCGCAAAAAGGCTCGCAAACTGTTCGCGGCGCTGGCTCAGATACTACCTCAGCCCAGGCCGGCGCGCCCCCAACCGACCGCTGGACAGCCGGCCGATGAGGAGGAAGAGGAGGATGTAAAACCGCTCAGGCCCGAGCGCCGCAAACCTAAGCTGGTCGAACGGATGCAGGAGACGGCGCGAGAACAACCTGAGGAAATCGCCAAGGTCATCAAGACTCTGATGGTCGACTGAGGATAGCTCATGAATTACGATGACCTGAAACCAATGCAGAAGGCCGCCATCGCCCTGATCGCCTTCGGCCCCGAGGTGTCGGCCCACGTGCTCAAGGGGATGTCGGAACAGGATCTCGAGGCGATAACCGTCGAAATCGCCAACCTTCGCGATGTGCCTCCCGAGATCGAAGAAAAGATTGTCGACGAATGCCATCAGATCTTCATGGCCCGCGAATACATTTCTCAGGGTGGTGTTGATTTCGCACGTTCATTGCTGGAGCGGGCTGTCGGCGGATCCCGGGCCAACGAAATCCTCAAACGCCTGGAATCATCGATCAAGCACACCGGCTTTTCGATGATCAAGGATATTGATCCGAAGCAACTGGTCGGATTTCTCCAGAACGAGCACCCCCAGACCATCTCGCTTATCCTTACTCAGCTCTCGGCGCAACACTCTGCGGCGGTGCTGGCCGAGCTCTCTCCCGAACTCCAGGCCGAGGTTTCCCTTCGCATAGCAACGATGGAAAAAATCGCTCCGGAGATCCTGCACGAGATCGAGGGGACGCTTCAGGGGCACTTCGAAGGCACTGGCGGCGAGATGTCTGTATCCGGCGGCGCCAAGGCGATCGCGGAAATACTCAATCTCATCGATACATCGGCCGAGAAGAACATTCTTCAGAGTCTCGAAGCCGAGGACCCGGACCTGGCCGGTGAGATCAAGAACATGATGTTCGTGTTCGACGACCTGATCCTGCTTGACGATCGTTCGGTCCAGCGGCTGCTCAAGGAAGTGGAGACCAAGGACCTGTCGTTGGCTCTCAAAGCGGCCAGCGACACGGTCAAGACGAAGATTTTCAGCAACGTCTCCGAACGCGTGAAAGTCATGATCGAGGAGGAAATGGAGTTCATGGGCCCGACAAGGCTATCCGATGTCGAGGCGGCCCAGAGTCGAATCGTGGAGGCCGTACGTCGTCTGGAGGAAGAAGGCCAGATTATCATCTCCGGCCGCGGCGGCAAGGAGGATGTCATTGTCTAAGATCCTCCGGCAGGTACGCAACGCCCCGGCGGTTCCGATCGGGAGCCGTGATATCGACGCGGAAGTACAGCAACACGCGGAGGAGAAGCTCCGGCGGTTGCTGCCGATGGTGGATGTCCTCACCGACTCTCGGGGTGCAAGGCTTATACCGGTGACGGAGATCACCAAGATAGAGAAGGCCTTTCTCGACGAGATCGCCGCTTCCTCCAAACTCGGCCGCGAACAAGGAATCAAGGAGGGGCATGCCCGGGGTCTGCAGGAAGGCCTCGCCAAATCGCGCGAAGTGATGAACCAGATGCAGAAGGCAATCGGGGATGTTGTGGGTCAGAGACAGTCGCTGCTTGACGAAGCGAAAGAGCATGTCCTTGACCTGATCCTGAAGATCAGCCACAAGGTCACCTTCAATGCGGTCGAGGTCGATCCCGAAGTAACGGCGAAGATCATCCGGGGGGTTATCGACACGTTGATCGATCGGTCCCGTCTTAAGATAAAGGTGCATCCCGATCACCTGCCGATCATCGAACAGAACATCAATCAGTTTCTCGAAGGATCGACTTCCATCAAAGAAATTGCGATCCAGGCCGATCCGCGGGTGGGCTACGGCGGCTGCTTCATCGAGACTCCGTCCGGGGATATCGATGCCAGGCTTGAGTCGCAGTTCGAGATCATTGCTTCGCAGTTGCGGACCGTGGAGGATGGCGAATGACCTGGCTGCCATACGATATCTGGGCCGAACGTATTGACACAGCCCGGACCATCAAGCACTACGGCAAGGTGACTCGCGTGGTGGGCCTTGTGATCGAATCGGCCGGTCCGGCGGTGTCGATTGGACGACTTTGCCAGATCGAGAATTATGACAACGGCGCCCGTATCCTGGCCGAGGTCGTCGGCTTTCGCGATGATCGGATCCTGCTTATGCCACTGGGCTCGATAACCGGAATCACTCCCGGCGCCATCGTCACCTCGACTTTCGAACAGCTCCGCATCCCGGTCGGACCGCAGCTCATCGGCAGGGTGGTCGGCGGCCTGGGTGAACCCATAGACGACAAGGGGCCGATTGCCTCCAGCGTCAACCGTTGGATCAATGCCCAGCCGATTCCGGCTCTCCGGCGCCGACGCATCGCCGAGCCGATCCGCACCGGCATCAGGGTCATTGACACGATGGCGACGGTAGGCAAAGGCCAGCGCATGGGGATATTCTCCGGCTCGGGAGTTGGCAAATCCGTGACTCTCGGCATGATCGCGCGGGGCTCTTCGGCCGACGTGAACGTGGTGGCGCTGGTGGGGGAGCGTGGTCGCGAGGTACGCGAATTCATCGAACGCGACCTGGGCCCCGAGGGCATGCGTAATTCCGTGGTTGTCGCCGTCACTTCCGATCAGCCGGCCCTTATCCGGGTCAAAGGAGCCCTGGTCGCAACTACCATCGCCGAGTACTTTCGGGATCAGGGGAAAGACGTAATGTTGATGATGGACTCCCTGACCCGCATCGCCATGGCCCAGCGCGAAATCGGCATCGCGGTCGGTGAACCGCCCACCACCAAGGGGTACACGCCCTCGGTGTTCGCCCTCCTGCCGCAACTGCTGGAGCGGGCCGGGCAGTCTGATCGAGGCTCCATCACCGGCCTGTACACAGTGCTTGTCGAAGGGGACGACTTCAACGAACCGGTTTCCGATGCTGTACGTTCGATTCTCGATGGACACGTAGCGCTCTCGCGCCGTCTGGCCGCCCGCAACCAGTACCCGGCGGTGGATGTGCTCGACTCAATTTCCCGCCTGATGAAAGACATCGTCACCGGCGAGGAAATCGAACTGGCCGGTCGCGTCAAGCGGCTGCTGTCGATACACAGGGAGAACGAAGATGTGATCAACATCGGTGCGTACAATCGCGGTTCCAATCCGGCCATCGACATGGCCATCGAAAAACTCGAGCCACTCATGGAGTTCTTCCGGCAGGGGATTGACGAGCGGGCCGATCATGGGGAATCGATAAGACGTCTCGCGGAAATACTCGGCGGGACCCAGACCGCAGACGACCAGAGTCAGGATGCGCAAAATGAAGAAGTTTCGATATCGGCTGCAGGCCCTGCTCAAGGTTAAGGAGCACATTGAACGCGAGCGGCAGAAGGAACATGGTGTGGCCGTGGCCAAGGTGATGCGGCAGAAGCGCGAGCTGGCGGAAGTTGAGAATCAAAAGGACACCACCATTGAGGACCAGCGCGAACGTCTCGGGCAGCGCTTCACAGTCGCCGATATGCTGGTCTATTCTCGCTATATTCAGAAGCTGCGACGTGACAGAGTAGTGGGGGAGAACCTGCTGGAAGGGCTCAACAAGGACGCCGAACAGAAGCGCGACAAGCTCGTCGCCGCATCGCGAGAGAAGCGGAAACACGAGAAACTGCGCGACCGTCAGAGAGAACGTCATACAAAGCAGGCCGAGGACATGATGACGAAGGACAACGACGAGACAGCCCTCAACGTCTATCGGCGTAAGGAGACGGATGTATCCTGACCTCGTCTGATGTCCCGCCGAGAAAACTGCCCGCCGGTTGTCAGGGGGCGGTAGTCCTCTCGGTGTCAGAATCTGCCCACAAAAGGCTCTATATGCATGCTCGTCATCGCGCCATCGCGGGAACCCGCTGCAGGCGATGAGGAATAGTTCTCATTGAACTTGAACGGATTGGACTGCGAGGCCTACCTGCGGCGAACCTCGCAGTGACATCATCAGAAAATCTCCATGACGAATTAGAAGCAGGGAGCAGGAGGGTCGCCGCCCTGGAACATGTACGCAACCAGGGCAACCAGATCGGATATGTCGATTTCACCCTCGCCGTCGATATTGGCTTCTTCGGGACAGGGCGGAGCAGCGCCGCCACCGAACATGTAGTCGACCAGCGCTACCAGGTCCGAGATATCGACGTTGTCGTCGACGCTGCCGTCGACATTACCGCGGTCGCCGATGCAGCAGCCGCTCTCCTCCATACTGAGGGTTCCCGAGACAAACTGCGGGATGAACACTTCGGCTGACCCGGTGGAGAAGGACGTGCGATGTTCAACCTGGTCCTGGACTACCGTTATCGTGTCGAATGTGACTACCTGGGGATCCAGCGATGTAGGCCACCCGACATGGAGGACGCCGAGCAATCCGGCGCCAGCCGGAATCAGGTCCTCCCAGGCGATTGCGTAGATCGATACAGCCGTCGCTGAAGCCGACCATCCAATCATCGACAACGACCCGACTCGCCCGCCGGCAAAGGAGAACGAATCGACGTGAACATCGGGTGAGTCCCACGTCAGGGTTACTTCGAGTCCGCCCAACTCCTCATCGTTAACAAAATGGATTGGGATGGCGGCCTGGCCGGAGCCCACCGAGGCCGTCAGGTCGTCTACGATTACGGTGTCGGGGATTCCCGGATCATCGATCATCTGGGCCTGGGCTGTCGCCCCGGCCATGAGGATCAGCGACATACAAATAGCCAGCGCAATTCTGCTACACATAGACATATTCCTGTTCTTGCTCATTGTCAGCAGCAAATCTGATGCAACTACGCTAGCAATTATTACCGAGGCGTCTCCGGAGAAGTAAGGGACTGGTACTCTTGATCTTCGACCGACACCAATATAGGCGCATCCGGCCGCTTTGGCAACAGCTTTCTCACGGCTATCAACACCGTTTATGCAAAACGCTTCAATTCTGCGCTTACGAATGGCCGAAACCAGCGGCGCTCTCACGTTTTTTGCAGTTCCTGCCGATGCAATTGATATGAATAAGCAGCGTGGCCAGAAGAAGGTGCAGCGGTGTGTCTATGTCCAGGCCTGTTATCTGGCTGAGGAACTGAGGTGTTTCGGGTACAAGACCGACTGTCCGCTCTATCAGGAGTCGACGGGGGAGCTTTATAACAAGGCCAGGTTCGATGAGGCCATGGACAGACTGATCAACAAGACCGCCGCCAAGTACCAGCGAAATAACAAGTAGCTCCCTTCGATCGCTGATTGGCAGGGTGCGGGGCAGAGGCCGACGGAAGATTTTTCCGTCGGCCTTCGTTATTTGATTCCGCGGCTGTCTCGACCGCCGCCTTTTCGGGTAATCCGGGAACCACATAAGTAGTTAGTCGGCACAGGCTTACTGGATTGTCTGCAGCCTCGGCACGGCTGCTGCTTACATCGGGGCGGAGAAATATATGATTAAGGGACTGTATACATCCGCCTCGGGCATGTTGCCCCACATCAAGAAGCAGGAGTTGTCGGCCAATAACCTGGCTAACGCCTCGACTTCCGGCTACAAGAAAGACCGGGTTTTCACTCGTGAGCTGACCAAAGCCGAAACCAGGCTGGCCTCGACTCCAACCGAGTGGGCCCAGCCGATGACCGATCATATCTACACCGATTTCCAGTCCGGTGCTTTCAGTCGCACCGATAACCCCCTGGATTTCGCCATTGAGGGCGATGGATTCTTCGCCCTGCAGGCTCCCGATGGTCAGATACTCCTGACGCGCTCGGGATCATTCGCGGCCTCACCGGAAGGGCTGCTGACCTTTCCCGGGGGAGCGCTGGTGATCGGCGAGGGCGGTCCGATTGAAATCGGCAACGGCCGGGTCGAGGTGTCCTACACCGGCGATGTTCAGGTCGACGGCTTCACGGTTGGCCGACTGGTCCCCGTAACCGTACCTGATCTTACGCGACTGGAGAAGGTCGGCGGCTCGATGTTCGCGGTCCCGCCCGGGCAGGAACTGATCCCCCTTGAGGACATCACGATCAGGCAGGGATACCTTGAAGCCTCGAATGTCGACATCGTGTCCGAGATGGTGGATATGATTGCATCGTACCGGGCTTATGAGGCCAACGCCAAGGCGGTGCAGTCCCAGGATAGCTCATTGGAACACCTGTTCAATCGCGTCGCGTCACGCGGCCAGTAATCGGGCAGGGATAGGAGAATAAGATGCTGAAAGCCATGCGAACCGCTGCTTCTGGAATGCAGAGCCAGCAGATGAATGTCGACAACATTGCCAACAACCTGGCTAATGTCAACACTACGGGCTTCAAGAAGAGTCGGATCGAGTTTCAGGACGTGCTCTATCAGAGGTATCGTCAGGCCGGCGTCACTTCCGCGGTAGGCTCCGAAGTGCCAAACGAACTGGCGGTCGGATACGGCGTCAAGCCGGTAGCCACCGTCCGGCACTTCTCGACCGGAAACCTCGAGCAGACCGGCAATCCTCTCGACATGGCCATCGACGGCGACGGGTTCTTTCAGGTACAGGCCCCGGACGGATCTACCGTCTACACTCGCGATGGAGCCTTCAAGCTCTCGGCCGACGGGCGCGTTGTCAACTCGGATGGCCACGTGCTGTTGCCGGAGATCACGATACCCGAGGACGCCGTCTCCGTATCGGTTGGTGTCGACGGCACGATCCAGGTGCGTCAGAGTGGTCAGGATATCGCCACCGATGTCGGTCAGATCGAACTGGCTCGGTTTGTTAATCCGGCCGGACTCT
Organism: uncultured Ignavibacteriales bacterium; assembly: GCA_964526835.1. Classification (GTDB taxonomy): domain Bacteria; phylum Zixibacteria; class MSB-5A5; order GN15; family FEB-12; genus DAOSXA01. The sequence continues at coordinate 52,609 of CAZGMK010000008.1, forward strand.
CAGCTCTCGGCCATAACCTTTACCGGGTGACCGGGGCTTCGGGCGACCCCATCACGGACACGCCGGGACAGGGTGGACTCGGTCAGATCAGCCAGGGCTACCTGGAGATGTCCAACGTGAGCGTTGTCGATGAGATGGTCAACATGATTGTCGCTCAGCGCGCATACGAGATGAATTCCAAGGCGATCCAGACAGCCGACGACATGTCCGGAATCGCCAACAACCTCAAGAGGTAGCTCCGGATGAGGATTTCAGGCACATTGGCAACCCTGCTGCTCTGGCTGTTACTCAGCTTACCGGGCGGCGCCGCAGCAATGACAATCGAGGCCGCCATAACCGAGCATATGTCGTCGTTGTACGACCTGGACATGACGCGGTACGAGATAGAGGTGCTGAGGAATCCCTTTCAGTCCGACACGGTGGCCGCCTCCGAATTTGAGCTGCAGCCGATGACCAGAAGCGAACCGCTGGGACTGTTCTCCATCCGCGCCGCCATCGTTCGCGACAACGAGGAAATCGAGTCTCACCAGGTGAGGCTGCGGATAAAGCGATACGATGATGTTATGGTTACTGTCGATCGAATCGGTCGCTCGGAGATCATCGACGCCGGTCAGGTCGAATTGCGAAGAGTCGATATCACAGAACTCAGAGAGAAGCCAATCAGGACGGCCACAGAATTCAAAGGCCTGCGCACCAGACGAAACCTCAGGCGGGGAGAGGTGCTGACCACCGGCGACCTCGAACCCATTCCCGATGTGGAACGCGGCAGCGAAGTGCAGATAACGTTTACTGAAGGTCTGTGTGTCGTGACCGCACCGGGCGAAGTCCTCGAAGCCGGGGCCAGGGGCGAGTTCGTCCGTGTCCGCAACAAGGCCACCAAGAAGATAATAAACGCTCGCGTCGTCGATGGATCGGCGGTCGCGGTGGATCCGTAAATCGGAGATACTCATGAACTATCGGAAGGTTCTGCTGTTTTTGGTAATTCTCCTGCTGTTGCCGTTTTGCGTGAAGTCCTGGGGCGGCGATTTCGGACAGGCTCAATCCCTGTACACTGACATCAAGGCCCACCAGGTCGGCGACATCCTGACTGTTCTGATCTATGAGAACAGCCGCGCCAGTCAACAGGTCGAATCGAAGAATGAGAAGACCGCCAAGGGATCGACCAAAGGCGGGCCCGGGTCGGGACCGCTCGACTTCATCCCCCTGTTCGGGGTCGACCTGGAGGCCAAGAACAGCCACGACGGCAAGGGCGAGAACTCGCGGCTGGGCAGCCTGCGGGCGAAGATGTCGGTCACCGTGGTCGGCCGGAAACCCAACGGCGATCTTGTCATCGAGGGTTCGCGCGCCATCGGTATCTCCAATGATCGTGAGACCATTGCGCTTTCCGGGGTCGTGCGACCGAAAGACATCACGCCCGACAATACCATCGATTCATATCTGATCGCCGACGCCGAGATAAGCTACACCGGCAAGGGTTCGGCCGAGACAGCGTCCCGTCAGGGATTTGTCGGACGCCTGCTCAACTGGCTGTTCTAGGAGGTGGCCATGCTGGCAGTTGTCATACGAATTCTGCCCCCGACGGGGATGATGGCGTTGCTGACCCTGTTCATCGCTCTGACTACCACGGTTGACGCCTCCAAAGTTCGAATCAAGGACATTTGCGCCTTTCAGCACAGCCAGGAGGTGGACCTGGTCGGCTACGGCCTTGTGGTCGGCCTCGATGGCACCGGTGACGGAACAGGAACCCGGTTCACGGTTCAATCCCTGGTCAACATGATGGAGCGTATGGGCCTCACGGTGAAGCCTGATCAAGTCAAAGTCAAAAACGTGGCGGCGGTCATGGTGACCGGCAGGATCACCAGCGAGATGTCCGCCGGGACGTACTTCGACGTAAACGTATCCTCGGTCGGCGATGCCTCTTCGCTGGCCGGTGGGACCCTTCTGATGACGCCCCTTACCGGTCTGGACGGAAACGTCCGGGCGGTGGCTCAGGGAGCTGTGTCGATCGGGGGTTTCAATGTCCAGGTCGACGAGGGCAACAAGATCGTCAACAATTACACTTTGGTCGGACGCGTCCCAAACGGCGGCAAAGTGAGCGCCCCTCTGGTCGTCGAGGAGGAAGCCTCGAAGGAATTCTTCCTTTCGCTTCACAACCCGGACCTGACCACCGCCAGCCGCGTGGCCGACCGTATCAACATCAAGTACGGCCTGACCTCCTGGGCGATCGATGGAGGCACTGTTCGGGTGGTGGTGCCGGATTCGCTGTGGTATCCCTCAACCAGGACACGCTTCCTGTCCGACATTGGCCAGCTCGACGTCGTACCGGACAACCCGGCGCGGGTAGTCATCAACGAGAAGACCGGTACTATAGTGGCCGGTCAACACGTCACTATCGAACCGGTGGCTATCGCCCACGGGACAATTACGGTTACAATCCAGTCCTCGCCGGTAATATCTCAGCCGCAACCATTCAGCCAGGGCGAGACCGTGGTAACCCAACAGCCTCGTTTGAATGTGCAGCAAGACAAGGCCCGTGTCACTTACATGAATGGGGCTGTGTACCTGAAAGACGTAGCCAAGGCCCTCAACAAGATAGGCGCCACGCCTCGCGACATAATCGCGATCTTCCAGGCCCTTAAGCAGGCCGGGGCATTGCGCTCAGAACTGATCATTTTGTGATGACCATATCCCAACCGACAGCACCGCCGCTGTGTCCCTCGACGGCCGGCCTCGAGAATCTGAGGGGGCGCCGGGCCGGAACCATCGAAGGCGAAAAAGCGCGTTTGCGCAGAGCCACGCGGGAGTTCGAGGCCTTCTTCACACACTACCTGTTGAAGACCATGCGCAAGACGGTCCCCGACAATCCGCTTTCCGACGGGCTGCCATTCCAGGACGGCGCCGGACGCCAGACCTTCACAGACTTGTTCGATATGGAGGTCGCCCGCCACGTCAGTTCCTCCACCAACGGCGGCCTAGCCGATGTGCTGTATCGTGCCATGGCGCCTCTGATTGAAGCAGAGTTCGACCCGGGCCGACATCCTGGCGACATCAAGCCGCTCACTCCCGGCGACGGGGAATTCACTCCCCTGCAGAGCGGACCGCTCGGATTGCCGGACTCCGGCCGGCGCCGGATGGTCCTGTCCGACAGAGATGAGCCGATGCGGCCGATTCGGGTGGACCGTCGCACTGTCCCCGATGATGAGATATCTTCGCATTTCGGTCGTGATATACGTGCCGCCGCACGCCGTCACAGGCTCGACCCGGCGCTGATTCATTCCGTGATCAAGGCCGAATCGGCTGGCCAACCGCGGGCGGTCTCGCGCGCGGGAGCCAAGGGGCTGATGCAGTTGATGGACAGCACCGCCGCCTCGCTCGGACTGACCGACCCCTTCGATCCCGCCCAGAATATCGAGCGAGGCGCAGCCTACCTCAAGCAACTGATGGATCGTTACGGTGACATTGACACGGCCCTGGCGGCCTACAATGCAGGACCCGGCGCGGTTGATCGCTACGGCGGCATCCCGCCCTATGCCGAAACCAGAGATTATGTCGAGAAAGTGAAACGCTTCTTCGACGAGGCCAAAAGCGATTTGAATGCGATGCCGGCTAAAGCGCGATCGCATGCAAACCGATAAACCAACAAAGCTTGATAACAGGACAAAGAGTGCATGATTGACCGTCTGATTGACATACTCGGCAGGGAAGCCGGCCTCTTCGAGGACTTTCTGCGACTACTTGAGGAGCAGCAGAAGGCGCTGGTCGAAAGAGACCTGTCGACTCTGCAGTCAGTTACGGAGAGGCTCCACGAAAAGAGTGTGGAGAGTCGGTTTCTGGATCAGCGACGTCAGCAGATCGTAGCCGAGATAAAGGCGACCGAGGGGCTCGAGGGGGACATCAACGTCACTCGTTTGCTGGAGATCACCGACGATGAGAGGGCGGACCAATTGCGCCGACTGCGCGCCCTGATCGTGAAGCTTCACGATCAGATCGCCGACACGCGCAATCGCAACGCGCTGCTGATAAACCGTTCTCGCGAGTACGTAGCGCGGACCATGAAGATGCTCTCGGAGATCAACATGCCCAAGCCCACCTATAGCGCCGTCGGGGGTTACACCACCGAGGGTTCCGCGATTGCTGTGAACAGGAGGGCCTGATGTCTGGATTGTTTCAGGGACTCGAGCTAGGCAAGCGGGCGCTGCTGACCCACCAGCTCAACCTGCAGACCATCGGCCACAACATCGCCAACGTCGACACCCCCGGCTTCCGCCGCCAGCGTGTATCATTCAGCTCCAGCCTGCCGGAGCAATCGATGAAGGGACCGATCGGCACCGGGATTCAGGCGGTCGGCGTGCGACACATCCGCGATCTCTTCCTGACCGACCAGTTCCGAAAGGACAACCGGGAGCTGGGGCAGTGGACCTACAAGGAGAAGACGCTGTCGCAAATCGAGGCGGCCTTTGGCGAGCCCAGCGACACATCGCTCTCTTCGCTGATTACCGACTTTTTCGACTCCTGGTCGAGTCTCGCTCGTGGTGATCAGGGAGCACAGTCCGCGATCATCGAACAGGCCGGGCTCCTAACAAACGCCTTCCATGAGCTCTCCGGGAATCTCATCAATCTCCAGGACTCAATCGACAGCGACCTGGTGATGATTACTTCCGACATAAACAGCCTTACTTCGGAAATCGCCAACCTGAACAAGCAGATCAAGCGCACTGAACTCGATGGACATTCGGCCAACGACCTTCGCGATATCCGTGACTACGCCCTCGACCAATTGTCTGAACTCATCGACGTCAATACGCACGAGAGCGCCAAGGGCGACATGATCGTCTACATCGGGTCAATGGCCATCGTCGATCAGGACTCAAGCCACGACCTCGGCACGCGGGTGGTCAACATCGATGGCCGCGTCCGCCATGAACTGGTGTGGGAAGGCACCGAGATCAGCGTGAAGAATCTGACCGGCAAGCTCAAGGGTCTGATGGAGTCGCGCGACGAAATCCTGCCGCACTATCTCCAGGAGCTGGATACGCTGGCCGGGGCGCTGGTTGAGCAGGTCAATGCCGTCCACCGAGCGGGTTACAGCGCCGACGGCAGCACCGAGATCAATTTCTTCGATCCGCATCGACTCAGCGCCACCAGTATCAGGATCAACACCGAGATCGTGGGAAATCCGGCCAAGATCGCGTTCTCTCAGTCCGGCGAAGAGGGTGACACCCGGATAGCCAAGGCGATCGCCGACCTCAGAACGGCACAGGTGCTCGATAACAACACTGCTTCGCTGAACAGCTATTACAACGGCCTGGTCGGCAGCCTTGGGGTGGAAGTGCGGCAGGCCAAATCATTCGCCGAAAACTATAATGTTCTGGTTAACCAGATAGAAAACGAGAAGTTCGCCGTACAGGGCGTCTCTCTGGATGAGGAGATGGCCAACATGGTGAAATTCCAACATGCTTACGACGCCGCCGCGCGAGTCGTTACGGTTATGGATCAGGCGCTGGATACAGTCATACACCGCCTGGGAATCATGGGCCGATAAGGCCGGACTGAAATGCGCACGGTGACGCCACGGAGGGTCAAGTGCTGATTCTGACAAGGAAGTTGGGTGAATCGATCACGATCGGCGACGACATTAAGGTGTCTGTTCTGGGCATCCATGGTCGGCAGGTTCGTCTGGGCATAGATGCCCCCAGTGACGTGGTCGTCCATCGGGAAGAAGTCTATGTAAGGATACAGGCCGAGAACCGACGAGCCCAGAAATCGCTCAAGGACGACCTGTTGAACATGGTCGGAGCTATCAAAGGGAAAATCAAAGGCGACCAAACCGGCCGGGCCAGGCCGCCGGAGATCGAATACAAAGAGGACGAACGTCGCAGACGTCATCCGCGACGTCGCAACGACGATGATCGTCCCTCCAAATCGTGAGGCAGTAAGATGAGCCTGCGCGTCACAAACGGCATGATGTCGAACCTGGTGACTTTCAATATGCAGAAGTCGCTTGGTAGATTCATGGAGATGCAGACCCAGATGTCCAGCGGTCGTCGGATCAACAAGCCATCCGATGATCCCCTCGGGACTCTCCGCGATTTGGACTATCGAGCGGAAATCAAGAGGGTAGCCCAGTTCCGCCGGAATATCAGTACAGCAAGCAACTGGCAGCAGACATACGATGCAGCCCTGGCGGATGTCAAAGACATGTTGACCTCGGCCAAAGAACTGGCTGTGTCGATGTCAAACGCCAGCTACGACGCCGCCGCCCGAGCCGCGGCCGCCGTTGAAATCCGGTCGGTCTATGACCGTCTCATCGGTCTGGCCAACTCCTCGATAGAGGGCAAACAGATATTCTCCGGATACAAGACCGACACCACCGCCTTCGCTGCCTCCGGCATCGGCGCGGTGTACCGCGGCGACAATGGCAGCATTGAGCTCGAGGTCGACGGAGACCTCATGATACAGATGAACAGGATCGGCTCAGAAGTATTCCTCAAACAACTGCAGACGCTCGGCGTCGACGCCGATCTGAACGTCGGCGTGACAGGATCTACGACACTGGCCAATCTGAATCGCGGAAGTGGTGTCGATCTCACTGCCGGGGCCACACCGGGCACAATTACGATTACCGACCAGAATCTGAATATCACGTCCACCATAGACCTGGCCGGAGCCGGCGTAACGACTGTTCAGGATGTTCTGGATGCGATCAACGTCCAGCTTGCGGCCGACGGCATCACCGACATAACCGCCAAGCTGGGGCCGGCCGGCAACCACATCATGCTGGAGGGGAATCCATCCGGTGTGATAACCGCCGATACCAGCCTCGGCGTCCTGCACGACGGTTACGGAGTACCGCTGAGCCCGGCGAAGATCCTGCTGCGCGACGGCATCAATCCCGACATCGAGGTTGACCTTGCCGGTGCGACAACCATCGGCGATGTCATTACGAGATTTAACGCCGCCGCCCCGGCGGGTGTCGCCATGCAGATCGAACCGGTCAACGGCAAGAGCCTTCAGATCGTCGACAGCAACGGCGTCCCCCTTGGTCTGGAAGTAGTGGAGTATGACGAAGACGCCGACACAGCCCTGAAGCTCGGCATCCGAGGCTCAATAGACCCTGTTCTGGACGGCGATGAATTGAACCCCACGGTATCCGTCAAGGTCGAGGAGACGACCGGCACAACCGCTTCCGACCTCGGGATTCTCGCGGAATTCACCGCCAGTTATCTCGGCAGTGACCTGGATCCCAACCTGGTCGCCACCGATGCTCTAAGCAGTCTCAACAGCGGATCCGGCTTCGTTCTCGGCGAGATATCGATTCGGCATGGCGACCGGCAACGAACTATCGACCTGAATGATCCCGGAATATCCACGATACAGGATGTCCTGGACGCCATAAACAACTGCGGTCTGAGCATAACCGCATCTATCAATCCCGGCGGCAGCGGCATCCAGATAGTGAACGACGACACAACCCGTTCGCTGGTAGTGCAGGACACAGCGCCCGACACACGCGCCACCATGGACCTCGGCATCTTCGGGTCGAGTGATATGCTCGGTTCGCTTCTGGTACTGGCCGAGGCGATGGAGCGCGACGACGAGGATGCCGTCAGGCAACTTGTCGGTAGTATGGAATCGGCTATCGACCACGCCGTAATCGAGCGAGCGTCGGTCGGCGCCCGCTGGTCGCAACTGGACATCACCGACGCGCGCCAGGTCGGCAAGGACCTGGCCTATACAAAGTTGCTTTCTGAGGTGGAGGACGCCGATATATCGCGGCTTGTCACTGACCTTGCCACCTACGAGAACCACTTTCAGGTGTCCCTGATGGCCACCGCAAAGATAATTCAGCCCAGTCTGATGCACTTCCTTGACTAGTCGATAAAGAGGATGGAACCCATGTTGATTGACAGCTTTCGCTTTGGACCCATGGAGATCCCGGATGATCAGGTGATCGAATTGAAACGCCCAATCCTGGGATTCGAGAATCTGACCAGGTTCTGCCTGGTGGAGCGTGAGGACCTGACCCCCTTTCTATGCCTGCAGTCCTGTGAGGACCCGCATATCGCGTTCCTGGCTACCAATCCGGCCGCCTTCTTCCCCGACTATCGGATCGAGGTCAATCCCCGCGAAATCGCCGAACTCGAGATCGAGAATCTGGATGAGGTCGAGACCTACGTCATTGTGACAGTCACCGACAATCCCGAGGAAACATCGGTTAATCTTCAGGGGCCGATTATCATTAATACCAGCAATCGATTCGCCAAGCAACTCGTGCTGGTCAACTCTGACTACCGGGTGCACCACAATCTTCTTGAAGCAATCGAGGCGTTGCAGCCAGAGGAAACCCCGGTTGGTGCGGAGCCTGTCGGCGTCTGAGATAGGCGACCCGATCCATCACCCTCAGTCCCGGGCGGCCTCGCAGCACCCTTCATGGAGGAAAGGTGATCATGTCACATAAGAAGTCCACCAGACGTGCCAGAGTGAAACGCGCACCCGCCACGAAGACCGCCGGATCATCGGCCGTCGAGTCCATGGGCCTGTCCATCGCCGGTGGTGACATCGCGAGACAACTGGGCGAGGGAATTCAGTTACTCCGCCAGAGTAGGGAGGAAGAGCTGCCGGCTCTTCTCGAACCGTTGTCCCACGAGCTTCCGGCCTCATCAGACGAGCATCGGTCGCTCTATCGCCGCCTACTTGCCTTCGGCTATGCCAACACCGGCAAGCTGTTGAAGGCGGAAGAACTGTGCCGCGAGGAGTTGCGGACTTCGGATCGGTGCATCGACGCCCACTTCCTCCTGACATTCATCTACCTGTCTATGCGGGAATACGACAGAGCGGTCGAGCACGGTCGTCGCTACAACGAACTGGCCGCCACTAATGCGGGCGCGGCTATCGCAGTCGGTGAGAACTACCGGGCGCAGGTGCTTAACTTCATTGGTTCAGCCTGTTATGAGCAAGAGAATTACGATGAGGCCGCCGACTGGTTCAATGATTCCATTAAACACGATCCGGCTTACCACTTGCCGTATCTCAATCTGGCCAACGCGGCCATGCGGCGCCACCGCAAGGATGAAGCCAGGGAGATCGTGGAAAGAGGCCTGCGGAAGTGCCGCCAGGTGCAGGACCTTAAACTCCTCAAGGAAACGATAGGCAAGACAGCCACAATCTCGGCCTGCCTCATGGTCAAGAATGAGGAGGAGCTACTCCCCGGCTGCCTCGATTCGATCCGCGACTGGGTCGATGAGATCATAGTCGTCGATACCGGCTCCACCGACCGTACGATCGAGATCGCCGAATCTTACGGCGCCAGGGTCTATCACCAGCCCTGGGAAGGCAACTTCTCCAAGCACCGCAATTACACGATCGAACTTGCTACTTGCGAGTGGGTGTTCATCATCGATGCCGATGAGCGCTTCGTCAAAAAGGATGTGCCCGGGCTTCTCAGCGCCATCAACTCCGGCGACCACGAAGTCATCTCGGTCAACGTATACAATCTGTACGGTAGATCGCAGCACAAGCTGACGTCGGTGAACTCCATTCGATTCTTCCGCCGCAAACTGAATCTTCGCTACGAGGGCATCGTTCACAACAGCCTCTACGTTCCAAAGGGCATCCGTATTGCGCGCGCGCCGTTTGCCATCGAGCACCTCGGCTATGACCTGGAGCCGGAGAAGATGGAGGCAAAATTCGAGCGCTCTCATGCCCTGCTTCTGAAACAGGTGGAGGAGGATCCGGACTTCGCCTATGCCTGGTTCAACCTGGCCCAGCTTTACCGGGGGCGATTCAAAGACGACCTGGAGAAATTCGGCCCCAGGGTTATCGAATGTGCGCAGAAAGTGATTGAGCTGATCGATCCCGAAGATGCGCAGCGCGGCCACTTCTACATCATGGCCCATGACCAGATCGGGTGGAGCAGATTCCTTCTGGGTGATTACGACGAGGCCGAGAGATGGGCTCGCAAGGCCCTGGAACTCAAGCCGGACTACCTGGACCCCATGATGCTGCTGGGCCATGTGCACAGTCGCCGGGGAGAGGCTGAGGAGGCTATTGCGGCCTACCGGAGATACCTGGAAGCCAGGGACAAGTACAACGCTGACCTTGAAATCGACGCCATGATCCTTTACCACCCGGAGAACCAGGTCACGGCCTACTTTGGAATGGCGTGTATGGCCGAGATGATCGGTCGAATGGACGATGCCAGGAGATACTATCGCTGCACCCTTGATTATGACCGCGATCATCTTGACGCCCAGTTGCACCTGGGGCGGATTTACCTGCAGGAGGGGAACCTCAAGGAGGCCGAAACACTCTTTCGTAAGGCCGTGGACGGACCATACAGGTCAGCCCGAGCAGCCCTGGGCCTCGGCACTGTGTCAGCTCAATTGGGATGTCCCGACGAAGCCGAGAAGTGGTACGAGCAGGCGCTGAGCCTGGAGCCCGACAGCCATGACATTCTGATCGAGGCGGGCAAGTTCTTCCTTGGCGCGGGGCAGATTGAACGCGCCCACGATCTGCTCGAGCGGGCGGCCTCGTCTGAGAACGCCACGCCAGAGACCTTTCGCCATCTGGCGTCATTGTGCTTTTCGAGGGGGGACTTCGAACGAGCCATCACCCTGTACAACAGAGTCGTTGCCGCGGACAGCGCGGACACTCAGGCGCACAACGATCTGGGGAACTGCCATTTCCGTAAGGAGGACTTTGACAAAGCCGAAGCGCACTACCTGGTGGCGCTTCAATCAGATGAAGCCATGTCGGTCACCTGGCGCAATCTCGGGCTGGCCAGAGCTCGGATGGACCGTCCGCAAGACGCTCTGGCCGCCTTCGACAAGTACATGGAATTGGCTCCGGGAGATGTTCAAATTCTGCCCCTGATCGGCGATCTTCACTGCCGTCTGGGCGAGTTTCAGGCCGCGATACCGTACTATGAGAAGTTTCTGGCCCGACATCCCCATTCGGCCTCGGTTCTGTTTGGTCTTGCCGAGTGCTATCTCAATATGGGACATACCGATTCGGCGATTTTGGGATACCGGAGGGTATTGACCCTCGAGCCCGCGAACAGAGCCGCTCAAAAGAGACTGGCCGAGCTGTTCGGTTCGGCGGCCAGGGCCTGATTATGCTCGGCTGGAATCGACTGTCTCATTTTCTGTCATGTCATTGGATTTTCCCCATTAAGCCCCTCAAGCCCCTCAAGTTTTTGCCGATTTCTTAACTAAAGATATCGAGAGGACTGATCACTGCGAATACAGATACTTCTCGGAAAGGAGGACAGCGGCGACACCGCCGCCATCGCACAACGGAGTCACATGGAAGCCGGACTCTAAGAACAGCAACATAGGAAGTGTCAGTGGATGCGTATAGCAAACCTGAATTACAATAAACAGTAAGGGGTACGGAGACCCCCAGCCATTCAAGGAGGATTTATCCATGGCACTTCGCATTAACCACAACCTGGCGGCGCTCAATGCGCACAGGAACCTGGTCAACACCAACAACTCTCTGCAGCAATCGATGCAGAAGTTGTCGTCGGGCTACCGGATCAACAAAGGTTCGGATGACCCGGCCGGTCTGGTGATTTCCGAGCAGTTCCGTGCTCAGATCGCCGGCCTCAATCGCGCGATCGACAACTCCGAGGGGTCGATCAGCATGGTTCAGACTGCTGAAGGCGCTCTCGCCGAGATCAACAACCTGCTGATCTCGATGCGCGAACTGGCCATTCACGCGGCCAACGAGGGCTTCAACGACGCCGAGCAGCTCGCGGCCGATCAGGCGGAAATCACCAACGCGATCAAGACCATCGATCGCATCGCCGCCAACACCCAGTTTGGCACCAAGCTCCTGCTGGACGGCTCCAAGGAGAACGTGGCCGCCGTGACCACCGCCAACGCCTCCGGCGTCAGCCTGAAGGACTCCAACCTGGACACCGGCACCTACTCGCTGGCGGCAGTGAAGGTGGCCGACGCCACCGCGACCCTGAACTCCACCGCCAAGGGTCTCTCGCTGGCCAACACCGACGGCAACCCCTACAATCTGTCCGACGGTGTCCACAACATCGACATCGTCCAGGCTTCCGACGTTGCCACCAAGACGTCGACCGGCGTCTCGATCGCCGACACCTGGGGCAACGACCTCACCCTGGCCGCTACCGGTCGCGCCGCGTACATCTCGGCCACCGGCGGCTTCAGTAAGGTCGGCGCCGGCGCCAATTCCGGTGACTATACCTTCATCCTGAATCTGCAGGAGAATGGCGCCACCGCCGTCGGCAACCAGGCCCTGGCGATCCACATTACCACGGCTGACACTGCGTCCACTGTTAAGACCAAACTCGAGTCCGCCATCGCCGCGAACAGTGAACTCGCCGGCAAGATCAATGTGACGACTTCCGTCGGCACGATCGGCGGCATCGCTGAGTCGGTCCGCTTCGGCTTCGAATATGCCAAAGAGGGAGCGCAGTACTCCATCAAGACGGAGGCTTCCACCACGACGGCCTCTGGCGCCACTTTCAGCTGGGGCGCATCCAGCGACCGCGGTGTCTCCGAAAACGTCCTGAATCTCACTGCCAATTCCTCGAGTCAGTTGTTGACTGACGATGTGACCGTAGCCGCGGCCACGTATAGCTCTCTGAGCGATCTGGTCGACGCCATCAACACTGCGATCGACGCTTCCGGCTTCGCAACCGCCGCGGACTTTGCGGCGGAGGTCTACGACACCGACAAGATCCGTTTCTCGACGCTGGACGAGGGATCGAAGTACTACCTGAAGCACAACGCGTCGGTCGGCAACGATGAGGACCTGTCGAATGTCCTCAATTTGTCAGTGGACACAACCAACCAGACCGGTGTGGATGCGATCGTCAACTTCGATGGCTATTCCAATATCATCGACGATGTCCAGCTTGGCTCCACGCGCCAGATCACGCTCGAGACCGCCGCGTACGGCAGTGCTGACCGCGGCACGGTCGAGATGACGGTCCAGAAGGCCTCGGCTGCCTTCGCCACCGGCGTCGGCGGCGTGGATACCGGCAACCTCCTGCTGGATGTCACCGGTACACAGCTCGATGTCCAGCTCGACGGTGCTACTGCGCAGCGCGTCACCGTCGGCCAGGATTCGGTAATCTACAATGCGGACCGGACCGAGTGGATCACGGTCAACTACGGCCTGACCTCCACCGGCGGCAACGAGACGATCAGTTCGACCAACCAGGCGCTGGTCTTCCAGATCGGTGGTAATGTTGGTCAGACGGCCAAGATATCGATGCGCAACATGGCTTCAACGGCGCTCGGTAACGACTTGACCGGCAACACCTTCTCATCGCTGGCCGAGATCGACGTCACCACCGCCGCAGGCGCCCAGGATGCCCAGGCAGTGATCGACGCCGCCATCAACGAAGTCTCCACCACCCGCGGATCGCTGGGTAGTTTCCAGAAGAACACTCTGGAGTCGAACCTGCGCAACCTCCGGGTGGCGGCCCAGAACCTGACCGCCTCGGAATCACAGCTCCGTGACACCGACATGGCCCGCGAGATGTCGCAGTTCACGAAGGACCAGATTCTGATGCAGGCCGGTACAGCCATGCTGGCCCAGGCCAACCAGGTACCGCAGTCGGTACTGCAACTGTTCTAAGCCGACTGCTCGGCTCGACAGTGAACATAGCCCGGGAGGAGTTGAACCTCCTCCCGGGAACAATTGAATCGGTAAGCCTTATGCGGACATTGAAGTCCACACCAGCCGTAGGAGTTAACGATGCCGGGCACCCAGGCTATTGATGGCATCACATCCGGTTTTGACACAACCGCGATCGTCGATGCCTTGATTTCGTTTGAGCGCCGACCTGCTGTCCAGATGGAGCAGGACCAGGCCAACAAGACCAATATGGTCACCGCCCTCAAGGCGCTTCAGGCCAAACTGGTCGCCGTCGAAACCCAGGCCGGCACGCTCCGGCGCGCTTCGACCTTCGAGAAAGCCTCAATCAGCGTCTCAGACGAACAGTATCTCACAGCTACCCGGGGCGGTGAGGTCACCAGCGGCTCCTACGACCTGCGAGTACTGGCAGTGGCCCGAAATCATCAGATAGCCTCGCAGGGCATCAGCGACGTCGATGAGGCCCTCATGGGTACCGGGACGATCACGATCGCCGTCGGTAACTCGGCCGCCGAGACGATAACGATCGACGAGAACAATAACTCCCTGGTAGGCATCAAGAACGCCATTAACAGCGCCGGCGCGGGCGTCACGGCCAGTATCATCAACGACGGTTCTTCCTCCAATCCTTATCGTCTGGTCCTGGCCGCCAATGAAACCGGCGCCAAAAAACAGATATCATTTACCGCCTCCCTATCGGGAGGGAACAGCCTGGATTTTGATAATGCCTCGTTCGACGCCGTCGAGGAAGCGAGTATCGCCGATGCCACCACCGCCGCGATGTCGCTCGGATCGACGGCCGGCTACAGCGGCAGCACCAACAAAAGCTACATAATCACCGTTGACGGCAGCGGCAGCTACACCGTGGGCGCCGACACGATTACTCTTAACTGGACCGATGGGACCAACTCCGGCTCGATAGAGATTGACGCCGAGGACACCGAAGTGGAGTTCACCGGCGCAGGCGCCGATGGTCTCTATCTGCAGCTCGGAGCAGGTGTGGTTCACGGCGGTGATGAGTTCCGGGTCGACGCGTTCGCGCCGACCCTCCAGGATCCGACCGACGCCAGGCTGCAGTTGGGATCAAGCTCCGGCGGTGGATCGCCGATCGTGGTTACCTCAGCCTCCAACAATTTCGGGGATGTTATCGGCGGCATCAACGTCACCGCCCGGAAGGTGACGCCGGATGACGAAGTGGTGACGGTGAGCTCTGAGATCGACACGGCCAGCATCAAGAGCTCGATCAAGAGCTTCATCAATGCCTACAACGATGCAATGGACTACATCAACGAGCACAGCAAGTACAACCAGGAGACCGGCGAATCGGGGGTGCTTTTCGGGGACTCGACCCTCTGGACGACCCAGAATCGATTACGATCTATTGTCACCTCGACCGTCACCGGCGTCTCTTCCAGGTACAACCAGCTCTATGGCATCGGGATTCGTCACGACGAGAACAGCAAGCTGGCCATCGCCGACTCCGGTGCTCTTGACAAAGCCCTGGCCGACGACTTCCAGGCGGTCGTGAATATCTTCACTGATTCCGGAACCTCCTCCAGCCAGTTTATCGAGTTCATCTCGATGACCGGTGATTCGAAGGCCGGTGCGACCTACGATGTCGATGTCACATCCGCGGCGACCAATGGCAACTATGCCGCCGCCGCCATAGGCGATCCGGCTGTGAGTCCACTGACCCTGAACAGCACTAACAACCAGCTTCGTCTCAAGATTGACGGCCTGACGTCAGAGCCTCTGCTGCTGACTGAGAAGACCTACAACAGCGGCAAGGAATTGGCGACCGAGATTCAACGGCAGCTCGACGCCGACGGCCGGGTCGGTCACCTCGGCGCCCAGGTCTCGTGGGATTCGGGCAGTAGCCAGTTGATCATTACCAGTGGCTCGTATGGCTCGAGTTCGAAAATCGAGATGGATACGACAGTCGACAACTCCGCCCACACTATTCTGGGTCTGGCCGCAGGCACGTCAACCGAGGGGACGGACGTCGCGGGGACCATCAACGGCGAGGCCGCCACGGGTCGCGGACAGTATCTGACGGGCGACGAAGGCAACGAAAACACCGCCGGGGTCAAACTGCTCGTCACGCTCGGGCAAAGCCAGGTTACCGGCGGAGTCGAAGGCAGTATAACTATCAGCCGGGGGGTCGCCTCACAGGCCTTCGCCTATCTCGACAAACTGACCGCGCCCACGGACGGAGTGTTTGATACCAAGATTCGGGGGATCAACAGCCAGATCGAAAGCATCAAGGGACGGATCAGCGACATTGATGAGCGCCTGGCCATGAGGCGTGAATCGCTGATGCAGCAATTCTGGGATATGGAAAACGCCCTGGCCGAGATGAACTCGCAGATGGACTATCTGACATCTATGGCCACACAACTCAGCAAGAACTGGCAACTTAGCGGTAAGAGAAAATAACACGATATACAGGTCATCGGAGGAGAGAATGGACACCAGCATAAGCTCATATCGGACTGTCGACACCCACGGCAGATCGCAACTAGACCTGATACTGCAAGTCTATGACGGCGCTATCGCGGCCTACCAGCAGGCGAGTGAGTGCTACAAGACCGAGCAACTGGCCGAAGGCCGCCGGCAGATGGAGCGAGCCAAGAGGTTCGTCGTCCACCTGTACACGTCGCTGAATCCGGAGAAGGGCGGAGTGATCGCCGAGAATCTCGGGAAAATCTATGCTTTCGTAGTGCAGGAAACGGACGTCGCTACAGCCACGAAAGATACCGGGAAAATTGACGATATCATTAACATACTGGATAACCTGCGGCAAGGCTGGCGCGGGCTCAAAGAGCAGGAAGCGTCGAGGTCAGGTCCGGCCGAACCTGCGTCCGAGACCGAACCCCAGCCGGCCGGCAGCTTCAGCACCTCAGCATGAGCGGCGACATGGACAACACCGACGTAACGCAGATGGAGCGAAAACTCCTGTTCATCCTCAAGGAGGAATACTCGTTCTATCAGTCCCTTTACCTGACGCTGGACAAGCAACGCGATGCGGTCAAGTACAACAATGACGAGCGACTGCTTGATTTATTCACGGAGATCGAGCGGTGCCACAAGAGAATCAAGCGCTCTGAAGAGAAGGTAGCGATTCTCAAGCAGAAAGCGCCGCAGGTTTTCGAACGGGCCTCGGCCAGTCCGGAAGTCAGGAAGATTGTCAACAGCATCGCCACCATGGTGAAGAAGAATATGAACCTGGTACGCGAGTGTGAGGAGTACCTGCAGGGACGCTACCAGCGCATAAAGGATGAGCTGGGCGAACTGAGGAACAGCAGCAAAATACTTCAATACCTCAGCGACGCATCGCCCTCAGCGCCCCAGTTCGTAGATGGGAAAAGCTGATGGAGACTTAACGCTGCCGGATGCCGGCGGCAGCCACCGCCATAGGAAACAGGAAGGTGAGAAGATGGAAATCGGACCAGACAAGATCAACAACGCCGCCAGGCCGCCACGGGCGCGGACCGAGCAGTGCGACCGAGGGCAGGATGAGCCAAGTGCACATGCGAGGACCGACAGTGTCCAGCTGTCCGGCGATGCACGGGTGCGCATCGCCGAGGCTGTCCGTCTGGACCAAAGCGGCGACTACTCCGAGAAGGGATTGCGGGCCAGGGTTCGCGCCCACAGCGACAGCTTGCACTCGACCGATCCGGAGAGGGTCCAGCAGATTCGTGATCGAATCGAGAGCGGGTATTATGAGCGAGATGACATCAAACAGCGGATCGCCGGCAGGCTGGCCGATGAGCTGATGCCACCGGAGGATTCGAGCAGAGAGTAGCACGATGACGACGACCACCGAACCGATTGACAATAAGGTCAAGCAGGTAATCTCCAATATCCGAAACCTGCCCACCCCTCCTATCGTTTTCCACCAGATTCAAAAGGTCATCAATGACCCCAACGCCTCCGCTGCGCAGGTCGCGGCGGTGCTGGCCGAGGATCCCGCAATGTCGGTGAAGGTCCTTAAGCTCACCAACTCGGCCTTCTATGGTCTGGCCCGCGAAGTGGAATCGGTTCGCCAGGCGGTGGTAATCGTCGGTATGGAGGCGGTTAAGAACCTGGTGTTGTCGGCTTCGGTGCTGGACATGTTCAAAAGCGACGAACTGGACCAGGAATACCAGGAGGCTTTCTGGCGCCATTCGCTCGCCACGGCCTTCTGTTGCCGTCTGCTTGCCCGCCATGTCAAGTCGCGCGGAATTGTGGACCCGGATAGCATCTTCTCGGCCGGACTGCTCCACGATGTGGGTAAGCTCATCGTATGCTGCTTTCTGCCCCCCGAATACCAGAAGCTCAAGGCCGCGCGAGACGCCGATACTGAATGTCAGGACCACCAGGTCGAGGAGCGCACTCTCAAGTACAACCATGCCCAGATAGGAGGCTTCCTGGCCCTTCAGTGGAAACTCCCGGCTAAGCTCAGCGAGGCGATCACCTATCACCACTATCCTCAATTGGCTCAAAGTGATTCGCCAATCGCCTATATCGTGCACATTGGCAACTGGTTGGCCAAAAAGACGTTCTACGATCGCGGCCAGCAGTATCTGGTCGGTGAACTGGGAGAGGGGGTCGCCGACTACATGGGTCTTTCAGAAGCCGATCTGGAGGGCTTCTCCGACCTTCTTCGCGAGGAATATGTCAAGGCCGAGACATTCATGGCCATGGCGGGCCTCGGCGGCTGACCCGGCGTTGACCGTCCCCCGAGCCATTTTGGGCTTGACACATCCACTTCACGCGCTATAATGACGCGTTGAATTGACCCGGCCGGCCCTGAGTAGGGCGAAGGGTACAGGTGATGGGCGATTAGCTCAGATGGTTAGAGTACTTGCTTGACATGCAAGGGGTCACTGGTTCGATTCCAGTATCGCCCACCATTATTAAGGCAGACGCGGCGGGTTCCGATTCCAGCTTGCAGGAATCGCGATCCGCGTTCTGTTTTTATGTGAGGATGGACGTTATGCCGAAAGTGACGCTGACATTCCCCGATGGCTCCACTCGCGAGTATGACTCCGGCGTAACCGCTATGGATGTTGCCGGGTCGATATCTCCCGGGCTGGCCAAAGAGGCGCTGGCCGCGCGCATAGACGGTCGCGTGACCGATATGTCGCGGCGCCTGACCGACGACGCCTCGATCGAGTTTTTGAAGTTCGACGACCCTGATGGCCGTCAGGTCTTCTGGCATTCAGCCTCGCACATAATGGCGCAAGCGGTCACCGAGGTGTTTCCGAATGCCCGACTGGCCATCGGCCCGCCGATTGACGAGGGCTGGTACTACGACTTCGAGGTGGAACGACCGTTCTCGCCTGAGGACCTGATGAAGATCGAAAAGGTGATGGCTGAAATCATCGAGGAAGATGCCCCTTTTGCCCGCGAGGATATGTCGCGCGAGGAGGCCATCGAGCATTGCCGACGCCAGGGTGCGGACTACAAGGTCGAGATGCTCAAGGAGATGGACGACGACCAGGTGTCGTTTTACCGACACTCTCGTTTCGAAGATCTCTGCCGGGGCCCCCACATTCCGCGGACCGGCCTAATAAAGGCCTTCAAACTCATTTCCTCATCCGGGGCCTACTGGCGTGGTGACGAGTCAAAGCAGATGCTGCAGCGCATCTACGGCGTGGCCTATCCCAAGAAGAAGATGCTGGATGATTATCTTGAGCGTCTCGAGGAGGCCAAGCGACGCGACCATCGGACCCTGGGAAAGCAACTCGAACTCTTTACTATTTCCAATGATGTCGGAGCCGGACTGGTCTTGTGGCTGCCCCGGGGAGCCGCCGTTCGCAACGAGATCGAGAACTTCTGGCGCGTCGAGCATATTCGGGCCGGCTATGAGTTGGTGTTTTCACCGCACATCGCCCACTACGATCTTTGGGTTCGCAGCGGCCACACCGGCTTCTACTCGGATGATATGCTCAAGCCGGTCGAAGTGGAGGGGCAGGCTTATCAATTGAAGCCCATGAACTGCCCGTTCCATGTCACCATGTACAAGTCGCGGCGCTGGTCGTACCGGGACCTCCCGCTGCGGTGGGCGGAATTGGGTACGGTGTATCGATTCGAGAAAACCGGAGTACTGCACGGTCTTATGCGCGTGCGCGGGTTCACCCAGGATGACGCTCATCATTTCGTGGCCCAGGAAGACATGGAATCGGAACTGGTGTGGCTGATGGATTTTTGTCTTCATATGCTCCATTCGTTCGGCTTCGATAAGTATGACATCTACCTGTCAACCCGTCCGGCAAAGGCGATCGGCGATCCGGCGGATTGGGAAAGGGCCGAGAAAGGTCTGGCCAGCGTGCTGGGCAAAGTCGGGCTGGATTTCGAGGTTGATGAGGGCGGCGGAGCCTTCTACGGCCCCAAGATCGATATTAAAATCCGCGATGCCCTGAACCGTTCATGGCAATGTTCCACGATACAGTTTGATTTTTCCTTGCCGGAACGGTTCGATCTTTCCTATATTGGCGCCGATGGTCAGCCCCAGAGGCCCTATATGATCCATCGGGCGCTGCTGGGGTCGATCGAACGCTTCTTCGGTTGTCTGGTGGAGCATTACGCCGGGCGTTTTCCGCTTTGGCTTGCCCCTGAGCAGGTCCGGGTGCTGCCGATAACCGATGAGGTCAACGAGTTCGCCGACCAGGTCTGCAACCGGCTCCGTGAGGAGAGTATGCGGGCCAGGGTCGATCTGCGCTCGGAGAAGATCGGCGCGAAGATTCGCGATGCCGAACTCATGAAGGTGCCTTATATGTTCGTAGTCGGCGGCCGAGAAGCCGAAAAGGACTCGGTTTCGGTGCGGCGACAAGGTAAAGGTGATCAGGGTGTACTCACCGTGATCGAGGCTATTGACCAGCTCAGGGCTGAGATCGCCTCCAGGGGCCTGGACGAGAAACAACTTGGAACCGTTAAGCCAGGAGCACTTACATAGCTACGAAGTCACAGCGAGTTAATCACCAAATCCGTGTTTCGCCGGTCCGACTGATCGGCCCGGAGGGTGAGCAACTGGGGATCGTACCGGTTAAGGAAGCTCAGGAAAAAGCCAACCAGTTGAATCTGGATCTGGTCGAGGTTGCACCGAACAGCCGCCCGCCGGTCTGTCGGATTCTCGACTACGGCAAGTTCAAGTATGAGCAGGCCAAGAAGGAGAAACAGGCGAAGAAGCGGCAGCACAGTTTCCAGCTGAAGGAGATGCGCTACCGCCCCAAGATCGACGATCATGATTACGAGTTCAAACTACGCCACGTTCGCGACTTTCTGATGTCGGGTAGTAAGGTTCGCACTTTTGTGATGTTCCGGGGCCGCGAGTTGGCCTACACCGATCGCGGCAAGGAACTGCTTGAGCGTATTGCTGAAGATGTTTCGGACATCGCTCAGGTCGACCAGCCGCCGAAACGCGAAGGCCGCCATATGAGCATGATTGTCAGTCCCCGAAGCGAGATCATGAAACAGATCAAGTCGGGTGTGCCGCAGAAAGAAATCAAAGAGGATGTTCGCCAGCAGGCCGAAGAAGCGGCCGCCGAAGCCGAGGAGTTGAACCGGGACGATAGCGAAGAATAGACCACTTGTGAAAGCAAAACAGACACGTAGAAATAGAGTACTACTATGCCAAAGATCAAGACTCAGCGCGGCGCCGCCAAACGGTTCAAGAGGACGGCGTCAGGCAAGATCAGGCGCTTCAAGGCCTACAAGAGCCACATCCTGACCAAGAAGAGCCCCAAACGGATCCGGCAATTGCGACAGCCCACCCTGGTTTCCAAAGCAGATCGTAAGCGGGTTAGTCAGCTGATACCGTACTAATCGCAGCGGTTATGTAAGACTGAAGGATAGACAGAATGCCACGTACAAAGAACAACGTTGCCGCGCATCAGCGTCATAAGAAGGTGCTGAAACGGGCTCGCGGGAATTACGGCGCGCGCAGCCGCCTTTATCGCACCGCTCTGGAGACAGTCAACAAGGGCCTGAAGTACGCCTATCGGGACCGCCGCAACAAAAAGCGCGAGTTCCGCAGTCTCTGGATTACCCGTATATCGGCTGCCGCGCGCATGTGCGACACGAACTACTCAAGTCTCATTAACGGGCTGAAGAGGGCGGGCGTCGAGCTCAACCGCAAACAACTGGCCGACATCGCGGCGCGCGACATGGATACTTTCCGCAATCTGGCGCAGATTGCGTCCGGGGCCGAGTAGTCCGGAGAGTGGATGTCTATGTCGCTTCTTGAAGAAGTCGTCCGGATAAAGCAGGAAGCCCAGGAGCGAATCGGGAGTGCCGATTCGCTCGCTTCCGTTAAGGAGCTTCAGGTACGCATTCTTGGTCGCAAGGGTCGTCTCAATGCGATTCTCAAAGGCTTGAAGGATCTGAGCGTCGAGGAGCGTAAGCAGGTTGGGGCGGCGGCCAATAAGGCTCGCAGTGAACTGGCGGCGCTGCTCGAACGGGCCGAGAACAGGCTTTCGTCCACAGAACGTACCGGTCCCAGGTTCGATCCTACCCTGCCCGGGACGCACCCGCGCCAGGGGGTAGTCCATATCCTCAACCAGACGCTCAAGGACATTTGCGCGATCTTCCAGCGCATGGGTTTTGAGATAGCCTATGGTCCGGACATCGAGACCGATTACTACAATTTTACTGCTCTCAATTTCCCGGATGACCATCCGGCCCGCGATGAACAGGACACTTTCTTCGTGGAAGGCGGACGCCTCCTGCGCACCCACACTACACCCGTCCAGGTGCGGGCTTTGCGCGCCGGCAAGCCCCCGGTCAAGGCCATCACCCCCGGCAAGTGCTTTCGCAATGAGGCCATCTCGGCTCGCGCCCACGTTGCCTTCCATCAGGTCGATGGGTTCCTGGTTGACGAGGGGGTGGCCATGTCCGACCTGAAGGGATGTCTGGTGGCTTTCTGCCACGCCTACTTCGGCCCCGGTCTTAAGCTCAAGTTCCGTCCCTCGTTCTTTCCCTTCACTGAACCATCGGCCGAAGTCGATGTCGAGTGTTTTCTCTGTCGCGGACAGGGCTGTCCTGTTTGCAAGCGAACCGGGTGGCTGGAAATTCTGGGCTGTGGCATGATCGACCCCGCCGTCCTCTCGATGGCTGATATTGATCCCGAGAAATACACCGGCTATGCCTTTGGTATGGGAGTAGAAAGACCGGCTATGTTGAAGTATGGCATTAATGATATTCGCCTCTTTTTTAACAGTGACGTGCGTTTTCTCAGGCAGTTCATATAGATCGCCAGATCATGAAGATATCGTATAACTGGCTCATTGAGCTCACCGGTTTGAATTGGCCTGTCGATGAAGTGGCCGACAGGTTGACTCTCTGCGGCGACGCAGTCGAAGAGATCGAGTCGACCTCGGGTCACTTCGATCGCGTGATTGTCGGCCAGGTCGTCGCGCTGGAACCGGTTCCGAAGGCCGACAAGATACAGCTAGCCCGGGTCGACACCGGCTCAGACACTCTCCAGGTGATCTGTGGGGCGCCCAATGTCGTCGAGGGGCAGAAGATCGCCTTCGCCCAAATTGGCGCTTGTCTCAAGGGCGGCTTTAGTATCAAGCGGGCCAAAATCAGGGGCGTCGAGTCGTTTGGGATGATCTGCTCGCAGCGTGAGCTCGGCCTTTCCGATGATCACTCCGGCATCTGGGTTCTTCCGGGCGATGCCCCCGTGGGGACGCCTTTGGTCGACTACCTCGATTTCGACGACTACATATTAACCTTCGAGATCACACCGAACCGCCCGGATTCCCTGTGTGCACTCGGGCTCGCTCGGGACCTGGCCGCCCTGGGCGGCGTCCCGCTCAAACGGCCCGAGTACAGGCTGCAGCAGATCGACGAGCCGGCCCGAAAGCACGTGAGTGTCGCCATTGATGACCAGGATGCCTGTCCGCGATACGCGGCCAGGGTCATTCGCGGCATTTCCGTCGGACAGTCTCCGTGGTGGTTGCAGAAGAAGCTGATTACAGCCGGCATGCGGCCGATCAATAACGTCGTAGACGTGACTAACTTCGTCATGCTGGAGTGTGGCCATCCTCTGCATGCCTTCGACCTCGGTGGCTTCGGCTCCAACAGAGTGGTGGTCAGGCGGGCTCGCGAGGGCGAGGAGTTCACCACGCTCGATGAGCGCAGGCACAAGCTGACGCCTGATGTACTCCTCATTACTAATGGCCGGGAAGCCGTTGCGGCGGGCGGCGTTATGGGCGGTCTGGACTCAGAGGTCGAGGACGACACCGAGACCATTCTGCTCGAGGCGGCTTATTTCAATCCTTCGGTGATCCGCAAAAGCCGTCGGCATCTCGGTCTGAATACAGAATCATCATATCGGTTTGAGCGCGGCACCGATCCCAACGGTATCGAATACGCTATCAATCGAGCGGCCCAGCTTCTTGCCGAGCTGTGCGGGGGAGAGGTCTGTAATGGAATAGTCGACTGCTATCCCCGCAGAATCGAACCAAGGACAATCAGCTATCGTCCCGAGCGTTGCAACAAAATCCTCGGCACCGGCTATTCAACCGACCGGATGGTGGATATTTTCCGATGCCTGGG
Organism: uncultured Ignavibacteriales bacterium; assembly: GCA_964526835.1. Taxonomy (GTDB): domain Bacteria; phylum Zixibacteria; class MSB-5A5; order GN15; family FEB-12; genus DAOSXA01. The sequence continues at coordinate 76,792 of CAZGMK010000008.1, forward strand.
GTTCACGGTGGAGCGATCCGATCCCATGCTGGTAACCGTCCCGACGTTTCGACCGGATATCGAGCGAGAAATTGACCTGATCGAAGAGGTGGTCCGAATTGAGGGCTACGCTTCGGTGCCTGACGCGGTCGAGAATGTCGGTCCGCTCTATACTCCGGCCCCTGAGCAGGAGGAGTTCCGAGACGATATTCGTCGCCTACTGACCGGGGCCGGCTTCGACGAGATTTATACCTCGGGTCTTTCCAACGGCAAGCTCGCCGAATGGCTTCACCCAGGCCTCCCGATGGTCCGTCTGGCTAATTCCCTGTCGTCCGAGTTGGATATAATGCGCAATTCACTGATCCCTCCCGACCTTGGAGTTGTCAGCCACAATATCGCTCACCGCAGCCTGAACCTGCGCCTTTTTGAGATAGGTAAGGTCTATCTTCCACCATCGAATGGCGATGGAGAACCGGTTGAGGAGGAGCGTCTTTGCCTGATGGTTTCGGGGCAGACCGAGCAGGGCTGGCGTCAGGTCCCGCGGGAACTCGACTTCTACGATCTGACCGGCGCCCTGGAAATTCTGCGGAGCCACTTCCGGTGGCCGGCGTTGGAGTTTTCTTTCGGCGGCGCCGGGTACTTTGAGCCCGACCAGTCGTTTGCCCTCTTTCTGCACGGTGCGGTTATTGGACGAATTGGGCGCTTCACCGACCAGGTACTCAGCCGATTTGATATCAAACAGCCCGTAGTCGGTCTTGAGGTCAGTCTGGCCCCGCTCGTGGCGGCAAGATCTCCGCTGACCCAGTTCAAGCCGCTACCTCAGTTCCCCGCCGCCCATCGCGATCTGGCCGTCATTGTTGATGAGAGTGTTCCGGCCGGAGACCTCATCTGTGCGATTAAGGACGCCGCCGGTGGCTTGGCCCGGTCAGTTGAGATCTTCGACCTCTACCAGGGCAAGCAGATTGCGGCGGGCAAGAAGTCGCTGGCCTTCGCGATAACCTACCGTTCCGATGATCGGAGTCTTGAGAGTGAGGAAGTCGATAAACGCCAGGAGCAAGTGATCAGGAAGCTAAAGCAGGACTTCAACGCCGAAATCAGGGACAAATAGACATGGACCCCAAGCTGCAGCAAGTGGCTCAGAAGGTCGAGCGGATGCTGTCCGATCTGAAACGGTTGCAGGAGGAGAATGCTCAACTGCAGTCGCGTAATCAGCAGCTCAAGGCGGAATTGAGTGATTTGGAGAGAAGCTACCAGCAGCTACAGCTTGCCACGGCCGACCGCAGCGAGGCCGCCCGGGTGAAGCTGACCCGTATCCTCGGTCGCCTTGAAGAACTTGAAAAGCTGACAGGATAGAGCTTTTTTTCTTGACAGCGACGATTGCCGTAGGGCAAATTATTGCCAATTAGTAGGATAGGGAAACACGACCAAATTGGTGGTTGACGGTACGGCAATGTCGGAATCTCGGGCTGAGAATAAAGCAGTTGTGAACATATTCGGGGAGGAATACCCGATAACCGGGGTCAGTGATCAGGCGCACATCTGTCGCGTGGCTGATTATGTTGATGCCCGCATGCGGGACCTCGCACAGGCATCTAAGGTGCAGGGCCGAGATCGATTAGCCATCCTGGCGGCAATGTCGATCGCCTCCGAGCTCCTGGAAACCCGCGAGAGTATGGATCAACTCACGAGTCAAGTCGATGCTCAGGCCGATGGCCTTCTCTCGCGTCTTGATGAGGCGTGGGAGTTAAGTCCGCGCCTGCGCGGCGAATGACACGGCCCTCCGTTTCGCGACTTTCCAGATCGTTTTTCTCCTGTCCATGACTTTATCATAGATCCGTCACCCCCGCCCCCGGGCGGTGTGGTGGGAGGTTAAGAGAAGATGTTGTCAGATATATTGATACCCGTGGTCGTTGCCCTGATTGCGGGAATACTGGCGTTTCTGGTGACGCGGCGCGCGGTCCAGCGATCCAGTCGCTCCGAGGTGGAATCGGCTCGCAAGCAGGCCGAGCGCCTGATCGTCGACGCCGAGAACGATGCGAAGATAAAACGCCGCGAGGCCGCAGTCGAGGCTCGCGAGGAATGGCTTAAGCGTAAGCACGATTTCGAAGAAGAGGCCGAAGCAAAGCGGCGTGAGCTGGAGAAGATCGAAAAGCGCCTGTCGGAACAGGAATCGTCGGTCCAGAAGAAGATCGATTTTCTCGATTCCCGTAATGAACAGCTTCAGAGCCGCGAAGACTCATTGCGCAGCCGCGAGCAGAAGCTTGCAGCGCAGGAACAAGAGCTGGAAAGTGTCATAGCTCAGCAGAATGAGCAGTTGCAGAAGATCGCCGGGATGTCCGCCGACGAGGCCAAGAAACAGCTTATGGACAATATGCTGGAGAAGGCCAAAATGGAGGCGGCCGCTTACATCAAGGAAGTTAAGGAGGAGGCCGAACGTAACGCTGAGAAAGAGGCTCGAGAAATCGTCACTCAGGCCATCTACCGGTGCGCCGCTGAGCATACGGTCGAGAATTCGGTGTCGGTGGTGAGCTTGCCAAACGACGAGATGAAGGGTCGAATCATTGGCCGTGAGGGAAGAAACATCCGTTCCTTCGAGACCGCCACGGGCGTTGATGTCATCGTCGACGATACTCCCGAGGCGGTTATCCTGTCGGGCTACGATCCGGTGCGCCGGGAGATCGCTCGCATGGGATTGGAGAAGCTGATCGCTGACGGTCGTATCCATCCGACGCGAATTGAGGAAGTGGTCGAGAAGGCTACCAAGGAGATGGAGGTCATCATCCGGGAAGCCGGCGAACAGGCCTGTTTCGAATTGGGCGTCCACGGGCTCCATCCGGATGTGATCAAGTCTCTGGGAAAGCTGCACTTTCGCAGTTCCTACGGTCAGAATGTCCTGGCCCACAGCAAGGAAGTGGCGATGCTGGCCGGGCTGATGGCCTCCCAGCTCAAGCTCGATGACGTTCTCGCCAAACGCTGTGGCCTGCTTCATGATATCGGTAAGTCCATCGATCGTGAGACCGAAGGTACACACACCCAGATCGGCGCCGACTTCATGCGCCGGTACAACGAGGACGAGCACGTCGTTAACGCCATCGAGTCACACCACGGCGACGTGCCCATGACTTCGCCCTATCCGGTGCTGGTTCAGGCCGCCGACGCCATCTCAGGGGCTCGCCCGGGGGCGCGTCGAGAGCCGCTCGAGGCCTACATTAAGCGCCTCAAACAGCTTGAGGATCTTGCGGACAGTTTCAAGGGTGTTTCCAAGGCCTATGCGATTCAGGCGGGTCGAGAGGTGCGAGTCATCGTCCAGAATGAGATGCTCGATGACCTGGCCTCGGAGATTCTGGCCAGCGACATCGCGCACAAGATCGAAAACGAGTTGCAGTATCCGGGGCAGATCAAAGTGACGGTTCTCCGCGAGACCCGGGCCACCGAATACGCCAAATAACGCTGCCGGGGCAGTGCTTGACCGCCGCCCCGCCATGCCGCTTATTGTACACAATCGTGCCGCCGGCCAGGCGCCGGCGGCGAAATGCTTGACCGACGATACCGGCGGGCGGTCGTCGGAGATGTCAACACGGCGCCCGTCTTAGAAAGCGCTGCGCCATGTCCGTCACAATCCTCTTCGTGGCCGATGTCTGCGGCCGCCCTGGACGTCAGGCTTGTGCTCACATGATCAAACCCCTGCGCCGGAAACACAACGTCGACTACGTTATCGCCAACGTGGAGAACGCGGCCGGCGGCTTCGGCGTTACGCCCGAGATGTCACGCAAGATGTTCTCTTATGGAATGGACATGCAGACATCCGGCAACCATATATGGGATCGGGTTGAGATAATCGAATATATGGTTAACGATGATCCCCTGCTCCTGCGTCCGGCCAATTTCCCATCCGGGGTGCCGGGTCGGGGCTGGTATGTTCACGATATACAGGGCGTCAAATTCGCAACCGTCAACCTGATGGGACGGACCTACATGAAGGATATTGACTGCCCGTTCCAGATCGGCGAGAAGACTATCGAGTTGCTGCTTCGAGAGACTCCCGTCATCGTCGTGGATTTTCACGCTGAGGCGACGTCGGAGAAGCAGGCGATGTTCTACCACCTCGACGGCAAGGTATCCGCCGTCATCGGTTCCCACACTCACGTCCAGACAGCAGACAGCCAGATAAGCTCGCGCGGGACCGCATACATTACTGATGCCGGCATGACCGGCCCGCATCGCAGCGTCATAGGCATGCAGATAGGCCCTTCGCTGGGTAGATTCATCACCGGTATGCCGAAGCGTTTCACCACCGCCACCGACGATGTCAAGCTCTCCGGATTGGTATTGGAGGTCGATGAGACTTCCGGCCGGGCCCTCCGCATCGAACCGTTTCGTCTGGACTTCGATCTGGAGACCTTCAGCCCGGAGGACATCACCGGTCCGCGACCGGAGATCGAGGAAGACACGGCGGCCGGCGTGGCAGAGGTCGAATCCCCCGGCGAAGACATTCAATCCAGCGACGAGGAGCCTGAAGCATGAGCGCACGGATCATAGACGGAAAAGAAGTGGCCAGGCAGATTCGCAAGGGGCTGAAAGCGCGCATCAGCAAACTCTCCGAGGCCGGCGTCATACCCGGTCTGGCTGCGGTGCTGGTCGGCGATGATCCAGCTTCGAATACCTATGTGGCAAGCAAGGCCCGCGCATGTGAGAAGCTCAGGATGTACTCCGAGATCGTCCGTCGCGCGGCTGATATTCCCCAGGCTGAGCTTCTTGATATCGTCGCCCGGCTAAACGACAACCCGAGAATTCACGGTATCCTGGTTCAATCCCCGCTGCCCGGGCATATCGACGAAACGGCGATTACTCTGGCCATCCGTCCGGAGAAGGACGTCGATGGCTTCCACCCTTACAATGTCGGATTGATGCTGATGGGCCGACCGTCATTGCTGCCCTGCACTCCTCACGGGATCATCAAGCTGCTGGAGGCCTGCGAACTTGACCCTTGCGGCAAGGAAGCGGTGGTCGTGGGGCGCTCGAATATCGTCGGAAAGCCGGTGGCTGCTCTTTTGGTGCAGAAGGCCCCGATGGCCAATGCTACGGTCACCATAGCTCATTCGCGCACTCCCGACCTTCCCCTGGTCACCCGGCGGGCGGACATCCTGATTGCCGCCATCGGCCGACCCGGGACAATCACCGGCGATATGGTCAAGCCGGGCGCTATCGTGGTTGATGTCGGTGTAAATCGGGTGGATGATCCTTCGACCGAAAAGGGGTACCGCCTGGTCGGCGATGTGGACTTCGAAGCCTGTGCTCAGAAGGCCTCCTGGATTACTCCGGTTCCCGGAGGGGTGGGACCAATGACCATTGCGATGCTGATGAGCAATACCGTTGCTGCGGCCGAGTACCAGATGGGCTAGCGAGCGAAATCGGTGGCCGGCCTTCAAGAATGTTGGCAGCTCGGCTGTCTGCGGGTTCTGAACCCGACTGTTCCCGGCCCCTTTGCATCGATCTGTCCATTTGATGCGCGGTTCTGCAGTGAACTGAGCGGCGCTATTCACTATGCGTAACCGGGTTTTCACACCTGGCTGTCGCCGAAATGCGAAGAGGGAAGGTCCGACCGAAATCAATCCAATTTGTTGTGGCACTCCGGACGCAATGAAGTTATTATGTGGCTGAGCTGGTCTTAACGGTCTAACAGATATCCGCTCTCATGCGCAGGTTTGTCTTGGTCTTGTTCATTTTGGTCTCGGTGGGCGCGGTGGCGGCAAGTGTCATCGCAGGTAGCCGGGCGTGCGCCGAGATGGCTGTCCTCGACGGCTACGGGGCTCGACTGAAGGCCCTTGGCGGAGAGGTCTCCGCGCTGCCCGGGGAGGCCCATCTCTGGCTCCGTAATCCTGCCGGTATTCTGACTACTGCTGGGTGGCGTGCCGTAGGCGACTTAACCTGGCTCGATGAGTCCGTCCAGGGTGGTCTCGCCTCGGTTTCCACTCCTGACCTCAGGGGCCGACTTCGCCTGGCAATAGCTATGGGTGGAGCGCAAGCCAGAGGACAAATCGGCAGAACCAGCTCACCGGTCGTGTACTCGCAGTCCCAGTATTTCGGTCGGATCGGCTTGGCGATGGATATGGGTCGAGGAATCTCAGGGGGGCTGGCCACTAATGTAACCCGCCGCCGGTATTACGACAAGAATGTCCACGGATCGACGGTTGATCTCGGTGTCTTCTACCGTATCGATAGTCTTTGGAGCCTTGGCGCCGCCTGGCGCGGTCTGACGATCAAGGAGATGCAGTACACGGGCGCAGATGTTGGTTCACCCCGCGTGTGGAATGCCGGTGCGGGACTGAACGCATATCCCCTGGACGAGTGGTCAACGGTATCGGCTGTCCTCGGCTTGACCCGGATTGAGGACGATGATGTCGCCCTCCATATTGGGCTGGAGTTCAGCAGGGTAATCGCCGAGCGAACCTCGCTCAGTCTTCGCGCCGGCCACAATGGCGAGGGCGTTGCCGCCGGTGGCGGACTTCGCTGGCGCTGGGTCGGCGTCGACTACGCATGGGCCAGACTCCCCGAGAATGATTGCCTGGACGAACACGGCCACACTTTGTCCTTCTCACTGGATCCACTGGCCGCCATCAGGGAAGTAATCCCGAGCCATGACGCGGCAATCGCGAATCATCGCACGGAGATGTTCCGCTACTATCTGGATCTTGGCCTGCGGGAGATGGGCGACTACAACTACCTGGCCGCTCGCGAACGGTTTCTGCAGGCCGATGCGTTCGCCAGCACGGGGGCGCAACGTCAGGAGATCGCCGATGCCCTTGACCGGGTCGGACACGAGTTGGTGTATCAGCAAACTTACGAGGATTCGTTACTGTGGCGCCAGGCGCGGGACTCGATCAAGGCTGTAGAAGACCGATGGCGGGGCATGATGATGGAGCAGCAGACTGACTGCGAGCAGCGCCTGGCTCGCCAAGAGCAGCAGGTCATTAGTTCCACAATAGAACGATACCGAGCCGATATACCGTCCCTGATCGAGGAGGATCGCTATTACGATGCCCTGGGTCGAATCACATACATCCTCGACCACCGCCCCAGCGACACGGCCGCATTAGCCTGGCGAGATGAGGTGCGCCGGCAGATCAGCGTAACCTTAGCTGGAGACATGGGCGTGGAGAGCCCCGAGGATCTGCTGGAAGAGCTTGACGTCATTTTCCGAAGCCGATTGGGGGTCGATGAAAGTGTCAGTGATTCTATTGTTGATGTCTGGTACCAACAGGGCATAAACTACAGTCGTGAAGGTGAATATCGCAAAGCGATCGAGCAGTGGCGCAAGGTTCTCCAGGCGAGGCCCGACCACCCGACGGTGCGCCAGGACATTGAGGTTGCGCGCCGTCGCCTTAATGCCAGAACCGGGGAGCAGCCGGACGACAGCAATTGAATCCACTGATTCAGACGTGATGCGACCGATTGGGAGGCGCTGACCCTATGTCGCTGCTGAGACGTCCCATCAAAGAGATCAACGCCGAGTTCTCCGCCGAGGACAAGTATCTCGACAGTATCCAGAGGACCGTCCGCGACGCCTGCGCCTCCGCCGGCCTCAGCGATCGTGACACTCAGGCCATCCTGCTGGCCACCGAAGAAGCCGCGACCAACATCATCAGACACGCCTACCTGTATCAAAAGGGTGTTCTGCGACTTAGGATAGTCCTATATCCCCGGCTGGTCGTCTTTTCGTTTATCGACTTCGGGCGGTCGTTTCAGCCCGATGCCGGCGGGACGGTGGACCTGCAGAGATTGGTCGAGTCCGGACGCAAAGGGGGACTCGGATTCTACATGATTCGCAAGATCATGGACTCGGTCCAGTATCTGTCCTCGGCCGGGCGCAATGAGCTTCGCATGATCAAGCGGATCGACCAGCCGGCCGGCGGCGATCAGCCTATGCTGCGTCGCATGTTCTCGCTGAGGGCCAAGTTCTCATTCTGGACAGTGTTCATCGTTCTGTTCATCGTTGGCGGCGCCTTCTACTTCATGGACCAGCAGACGGCGCGTCAACTCCATGATCGTCTCGACCGCACCGTCGCCGCCCTGGTCAAGACAGTCGCCGATCAGGCCGCCGGCTATTTGATTCGCAGCCGCTCCGATGTCGAGTTCGACGAACTGGTGGTTAACTATACTGGTGCCAACGAAGAACTCGAACTACTCGTTCTCACCGACCGAGACGGGCGCATCAGAGCCCACTCGGACGACGCGCGCAATATCGGCAAGACCTTCGAGCCGCCGTCGGGAGTCGATCCGCAGCTTGAGGGGCGAAGACAGAGCTACCGGAGCGACGGAGACAAACTGTACTATCTGGTCGTGCCCATAATGAATGAAAGGCAACTACTGGGCTATGCGCATGCTGTCTACTCCGATGACCCCATATCCGAACCGCTGGCCGATGCCAGGCAACGGATTATTGTCCTGACGCTGTTGCTGTTGCTCTTCGGCCTGATCGGCATCTACATGCTGTCAAACTACTTTGTACGCCCCATTGTCAATATCACGCGGCGAGTCCGGCGCTTCGCCTCCGGCGATCTCGAATCAGAGTTGCCCCTGGAGGGAGCCGAGGAGTTCTTCGAAATATCGGCCGCATTCAACGAGATCATGACGCGCCTGGCGCGGGATCGAAAGAACATCGCGGCCCGTGAGAAGATGACCCGGGAAATTGAGGTCGCCTCACAGATACAGCGCACTCTGCTGCCCCGTGATCTGCCGGAGATTCCCGGGTTGGACTTGGACGCATTCTACCGAGCCGCCTCGGTGGTAGGCGGTGACCTGTATGATGTCTTTGCGGTCAGCGAGCACCGCTACTGCCTGGTCGTAGCCGATGTCAGCGGCAAGGGAGTACCGGCCTCGCTGGTGATGTCGATGTTGCGTACAGTCGTCCAGATCCACGCTCCCAGGACCGAGTCGGCCAGGCAGATTATGCTGCGCGTGAACGACTACATGAGCCGCAATATTCCCGCCGGTATGTTCGTTACTATGATTCTGGCCGTCTATGACGACGCCACGCGCCGCCTGGACCTCGTTTCGGCCGGCCACAATGCCCTGCTCCTTCACAGGCTCGGCAAGGCCGGCGTGGAAACCATTAACCCGGGGGGGATGCCTCTGGGCGTACCTGTCACTATCGAGAGACCATTCGCGGAGCGGCTGGACGGAGTCACGATAGACCTGCAGATCGGTGATTGCTTTGTCATGTTCACCGATGGTATCACAGAGGCGGTGGACCGGGACGGCAGGCAATTTGGCCTGGACCGCCTCCGCGAATTGTTCGCCCGGGCCGCCGGAGAGGGACGAACCGAGGCCGCCGATATGACCCGGCTCATCGTCGGAACCATCGATGAATTCGTGGGCTTTACAACGCCACCCGATGACATGACGCTGCTGATAGCCCGGGTGGCGGATCCCTCGGAGCGCACGGCAGGGTCGACTGTCGCCGACGTTCGCTCGATTGAATCGGAATCAGGGGATCCGGGGCTGCGCAAGCCATGATTTAACTTGCAAACCTGGACCGTTCGCCATTATAATCAGCACGTGGCTGGTATTGGAAACGATCGCTGACGACATGGAAAAGATCTCGATATCACTATCCGAAAGCGGCAGTGCCGATGTCTCCGAGGTTCGGGTCGATGGTGTCATCGATACGTTGACAGCTTCCGAACTGGAGGAAGTGCTGGAGACGCTGATGAGACGTGGTCGCTATCGAGTGGTCGTGGATCTGGCCGGGGTGGATTACATCTCATCGGCCGGCTGGGGCATATTCATTTCTAATATCCGCGATGTCCGCGCCCACAGCGGTGATATCAAGCTGGCCAACATGGTGTCTAATGTCTATGAGATATATGACCTGCTCGAATTCGATAATGTTCTGAAGGCCTACGATTCGGTCGAGGCCGCCCGGGCCGATTTCGATCCGGTCGAAGCACCGCAAAAAAAAAAGCGGGACCCACGCGCCTGACTCTGGTCGACAGCTTCGGTGAGGAAACGGGCCCTCGTCGGCAGCCTGACACACGTCAAGACATGGAGAGACTTCCGGGGGGAAGTTTGGAGCAACTGGTGTTGCAGGCCATTCGACATGATCCTTTTGCTTCGATTCGCCAGCTCAAGCGCCAATGCCGCCGTTACCCGTCGGGTCGGAGGGCCACGTGGTGGCGCGTATTTCGTATTCTCAGGCGAGCCGGGCTGCTCAGCCGCCGATCCCGTTTCAACTATTTGCGGCGGAACGACTGAAGTTTTTTTTGACACTTTGGCGGGGCGACGTATATTGACTCTAAGAGGAGTTGTCGCTTATGCTTAGCCAGACCTGGCTGATAGCGGCTCTGGCCGTGTTGTCGGTCGTCCTTGCGATACTGCTGGTGAGTCGAATTCGGAAGGAGCGGCAATCCGGCGCCTTGACGAGACTGAAGGTCGATGAGTACGCTGAGCTTCTGTCTCACAATGCGTCGGGCGGCAACATTGCCGAGGTCGCACGACGCATGTCGGATATGTTGATCGGCCCGCTTGAATGCGGCCACATATTGTTCTTGCGCAAGAAACGCGGAACCATGGTGGCGAACTTCATACACGGCCTTGGCGGTGTCGCGCGGGGTCGACTGCGCTTTCCGTTCAGTCGTCAATTAGCCGAATGTCTGTGTCGAGACTATCGGCCTCGGCCGATCGACGAGCTGAAACCTTATTTGCCCGAGCCGTTCTGCTCCACGGCGTGCGGGCTGGGGCTGGACACGTATTTCCCGATCTACTGGCAGCAGAATCTCTACGGATTGTACCTGATCCGCTCCGGCGGACGTGCCGGTGGCCAGGCCACCTTCGATTTCATCGTTTCGTCCTTGGCGCAAACCCTGTCTTCGGCTTATCACGTCAAGTGGTATGAGAACAGGCTGAGGTCTGCGGACGGCGAATCCATCGCGCGGGAGCGCCACGGTCGCCCGCCCATGCCGGCCGATTTAGCCAGGTTGGTGCGATGCCGCAGCACGTCGGCGCTAATGCCGCGACTGGTTGCATCCCTTAAGGACGACCTCGGGTGCAAGCAGGTGGCTTTGATGCACTTCAAGAGCGACGACCGCGTCGCATCGATTGAGGTTTGCAAGGGGAATCAAACGCTGCGGCTGAGTTCGCCCACGTCGACCGAACTGGGGACATTTCTGAAGCGCATCGAGAATCACGGCGTCGCCGCACTGGACAAGATTGACGATGACAAAAGCGTCGTGAGTGACTGGATTTCGGACTTACGCAGAAACGGGTTGAATACTGTCGTTGCCGTGCCGCTGTCATCCCGACGTCGCGGCCTGTTGGCAATCGCCGGGGCGAGTCCCAACAGGATTCACAGGCGCCTGAAAAGCCTCCAGCCACACATTAATGAGTTGGTGGAAAACGCTGAGTCGCATGAGGAAGTGGAAGGGCTATCCTACACCGACAATCTCACGGGCTTGTCCAACCGGCGCTATCTTATCAAGCGCCTGGCCGAGGAAATCGCTCGCGCCAAGCGCTACGGTCGTAAGCTTGGGTTGATACTCTTCGACCTCGACCAACTGAAGTCAATAAACGATCAGCACGGCCATCAAGCCGGTGACGCCGCCCTTGCCCAGCTGGGCCGAATTCTCAGAGAGTCCATTCGTTCCATAGACATTGTAGCCCGTTACGGAGGAGACGAATTCTGCGTTGTCATGCCCGAGGCTGACCGGGCGGTGTGCGCCCGGTTCATGGCCCGTCTGCAGTCCGCAATTGCCCGGCAACCGGTTCATCTGAAGGACCAATCCGGGCTGGTGCAGTGCACTATCTCTCAGGGTGCGGCCGTCTATCCGTTACATGGCGACGAGCCCGAGAAGCTGATCTGGGCGGCCGACATGGCGTTGCTCAAGGCCAAAGAAAACGGCCGCAATCAGGCTGCAGTTTTTGAAGCCGGGGAACAGCCGGGTGCCTGACTTCATTGTAGAACGACAGTGAACACGGCTGAACCAGGCCCTGGATCGGCTACGAGGGTCAATAAATCGTCCCAAACTGCCGATTCTGGGAATAACTTGTTTGAACGATGTAAGTTACAAGGTAGAACACACGTATGCGGTATTTCGTAGCTCTGGCGTTGGCCGTTATCTTCCTGGCGGCTGCGAGTGTGGTTGTGGCTCAGGAGTACACGATCGGCCCCGGTGATGTCCTGCAGATTAGCTTCTGGCAGGATCCCACTCTCAACACCACCGCGCGAGTAGGGCAGGACGGCTACATCAGCATCGACATCGTCGGGCGCATTCAGGCGTCCGGCAAGACCCCGCTGCAGCTTCAGGATGATATCGTGCGCCAGATGTCGCGACTCAACAAACGCATAAGCCAGGCGGTTGTGCGCGTAACCGAGTACAATTATCAACATGTGTTCGTGACCGGGCAGGTCAACAACCCCGGCAAGCTGGCTTTTGAGCATATCCCCGATTTGATCACTATCCTCAATGAGGCCGGCTGGATTACTCCGCAGGGAGATCTATCTCGTGTAACCCTCATCCGCGGCGCCAAAGACGCCCAGAGTATCGAAGTGATCGACGTGGCCGCGGCGATCGCCTCGGGTGATGTTGAATCGCTGCCGGCTATTCATCGCAAGGATGCCATCGAGGTTCCGATGACCCCGGCCGGGCTTCCGTCGCAGGACCTGGCTGCGCGCGCCAAGCGGAAGAATGTGCTGTACGTCACGGGCGCCGTCAACACCCCGGGTCCGATCCGCTTCGAAGAGAATCTCGACGTATATGACGCCATTGCCATGGCGGGCGGCCCTACTGACGGCGCAGAGCTCGATCAGGTCAGGGTTCTGTCCAAGGACCTGCAGTACGCTCAATCTTATTCCATTGATCTTCGCGAGTATTCACGAACCGGGTCTCCGGCTCGCTATATTCTGCGCCAGGAGGACCACGTGGTTGTGCCCGCCAGGCGCGGTGGTTTCCTTGGGTCTACCATAGGTACCGCCGCCACTGTTCTCGGCGTCGTAACTTCAGCGGTGCTTCTGTACCAGGCGCTCAACGAAGAGGATGAGCACACCGGTAACTGACCGGGCCAACGCTATGGGACGCCGCGCCGCCGAAGAGAAGACCGTCGATGTCAGGCAGATTCTGTCGATCGTCTACCGCCGCAAATGGTTGATCATCATACCGCTCATTCTTGTTGGGGCCGTGGCCTACACAGCCTCGTTCTTCCTGACGCCGATATACGAGTCCTCGAGCATTATCTGGATCGACCGGCCCTCCAATGTCTCACGCGAACTCATCAACATCATCGGCCGCGACGGCGAGGTTCGCATGTCCAGCGACGATCGTCGACGCCAGTTGCAGGCCCTGCAGAACGAATTGACCTCGCAGACGTATCTGTATCAGCTTATCGAGGATCTCGGACTGGCCGAGAGTCCTGAGCTGACCCGCCGGGCGGCCAAGATGCGAGAAGCGAATCCCGACCGCAGTCTGCAACAGCTCAAGTACCACCTTCTGCTCGAACGCCTGCGCAAGCAGATCGAAGTGGGTTTCGTGGGAACCGACCAGATCAGGATCGCCGTGACCTCGACCAGCCCGACGCTGGCTCGCGATATGGTGTCGCGTCTGGCTGAGATCATGGAGCGGGAGAAAACGGCCTACGAACTCGAGAAGATCCTCGACAACCAGACCTTCGCCGACCTGCAACTGCAGAAGACCGAGTACGAGTACAACCAGCTGCTCGATTCACTCACGGCTGCGCGACAGCGGCTCACCCGCATGCAGCTACCCGAGAACATAGCATCGGATGCCAACCGCCGCGAAATCCTCTCGGATATCGACAACACCAAACTTGAGATCAGTGATCTTCAGTCGGAACGCGAATCCATCAACCGTCGACTCGAGCAGTTCGGGTTGGAGAAGATCAGACTTCATTTCACTGATAGCCTGATCGAACTGCGCGCGCAGATAGACGCGCAGATCTCGTCCTACGCCAGCATGATGGAGAAGTATGCCTGGAATGAACAGAATGTCATAAACGTTAATATCCGATTGAATGACAATATGCGCTTGCTTGAGCGAGAGGTGGCCAGAGCCGTGGACCGGCGCTTCGCATCCTATCCCGAGAACCAGCGCACCCTGCTGCGGCGCTACTTCATCGTCAACGAGCAAATCGATGTCCTCGAATCGAAAGTAAACCGATTGCAGAATTCGCTCGCTCGATTCGACCAGCGGCTGGCGGCTCTACCGCGGCTGGAGTCGGAGATAGCTGAACTCGAACGCCGCGCAGTAGAGGCCCGGCGATATCGCGACGCCTTTCGCAGTGAAGAGACCACCGTGGAGATTCTCTCCGAAAGGGCCAAGGATCGCACCAAGTACAAGGTCATCGAACCGGCGCGGGTGCCGCTGGCGCCGATCTGGCCGGACCGAAACAAGATCATCGTCATGGGTGTGTTGCTCGGACTTGTTGTCGGCGGCGGGGCAGTGTTCATGGCCGAGATGCTCGACAAGTCGTTCAAGCGTGTTGAGGATGCAGAAGAGATACTGCAGTTGCCGGTATTGGCGACTGTCCCCAAGATCGAGAAACTCCGTTTTCGACGGTAGGAGCTATGGAAACATATCGCCTCAAGAGCCGCGTTGTGTGCGGTGACAATGAGTACATCATCCAGACCACCAATGACAGCGACCTGTCGGCCGTGACTTCGACCGTCATTGTTAACGGCGTCCCCACGGAGACGCTGCGCTCACAGCACCCATACGAGGTCAATTCGGAAGAGGTCCTCAGCCTCGTGAAACTCCGTCACGGCGAGATTAAGAGAGAGTTCGAGCAGCTTCTTGATGCCTACGAGAGCGCGCTCGCCGACGCCGACCCGGAGCGTCTGGTGGCCCTGGGAGTTGCATTCTACTACAAGGGCCTCTATCATGAGGCGGCGCACCTGTTCACCCAGGCCATCGACTCCGGCGGCGAACAGCACAAAGCACTCAACTTTCTTGGCCTGGCGCTGAGGGCCCTGAGCCGTCCCGCCGAAGCCGCCAGAGCGGCCGCCGAGGCTGTCAGAATGCGGCCGGGCTTCGCCGACTACCGAAACAATCTCGGCCTCGCCTATCTGGGGGCCGGGTCTTGCAGCAGAGCCGTTCGTGAATTCCAGGAGGCCATCAGCCTCAACATGTACTACGCCGAGGCCTACCTCAATCTCGGCCTGGCCTTGCTGTTGAACGCCATACGCAGAGAGGACAGCGACCTTTTCGAGGGTGTCATTTCCCGGGTCTCCGAGCATTTCGATCGATCTCGCTTGATTCGCCCGGAGTATGAGACATCGACTTTCCACAAGGGGGTCGAAGCTCTCAGGGGCGGTGAATTCGAGGTCGCCTACGATCTGATCAGCCGGGTCAGGGATGATCATGCCGAGCACTACCGTCGCCAGTACTCGGACTTCTATCTCAAGGCGGTTCTGACATTCTCGGCGGCTGGTAGCGAGACTCTCAATGACCGCATCAACTTCCTTCGTTCGGAGATAGCAAAGAATCCGCACTACGTTGACCTGATCGTCGAACTGGGCAACTGTTATCTCCAGAAAGCCCGCCTGTCCTGGAGCCAGGGATTGGAACAGTATCGGATCGCCCTTGACAAGAACCCGTCTCTTTCACGGTCGCGAAGGGTTCTGGACGAGGCTGAGCGTGTATTCAGTGACATCTCAGCGGCTCTCGGTCGAATCGGACAGGAGAAGTAGAGAATGCTGATCAGACCATGAAACCACGTCGCCAGTCAATCATAGACGCTTTCGCTCTTGAGTCGCCGTTTGCCACCGAGTTCCGCCGTCTTCTGCAGAAAGTTGAACAGGCCGGCTACGGTACTGAGCTGAAAAGCCTGATGGTAACTTCAGCCATGCTCTCGGAAGGCAAATCAACGGTCTGCGCTTTCCTTGGCATCACCGCCGCGATGCACAAAGGTATCAAGACGCTGATTGTCGATTGCGACCTCAGGCGGCCGTCGATTCACAGGCTTTTTGTTATGGATCGCCGACCGGGTATGGGCGAGATACTGAGCGAGGGCTATGCACCCGCCGACGCCATCCGAAAGACGAGTATCGACAAGCTCGACCTGCTGCTGGCCGGGTCGCAGCACGACGAGCCGACGCGTCTGTTCGATGCCGAGTCGATATCGGTCCTTATTGAAGACCTGAAGGCCGCCTACGATTTGATCATAATCGATACCGCTCCGGTTCTGCCCGTATCCGACCCGATGCTGCTGGCCCCCAAGCTCGACGCCGCCCTCATGGTCGTCAAGGCCGGATCGACCCAGCAGGACGTGGTAGTCCGCGCCCTGGATATCCTCGGCCCCAGCCGCAACCGACTGCTGGGAGTGGTCATGAACAACATGAACGCCGCTCTGCCTTACCAGTACGACTATCGCTACTACGGCTACGAGTACAAACAGCCGAAGGGTCGGCCGCCACAGGTACGTGGATCGCGCTCTCGGGGCGCCGGATCGGACTCGCCGGAATCCGGACAGGCCAGAATGGTCTCCAATCGTCAGGGCGGGCGCCGCTGACAGACCGCACGTATGAGGCCGAGCATGTCCGTACCGTACAACGATACGATCAATGTTATGACCGTCGACCTGGAGGAGTGGTTTGTCGTCCAGGCTCTGGAGGCTGAGTACGGCGTCAATCGCTGGCCCGATCTCAAGTCCACTATTGTCCTTAACACGCGCCGTCTTCTGGAACTGCTGCGTCGGCACGATGTTCGTGCGACCTTCTTCGTTCTGGGCTGGTGCGCCAAGGAGCATCCCGGCCTGATCAAGATGATCTCCGACCACGGCCACGAAGTGGCCTGTCACAGCTACTACCACCGCCGCATCGACCAGATGCAGCCCGATGAATTCCGACGCGACACACTTCGCGCCATGCATGCGATCAGGGAAGCCTGTGGCGTTCGACCGAAAGGCTATCGGGCCCCGAGTTGGTCCATTAGCCGACGAATACCGTGGGCCTTCGAGATCCTGGCGGAACTCGGCTTCGAGTACGACAGCTCCATCTTCCCGATCAAACACGACCTGTACGGCATGCCCGATGGGCCCCGGCGCCTCTTTCTGATGGAGTGCAAGAACGGTCGGTATTTGTATGAGGTGCCGGCCTCTACGTATCGGTTCCTGGGCAAGAACATGCCCGCAGCAGGCGGCGGGTACCTGCGCCATATGCCATACTGGTTCACACGCAAGGTGGTTCAGCGTATGAACCGTCGCGGGCAACCAGCTATCGTCTACATACATCCCTGGGAACTGGATCCCGACCCGCCCAAGGTCGAAGGGCTCAGCCTCATACAGCGACTCCGCAGCCACGGTTCCACCAATCTGCTCGCTATCAAGCTGGACAAGCTCCTGGGCGATTTCACCTTCACGACAATGTCGCATTATCTGGCGCGCATGCGTCGTCAAGCCATTGGCTTCCGCTGACACGCCGATGCACTAGTTCCCTGTTTTCCGAACTGATACTGCAGCCGACGGCAGGGCCTCGGTCGGCGCGGGGAGTTCAGTCGGCGGTCCGGTCGCTTTTTCCATTTATTTCTTGACTAAATCTGTATAAATTCAAAGGTTGGAAGCAAAGGGTTAAGTCATTGCAGACCTTAAGGAGATGCCATGAGAAGACTGCTCTTGATCGCGATGGCCCTGCTGATGGCCGTTCCTGTTGTTGATGCCCGCAGGCGTAAACCCAGAGCGGGCGAGGTTGAGAATCAGGTCTATCGCGATGCCAAGTACGATTTCAGCTTCAAGATCAATGATAACTGGAGCCATAGCCGTGGCTACGAGGAGGATGCCTTCCGCGTCATCCTTACCCAGAAGAACTGGGAAACACCGCCGTATTACCTTAACAACCCCGACTATACCAAGGTGCCTCGCATTACGGTCTACGCGGACACCACCAGCATGGGAGCCTTTGCCTTTGTTGATTCGCTGGTCTCCCAGAGTTATCAATCCGATCAAAAGAACGAAATCCTTAAGGAATTTGAGATTCTCCAGAGCCAGCGCGATTGGGAGCCGGTTGTATCGATCGGTCGCAAAGTAATGGAGATCGATGGTCACCGCGCCCTGCTTTGGACGGGAAAGGTTCAGTACAAGCAGGATGTCGCTCTTTCCGCTTCCGGGGTCGGCAGCAAGCAGGTTCAAGAGAACTACTTCGGAAGCATCCTGGGCGTTAAGAAAGGCAAGACCATTGTGGCGTTCCATGTGATCGGCGAGTGGGTTTACTACAACCGCATTCAGTCCGAGTTCATGGAAATCGTCCAGTCTCTCGAGTTCTTTGATGAAGAGAAGAAAGAAGCGTCTGAGGAAGAAGGTTAGACCGGGGCCGATTCCCGGGCCGCCTGGCGTCGAAACGGTGGTCGGGAAGATGCCGGTCACTCAGTCCCTGGAGGATATATGTGGGCCTTGAGGGCCATTCTAATCGCGGCGGTGGTGATAGTGGTAGTGGCTTTCGCCTACTACAACTCCAGCCAGACGCAGACGGTCAGCGTTAACCTGATCTGGGCGAAGTATGTCAACGTACCGCTCATAACTGTTGTCTTCTGGGCCTTTGTCGCAGGTGTCGTTGTTTCGTTGTTCCTGTTTATCTCGGTCTATATCCGACACTCGGTCCAGCTGCGATCGGCTCGGCGCAGGATCAAGGCCCTTGAAGGCGAGGTGACTATTCTTCGTAACCGCCCGATCGAGGAGTCGGCGGATCTGCTCAAGGGGGCCGACCAGATGCAGGCTCAGGCCGAGGTCGCCCTCGATGAACACGATAACCTCTGAGGGTAGGTAGAATATGCTGGTTGAGTACTTTGTCATTCTTCTAGTTCTGCTGGCCGCTGCGGGTGGTTTCTACTGGCTGTATGACCGCTACGTCCGGGGGCCGCGCCGGAGCGAGTCGGAGCGTTATGTCGAGGCCCTGCGCGACCTTCTCGATGGCCGTCCCGAAACGGCTTTTTCCAAGCTGCGCCAGGTGGTGGCGGAGGACTCGAGTAACATCGATGCTTATCTGCGCCTTTCACGCATCCTCAGGGAGCATCGTAAGCCCGATCGGGCATTGCAGATCGACAAGGACCTGACCCTTCGCAGCGGCCTTGACCGTCGGGAGCGGGCTGCTATATTGAAACAGCTCTGCCTGGATTATCTGGCCCTGGAGGAGTACGATACAGCGCAGGCCGCCCTCAAGGAGATGATCTCCTACGACGGCGCCAACCGCTGGGCCTGGCAGACTCTCCTGAGAGTTCAGAAGCACCTGAAGCTGTGGGAGGATGCCTTCGACACAGCCGCCCAGATTCTTAAGATTGAAGGTGACAAGTCCAAGAAGCCACTGGCCTACTTTCGTTATCAAATGGGCCTTGAGCAGGAGTCCAAAGGAGAACGCCGAAAGGCCCGGGTTCTGTTCAAAGAAGCTCTCGGGCTTGACCCCAAATTCGTACCCGCCTATCTGGCCATCGGCGATTCATATCTGGCGGAAGGGCGCAAGGAAGACGCCGTTAATTTCTGGAACAAGCTTATCGATGCCGTGCCGACCGAAGGCCACCAGGCGATCGATCGCCTGGAGAAAGTGCTGTTCGATCTGGGCCGCTTCGGCGACATCGTGGATATCTGCCAGAAAATCCTGAAGCATTCACCGAAAGACCACAAGGCTCTCATGACGCTGGCCGACTTCTACAAGAAGAAAGGCGAACTCGACGTGGCGGAACAGCGCCTGCTTGCCATTCTGGAGAATCAGCCTCAGGATATTGAAGCTGTCCTCGGTCTCCTGCGCATCTATATCGAGCAGGAGGATATCGACAAGATCAAGCAAGTTGTCCATCGCCTGGAAGACCGTCAACCCCAGCGCCCGCCTACGGCCGCCGATGATATGATCGATACGAGCCTCATCGGTATTGGCTGACCGGTCACAACAGAGCGTATCTGATATGATCGCCAGAGTAGCGATAGCATTATTGACCGCGACGGTGGCCATCGCCGGCCCTTCCGGGGCCGAGTCCATCTACGGTCTGATTACCAAGGGCCAAATCCAACAGGCTGAAGATTCTCTGTCATCACTGACATCGTCTGAATTGCGCGACGGCAACATGCTGTTCTACGCCTCGCTCATAGAGTCCGATGCGGGGAAGTCCGCCGACCTGATGCGGGCGGCCCTTCGATCATCGGTGTCACCGATCCATCGCGAAGAGATCTACAATCTCCTGGCCGAGTACTACTATCTGCAGGGCGAGTTCGATGAACTGCGCGCTGTGCTCCTCGACTATCTCACGTTGTGGGAGTCGGGTCGGCACCGTGGTCACATGATGCGGCTGGCTACACTTGTGGATGAGCGGACCGGCGCGCTTGAGGCCGCCAGGCGGCAGGCGGAGCGTTACCTTCTGCACTACCCTGAGGGCGATGAAGTGCAGTGGGGTCTGATCGACAAGGCCCGTCTCATGGCTGCAAGCGGACAGGAGGTCGCCGCCGATGACATTCTGCGGAGACTGTCCCGGAAGGCCGACGGACCGGGCGTTCCCATGGCTCTCACTCTGCTGGCGCAGCAGGCTATCGCTGCGAACCGAAGCGAGGATGCCCTGTTCTGCTACAATTTACTGCGCGATGGTTATCCCGCGGCGGTTGGGCTGGACGCCCTCGCCGAGAAGCTCTCCGGTTTGCCCACGGGGGCAACGCCCGCACCGCAATCTCCTGCCGGCGACACCGGCGAGTCGCCTTCGTCGGACGAGACTGAACCGTCGGCGGCGGGTCCGGTGTACTCGGTCCGCGTCGGCGTGTTTTCGGTTCCGGAGAATGCACGCCGCCAGGCGGACAGGTTCGCCGAATACGGCCGCGCTGTCGATATCGTCAACCGCACTCTGGGGGGCAGTAACTACCGGGTAGTGCTGGTTGGCCAGTTCCCCGACTACCATTCGGCCGCAGCCTTCAAGCACAAGCTCGAACAGGAACACAACGAGGTCTACCTGGTCGTCACACGATGAGCGCCTTCAACGGCAAGGACTCCGGGTTGACTCCCCTGATGCAGCAGTTCCACGCCATCAAGGAGCAGCATCCGGACAAACTTCTGTTTTTCAGGATGGGTGACTTCTACGAGTTATTCGGCGACGATGCCGTCACCGCCGCACCCGTCCTGGGCATTGCATTGACCTCACGGTCGCACGGCGCCGCCGGCGAGCGGATTCCCCTGGCCGGCGTACCGCACCACTCCGCTGACCGCTACCTGGCTCGCCTGCTGAAGGCCGGTCACAAGGTGGTTGTAGTCGAACAGGTGGAGGATCCCAGGACAGCGAAGGGCATCGTCAAACGCGATATCGTCGAAATCCTCACTCCCGGCACTGCGACCGTCGAGGAAGCAGCCGATGGATCCACACCGCCGATGCTGGCCGCTGTCTGCAGCGGCCCCAGGAAGACTCTGGGACTGGCTGCTCTGGATCTGAATACCGGCGCATTCCTGGTCGATGAGGGAGATCCCCACGAAATCGGCGAGCGTCTACGGGTTCTCGAGCCCACGGAAGTCATCTATCCGGCCGATGGTGATCAGGATACCTGGAGGGAGCGGATCGGCCTGACCAACGGTTCGGTCCAGTTCACCGACTTCGGTGAGTGGAACTTCGACTACCGCACGGCCAGCCGCGAGCTCAACCAGCACTTCGGAACCAGCACTCTTGATGGGTTCGGTGTCGGATCGTGCCGGGCTGCGATCGCCGCCGCCGGAGCGGTAATGCGCTATCTGCGCGAGAACCGACATGGGCAACTGGGCCACATCAATCGACTGACCCGCCTCGACAAACGTGAGACCATGACGCTCGACTACACTACCGTTCGAAATCTCGAACTGGTTCATTCCATTGTCGGTGGGACCGGGGAGAACTCGCTGTTGAGCGTGGTGGACCGTTGCCTCACCGCCGCCGGTAGTCGGCGGCTGCGTCAGTCATTGCTGAGTCCGTTTCGGCGGCGCGCCCCGATTGAACGACGCCAGTCAGGTGTGGCCGAGCTGGTGCGCCATCGGGACCTTGCCGCGGCGATCCGGGGTGAACTCAAAGGCGTGCCCGACCTGGAACGTCTCGCCGGCCGTCTTGGCCTGCATAAGCTAAATCCCCGCCAAATGGCGGCGATCAATGAATGCATCAAGAAATCCGCCGGATTGGCGCGGGTCCTCGAGCAGGCCCACAGCCCGTTGTTGTCGAGCATCGGGTCAGGCCTTCCACAGTGGTCGGAAGTGATAGCGAAGCTGGATCAGGCGCTGGTTGACGAACCGCCGCTGACCACCAACAAGGGTAACATTCTAAGGAGAGGCTACTCCGAGGAGCTGGACCGTCTCAATGACTCCATCAAGGATGCGCGTGTCTACATCGCCTCGCTCCAGCAGAAAGAGCGCAAGAGAACCGGCATTTCCAGTCTCAAGGTAGGCTATAACAAGGTTTTCGGATACTATCTCGAAGTTACCAGGGCCAATGCCGCTCTGGTCCCGAAGGAATACATCCGCAAGCAAACCCTGGTCAACGCTGAGCGCTACATAACCGAGGAACTCAAGGAGAAAGAGGACCTCATAGTCAGCGCCGAAGAGAAGATCTTCCGTCTTGAAGAGAAGCTTTACCAGGCATTGGTTGATTCCCTGGAAGCGCACATTGGCGACCTCTTACACACGGCGCACCTCATAGCCGAACTGGATCTCGTAGCCGGGTTGGCCGAGTTGGCCGTCAGCCGGGGCTACTGCCGTCCGGAGATATTCGAGGACAGGCGTTTGCTCATAGAGGCCGGGCGTCACCCGGTGATCGAATCCGTGTTGCCGCCGGGTTCATTCGTGGCCAACGATGCCGCCCTCGGTTCCGATAATGAGACTATAATAATCCTGACCGGGCCGAACATGTCCGGCAAATCGACTTACCTGCGCCAACTCGGTTTGATAGTGATACTTGCCCAGATCGGTTCTTTCGTGCCGGCCGACAAGGCCCAAATTGGACTGGTGGACCGGGTCTTCACTCGCGTCGGAGCGCTCGATGACCTGGCCCGCGGCCAGTCGACGTTCCTCGTCGAGATGGTCGAGACGGCCAATATCATGCACAATGCTACCGATCGGTCGCTGGTTCTGCTGGATGAAGTGGGGCGTGGGACTTCCACCTTCGACGGTCTCTCCGTCGCCTGGTCGGTAGTAGAGTACATAAGCGATCATATCACCTGCCGCACTGTCTTCGCAACCCACTACCATGAGCTCACGGCTATGGCCGAGCTGTTCGATAAAGTGCGAAACTACCAGGTTGCGGTGAAGAAGTGGGAGGACCGCGTGGTCTTTCTCCACCAGATCATCCCCGGGGGCTGTGATGACTCCTATGGCATTGAGGTGGCCCGCCTGGCCGGACTGCCGCGGGCTGCGATCGGCCGCGCCAAGCAGATTCTGCGGCTGCTGGAGTCCGGTAAGTTCAGCCAGAGCGAGCTGGGCAAAGGCCTCTATCAGTCACGAGTCCAGCCGAGCCTGTTTGATCCCCAGCCATCGGTGGTGGAGGAGAGGCTCAAGGAAGTCGATCCGGACAACATGACCCCCCTGGAAGCCCTGCAGTTCCTCAAGGCCCTGCGAGAGGAAATCGAATGACAAGTCGATTGTCGCCTAAGGCTCACTGGATCCGCCCCCTCCCGGCCAACGTGGTCAACAAGATCGCGGCGGGAGAGGTTGTCGAGAGACCCTCGGCGGTGGTGAAGGAGTTGGTCGAGAACGCTGTCGACGCCGGCGCCGATCGCATCGATGTCTTCATCGAGAAGGCCGGCGTCAAGCTGATCAAGGTTGTCGATAATGGTTGCGGCATAGGCGAGGATCAGATCGAGATCGCCTTCGCCCGTCACGCCACATCGAAGATCACGCAGTTCAAGGACCTTGACGCCCTGTACTCCTACGGTTTTCGCGGAGAAGCGCTGCCATCCATCGCTTCGGTGTCGCGTCTGAGGATGGTCAGCCGACCGGCCGAAGCCGGGTCCGGAACCGAATTGATCATCGAGGGTGGAATTGTGCAGAGTCGGGCCCCGATCGCCGCCGCGCCCGGGACTTCGGTGGAGGTCGAGAATCTGTTCTTCAATACGCCCGGCCGCAGGAAATTTCTCAAGGCGGAGTCGACCGAGGCGCGACATCTGTCGCGCACCGCGACGGCCCTGACGTTGGGGCGTCCGGAGATCGGCTTTTCGTACACTGTCAACAATCGCGAGGTCTTTGCCTTGCCCCCAGGCCAAACGCTGGTGCAGCGCGCTGAGGCTCTGCTTGGCGGTAACGGACGCATGGCCGTGGTGGAGGGGGACGAGGGGCCGGTTCGGGTCAGCGGCTGCGTCGGACCGCCCGACATGGCGCAGCACAATCGATTCGGCCTTTACCTGTTCGTGAATAGCCGCTACATCTTCTCCCCGGTTCTGTCTCACGCTGTCCGTGCCTCCTATGGCGAGATGTTGCCCTCCGGACTGTATCCGGTCGGGTCACTGCTGGTCAATCTGGATCCTGCCTCGGTTGACGTGAACGTTCATCCGTCCAAGACCGAGGTTCGCCTGTCGCACGAACGGGAGGTCCACGATATTGTCCGGCGCATCGTGGCCCAGGCGTTGCGCCAGGATGGCGTGATCCCTGAATTCCGGCACGCCTCCCACAAGCCTTCGGTGGATTCGGCTCACCGCCCGACATCTGTGTCTGATTCGACTGCTCGCCGGGGCCTAATCCCCGGTGTTCGCAACCGTGATTCCGGCCCGGGGCTGCTCTCTGAACTGCACCGTGGGGTACCCGGAGAGACTGACTCGGCGGCCTTCCCGTCGGTCGCAAATGTGGATACCAACACCGGCGAGATACTCGAAGGCCCCGCGCCTACTTCCGGGACACCTACAGAGGGGGCGGATGCTGAGCGGCCCGCCCCGGGGCCCTCTAAGGGCTTCCACCTGATCGGGCGATTCTCCGATCGCTACCTGCTGCTGCAGTCGGGAGACGACCTCTATGTCGTCGATCAGCATACCGCCCATGAGCGTGTTCTCTATGAAGAGATACTGAGTCGTCTCGAACACAGCAGTCTTGAATCTCAGACTCTCCTGCTTCCGGTTCAGATAGAGCTCACTCCCGAGCAGATGAGCATCTTCGCCGTGGTCAGCGAGGAGCTTAACCGCGGGGGATTCTCTGTATCTGAATTCGGCGGCCGCATGATCAACATCGAAGCCGTTCCGGTGGTGATGTCGAAACGCTCCCCGCAGAAGGTGGTACTGAGCGTCCTCGACGACATCTCCAGTTTCCGGCGCAAGGGACAGGACCTGTCCAAAGGTATGGCCCAATCCATGGCCTGTCGGGCGGCTGTAATGGCCGGCGATCACCTGGGCGAGGCCGAAGCCGTCCATCTGGTCGACCGCTTGCTGCAATGCACCGACAGATACACTTGCCCTCACGGTCGGCCGACCTTCATCCGCATCACTCGTCGTGACCTGGACAAGCAATTTGGCCGTGAGTGATTCCCGTCGGATACCGATAATCGCCGGCCCGACTGGCTCAGGCAAGACCGCGATCGCCGTCAGGCTGGCGGAGCACTACCCCATCGAGGTGGTCGGAGCCGACTCCCGGCAGATTATTCGCGGGCTCGATATCGGCACCGCCAAACCGACAGCCGCTGAGCGGCGGGCGGCGCCCATGCACCTGGTCGACCTGATCGAGCCGGGCGGACGCTACAGCGCCTTTCGCTTCATAGACGATGCCGAAACGGCTATCTCCGAAGTCTTGACGCGGGGCAACATCCCCGTCGTAGTCGGCGGCACCGGTCTGTACCTGCGGGCGCTTACGGCGGGGATTGTGGAGATCGACGACGACAACCTCGAGATCCGAAGGCGTCTGGAGGAGCAAATGCAACAGGAGGGCCCCGAGGCCATGCATGCCAGGCTGCGGAAGATCGATCCGCTCGAGGCGGAGCAGGTCCATCCACACAACCAGGTCCGTGTGATCAGGGCGCTGGAGTTGTTTTACCTGACCGGCCGCTGCAAGTCCGAACTCATGTACACCGATGTTTACCGCCGCCCCTCTTTCAATTACCGGTTCTATCGACTCATGCCGCCGCGCGACGAGTTATACGGGAAGATAAACCGAAGAGTAGAGCAGATGGTCGACAACGGATTGCTCAACGAGGTCAGGCGTTTCGTGGACGACGGGTTGGCCGAATCCGTGCGCCAGTCCCGCGTAATCGGCTACACTGAATTGCTCGATTATCTGGATGGCGCTCGCAGTCTTGAAGAAGCAGTGAGCCTGATCAAGCAGAATACAAGACACTATGCCAAACGGCAGTACACGTGGCTGCGTCATCAGGTGAAAGGGCCCGTTTATCATCAGCCGGAGGACTTGGCGGCCGATTTGGCGCAGAATTTGGACAAATGGTAGAAAAAGCTTGCCCCGCGCTCTGCTTAACGCATATATGTCAATAGCTTAGCGCAAGATGGATTCAAGCCGGACGGTCCGCGAACCGATAAGACTAGGGATAGGTCATAAGGAACATCAAGCCACAGGAAGACAACGTGTTGAGACGGTATCTAACGTTACTGATGCTGCTTTCGATGACGGTAACAGCAGCGGCAGGGCTGTGGGGTTGCGCAGGGAAGCACGGGCTGAGCTCGCCACAAGTTTATGGCGATGCCAGTAGGGAGGAGACGGACTCTCAAGCCGCCCAGGATGAGCCACCCGAGCAGGCCGCTGGTGAACAGGACGACTCCCACCGATCCGCCCTGAGGACCCACCGGGTGAATCAGCAGGACCCGAACGAGGTGCCCAGCGAAGTATCCGGCGCCCCGGAAGAGCCGGGCCAGGCGATTACGCTGTCCTATGGCGCCGCCGACATCTCTGACTCTGCTTCGGCAATCGACGACGATATTTGGCGCAAGTTCGACATGGCCGAGGAATTCTACCTGATGGGCGTGATGGCCAACCGGGAGGCCAGCTGGGAGGAGGCCCAGTATTACTTCGAGAAAGGCCTGAGAATCCTGGCCAAGCTCGACATAGAAACCGATGATTCAATTCTGACGCCGGAGGCTGCGACTTACTCCCGGTTGCTGGACAATTTCGTAGCGGACTATCGGTCGACCCTGCGTTCGCTGGGGCACCTGGAGTCGGATGTGTCGGCATCGGTTGTCATCGAGCGTTTCGGCTCGCTTGCCGATAACCTCGGCGCCGATTCGATTCGGGTCTACGAGCGAACCGAGAAACCCGAGGTGACCTACGATCTGCCGATTCACGTCAACGACCGCGTCAAGTCGTCGATCGTCTACTTTCAAACCGTCGCCTACGATGCCTTCGCCAAGTATCTCCGACGATCGCAGAAGTATACGCCGATGCAGAAACGCATCCTGGCCGAATATGGCCTGCCGCAGGATTTGATATATCTGTCCCTGGTGGAATCCGGCTACAATCCACATGCCTATTCATGGGCGCGGGCCATGGGGCTCTGGCAGTTCATTGCCTCGACCGGCAGGATGTACAATCTCAATCGTTCCTGGTGGATAGATGAGCGCAAGGACCCGATCAAATCCACTCATGCGGCCTGCCGGTTCCTGAAGGACCTCTATGAGGAATTCGGTGATTGGGAGCTGGCCATGGCTGCCTACAACGGTGGCCCGGGACGAGTGCGAGGCTCCATTCGCCGGCAGAAGACCAATGACTTCTGGAAGCTTCGCCTGAAGCGCCAGACAATGGACTACGTGCCGCTAATCTATGCGGCCGCCATAATCGCCAAGAACCCGGAGAAGTACGGCTTTACCGACATCGAATTCGAGCCTGAAATCGTATGGGACGAGGTTACTATCGACCGGTGTCTGGAGCTCAAAACTGTCGCCAGGGAACTGGGCTGCTCGGCCGAGAAACTGGAAGAGCTTAACCCGGAACTCCTGCGCAAGTATACACCCCCGGATATGGACACGTATGTTCTGAAAGTACCGAAGGGGAGTGTCGACAAATTCTGGGCGGTCTACGATCGGATCCCCTCGCCCGAAGAGACCAGTTGGGTGCGCCACCGTATCAGCCGGGGTGAAAGTGTGAGCACGATAGCCGCTCGCTACGGAGTCTCGCAGTACGCCATCCTCCAGGCCAACAATCTCGATCGCCGTTCGACCATCTATGCCGGCAAGGAGTTGATCGTACCGGTTCCGCTGGACCGCAGTCAAACCAGCCGATCCTATCGCTCGTACGAGGCGGAGGATGGCATCTATGTGGTCCGATCGGGAGACACGATGTGGGATATAGCAAGGGCCTTCGGAACCACGGTGGATGCGCTGCGCAGCTCCAACTACATCGAACGAGGCTCCCGGATCTATGTTGGCCAGAAGATGAAAATCCCAGCCTCGGCATCAAAGATGAAGGAGAAATCCAGAGAGAGCTCTTCGCCGCGCACTTATGCATCGAGTACCCAGCCAACTCAGTCAAGCGACAAGAGCCGGCACAAGGTACGCTCGGGTGACACTCTCTGGGATATCGCTCGCATGTACGGGACCACGACCGCCAGGATCCGACAGCTTAACGGCCTGGGCCGGTCGAGCCGAATCTATCCCGGTCAGATGCTGACCATAGCCGATGATGGGGCGCCTGAGTTCGTAATTCATCAGGTCAGGCGAGGCGAAAACCTGAGTTGGATTGCGCAGAAATATCGCACGACGATTGCGCGGATAGTTGCTGCAAACAATATCGTTGACCCCGATGACTTGCGGATCGGGGATCGACTGAAGATCTACGTCAAATAACAGGTTAGCCTAATGGCGCGTAAACGGGACATCATTGTTGGGGTCATAATCGGCCTGGGGTTTCTGGTTGGCTTGATGATAATGGCTCTCATGTTCATCGGCATGATAAGCGGCGGCGGAGATTTGGCGCTGGCCGGGCTGGGGGGGAATGTCGGCGTGGTCGAGATATTCGGCGTCATCGACGAAAGTTCCGGTCGACGCGCTATCGAGCAGTTAGATGATTGGGTCGACCGCGGCTCGGTCAAGGCGATTGTGCTGCATATTGTTTCCCCGGGCGGCGAGGTTGCTATCTCACAGGAGATGCACGACGCTATTCTCCGCGCCCGAGAAAGGAAGCCGGTTGTGGCGTCTATGGGAGCAGTAGCCGCCTCCGGCGGCCTCTATGTGGCTGTTGCGGCTGATCGTATCGTGGCCAATCCGGGTACACTGACCGGATCGATAGGCGTGCTCATGCAGTTTATGCAGGCCGACAAGTTGTTGGAGAAAGTAGGGATCGGATTCGAGACAGTCAAATCGGGAGAGTTCAAGGACGTCGGCAGCCTCGATCGTGAAATGACTGAGCAGGAGCAGCTTATGCTGCGCTCGGTGGTGATGGATACTTACGAGCAGTTCGTTCAGGCAGTTGCCGAAGGCCGGAGTATGGATCCGGACCGCGTGCGCGAGCTGGCCGACGGTGCCATCTTTACCGGCCACCAGGCCGTCAACTACGGCCTGGTCGACACTCTGGGTGGTCTGTACGAAGCAGCACGGATCGCGGCCGACCTGGCCCGCATCACAGGCGAGCCCAAGCTGGTGCGGCCGTATGAACCCCGCAAAGTCAGGATTTTTGATCTGCTCGGGAGCCTGCTCAGCCTCGATCCGAGAACGCCCGGTGGAATTATGGATGGCCCCAGGCTGATGTACCTATATCGATAAGAGACAAAAACTTGCCCCGATTTAGTGAAAAAGTATGGACATCGGCGGGATTATGTGTTTTCTTAGCGGTCGCCGGGACGTATCCCTGCACATAACAAAGAGTTATACGGACACCGACGAGCCAAAGGATGCGCAGCCATTGAAAGCAAAAGGAATTAAACATAAAGCACAACTCCTCGAGGGAGGATATTGTGACTAAAGCGGATTTGGTCGAGAAGGTGGCCGAGCGGACGGGGTTGACACGGACTGATGTCGCGGTCGTCGTTGATTCGTTTCTCGATACCACCAAGAAGTCGCTGGAGGCCGGGCATAATATCGAAATCCGAGGTTTCGGGACCTTTAAGGTCAAGCTGCGCAAGGCCCGCAAGGCCCGCAACCCTCGTACCGGTGAGGTCGTGCCTGTGCCGGATCGCAAGGTGCCGGTTTTCAAGCCCTCCAACGAGTTCAAGAACATGATAACCAAACAGCCAATCTAAAAACCGTCCAACGGAGGTTCGATGCCCAGCGGAAAGAAGCGTAAGCGCTTGAAGATCAAGACGCACAAGCGCAAAAAACGTCGGCGCGCCAATCGCCACAAAAAGAAGAAAGTCTAACAGTCGGCTTCGGCCGGGCGCCGGCTCGAGTTTCTTACCGGAGGGAGTCGCCCTCCCCGACATATTGCACAGTTGACCAAAGCAGCTATGGTTCTTATGGTTGCCTCGGCTTAACTGTGTGCCCGCCACCTGACTTACGGCCGTCCCCAACGGGACGGCCGCTTTGATTCCGCCGAAATCGCCTCCCTCGCCGGCCGCGGCCGGAATGCCCAAGAAACTGCGTCCCCGTGAGTAACCATTTGCCCCCGTTGTCCGTAGAGTGAAGAGGATAACACGGATGACCAACGGAGGTCTGCATCGAATGAGAGTTTACACAGCCGCAACGATTCTGATTTTGGCTTTCGCCCTGAGCGTCCTGGCCGCCGATAACGGTGACCGTATTTGCGGACGACTGACGACAATCGACGGCGAGGTCTTCGAGGGCCTGATTCGCTGGGACAGAAATGAAGTCTGCTGGGTCGATGTCCTCGACGGCACTAAGGACCTGGATGACCGATGGGGCCAGCGAGACACCCGTCGCGAACGACGGAAGACCAAAATAGAGATTTTCGGCATCACCATCGGCGACCGGTCGTCAGTCAATTGGAACTGGTCAAACAGCGCCCAGTCCGGAGTCCGCTTTGGGCATATCCGGACTCTTGAAGCTATTGATGACCAGGAGGTGCTGCTCGAGTTGAAATCCGGGCAGACGGTTCGGCTCAGCCGGGGTTCAACCGACATCGGCAAGGATATTAGAGAGATCATCATCGAGGACAGAGCAAAGGGCCAGGTCGAGCTGATCTGGGATGACATCAGACAAATCGAGTTTATGCAGGCCGACAACGACCGGCGCTCGACTTTCGGCGAGCGTCTGTACGGGACACTGGTTACCAGGCGGGGCGATGAGTTCACCGGGTGGGTCTGTTGGGATATGGACGAAGTGTTCACCAACGACATTCTCGACGGTGAGGAAAAGCGCCGCAAGCGCAAGATCAAGTTCGGCAAGATCGCGGCCATTGAACGCTACTCCTCGAACGGAGCCACGGTCTACCTTGACAACGGCGATGCTGTTCTCCTCCGCGGCACCAATGATGTCGACGACGGCAATAGGGGGATCATCATATCGGATCCCGGTTTCGGGCAGATCAGAATTGACTGGGATGAATTCGGGAGACTGGACTTCAAACCGGCTCCTCGGGCCCCCCGCTATGATGATTTCGATGGCGGCCGACCGCTCTACGGCACGGTCCACACTGAAGACGGCGACGAATACAGGGGCTTCATCGGCTGGGATGACGATGAGGCCCACACCTGGGAGATGCTTGACGGGGATTACCGCGACATCGATTTCTCCATTGAGTTCGGCCTGATCAAAGAGATTAGGAAACGCTCGTATCGCTCAGCGGTTGTGACGGTCACCGATGGCCGTGAGTTCAGACTCCGCGGTTCGAACGATGTGAATTCAGACAACAAGGGAATCTTTGTCGAGCTCGATGACGGGGACATCATCCAGGTTGACTGGGACGAGTTCGAACGCGCTGAGTTCACGCGGCGCTAGTAGTGATGTAGTCTACCGGAGAATCGCTGTAAGTCTGCAGCAACCTCGCGTTCCAGGGAGCATCGCTTGACGGGCCACTCCTCACCGGTGGCCCGTTCCATCTTCCATCGCAGTGCTGCAACGCATACTCCGGCTGTGTCGGGTCCGGTCGGTGAACACCCGCCCGGGAACCTTGTTACGCGCCGCCCCGTTGAACCAGGCAAATGTGCCTGCAACCAATCACAGGTAAAATTCAATGGAACCCAAGAAAGCTTCCCAGTCACGAGCCGTCAAAGCCATGCTGGTCCTGCCGCCCGACTCCAATGCTCTCGGTACCATGTTCGGTGGTCAGGTAATGCACTACATCGACGATATCGCGTCAATCGCGGCCTTCCGCCATGCCCGCTGCCAGGTCATAACCGCCTCCACCGACTCGGTGGACTTCATTCATCCGATAAGCGTCGGCCAGATGATCTGCATGGAATCGTTCGTCACCTGGTCCCACAAGACCTCGATGGAAGTCTATGTGAGCGTCATCAGCGAGGACCTGAAGACAGGCCGGCGGCGGGTCTGCGCATCGTCGTTTCTGACCTTTGTGGCGATCGATGAGCAGGGCAACACCCTGCCGGTCCCGGAGGTGATTCCCGAAACCGACTTCGAAAAGGACCTCCACGCTTCGGCGCGGCAGCGCTACGAACGGCGCATGGAGCGCCGACGCAGCTCCCGGGCTCTGGCGGATAGGTATCCCCTCAGCCGCTTCAAGATATAATAGGCGGCCGCCCCGCGTTCCTTCCGGGGCACGCTTGGGCGAGGCCTCGTAGATTTTTGATTGACAAGGGATTTGCCCCCATTTAACATTAGCCAAACGATACGTTATGGCTGAATCAGGAGTCCCAATGGAAGCAATCGGTATGATCGAGACCAAGGGGCTGGTAGCCTTGATTGAGGCGTGCGACGCCATGGTCAAGGCGGCTAAGGTCCAGTTGGTCTCATACGAGAAGGTGGGCGGTGGCCTGGTGACCGCTATTGTCCGTGGCGACGTAGCAGCCTGCAAAGCGGCTACCGATGCCGGCGCGGCGGCGGCCCAGAAAGTGGGCGAGCTAGTGAGTGTGCACGTAATCCCGCGCCCGCACAATAATGTCCACGAGGTTTTCCCAACCTTCCTGCCCGAAGAACGTAGCTAACGCCTGATGCGGGAGCCGCCCAGAGGCTCCCGTTTTTCTATCTATGGCCGAATCCGCCCAAAATCAAGGTGTGGAGGAGATTGTCAAGGCCGTCCTTGATGAACTCACCAAACGCAACGGTGGCCAGAGCGCCCCGCAACCGATACCCTCATCAACACCTCCGACCAGTATCGGCCCGACGCCGACCATCGGCGCCCAGCCGCGAGCCAACGGCGACGGAGTCTGTCTGTTTGGTTCCCTCGATGATGCCGTCGAGGCGGCCCGCCTGGCGCAGCGACGCTGGATCGACATCTCGCTGGACAGGCGCAAGGAAATAGTGGCGAACATCCGCCGCCGCGCGCTCGAGAACGCCGAACGGCTGGGTCAACTCGCGGTCAGCGAGACCGGCCTGGGCAAGATGCCCGACAAAATGAACAAGATCGCCCTCTGCGCCCGCAAGACACCCGGACCGGAGGACCTGCAACCCTACGCCTTCACCGGCGACAACGGCCTCACGCTGGTCGAACCGGCCCCGTGGGGAGTGGTCGGCAGCATCACCCCGTCGACCAACCCGCCGTCGACCGTCCTGAACAATTCGATCTCGATCATTTCCGGCGGTAACGCTGCCGTCTTCAACCCGCACCCGGCCGCGAAGAATGTCTCCTCCGAGATGGCTAAGGTGGTCCATGACGCTATTGTCGAGGCGGGCGGTCCCGCCAACGTCGTCACCTGCATGAACCAGCCTACTATCGAATCGGCCGCGGCCCTCTGGTCGCACAAGAATGTCGACCTGATCGTGGTCACCGGGGGCGGGGGAGTGGTCAGGGCGGCCATGCAGTCCGGCAAGCGAGCTATCTGCGCCGGGCCGGGTAACCCGCCGGTGGTCGTCGATGAAACCGCCATCCTCGACCAGGCCGCGCGTCATGTCGTCTACGGGTCCTCGTTCGACAACAACGTCCTGTGCAGCGATGAAAAGGAGATCTTCGTCGTCGACAAGGTCGCCCATCGTTTCAAGCGCGAGATGATCGCCAACGGCGCCTACGAGCTCGAGGGTGTGGCGATTGACAAGCTCACGAAGATACTGGTCGAGAGCGATCCCGACGGCCAGGGATATCGTCATGTCGCGATCAACCGTAACTTCGTCGGCAAGTCGCCCGAGGAGATACTGAAGCAGGTCGACATCACGCCACCGCCGGGCACTCGATTGGTTATCTTCGAGGCGCCGTGGGACCATCCTTTGGTGATGGCGGAGCAGCTCATGCCGATCATCCCGATGGTCCGCTGCAAGACAGTCGAGGAGGCGATGGAGAAGGCGGTGATTGTCGAGCATCAGTTCAAGCATACTCTTGTGATGCACTCGACATCGATAGTCAACCTGTCGAACATGGCGCAGTTGTGTCGCGCCAATATCTTTGTGAAGAACGGCCCGAATGTCGCGGGCCTGGGCTTTGGGGGAGAGGGGTATACGACTATGTCTATAGCCGGGACGACCGGCGAGGGCCTGACGAAGGCCTCCACCTTCACCCGCCCCCGGCGCTGTACTTTGGTGGATTATTTCAGGATAGTTTAGGAGGGGAGGATGATTACCAGCACAACAGAGATTCCTCAGACACCCTATTCGTACCGAGCTGAACAGAGAAGGGGGATAGAGGAAATCGCATCACGAGTATGTGAACTCAGGCAGCGTGGGAGTCTAAGCCCGAAGGTACTTCATCGTATTCGCAGCTACTTCCGAATCAAGAACATCTATCACTCAAATGCCATTGAGGGTAATCTCCTGGATGTGGGTGAGACGCGCCAAGTTGTTGAGATGGGTTTGACCATTACAGGCAAACCACTCAAAGATCAGGCCGAAGCCAAGAATCTCGCATCTGCTCTGGATTTCTTGGAGGAACTGGCAACTCGCACAGAGGATCCAATATCGGAACATGACGTTCGACAGATTCATGCGCTGGTTCTCAAAGACATTGACGATGGCAACGCCGGTGTCTACCGACGCGTAGATGTCGAGATCTCAGGTTCTCAATTCAAGCCCCCTGGTCCGGAGCAAGTACCACTCTATATGGAGGAGTTCTCGACGTGGCTCATGCGAGCTTCCTGCGTCGATCCAGCTTCTGGCGTGGCTTCAGTCGACGCGGTTGTTAATGCGGTTGTGGCTCACACATGGTTAGTGTACATTCATCCGTTCATAGATGGAAACGGGCGAGTCGCAAGGCTCTTGATGAATCTAATGCTAATGCGGGCTGGTTTTCCAATAACTGTGATTACAAGAGAGGACAGGTACAGATACTATGACGCTCTGGAGGAATCGCAGAGTACGGACTTGTCCTCATTCATTGCTCTAGTGACGGAGGCAATCCATGAGAGCCTAGAAGAGTACGAGGATGCCGCGAAAGAGCAACGAGAACAGGAGGAGTGGGCGCGGTCGCTTGCGAGTAGGTTCGACAAGCCAGCTCTCGCCAAAGCTCAGAACGAGTACGAGGTGTGGAGAAGCGCGATGGATCTGCTCAAGAGCTACATGAAACAGGCTGCGCTGCA
Organism: uncultured Ignavibacteriales bacterium; assembly: GCA_964526835.1. Classification (GTDB taxonomy): domain Bacteria; phylum Zixibacteria; class MSB-5A5; order GN15; family FEB-12; genus DAOSXA01. Next base: position 112,179 of record CAZGMK010000008.1, read on the forward strand.
GATAGATGCATCAGTCGACATTGCAAAAGTGTACTTCAAGGATTTCGGCACACTTGAGTTTGAGAAGTACTTAAGTTTGAGGCAATATGGTAGTGCCAAAAAGACGTGGTTCCTGCGCCTGGACTTCGTTCGGGGTGACAAGGCGGCTAGGTATCTCTTCTTCTTCGGGTCGCCGTCGCATCCTAAGCTGAAGAAGCACTGTGACGTGACGCTACATGTTGCGCGCGAAGAGCCAGCGAGTAGCTTCTACTACCAGCATACTAAGGACATTTCAAAACCAGACGTTCCGGCCATTACTGAGATCGGCTACAAGGCAAATGCTGAGCGTTTTGTAGCAGGTCTTGTCAGCGGCGACGACAAGGGCGGCAAGATAGAGCGCTTGGGTCGGATGTTCTTCGAAGACGTTATTAGCAAACAGTTTGCGAATTGAAGGCTGTTCAGCCAGCGGGCCGGAACCCTGCGCTCCCGCAACATCATGGACCCATAACCCGTCATTCCCGCGAAAGCGGGAATCCATAGCTGCCCCGTGAAACAACCTTGCGTTTACATCATGGCCAGCAAGAAGCATGGGACACTGTACACTGGTGTCACCAGCGACCTGCGCAAGCGCGTCTACGAACACCAGAACGACACCGTCGGTGGGTTCACGGCCAGGTATGGCGTGCACCGGCTCGTGTACTACGAAGTGCACGAGGATATGCGGTCGGCGATTACCAGAGAGAAGCGGATCAAGAAGTGGAACCGGGCGTGGAAGGTTGAACTCATTGAGAAGATGAACCCGGAGTGGCGGGATTTGTCCGGTGAGCTGTGAGGGATGGACCCCCGCTTTCGCGGGGGTGACGAGACGGGGCTGGGGTGACGTTGGAGAGGGCGGGGGTGACGTCGGAGGGGCGGGCGGCCGGGTGGCCCGGAGCCCTGCTCCGGGTATCCAGGGGCGTAACCATCAGCAGACGTATGACAGCGGCCCCCTTGCCCCGGGAGTATCATGGACCCGTGACCCCGTCATTCCCGCGCAAGCGGGAATCTATAGGCGCCCCGGGGGAATGGACCGCGCTTTCGCGGGGGTGACGAATCAGCAAGCGTGAACAGACCCGGTGCGCCCAGGTCACCGCCGGCTTCGAATAGGCCCGGCCGGGTGACCCGCTCAGGCGTCGGGCAGGAGCCCGGCTTGTCCTGAGCTTTCAGCTACGAGACATCCTCGTCCCATTCCCGCGGCGGCGGCAGACACAGGCCTACCGGAAGTCCCGGCTCTTCAGTTTCACCGGACGGTCGCCGATGGTCAGCGGGGCGAAGTAATGGCCGATGACATTGACCACGCCGTCCTTCTTCTCCAGAACCCCCTTTACAATCAAAGCATCGTTGCGGACCAGAACCTTGCGGAATCGCTCTAACATCCGGGGCTTGACCACGATGTTGGCGAACCCGGTCTCATCCTCAAGGGTGATGAACATAAATCCCTTTGCGGTCATCGGACGCTGACGTATCACCACCGCCCCGGCTGTAGTGACCACGCGGTTGTTGGGATGGTCCTTCAGTTGAATCGCTGAAGCTATCCCGAGGCGGTTCAGTTCGTCACGTACCAGGGTCATGACATGCGGTTTGGTCGACAGGTCCAGGCCTTTGAAATCGCTGACCATCGACTCGATCTTGTCCATCGGCCCAAGCAGGGTGCTGCCCCGGTCTTCACAGCGCAGGCGAAGTTCGGTATCCCGCTTATGCACCAGCGCCAGCACCTGCCAGAGCGCCTGGCGACGGTTCAGCCCGAATCCGCGAAAGGCCCCGACAGTGGCCAACTGTTCCAGTCCGGCCTGTGGCAAGCCTGTCCGAAACACAAAATCCTCGACCGACTCGAAAGGCTTCTGTCGCCGCTTTGCTTCGATCCTGCCTTTGGCGTCCTCGCCCAACCCCTTGACCATGCGGAAGCCCAGGCGTACCGAGTCGCCCTCGACGGTGCAATCCCACTGGCTGATCGCGACATCAACATCAAGGAACTCGATTCCCCGGCGCTGACCCTCGTAGACGACAGTCGACGGCGAGTAGAAGCCCATGGGTTGGGCATTCAGAAGCGAGCAGTAGAACTCCTGCGGGTAGTAGACCTTGAGCCAGGCCGAGACATAGACCAGCAGCGCAAATGAGGCGGCGTGCGATTCGGCGAATCCGAAATCGGCGAAAGCGGATAACTGGTCGAAGATCTTCAAAGCGGCCTCGTGCTCGATGCCGTTGCGTTTCATGCCGTCGATCAGGCGCTGAGCGAGCCGCTGCATTTTTTCGTGGGAGCGTTTGTGACCCATGGCGCGGCGCAGTTCATCGGCCTCGCTCGGTGTGAACCCGGCCGCCTCGATCGCCACCCGCATGCCCTGCTCCTGGAACAAGGGAACGCCGAGAGTCCGTTCGAGAATCGGTTTCAGGATCGGGTGAGGGTAGGTGACGGGCTCCTCGCCGTTACGACGGCGCAGGTACGGGTGCACCATATCGCCCTGGATCGGGCCGGGACGAATCAGCGCCACCTCGACCACCAGATCGTAAAACCTGCGCGGTTTGTGACGCGGCAGGGCGTTCATCTGGGCGCGCGACTCAATCTGAAAGACACCGACAGTATCGGCCCGGCAGATCAGGTCGTAAACCTTCGGGTCGTCGTGCGGCAGACGGGCCATATCGATCTTCTCGCCGCGATTTTCCTCGATGAGCTTGAAAGCGATATCCAGGAGCGAGAGCATTCCGAGGGCCAGCAGGTCGATCTTGACAAACCGCACCTCCTCGGCATCGTCCTTGTCCCACTGGATAACCGAACGCTCGGCCATGGTGGCATTCTCGATCGGGACCACCTGCGACAGCGGCGCCTCGGTGATGACCATGCCACCGACATGGATTCCCAGGTGGCGCGGGAACCCATTGATCTGCAGGCAGAGTTCGATCAGCAGGGCGACTCGCCGATCGTGACGGTTGAACCCGGCTTCGACGACGCGGTCCTCTATTTCGTCACCGCGCGAAAAATGGTCCAGGAGTTTGGCCAGTTTGTCGACCTCATCGAGCGAGAAGCCGAGTGCCTTGCCGGCATCGCGCACGGCCGATCGTCCGCGGTAGGTGATCACCTCGCAAACCATGGCGGCGTGTTCGCGGCCGTACTTGTTGTAGACATACTGGATAGCTTCCTCGCGACGATTGTTGGCCAGATCGATGTCGATATCTGGCGGCTCGGTTCGTTCTTCGGAGACAAAACGCTCGAACAGCAGGCCGAGGCTGACCGGGTCGACTGCGGTTATCTCGAGGCAGTAGCAGACCGCCGAGTTGGCCGCCGAGCCGCGCCCCTGGCAGAGGATGTCGTTGTCCTTGCAAAAGCGGGCGATGTCCCAGACAATCAGGAAGTACCCGGCCAGGCGGAGCTTCTCGATAATACGGAGTTCGTGTTCGAGCTGGTTGATGACTTTCGTCGAGAGTAAGTCGTAGCGGCGTCCCGCTCCGTGGTAGACAAGCTTGCGCAGGTAACTGTCGGTAGTTTCGCCCTCGGGGACGGGGAAATCGGGCAGACTGGTGTTGAGCTGGTTGATCCGGAACTCGCAACGTTCAGCAATGGCCCGGGTATTGGCGATAGCTTCGGGGTAACGAGCGAAACGAGCGGCCATTTCATCGGGCGGCTTCAGGAAACGTTCGGCGTTGGGGTAGAGCAGGCCGTTGGCTTTGTCGAGGGTAGTGTGGTTCCTGATACAGGTGAGGATATCCTGCAGACGACGGTCGTCGGGAGTGAGGTAATGGACATTGTTGGTGGCGGCTATGCCTGTATTCAGCCTGCGGCCCAGACGAGTCAGTTCCTCGCACAGATATTCATGGACCGGAAGACAGTGGCGCTGCAACTCCAGGTAGAAATTATCCGGTCCGAAGAGCTCGCGAAACTGTGAGGCCAGGTCCTCAGCACGGCGGTGGTCCCGGTGTATCAGCGCCGACGGGATCGCGCCGAGGTTACACCCCGACAGCGCGATCAGGCCGCCGGCGAATTGCTGAAGCATCTCGCGCGATACCCGGGCCTCGCCTTTGGGATGATTCAACCCGGCCTTGCTCAGCATCTGCGAGAGGTTGGCGTAGCCTTGTCGACCGGTGGCCAGGAGGGTCAGGTGGCTCTGGTCGTCAAGGGTTACCTCGGAGCCGATGATCGGCTTGAGGCCGTGCTCCTCGGCGGCTTTGGCAAAACGGATGACACCATACAGGCCGTTGTGGTCGGTCAGGGCCAGGGAATCGTAGCCGAGTTCGGCGGCATGGCGGGCCAGGTCCTCGGGGTGGACGGCGCCGTCGAGGAAAGAGAAGTTGGAGTGGGCATGCAGTTCAGTGTAGGGTGACATGGGGATATTGGTTCAGGGTTTGCGGCGTGGAACGGGCGAAAGATTTTTCGCCCCTACGGGTGCAAATTGACTGGTGCATGCACCCATTCAGTCAAATACCCCCTGTAAAAACCAGCGATCGTTCAGGCTGTCGAAAAAGAATAAAAAACGCCGCCGATCGTCGGTCTGGAGTTGGTAATACTGACGATCGAAGTCCTTCTGCCACCACCCGCCCGAAAGACGCCAGGGGCCATCGTGATGATCCACCCGGTACTGCCCGCGCCTGGTCTTGAAACTGCTCGGACAGCCGTCTTCGAACTCAATCTGTACCGCCACCGGACGCGGCAAAAGACGCAAGCCGTCGGTGGGATAAAGAGGTGTGTTGAAAACCAATCCATCGGGAGCTGGAGAGTGTTTTTGTTTGTCCGGAGCCATTGGCAATTCAAAACTCTGCTCCGGCAGGAAAGCGGAGTTGAGGTTGATCTTGTGTATTTGGTGATCCTTGAGAAAACGGTTCAGTTCCGGGTCATTACGTTTATCATGGTGACCTTTTCCGGTATTCTGACCGAGCGAGACCTGGTGGGTCGGCAGCAATGCGACCGCTCCCTGTTCGATGTCAACTCGCAGTCCCATGACAGCATCGCGGGCAGGGTTGTTCTGCAGTTGATGGACAAGTTGACGTCCGAACCGAGCCGCCGCCAAAGTAGGGTTCTGCACTGACGGGGTCAGGGTGGTGCGGCTTTTATCTTCATGAGTGAGAGTGAGGATGATTCGCGTACAACCCAGTCCCAACTCGGTCAGACGATGCAATAGCGGGGCGATCAGCCGCTCGAAATGTTTCAGGATGGCATCGCTTCTGAGGATTCGATAAGTCAGAAAGACTTCGTTGAACAGGCCTTCTTTCGGCCAGTTGCGCACCAGCCGGGAATTGTCCTTCCCTCGGCAGTAATCGGCCAGGGCGGCTCCCTCGACGCCGAAACGTTCGGTGACTTCGTTAGCCGGGAATATGGCCAGTTGCCCAATAGTCTTCAGACCCAGGTCGTCGAGACGTCCCTGCGTGTCTTCAGATGGATTCAGCAGGGCGATGTCGAGTTTGCGTACGAACGCGGCCTCATCGCCGTCGGCAACGATACAGTAAGAGTCATTCCCGGCCGATCGCGCCGTTACCCGCGCGACAAACTTATTGGCGGCCATGCCCACCCGAACCGGGTATCCCAACGCCGCCAGGGCGACAATGATCTTGCGGGCCAGGCGCTTTTCGCTTTTGTGAAGACGGATCAGCCCCGAGGTCTCCATGAAGTATACCCCGGGTTTATCAGTCTCGATCAGCGGTCCAATGGTTTGCAGGGTGTGCTGGATTTTGGCGGCGGCTTTATTCTCATCTGTTCGATCGCGGGACAGCACGATCAGTTCCGGGCAGATAACATGCGCCTGGGTGGCGGTAAGCCCCGGACGGACATCATATTCAGCGGCGCGGTTGTTACAGATTACGATCGGGGTGGTCGGAGAATCATCCTCGGTAATGGCCGCTGGTCGGTTGGCCAGAGCCGGATCGCGACGGCAGGCCAGGGCCAGCGGAAAATCCGGGATAAGGATACAGGCCAGACGTTCGGATTTCATAGTGCCACCTCCTTTTTGATTCCCTCCCGGCAAAGACGGCTTTTGGCGACGGACAGAGTGATCCGTCGTTCGGCGATACGCTCAACCTCGAAACGCAGTGAGACGGTACTGGGTGTAATCAGTTTTCGGCTGTGATCGGAGTCGGTCAGGAAAATGACTATAGCCCGGCTGCGGGCGGTTTGTTGACGCAAACGATGCAGCAGGGTCGAGGATAGGGGAGGGCCGGTTTTGGTCCCGACCAGGTCAAGAACCGCCCCCCGCACCAGATGACGCGACAGCAGCAACTCGACTGTGCGCAGCCCGGCGGAAACATTGGACGGACGAATCACCCACAGGTTCTCGATATCGACTCCGGCGGTGACGGCGGCGGCGGGGAAGAAGGTTTGGGAAAAGTCTGCGTATACGGCGGTCCTGTCATTGATCAGCCCGGCCAGCAGCTTAAGGGTTAGCGAAGTCTTGCCCGAGGAAAGACCGCCGGTGACCTCAATCAGTTGTCCCCAGGGGATACCACCGTCACTGAACAGGTTGTCCAGCGATGGAAGCCCGCTGCGAAAGACATGCTGTTCCCAATCGGCTGCCGCCGAGGCCTCCGGAAACTTACGTCGCAGAATTTCCCGGAGTTGCTGCGGATCGGGTCTGTTGATATCGGTCGCCGACATGGTTTTTCTCTTTCGCCTTTCATCTTTATCGGCTACTACTGCCCATATGTACACTATATTATACATAGCATTCCGTAATTGTCAATCACCTGCGCAGATAATGTGACACCCGCGATATAGCAGCTAAGACCAAGCCGAATAATGACTTGACAACACGAACGGAATGGAGGATATTGACAATAGTCTGACGGGTAGTCCAAAAAGACGAATAAGATCAAACCAGGAAGTACTTCTCAATCAGCGAAGTCGCCTTCCTGCCTGTCGAGAATAAGTACAGACCAAATCCTTCGGAGTAACCGCCATGAGAAATCACCTGTTATCAGCCGCATTACTGGGGTTGATCACAATCGCAGCTGCGATTCTGGCCAGCCCGATCGGTGCGAGCACAATCCACGTGCCCGCGGATTATCCCACGATTCAAGCTGCCATCAACAGCAGCAGCAGTGGCGATACTATTCTTGTCGGGCCCGGAACCTACTACGAGTCTCTTGACTATCACGGCCGCGACATAGTTGTGCAGTCTACTAACGGCCCGCTGGAGACCACCATCACCAATGACCCCGATCAGACCCTGGTACTGTTCGATGAAGGTGAGACCGTGGCGGCCGTCCTTGAAGGATTCCGTCTGGAAGGCGGCTGGATAGGAATTCGCTTCGAAAACAGCGCCGCGACCATCCGTCACAACATCCTGTCGAACCAGAATGTCAACAACTGGGCGGCGATATCGCTGTCCGGGCCGGGCTATCCCATATATGCCACTCCCGGTCCATGCCCGGCCGTCATCGAGAACAACACTATTTTGGGCAGCGCCAACGGCGGCCTGTCGACTTTCTCCTCGGTCGCCCCGACGATCAAGAACAACATTTTCGCCTTCAACAGCCACTATGGTATGCACAAGGAGGGCATTCAGACTCCGGTGGCGTATCCCAATCTCTCTTACAACTGTGTCTACGGAAACCCCATTTCTTATTACGAACTGCCCGATCATGGGATCGGCTCCTTCGAACTGGACCCGATGCTCAACGGCAATCAGACTCTTCAGGAGGGCTCGCCCTGTATCGACGCAGGCGATCCCGATCCGGCCCATAATGACCCTGACGGTACCCGCAATGATATCGGTGCTGTCCCGCTGGGTGCCCTCGTGGTTGAAGACGTAGCCATCGAGCCGGATACTCTCCTGGCAGTCGAGGCGCAGGCAGTCGACCCCGATCCGGTCGTAATATATCTGGGCGGATTCGACGAGGGATACGAGGCATCCGAGGTTGATGAAGCTACCTTCGTGGTCAACGATTCACTTCTACCGCTGACCATGGGAGTATTGGCGTCGCACCCGGATTGGCCCGGGCCGGTCTGGCGGATCGAGATTGATCGTCCCGACTTCATTCTCAGCTATCCACTCTGGTGGGACGCCTCCCAGCGCCTGTTCTCACTGGCCGGCGCCTATAATGATGGCCAACCGTTTGTCTTCTCGGGCTCGTTTGCCGCCCTCGGTCATGTCGCTGGTGACCTGACCAGTGACGGCTCGCTCGACATCTCCGATCTGATCCGGATGGTCGAGTACCAGTTCATGGGCGGACCGGCGCCACATCCCGCGCTGGTCGCCGACCTGAATGGCGATTGCTCCGTCGCCGACGTATCAGATCTGGTTCACCTGGTTAACTACATGTTCCATTTCGGGGCGGCCCCGCGGCCCTGCATCGATCAGCCGCTATCTCCGGCGGGCCCGTAAGCTAACCACCAGATCCGTAAGGCGGTCGTCTTTGCGACCGCCTTTTTGTTGCGATACCCACGGGCGCAGTATATGTTCTGCTTGTGCTTGGGGGGACATGGTACAACAGTTACGGATGGCAACACGATGTCCCTTTGGTACACGATTCTGACGGTACTGATTGTGGTTCTCTGCGGCTCAACCCCCATATCAGGGGAGACTGCGATCACCCTCGACCATGTCAACGGCAGTTACTCACCCGGGACAATCACTACCCAGGGTCCGGTCACATTCTACCTTCGGATGACCAATATCAACGACTGGCAGGCGGAGGTCCGGGGAGCCACCAACGGATTTCGCATCTACTCGCTCAACAACGGCCGCTGGTCGCCGCCGGTGGGGTTCGAAGTAATCGACATGTCGTATTACTTCGACCTGATCAACAGGATCGACTACTACAGCGCCGACGGCGCCGGGATCGACACTATAGCTCTGGCCCTGGTCCGCGCTACCGGACCGGGATTGCCGTACGGCTTCGACAGTGTGACCCACGGTATTACCATCAGCGTCGACCCGGCCTACGAGGGCCGGACTATCTGCCTGGATTCGACCACCTACAACTTCCCCAACGGCATGTGGCTCTGGAACTACGGGGCCGAATACGGCTCCCTGCGGCCGGAGTGGGGAGGGCCGTACTGCTTCACCGCCGACAACTCTTCCTGCTGCCGGGTCCGGGGCGATATCGATCATGATCCGGCGGGTGAGATCACGATCAACGACCTGGTTTGGCTGGTAGCCTACATGTTCCAGGCCGGCCCGGTGCCGGTGTGCTTCGAAGAGGGGAACATAGACGGCGACCCGGCCGGCGAGATCAGCATCAATGATCTCGTCTGGCTCGTCGGCTATATGTTTAACCAGGGTCCACCTCCGGTTGAGTGTCCTTAGATGCAGGGAGATGCCGGGTTCGTTGGCCCGCTTGATGGTTTTCGGAGCCCTACCTGCGGAGCTGCCTGGAACTCGCTAAAGAACCAGTAGCCCACCCGTCCTCGGGTGGAGAAGTCCGGGTACGAACCAATGGCATGACCGGTAAAGCCGTCCTCGAGTGGAAACGACGGTGTTGAATTGCAGGCGTGCGTTTACGCATTACCCCACCACAGGAGCGGTGGGCTACCGGGTGGATTGCCCCCAAGTCATCTCTGAGAGCGCGCGTCAATGTTTATTTTTGGTCATACGATATCCTTGACCTGTGATCATAGCAGGTATCGCCTGAGTCATCTCTTCGCCGTCATCTCCCGCGAAAGCGGGAGCCTGTGCCTTAACCCATAGAACACACCCCAATGGACTCCCGACTGCGCGGGAAGACTCCCGCAACGGAGGCGCTAACGCGTCGGTCAAGGACGCTCCGGTCGGGGCGCCTAATTACAGCAACTCCGAAAACTCATCGAAGGGAATCACCGGCCAGGTTTCGGTATCCAGAAGACCCCGCTTCGTGATTTCCGAGGCGATGCGAAAGGCAACCGTCTGATCCGGCGCGTCAAAGACCGCCAGGCAATCGTAGCGGCCGAGCGTCGCATAGATCCGGTCGACCTTGACCGCGTTCTGCGAAAAGACATCCAGTGATTCGTTGAGCTGGTTGGCCAGGTCGGCGTGGGCCTTCTTGGCCTCGGGGACGATGCTCATTGCCATGATAAAAGTGACCATTACTCGATCCTCCTCGTGGTTACTGATACCTCAGTATAAGCGATGACCGATGACGGGGCCATGCCAAAATCGTCTGGAGCAAACATCGCTTTCTCTGGTTGACAGCAGGGCGCAACAGCGTTTTGTTTGGGCGTGTCTTCCACAAAATCCACATCGGGCCCCGCATCCGGCCCGCCGGCAATCGCGCTTGCGGCCCTTGTCGCCATAGCCGCACGGCTGTCATTCCACTGGTACACCGGCTTCATTTTCGACGATGCCTATATTACGTTCCGCTATGTCGAGAACCTCGCCGCCGGTCTCGGCTTTGTCTACAACACCGGCGAGAGGGTGCTGGGTACGACCACCCCGCTGTTCGCGATGATCCTAACGGCCTTGCGCACACTGGGGATACCGGTCATCGGCGCTTCACTCGCGGTATCCCTATCGGCCTCCGCCGCGACGGCGATTATTCTGCTCTTCTGGGCGCATCGCCTCGGCTTCGGGCGGCTGTCGTTGCTGCCGGCCCTGGGCTACGCCCTGTTCTCTCGGCTGCTGCCGACCGAGACGGGTGGGATGGAGACTGCGATCTTCAACCTGCTCCTTACCGCCGCATTGTATCTGCGCCACCGTTCACGGCCGGCAGTCGCCTACGCACTAGGAGCTCTAGCCCTGCTGGTGCGCCCGGAGGGAGGGATCCTGCTGGCCCTGCTGTTTGCGTATGATCTCTTCGTATATCGCCGGAACCTCTGGCGCCGCTGCGCCCTGGCCGCTGGTATCGTCCTGCCCTGGGTGATCTTTGCCTGGGTGTATTTCGGGTCTCCCATTCCGAATTCCATTCCGGCGAAGTGGGCGCTGTATTCGCGAGTCTGGGCCGAGCCGCCCCTGCAGAAGTTCATCTTTGTGATGGGCTGGCACAACCCGATGGGTATCGCCCTTAGCGTCACCGCGGCCGTCGGTCTCTGGTGGTTCTGGCGTCGCCGTCGCTTCGGAATCCTGGAAGCCGCCTGGATTGTCAGCCTGGTTGTATTCCTCGTCACCAGCGGTACCAAGATCTTCAGATGGTATATCTCGCCGCTCTACCCCGTCATGATTCTGTTGGCGTCCGCTTCCATATTCTGGCTAGGGGAGAGGCTGCGATTGAGATGGTTGCGCGATCCATCGGCGACCGCTGCGGGATTGATCGTCGCAGCCGCGATGCTGTTATTGGCGGCCTCCAACTATCCGAGCTTCTTATTCTACCGTGCCTCGAGCCACGAACTTACCACTATCCACCAGGGCGTTGTCGAATATCTGCATCGCCACGCCGGTGCGGGTGATGTCTTAGCCACCGAGGACATCGGCGAAGTCGGATACTACTCGAATATGCACATCCTGGACCGGGCCGGCCTGGTCTCGCCACAGGCAATCCCATACAACGCTTCCGGCGATTACTTCGGGCTGATTCGTGATTATCGCCCCGAATGGGTGGTCATTTCCAAGTGGGATCCGACCAGCGAGTTCCTGCAAAACGACGCCTTCCGTAGTCAGTATGTCCACTGCACGACTTTCTGGCCGCCGCACGGTGTCAAATGGGAGTTCGAATTGTATGCTCGCCGCGACATTGCGCCGGATGAGTGCCGGGAGTAGGTGGCCATCGACAACGCGATCCCACCTATGGCGGAAGGTGGATGGGCCATCGACACCGCGTAGGTCAAAACCCCTGCGGTTTTGACACGTTTCGGAGTTAGGTTCTTCATCGGTGGCACGCCGGCTTCGCGTCGAAACCTCGCTTCGCGATCCGGCGTTCGGCCGGACAGGGGTTTCGACCTACGGCTCCTTCAACATCGCCACCGCCTGGTCACGGGTGTCGCAGGTCTCGAAGACCTTGATGAGCCGGGTCAACGACAGGATCGACTCCACATTGTCGATTCCCGACAGCACCATCCGTCCGTCGGCCTTGCGAATCGTAGTCAGCGCCGAGATCAGCATGCCCAGTCCCACCGAGTTGATCCAGTCGACTTTGTCCATGTCGATCACGAATTTGCGTTGATTATTGTTAATATACTCGCGGATACGGCCGTGAAAGCGGGTCGACTCATCGCCACCCATTATTCTCCCCGACAGCTCGAAAACCACTATCCGGTCATGCACGTCATCAGTGAACTTCATGTTCTTCATTCCCTTATGGCGGTTAAGCTAGTTTGGCCTGTTAACGTAAGCGGTCTGCAATTGGTTTCACGATCTCTTGCCTGTCTCTGCCCGGGTCGAAAAAATCGCATAAGACTGCGGTTTTAGCCAATGTTTTTTGTTGATTCGATCTGTGTAAACCGTGAAAATCGGGGTGTAAGCTGGTCTGAAGGAACCGAACCGGAAGCAGTTGGTCGCTGCGGAGGGTTCTTGGGCGAAGGGCCCGAACAGACAGTGAGAGTGACATTACATTCGGAGGGAAAAGGCGCCCGGGATGAAGTCGTGACATCTAAGCTGTCGCGGCTGCGGAAGAGGGCCGCAGGGACTTCGGATACACCGCGCAGGAACGAACCTGCCGAGGCAGATACAGCCTGCCGTCGCACTGTCAAACGGAATTGACATAAGAACACACGATGCGTGTGTGTGAGGATAATGCGTAACCAGGGAAGGTGGCTGGTGATAGCCACCCGCACATTGATAATCGGAGCGACCGGCCTGCTGTCGTTGCTGGTCAGCCCGGCCTCGGCCAGGGCTCAGCAGTCGGAGGGCGTCCATATCGGCGGCGACTGCGCCTACGATCAGCAGTTGGGGGCGGTGGTCTGCACCTATTCGGCGGCATCTTATGTCATGGCGCCGGTGCGCGTGTACTTCCCGGTACCCGAATCCTGCATCGACAGCGTCGAGATCACCAGCCCCTGCCTCGAATTCGAGGGGCCGGCCGAATACTGCAGCGATGCCTGCGGCGATTTCTTCGGCTATCGCAGCGGTGTCCTGCCCGAGCCGGCGCAGGAGTTCTTCTTCACCGTCATATACCACGGCGCCACCGAAAACTACCTGGGAATCCTGACCATCGCGGCCGGCGGCGGCGGCTACTGCGTCAGCCATGACCTGCCCGGCGTCATAGGATGCTACGAAGAACCCTACTGCGAATGGTCGTTCGATGCCACCGAGGCCGGTTTCTACCTGCGCAAACCGGGCGAATACGCCGGCAGGTGGTGTAATGTGACGCTCGAATCAAATATCGATATGTCCATTCATTTCAGCGGGTTCGAGAACCTGATGCCCTCCGGGATTCAGGGCGTTGCAATACCCGTATGGCACAATATAGGGGCCTGGGATAGCCCGGCCCCGCCGCCGGGCTGGTTTACCGCAGAGGAATTCAACGAACAGGTGGTCAACGTCGATGCCCAGGCCGAGATCACGCAGTTCAGCATCTGGTCGCGGGTGCGGATGACCAATCAAACCACCGTAGGCGAGTATTCCGACGAGGCGACGATTACTGTTGTCCTCGAGAACAATCGGGCCTGGATCGACATCGGCGAGCCGTTCTCGGAGGGCGGTTCTTCGCACTATCGCCGGGCCGGTGATAATGATGATATGGTATTGAAATGAAGGAAACGACTGACAACAGGCGGGGCTTCGGCCTCGCGACGGGGAGCAACACAGAATACCCCGTAAACCGTAACCCTTATTTTACTAGGAGGACCTTATGAGGTCATGCATGCTTTTACTGGTAGCGGCCCTGCTGCTCGCGGGCAGCGCGTTCGCGCAGCAAGACGACCCGGTCGAGACCACTGTCTGGTACTTCGACAGTGCCGCTAACACCTGGTATCAGAACCCCGATGATGTCGAAGAACAGGATGCTCGTCTGTTCCGCCGCGGCGGAGAATGGGCCGGCAACTGCAACAAGCAGCAGTGGTGTCAGCTGTTCAGCATTCGTGCTTCCGTAGCAGCCTGGATCGAGTTTGAGGTCGAGAACACCATCTGGGAATGGTACATTCGCAAGCCCGGCGAGTATGCGGGCAATGGCATTGATGCCTGGATCAAGTCCAACGGCGATGTCACTGTGACATTCAGCGGCTTCGATCATCTCCAGCCGCAGAGCACGGGTGCAACGCCAATCGAGACGCGATACACCTACACGGAGTACGCCGAGAGTGGATGGGATCCGAGTGACGTACCGGGCTGGTGGCTCGCCCCGGACCTGAACGATGAGTCCGTGGTTCTCGAAGAAGCAGCCAATGACTTTGAACTGCATCGCGGAATCCGCTGGCGGCTTTGGAACAAGATCAAAGTCGTCGAGTGCAACTCAATGGACGAGTATGTCAACGAGCCGACGATTTGCCTGACCCTCGCCAACCAGCGCGACTGGATCGACTTCCCGACCGGCAACTGGGGCCAAGTTCCCAACTGGCCGGTTGGACCGCGCTGAAAGGCAAAGCCCAGTAACGTTATTGTACCAAGGATTTTCGAGGCCAACTCAGGATAGGAATATGAGGCCAGTATCCTTGAACGGACGCCGGGGGATATCCCCCGGCGTTCGAATCTTGATAGTCATTGCTGTCCACATGGTGGCGGCGAGCGGGTTTTCCCAGTTCCACTTCCAGTTGTCTCCGCAGTTGGTGACCCAGTCGGTCAGCCCCGGCTCGCGAGGGGGGCTGGAGTTTGAATTGCGCAACCCGAGCCGTGAGACTGATCTGAAGATCAGAATCTCCGCCAGTCACGTGACGCAGAGAGTCGGCGGCGAATACCTCCTGTCTGACTCTGCGGTGCCTCATTCGTGCGCTGACTGGATTGAACTACCGGATACACTCTTGGACCTTCCGGCGGGCAAGACGATTAAGGCGTATGCCGGTGTGAAGGTTCCATCGAGCGCCGTGGGTGGCGCATATGGCGCTGTGGTTTTCGAAGTTGTGCCGCCGCGCGACGACAAGTCGGAGGACGGGGCCATGGCTGTCTCAATGAAGTACCGTTTTCAGATCCCCGCCTGGCTCGAACTAAAGGTCAAGCGCAGCTTCGGATCGCGCGAGATGCTTAAGGTCAATGACATCACCATGTCCAATACCTCCGAACACCCGCAATACAAGCAGCGCTTCGGCGATATGGGGTTGATTGTCGACGCGATGGTTGAGAATACGGGCAATGTTCATGTGTTCACGACCGGACGGCTTATCCTTCGCGATGAGAACAACAGCCTGGTGGCCGATACGCGTCTCGGCAGCGGTCGCGGCGCGGTGCTTCCCGGGGCGACAACCCGTTTGCGAACAATCACCCGGATGCCGCGTCCCGGCCAGTATACGGTCAAGGCGATCGTCGACTATGGCGGCCGTTCGCACGCCACCGGTCAGACCACGCTTGAAGTCGACCGCAAGATGCTTTCGCGGGTGGGGGAGGCGTCGTTCTCGATTCCCCTCGAAGTCGAGATCAAACCGGAAGTGGTCGAGCTGTCGGCCCCGGTCAGGGCGTACCGGCCGTTCGGTGCCACCATCATCAATCGCGAGGACTTTCCGATCGACGTCGAGGTGCGTCCCGGACAGCTTTACCACGACATCGACGGTGAGCTGTGGACCACGGAGAATGCCGACTCCGGCCGCGCCGTGGCCGGCTGGATGGATTACGATCCAAAGCAATTCAGTATTCGCCCCGGTCGCAGCCAGAATATCCGGGTTTCTCTGAACGTACCCGAAGACGCCGGTGGTGGTTACTACGGCGCCCTGCTGGTGACAGCGCGCCCGGTGGACACCGTGAGCGAGTCCGGCGAATTCCTGCCGTCGGAGCTTACCCTGCCCATCTATCTGACTGTACCCCCGGCAATTGACAAAGCCGGTGAAATTGCTGCTTTAGATGTAGATCAGTCTGTTGGAGGTGGGGTTACGCTCAAAGCCACCTTTCAGAATGCCGGCAATATCCACGTGACAACGCGTGGCGCGGCTACTATCCAGAGATGGATGGAGAAGCAGGCCGGCTCTGGTGAGATAATAGTAATGGACGAAGCGCGGTTCGAGGATGTCGGACGAGTGGGGATTGAACCGGATACGGTCTTGATTTTCCCCGGCGAGAAACGTATGTTGAGCTCCGAGACGATGGAGCAATTACCGCCGGGACGATATAGGGCCAAGCTGGAAATCTACTACGGGGCCAAGGATCCGGCGACAACGGAAAAGGAATTTGTTGTCGAACCTCGCTAAACGACCGCCTCTCTGGATGGTCATCGCGCTGGCCGGGATGCTGTGGCTTCCCGCTGCCGCCGACGATCTCGAGCCCTCACCCGATCAGGACCTGCCGCTCGAACACACTCGGTGCCGGGTGACCAATGTCTTCTACGATACCGACCTGAGGGAAGTCCTTCACTCGATGTCGTCGCAGTGTGGCGTGACCATTCTGAGCGACGAATCGGTGATGGGTATCGTAACCATGGAACTGAACGATGTTCCACTGGGGGCCGCCCTCAAGCGCGTACTAACACCCTACGGCATGGCCTGGCGATGGATGGGCGACTACTACCTGGTCGGGGCGGCGCGGCCGGATAATCCGTCGTTCCCGCTCCTGGCGCAAACCGAGTTGTATCGCCCCAACTATGTCCACGCCGCGGATATTTCCAAGCTCCTGTCGACGTTCTACGATCCCTATATCCGGGTCAACAAGGAGACCAACACGGTCACCCTGTACGGGTCTCCGGAATTGCTGGAGCGCCTGAAAGCCGACCTGGCCGAGGTCGATGCGCCGCCGCGAAAAGTGAACATCGAGGCGCTGGTGACCGAAGTCTCTCAGGACAATCTGGTCGAAGTGGGCCTGGATGCCTGGATCGATGCCTCTGAAGGCAACAGCAAGCATGCCGTTGCGACTCTACCTTTCGGGGGTGTCAGCGACAGCTCGGTCAGCATCGTCGGCACTCGCCTGAACGACACGTGGAAGGACTGGACCCTCGACTACGAGATAGCTCTTCGGGCGCTTTTCCTCGACGGCAAGGTCAATGTTAGAGCCAACCCCCAACTGTCGACAGTCGAGGGCAAGGCGGCGCGGATATTCGTCGGCAAAGACGAGTACCACACCATTGCCACCGGACGCGAGCCGTACGTGTACACACGGCTCGAAGTTATCAAGGTCGGTATCAGCCTTGAGATCACCCCCTTTGTCGCCGAGAACGGCGATATCTCAGTCGATGTGAAAACCTCCGTGAGCGATGTGACCGGTATGGGAGTGACCGGCCTGCCGGTGGTGAGCACGCGCGAAGTGACCACGCGCATATCCGTGCCTCAGGGCGAGTCAATTGTGATCGGTGGTTTGCAGGACGAGTCGGAGCGAACGACCATCAAGAAACTGCCGCTGCTGGGTGACATCCCGATACTGGGGTACCTGTTCCGCAGCACCTCGACCGACAAACGTACCACCAATATAATCATCGTCATCACCCCGACCCTCATCAGCGACGAAACAGAATCGTAGGCGTTTATTCCAGTGGTTGGAGGACGTCCTGAGGTTGTCTCAGAAGGTCAGCCTCCGGTCCTTGATGCGGACAGCAGGAGAACTCAGCGAGACCTGAGCAGCAGACTCATGGTGAGGCCACTACACCCCGACGGCGCAGCCCGCAACCAGGCATTCGGCGCCGGCCCGGAAATCGACCAATGAGAAGGGCCCCGAACCAGCAGTGTTCGAGGCCCTGATTGTCTGCGATGTAGCCTGATTACTTCTGTGGTCGACTCGACGTCGGCCGGCTTATAACTCGCTCGCCTTGAGTGCTTCCCTCAGTTCCTTAATGTGCTCCTCGGCGGTGGCTACTTTGTCGCGAGCTTTGGGGTTGCCCTTTGCCTTCTTGACGAAATCGCTCCAGACGTTGATGCTCTGCTGGTAGTTTTCGGGATCGTTTGACTCTACCGCGATAGCGTAATTGAAGGCGGCCAGATAGGCATTGGGTTTCGCATTCATGGCTTTCTTGTAGGCCCCGGCCGCGCTGCCGTACTTCTCCTGGGCGAGGAATATCCTCCCCAAATTGAAATGGGCGCTGTAGTAGTCGGGATCAATCTCGGTAGCCTGCCGGTAGGCGGCAATGGCGTCATTCACGGCGTCCTCTTCTTCATAGGCCTTGCCGAGCATATAGTAGGTGAGAGCATCGCCCGCGCCCATCTGATGCGCCTTGTTCATTGTCTGAATCAGGGCCTTCCAGTCGCCGCTGTAATAGAGGACCTTGCCCAGATCCTTGTACAATTCGCCGTTCTCGGGGTCCAGGGTCAGGGCCTGTTCGAAGGCGGCGCGCGCCTCCTGATACTTCCTCAGCGCAAACTGAACTCTTCCGAGGTTGGACCAGGCAGCGGGGTTCTTCGGGGCCTGCTCGGTGGCGTTCCTGTATGTGGACACAGCCTGGTCATATTCCTTCTGCGCAAAGTAGATGGCGCCCAGATTCAGATAAGCGTCGATGAAGGAGGGATCCTGAGCGATGGCTCCCTTATAGGATATAATGGCTCCCGCTGTGTCACCCTCCTGGACCTTGTTGAGGGCGTTGTTATATGCTTCTTTGGCTGTCTCTGAACCCTCCTGGGCCGTCGCCGTTACAGCAAACAGCATCGCCGCCAGGATCAGAAGCAGTCGATTGATGTGGCGATAGTTGGTCATCTGCATGAGTACTCCTTCACATATGCCTATTTTCTGCTCGTTCTACACTATTTTGGTCCGGTCGATCCCCGAACTTTCACAGGCCCCTGCGATGTCGGGCGACAGCGTCCGCGATCTCTCGGTGCTTCAGGGCCAGGATGCGCGCGGCCAGTATGGCCGCGTTTTTTGCGCCGGGTGATCCAATGGCCACGGTCGCAACCGGTATTCCGGGCGGCATCTGGGCAATCGCCAGCAGCGAATCCATGCCGTCGAGCGCCGCTGGCAGCGGGACGCCGATCACCGGCAGGTTCGAATGGGCGGCAGCGACACCGGGTAACGCCGCGGCCAGTCCGGCCATGGCGATGATCACTTCAAAACCGTTGTCAGCCGCCTCGCCGGCTAGGTGGGCGGTTCTCTCCGGATGCCGATGGGCCGAACTTACTTCGACGACGGATTCGATGCCCAGATCATCCAATTGCCGGGAGCATTTCTCGGCGTATTCGGAGTCGGATTTCGAACCTATGAGGATCAGAACTCTGGCCATAGCATTTTCCTTAGACTGCTGGTCGGGTACCTATTCACCGGGAGCCGGTTGACCGGCGCGATGCCCGATGTCCTTGCGATAGTGGGCGCCCTCAAAGCGAATCTTGTTGACGGCCCGATAGGCCCTGGACAGGGCTTGTTTCAGGTTGCGGTCTCGCCCTACTACCCCCAGGACACGTCCGCCGGCCGTGACCCATTTCCCGTTCTTCAGATCGGTGCCCGCGTGAAATATGTGTGTGGATTGATCCGTCTTCGACTCAAGCCCCTTTATGGGGACGCCTTTCCGGTACTGTCCGGGATAACCCTTCGAGGCCATTATGACGCATGCTGCGGCGCCCTGGTGCCAGGAGAGCTTGGCGAAGGAGCCGAGTTTGCCCGTGGCGGCAGCCATTAGAAGATCGGCAAGGTCGGTCCTGAGCAAAGGAAGAACGGCCTGGGTCTCGGGGTCGCCAAATCGGCAGTTGAATTCCAGCACTTTGGGTCCCTGCTCGGTCAACATCAGACCGGCATAGAGAACACCGCGATAGCGAATCTTCTCACTTCTGAAGCCGGCAATAGCTCTGGAGAGGATGTGCTCCTCGATCTGCTCCATGATTTCAGGCGTGACGAAATCCACCGGGCAGTAGGCTCCCATGCCGCCGGTGTTGGGCCCGCGGTCCCCGTCCTTGACCTGCTTGTGATCCTGGCTCGGCAGCAGAGGGACAACATGCTGACCGTCAGTTATCGCCATGACCGAGAGCTCCTGGCCCTTTAGGAACGACTCGATAACTATCTGCTTGCCGGCGAGGCCGAACTGCTTTTCGACCATGATGTCTTCGATGACCTTCTGCGCTTGTTTACGACTGCGAACGATTATCACGCCCTTGCCGGCAGCAAGTCCGTCGGCCTTGATTACGGCGGGGAACTGCAGCGACTTGGAGAAACTGATCGCCTCGGAGGCTTCCCTGAACACCTTGAACGGGGCTGTCGGGATGTGATACTCCCGCATGAACTCCTTGGCGAACACTTTGCTGGCCTCGATTTGGGCAGCCTTCTTCTCCGGGCCGAAGACCTTGAGCCGGCGCTTCTTGAATTCATCCGCCAGGCCGTCGGCGAGGGGGGCCTCGGGACCGATGACCGTCAGTCCGATCTTGTTGCGCCTGGCAAAGTCAATCAGCGCTTTGGGATTGTCCGCATTGATATTGACGCACTTGGCTACCTGTGCGATCCCGACGTTGCCGGGCGCGCAGAATACCTTCTCGACTTTCTTCGACTTCTGTAGTTTCCAGGCCAGGGCGTGCTCGCGCCCGCCTGAACCGACAATTAAGACCTTCATAGACCTCGCAGGCATTAGTCAATCAAAAGCTGAAATTATACTCTATGGTCCGGCGTTGACAAGGATTTTCTGGACTGCGATGGTTGACTTTCTTGGTGGATCTGTCTGACACCTTTCCGAAATCGGCTTTGGACATAATCTGTTGACAAACCGTCTTAGGGCATGTTTATTGACCGACTGATTCGCTCGTGGCTGTCTCCGGGTACTCATTAAGTCGGCGGCCGAGCGCGACTTACAAATAGCCGAAACGGTCGGCGCAGGTGTGGAGAAAGAGTCGATTTACACTTAGAGGTTTGTCTCAATGAGAAAACTGTCCTTGCTAGTAGCTATGGTCGTGGTACTCGGTTTCGGCATCGGTGCTTCGGCTCAGGATGATGAATTGTGGGATGTCGCGGAGTTGTGCTTCTATGGAGGGCTCGGCATTCCGGCAGGCGGCATCGGCGATTTTCACGATTCCCTTGGTGCCTCAATCGGATGGAGCATTGGCCTTGACATAGGTTACTTTCTGCGCTATAACACCGTCATCGGCTTCAGCTTCAAGTACACCGAGATGGGCGTCGATGCTGAGGGCGAGGTTGGCAGCAGGAAACACCGCCTCTACAATCCTAACCTGTACTTGAAGTACTACTTCTACGGCGAGAGCAATTTCGAGCCCTACCTAAAGGGGTATGTAGGGGTGGAGAACCCTAAGTTCTTCACCGATCGCAACCTTCCGGAACGCAAATTCGCAGCGATATCCTATGACCCGTCACTGGCGCTCGGCTTCGGCGCCGGGGTGTTTTATTACACCGCCGACTTCTCCGGGTTGTACCTCGAGGCGAATTACCACTGGGCGAATACCAAGGATGCATCCCGGGACTACGACGCGGAAACAATGGTGTTCGGTGACAATCTGGGGGTGCTTGACATCCATGGCGGCATCCGGATCCTTATTGGTTCGGGAGACTGATAGTAACGCTGAGAACAATCGCCCCGCCGGCGCTGTCGTCCCGGCGGGGCTTTTTTGTCCGAGCATGACATGACTCCTGCCAGACTACTTCTGGTTGACGATGAACGGGCGCAGCGCGAATTGCTGCAGGGTTTTCTCGAGCAGAAGGGATACCGTATTCAGAGTTTCGGGTCCGGGGAGCAGGCGCTGCGGGAGTACCACAGTTTCTTCGCGCCGCTGGCTCTCCTGGATATGAAAATGCCCGGCATGGATGGCCTGGAACTGCTGCGACGGTTGCGGGAGATCAACCCATTCATCCAGGCCATAGTCCTGACCGCCTTCGGCTCGATCGAAACAGCGGTGTCCGCCATGAAGGCCGGGGCTTTCGACTACCTGACCAAACCGGTCGAAGACCTCGATGAGCTGCTGGTCAAGCTTGAAAAAGCGGCCGAGCAGAATCGCCTGGTGGTTGACCACGAAGTGATGCGCGAGCGTCTGGCTGAGGCGTTTCCGGATACGGAGTTGATCGGCGATTCCTCGGCTATGGCGAAAGTACGGCAGATGATCGGGCTGGTGGCGCCGAAGGATGCTACCGTGCTGATCACCGGCCCGTCGGGCACCGGAAAAGAACTGGTAGCGAGGGCTCTTCATGCCCTCTCGCCGCGGGCGAGTAAGCGGCTGGTCGCAATCAATTGCGCGGCCTTTCCTGACACCCTCCTGGAGTCCGAGCTGTTCGGCCACGAGAAGGGCGCTTTCACCGGCGCCGACCGGGTCAAGCAGGGGCGCTTCGAGTTGGCTGACGGCGGGACGCTGCTGCTAGATGAGATAGGGGAGATGCCGCTGAGTATGCAGGTCAAATTGTTGCGGGTACTTGAGGACGGACGGGTCCAGCGACTGGGCTCGGTCAAGGATATACGGCTTGATCTGCGACTCATTGCAGCGACAAACCGCGACCTCTCCACTTTGATCCAGAAGGGTGAGTTCCGTGAAGACCTGTACTACCGCCTGAACGTAATAAACATCGACCTGCCCCCTCTCAATCAACGCGGAGGGGATATACTCCTGCTGGCGGAGAAATTCCTGTCGCGTTATGCGCGCAAGACGGGCAAAGACATCACGGGCCTGAGTCCGAAGGCGGCCGAAATGCTGGCCCGCTACCCCTGGCCGGGCAACGTCCGCGAACTGGAGAATGTCATTGAGCGGGCCGTTGTTCTCTGCCGCAGCAAAAGAATCGAGCCGGAGGACCTGTCCGGCCTGAGCCCACGTGCGAACCAGGAGCCTGCGGAGACGCCGCTGCTGTCGTTGGCCGAAGTCGAGAAGCGCCATATCAAGCGCTGCCTGGATCAGTTTGAGTGGAATATGTCCGCATGCGCCGACCGGCTGGGGATTCATCGGAATACACTGCGCGCCAAGATCAGGGAATACGAACTTTCCCCTGACCAGTCCTGACATAATCTGTGCACACATCGTCGCCGCTGCACAGTAATTGTGCGGCGGTCTGTCGATCGAACCCCGATCATATACGTTAAATCACATAGCGGCAACGCATTATGGCGTTCGGCATGCCAGTTGATGGCATATTGGGTGGATGTAACGAGAAAGCAGGAGTACTGGACTTGAAAAGACATGGAATACTGACGTTTGTGCTGGCTCTGCCGCTTCTGATTGCCGCCATAGGCTGCGAAGACGACGAGGACACGGTCTACGACCCGGCGCCTCAGCCTCCGCAGGGAGTTTACACGGTAACCGGCGATGACTCTGTTTACATCTTCTGGAACGGTCCCTATGAACGTGATGTAGTCGAGTTCATAGTGTGGCGATCATACGAAGAATGGGACAATTACCGCGAGATCGCTCGCGTCGAGGCGGTTAGCAACCCCGACCTCGACCTGATTTACTACGAGCCCGGTTACATCGACGACAGTGTCACCAATGGGCAGACCTATTTCTATGCTGTGTCTTCGGTCGACGCCGCAGGACAGATCTCTGAGCTTTCGGCCGAGTCGGCCTTTGATACGCCGCGCCCCGACGGACTGGTCACGCTCTACGACAGCGCGATAGCGCCGGGCGCCTCCGGCTTTGATTTCAGCGCCCGCACAGTCTCCCATGCCACCAGCGCCGCGACCGATGTACTCGTGGATCGTGACGGCGCCGGTGTCTTCTACCTTAACCGAACCAGGTCCGAGGTGCTCATGCAGCCCATGGGCTACACGTACAGTTTTGATGATATCGGATGGGCTCCCCAGAGTGGATGGATAGCCAACTACTGGACCGAGCTGGTGGAAGGCCATACTTATGTGATTACCGTCAAGGATACTCACGGCGACTGGAATTACGCCAAGATGCGGGTTCTGGCCCTTAATTCCGGCAACGGCTCGGTGCAGTTCCAGTGGGCGTACCAGGAAGCCGCGAATAATCCTGAGCTGGCGCCGCCATCGCCCGAGGACCAAGCGAGAGGGGCTCTGTGAGACGATGAAGCCCGCTGGCGCCTGACGGGCGCTGATGGCTCGATATAGGAAAGCAATGGAAGGAGACAGCTATGCAAAATAACAGAAATATCCCGGGATGCCTGACGCTGGCGTTGCTGCTGGCGGTAATGGCGGCGGCGCCGGTCGCAGGCCAGAACGCGCAGCGCAACTACGATTCCGACTACGACTACAACCAGCGCGACATCTACGTAGAGCGGGTCAAGATAGATCGTTATCTGGCCGTGGATATCTGGCCGAACCATGACGACGGTGAGTACTTCATCGGCGATCGAGTTTCGCTGCACTTCCGGGTCAATCGCGATGCTTTTGTCGCCATTTATTCTATCGATTCCAAAGGGCGGGTCAATCTGCTCTTTCCGTCCGATCCTGGCGACGATAACTTCGTCTACGGCGGAGTTACATACTCTCTGCCGGGGCCTGATGACGATTACGATCTGGTCGTAACCGGCCCGGAAGGAGTAGAGAATATTCAGATTGTAGCCTCGCGGGAGCGTTTCCCGATCCCCGACTGGTATGACGTCTCCGGCCTGTACTGCGACTGGGACGACCGTCTGGAGTACATGGACTACCTCAATTCGAGCTACTTTGTGCGTTACAGTGGCCAGCGCTTCGCTTTTGACCGGACCGCTCTGTATATCAACCAATGGGAGCCCCAATACTACCGCCCGGTCTACTATCCACACTACCCCTCGTGGACTGTCTGCGGCAATGTCTACATCGATTACCCATACGGCGCGACGGTGTACGTCAATGGTGTCTACTGGGGCTGCGCCCCGCTCTATATACCGAGAATCCACGTCGGATGGCATACGCTGACTATCTACGATCGCTGGGGATACTGCTGGGAATCCAGCGTTCACGTCAGCCACTTCCACACCGTAGTGCTGGACCGTCAAGTGGTCAATACTCGCCCCGGTGTTGCGTCGAAGTACAAGGAAGTGCACAGCGTGGGTTACCGCAGCCCCGTTTCTCATGGCTATCCTGGGTTTGACAAGACCAAGCTGACCGCGGCCACGATCGACGGGCCGGGCAAGAGCTCGGGCAAGCCTGATCAGGCGACGCGCCTCAAGACCACCCGCACCGACGAGGTCGTCTCGGCCTCCGCGTCCAAGAAGTACGTGCGGGGCACCACCGAGGTAATCAAGACCGACCGCGGGGTCCAGACCGCCGGCATAACTCAGCCCGATGTCTCCAAGAGGGCTCGTTCCACCTCCTCGGGATGGGGTGAGCGTCAGGAGAGCAAGCTACGCCCCGCCGAACAATGGAACAGCAACAGGCGAGATGGTGCGGGCGGCCCATCGGCCGGTAAGTCGACCAGAGGCAGCGACCATACCTACGATCCGGCTTCCGGGAGCAAGCGCCTGCAGCCGACGCGGAGCACAGATGCCGATCGATACAAACCGCAGGCTCCGAGCAAGAGCGAGCCCTCGGGTTTCTATCAGAAGAAGTCAGGTGCGAGTTCAACCCAGCGCCCCTCGGTTGACCGAAAACCCGCGACACAGAAGCGTGAGTCACAACCAGCGGTGAAACCGTCAAAGCCCGCCAACTCTGGCAGCAAGTTGACGCCCGGCTCCGGGAACCGCAAAGTCGGTGGCTCGTCGACCAGCCCGCCCAAGACTGCCCCGAAATCGAATTCGGGTGGTTCCGAAAGCAAGAGTTCGGGCAAGAAGAGCCGATAATGCGATGATTGAACCTTGCATTGAGATGACCGGCGTCTATCTTACCATAAAGAGGTGATAATACCGTGCGAATTGTTGCAGCAATCGTAACAGGAATCTTCCTCCTTGGCGCTGTCGGACCGGATGTGAATGCGGTCGAGAAGAAGGAAAAGAAGGCCAGGGCCAAGGTAGAGGAGAAGAAGCCCGAAAAGAAAGCCGGTGCTGAGAAGTCGAAGGAGGCGGACAAGAAGTCACTCAAGAAATATGACGACTTCATCGACCGCAATGGCAACGGCATCGATGATCGGAAGGAGAAGCTGGTGCCCAAAAAGTCGAGCAAGGCGGAGTCAGACAAGAAGACGGTCGATAACGACAAGGCAACCAGCGACAAGAAGAAGACAGATCAGCAGAAGAAGGCCGACGATAAGAAGTAGCTGTCTATCGTCTGATCTGCGCCTGAAGATATTACCGCCGCGCTCGATTCCGGGTGCGGCGGTTCTCGTTGGTATTGAGTATCAAGTTCAGAAGTACGAGTCATAAAAGCTTGACGATGCGTAGAAACAATTTAGATTTGTCAGCACTTGTTTGGTGTGGCTGCCAATTGGGCAGAGCACGCGACCGAGATGGCAGTTATGGCTTTTGAGAGTTTAACAGAACGAGAGAAACAGATACTCCTGAACCTGATCGACTACTACGTGCAGTCGGCCGATCCGGTTGGCTCCAGGGTGATCGCCAACAAGTTCAAGATGGGTATCTCATCGGCTACGGTTCGCAATACTCTCGCCGATCTGGAGGAATTGGGTCTGGTTGAACAGCCCCATACCTCCGCGGGTCGTGTTCCGACTGATCTGGGTTATCGGGTCTACGTTGATTACCTGCTCAAGCCGGAGGATCTGAGCCAGGCTGAGAAGGATATGATCCGCTCCGCCATATTCAAGGAGGGCCGCGGAGTAAACGAGATACTGGGTCAGACATGCCGTTTGCTGGGCGACATCACGCATCAACTGGGTGTAACCATTGCGCCAAGGTTCGATGAGGGCCGGCTTCGTCGACTCGAGTTGATACCACTGACGGATGAACGCATAATGGTTGTGGTGGTCGTGAAGTCCGGCATGGCCAAGAGCGTGATTCTGGAGGTGGAGGCGGCGGTTAATGAGCGCGCCCTGCAGGACATCGAGGCGGTCCTGAATGAACGACTGACCGGCCTTACTCTCGGCGAGATTCGACGGACTGTCTCGGAGCGCCTGTCCGATGTCCGCGGGCAGGGCAGGCTGGTGAAGTTGCTGATCGACTGCAAGGACCGCATATGGACCGATCGAACGCCGGACGACATCAAGATCGCCGGTCTCGAGAACCTCGTTGCTCAGCCCGAATTCGCCAGCCTCGACAAGGTGTCCGAACTTGTGCGCTTGCTGGAAAACAGCTCCGGGCTGAGTCAATACCTGGACTTGGATCCTATGGCTGAATTGGTGATTACCATTGGTAAGGAGAACCGCTTCGCCGAGGTGATGAATTGCTCGCTGGTGACCTCCAGTTATCAGGTCGGCAAGATTTCCGGGACGGTGGGAATCATCGGCCCGACCCGGATGCCCTATAGCAAGCTGGTTTCCGTGGTACAGTACACGGCCAGAACCATCAGCGACGCCCTTTCCGGAATGGACCGAGATGATACTGAAAGAAGGACTGGATGACCATGGAAGATAAGCAAGACATCGAGGTTAAATCATCAGAAGATGCTGGTTCGCAGGCCCCGGAGGCCGAAGATACGCCTGACGCTTCGGGCGAAGAAGCTGACTCCCGGCATGACCAGTCGCAGCAGGCTGGGTCGGACGTTGGCGACGAGCAGGAAATCGATGAGACCGAACAACTCCGACAGAAGGCAGCCGAGCTGGAAGACAGGCTGCTCAGGTCACACGCCGAGTTCGACAACTATCGCAAGCGCGCGGCGCGTCAACAGGAGCAGGCCATAGCAGCGGCTCGCGAATCCGTGATAATGGAGTTGCTCGAAATCGTCGACAATTTCGAACGCGCCGCCAGGCATGCCGATGGCGAAGTCGATGTGGCCGCGCTCAAGTCCGGAATGGACCTGATCCACAATCAACTCAAGATGTTATTGCAGAAGTACAACGTAGCCCCGATCGAATCGATCGGCCGGCCGTTTGACCCCTCGCTGCACGAGGCCCTGATGCAGGTCGAGTCGGATGAACATCCGGAGGGAACCGTGGTTAATGAACTTAGTCGTGGTTATACGATAGGCGACAAAGTGCTTCGCTACGCCAAGGTCGGAGTGAGCCGTGGTCCCGGGGAGCAGAGTGATCGGAGCAAGGAGTGAACGGTGTCGCCCCGGCGGGAATTCATAGAGCCTCGGCACGCCGCCCCTGAACATGAGAGCACACATATGAATGTAAGGAGAGCTGATCGATGGGTAAGGTAATCGGAATAGACCTGGGAACGACGAACTCTTGCGTGGCGGTCCTCGAAGGCAAGGAAGCCACTGTCATCACAAACCAGGAGGGCTCGCGGACCACGCCCTCGGTGGTCGGCTTTACTAAGGACGGCGAGCGTCTGGTGGGCGCCGCGGCCAAACGTCAGGCCATAACCAACCCCGAGAACACGGTATTCTCGATAAAGCGCTTCATGGGACGCCGCTACGAAGAGGTCTCGTCCGAAGAAAAGATCGTCCCCTATCGTGTACTGGCTGATGACAACGGCAACGTGCAGGTCGAGATCAAAGACAAGCGCTACTCCCCTCCCGAAATTTCCGCCATGATTCTCCGTTCGCTGAAGAGGGCTGCCGAGGAGTACCTTGGCGAGGAAGTGAAACAGGCGGTCATTACAGTCCCCGCTTACTTCAATGACTCTCAACGCCAGGCTACCAAAGATGCCGGTCGCATTGCAGGTCTGGAAGTAATGCGGATCATCAACGAGCCGACCGCAGCCTCTCTGGCCTACGGGCTGAACAAGAAGACCAACGAGAAGATCGCGGTTTACGACCTCGGCGGTGGGACCTTCGATGTCTCGATTCTGGAGATCGGCGACGGCGTCTTTGAAGTGCATTCGACCAACGGCGACAGCCATCTCGGCGGCGACGATTTCGACCAGAAGGTTATCGACTGGATGGCCGACGAATTCAGGAAGTCCAGCGGCATAGATTTGCGGCAGGATCGCATGGCCCTGCAACGGCTCAAGGAAGCTGCGGAGAAGGCCAAGATAGAGCTGTCATCAACCATGCAGACCAATGTGAATTTGCCATTCATCACGGCGGATCAGTCCGGTCCCAAGCATCTTGATCTGACCTTGTCGCGGGCCAAGTTCGAACAGCTAACCGATGACCTCGTGCAGCGCACGGTCCAGCCGTGCAAGAGCGCCCTGGCCGACGCCAAGCTCGAACCTCGGGACATCGACGAAGTGGTTTTGGTTGGCGGCATGACTCGCATGCCCCGCATTGTCCAGCTGGTGCAGGAGCTGTTCGGCAAGGAACCTCACAAGGGCGTTAACCCTGATGAAGTCGTGGCCATCGGAGCAGCCATCCAGGGCGGCGTTCTCTCCGGCGATATGAAGGACGTCGTGCTGCTGGATGTTACGCCGCTGTCACTCGGTATCGAGACCCTCGGCGGCGTCATGACGAAGCTGATTGAGCGCAACACTACCATTCCGACTCGCAAGTCACAGATCTTCTCAACCGCCGAGGACAACCAACCCGCTGTTTCGATTCACGTTCTGCAGGGAGAGCGCCAAATGGCGGTCGACAACCGTACCCTGGGACGTTTCGATCTGGTGGGGATCCCGCCGGCGCCTCGCGGCATGCCGCAGATTGAGGTGACCTTTGACATCGACGCCAACGGCATTGTCAATGTCAGCGCCAAAGACAAGGCGACCGGCAAGGAGCAGTCTATCAAGATCGAGGTCTCCAGCGGCCTGTCGGAGGAGGAAGTCGATCGGATGGTCCGCGACGCCGAGAAGAACGCCGAAGAGGACAAGAAGAAAGCCGAGCTCATCAAGGCGCGCAACGAGTCCGATCAGTTCGTCTACGCTACCGAGAAGACTCTCAAGGAACACGGCGACAAGATATCGGAAGATGAGAAGAAGGACATCGAGTCGAAACTTGACGCCCTCAAGCAGGCACAGGAGGGCGATTCTATCGAGGCCATCAACCAGGCCCGCGAGGAACTGATGCAAGCTTCTCACAAACTGGCCGAACAGATGTACAAGGAAGCCGAAGCGGCCGGAGCGCAGCAGAGCGCAGGCGCCGGTGGTCACGACACCGGCCAGCCGGGCGAGAGTCCTGAGACCGGCGACGATGACGGCGCGGTAGATGCTGACTACGAAGTCGTGGACGACGACAAGAAGTGATGAATCTATAGATGAGCAAACGCGACTACTACGAAGTTCTCGGAGTTGACCGGGGCGCCGGTGAGACCGAAATAAAGTCCGCCTACCGCAAGCTGGCGCTGAAGTTCCACCCGGATCGAAATCCCGACAACAAGGACGCCGAGGAGAGATTCAAGGAAGCCACCGAGGCCTACGAGGTTCTCAAAGACTCACAGAAGCGCCGCATGTACGACCAGTTCGGCCATGCGGGTCTCGGGCAGAATGCGGGCGCGGGCTTCGGCTTCGGCGCTGGATTTGATATTGGCGATGCTCTGCGAGCTTTTATGCGTGACTTCGGCGGTGGGTCAGTCTTTGAGGATCTGTTCGGCGGGATGGCCGGTGGTGGACGTGGCAGGCGCCGCAATAGGGGTGAGGACCTGCGGGTCAGGGTCAAGCTCTCCCTGGAAGAGATTGCGGCGGGCGTGAAGAAGAAAGTCCGTGTCCAGCGCCTGGTCCGCTGCGAGAAATGCCGCGGCTCCGGTTTGGCCGAGGGGGCCTCGCGTAAGACCTGCGCCCAGTGTCGCGGCGCGGGTCAGGTCAGACAGATCACCCGGACCTTTCTGGGGACAGTGCAGCAGGTAACAACGTGCAGCGCTTGTCGCGGCGCCGGCGAGGTCATCTCGGAACCGTGTCCCAATTGTCATGGCGAAAGCCGCCAGCGTGGTTCGACCGAGGTGACTCTGGATATCCCACCCGGGGTCAGTTCCGGCAATTACATGACTGTCGACGGTATGGGCAATCTGGCGCCAAACAATGGGCCGCCCGGGGATCTGATAGCCGTTTTCGAAGAGGAGCCGCACGAAACTTTCACCCGTCACGGCGACAACGTTGTCATCGAGCAGCCCATATCGTTCATTACTGCTGCTCTCGGCGGCGCTGTAACCGTACCGACGCTCGATGGTGAGGAGTCGCTGAAGATTCCCGCCGGCACCCAGTCCGGCAAGATGATCAAGATGCGCGGCAAGGGCATCCCTCATCTGCAGCGGGGCGGAAGGGGCGATCAATTGGTGCGGGTCATCGTCTGGGTACCGACCAGGCTTAGTAGCCGTGATAAGGAGTTGCTGCGCCAGTTGGCCGAGTCGGAATCATTCGAGGCTCCAACCGGGGGAAAGTCGTTCCTGGACAAGTTACGTGAAACTCTCGGCGTCTAGGTGGGTTCAGATGGCGGAGACAAGAGGATATCTTGAGGTCAGCTTCGATGTCCCGTCCGATTACTGCGATGCGGTCTGCAGTTTCATCATCGACAACATAACCGGCGGCATCGTACTGGAGGAAGAGGAAGGTCGATCCCTCGTCGGGTTACGCTTCTACGTTCCCCGGGACGACTCCCGCTTCAGGGCTCGTCTTGATGAGTTTTTGGCGGCCCTGGTCGAGCAGGGTATGGGGGGGCTGCCGCAGATCGCGACCAAGCCTGTCTGTTCGGCAGATTGGGAGGATGCCTACCGTCAATCGGTCCGACCTATCCGGGTTCTAAAAGATGTCGGAGTGCGACCGCCATGGTTTGACCGAGACCCGCAAGTAGTTCATGACATAATTATCGAACCCAAGATGGCCTTCGGCACCGGCCAGCACGAAACCACTCGTTCGTGCCTTGAGGCAATCTATCGCCGTATGCGGCCCGGTTACCGAGTGCTTGATGTGGGCTGTGGCTCCGGCATTCTGTCGATCCTGGCCGACCAGCTGGGCGCGAAGTATTTGAAAGCTGTCGACTACGATGCCGCGGCGGTGGACAACTGCCGCGAGAATTTCGAGATCAACGGGGTCAACGCCGAATTCAATATCTGCCTCGGCTCGATTGAGCAAGCCGACGGCGACCCGCCCTACGACCTCGTTATCGCCAATATCATAACGGACACGATTGTCGAGATGCTGCCCCAGCTCAAGGCCGCTGCCGTGTTGGGAGGCACG
Organism: uncultured Ignavibacteriales bacterium; assembly: GCA_964526835.1. GTDB lineage: Bacteria > Zixibacteria > MSB-5A5 > GN15 > FEB-12 > DAOSXA01. The sequence goes on from CAZGMK010000008.1 coordinate 143,906, forward strand.
CTCGTCCTCTCCGGGATCCTCGACCGCTACGCCGACGATCTCATCAAGGCTCTGGCCAGTCACGGCCTGACCGAGTTTGAAGTCATCACCGACAACGAGTGGCGCACCTTCTCGGTGACTGTCAAAGAGGACTGACGATGGAGGCGCCGCTGTTCCACGTGCCGCCGGATGAAGTCTCGGGTACATCCATAGAACTCCCCGCTGCTGAGGCGCGACATGCGGTCAGGGTTCTGCGAATGAAGAAGGGCGATCCTGCGATCGTGGTGGATGGGCGCGGCATGGCCTATCGTGGATTCCTCGAGAAGACCAGCGCCGGGGCGGTGACGATCGCTGTTCATCAGACACTGCGGAACCTCGGTGAGCCGATCGTCAAGCTGACTCTGGCGGCCGGCATATCAACCGCCGGCAAATTCGACACGGTGGTTCAGAAGGCGACTGAATTGGGCGCTTCGCGGATAGTCCCGCTGACCTGTGCCAAGGCCAGGGTGAAACTCGATGACCCCAAACGGGCCGAATCGAGGCGAAAACGGCTTTCGAAAGTGGCCCTGGCAGCCATGAAACAATGCCGTCGCTCGGTCTGTCCCTCGATCGATGCGCCGATGCTGTTTGGCGATTTCCTTGCCGAGTCCCCAGAATACGACCGGCGCATTATCTTCGATTCACGCCCACCGCACAGGCTGCTTGCAGACGTACTTGACGGGGCTGGGCTGCGAGCCGTGGCGGTACTCGTCGGACCGGAGTCCGGCTTCTCGCAGGAGGAAATCCTGGCCGCCAGGGCGGCGGGTTTCGATGTCGTTGGTATGGGCGCGCGAGTCCTGCGCACCGAGACCGCGGCGCCGGTCGCCTGCGCCCTCGTGATGAGCGCCCTCGACGAACTGAACTAATCGGTGGGCGGGCCGATAAACCACTATATGAATACCTGCTATCTTGTCCTGGTCGGGCTGACGGGCCTGGCTGTCGGCTCCTTCCTGAATGTCGTCATATACCGCCTTCCGCGCAGGATCATGTGGCGCGCCAGCCGATCGGTGTGTCCTGCGTGCGGCGAAAGGCTCAAGTGGTATCATAATCTGCCGGTGGTAAGCTACATTGTGCTGGGGGGGCGCTGCGCTTTCTGCGCCGCGCGCATCTCCGTTCGTTATCCCCTGGTTGAGTTGTTCAACGTCGGTCTGTGGCTGCTGGTTCTCCATCTGTTCGGCCCGAGCTGGCAGTTCATTGGCTTCTCGCTGCTGGGGTCAGGACTCATCGCAGTATTCTTCATCGATCTGGATCACCAGATCATCCCGGACTCGATCACCCTTCCGGGGATTGCCGTGGGATTGGCCGTATCCCTGGCGCCTGACGGCATCGGCATCGTCCAGTCCGGCATCGGTGTGCTTGTCGGCGGAGTGGGACTGCTCCTGGTGGCCTTAGGGGGGGACTGGCTCTTCAAAAAGGAATCGCTGGGCGGCGGCGACATAAAAATGGCTGCCATGCTGGGAGCCTTCCTGGGCTGGCAGAAGTTGCTTTTCGTATTCATCGCAGCTGCGTTCGTCGGTGTCATTGTCTCGGTCATCTGGATGGCGATATCGGCCCGAATCCGATCCACTCGAATGATACCGTTCGGCCCCTTTCTGGCCACGGCGGCGATCATCGCCGTCATCTGGGGGGACACGATCATCGATTACTACAAGACCAATTTCCTGGGGCTTGGATAACTGGTTCCGCCAAGGAGGTCTCGCACTATGGGTCGGCCGGCAAATCGGAGGAATCGCTTCGAATCACAAGTCCAGCTTGGCCTTCTGGCCATTGTGCTGACCTTGCTGTGCCTCGATGTCGCCGCCAACTACGTCATCTTCCGGGCGCGCGAAACCGAAGGCTCTCACTTGCGCACCGAACTCAAAAGGGCCACTGTAGCCGCCTCCAGAGCATTGACTCCGAGGAGCGTCGACGGTTTCCCCGAGAGCGTCCGCGGCAGCATCCAACGCGACTTCGATCTGCCCGCACTGATCTACATTCCGGCGAAGACAGCCGAATTGAGTAAATCGGGCTGGCGATCCTGGCTGACGGTCGTCTCCGACTCCGACCGCCGCTGGCTGCATCGTCTGACGGCCGAAGGCGCACCGGCGGAGGTGTCGACGGCTCCACTCAAAATCGGCGGCAGTTACTACGCGTGGCTGCACGCACCGGAGGGTCCCGACGGACGAGGCCTCATAGTCGCTGTCGCCGAGCGGCCGGTTTTGGCCTGGCTCGACACGGCCGGGAAGTACGTTCTTTGGGGAAGCGCCCTGGCCCCCCTGGCGGCCCTGGCGTTGTATCTGTTGCTGGTTCGGCTGATTCGGCGGCCCTTTCGACTGATTCGTATGCAGGCCGAGCAGGCCGGCAGACCGGTCGCTGATCCGACCGATGACGCCGCTGAGCTGGTAGCTGAGTATCGGCGCATAATCGAGGAACTGCGCGACAAGGAATCCCAACTGACCGAACTCAACCATCGGCTCAGCAGTCGGGCGGAAACCATAGAGGAATTCAATCGATACCTGCTGCGCTCAATGAGCAGCGGAGTGATCATGGTTGGCGCCGATGGCAAAATCGCTGAGGCCAACCGGGCCGCCTGCGAGATTCTGCGCGCCGATGAAACGGATATCAGGGGCCGACACTACTTCGATCTGCTCAAGGGCAACGTGGACCTGATAAACGATATCAGCAGGGCCCTGGAATGCAATCGCAACTCGGAGTATGCAGAAGTCACGATGGCGCCTGATGGCCGCGATCCCCTGTGCCTGGGAGCCGCGGTCTCGGTCGTCTCCGATAATGAGGGCAAGCCGCTGGGAGCATCGCTGATACTCAATGACCTGACAGAGCTGACCACCCTGCGCCGGGATCTTGAAGGCCAGAAGCGGCTTGCGGCGCTCGGCGAAATGGCCGCGGGTCTGGCCCACCAGTTGCGCAACTCCATCGGAGCCATCGTGGGCTACGCCACGCTGGTGGGAAGGCGCATGCGGAGAGCCAACCTGGATACACAGCCGGTCCAATCGCTGGCCGACGAAACCAGGGAAGCCGAACGTCTCATAGAACGATTCCTGTCCTTCACACGGCCCTTCAAATCGGAGCCGAAACTGATTCAGCTGAAAACGGTCGTCGAGGATACCTTGCGGACAATCCAGATGCAGGGCGAACTGTCCGGAGTGCATCTCAGAACGCACCTGGAGCTGAACCAGCCGGTTCAGGCGGATCCGTTGTTGCTCAAGCAGACCCTGATCAACCTGATCGAAAACGCAGCCAATGCCTATGACAATCACCGGGGAGAAGTGCGCATCGAATTGGCTCGTCGTGAAGCCGATGCCGAGATAATCATCGCCGATGATGGTTGTGGCATAAGCCCGGAGGACCAGGAAAAGATATTCACTCCGTTCTATTCGTCTCGGCCGGGTGGAACCGGCCTGGGGCTGCCGCTGGCGGCGCGGATCATAGACATGCACGGCGGGCAGATGCGCCTGGAGTCCGAACCCGGTCAGGGCAGCCGATTCATCATCCGCCTGCCGCTGGCGTCCGGCGGGAACCGGCGCCAATCGCGGCCGGGAGATTCCAGTCCGAAGTCCGCGACGCACGCGCGCTGACCGATTGCTACTTGCAGCAGGCCGTACAAAAACTCTTCCTGATATCGTGATTTTACATATATTGGGGGCCGACGTTAACAGGAGGCAAAATGTATTCACCGTCTGATTTCCGCAAAGGTCTGCGGATCGTGGTCGATGATCAACCGTACTATGTAGTCGACTATCAGCATTTCAAAATGGGCCGCGGCAAGGCCAACATACGCACGAAGCTCAAGCACCTGAAGACAGGAGCAGTAGTAGAGAAGGTCTTCGGCAGTAATGACTCGTTTCCCCCGCCCGATGTTGAAGAGAAGAAGATGCAGTACCTGTATGAGAACGTCGGCGAACTGACTTTCATGGATTCGAACACTTTCGAGCAGATAACGGTACCGGTGGAGAATCTCGGCGACGCCAAGTGGTACCTGATCGAAAATGATGAATACAAGGTGATGTTTCTGGACGGTGAGCCGCTGTCGGTAGACCTGCCGGCCTCGGTTGTGCTGGAGGTTGTCGAGACCGAACCGGCCGCCAAGGGTGATACCGTGACCAATGTGACCAAACCGGCCAAGCTGCAGACAGGCCTCCAGGTGAAGGTCCCACCGTTTGTCAAAGAGGGTGATAAGGTCAAGGTCGATACGCGTAGCGGCGATTACCTGGAACGCGCCAACTAAAGCATGGCCTCCTCGCGCCGGGTTATCGGGGTTGACGAGTCGGGCAAGGGCGATTTCTTCGGGCCCTTGGTCGTGGCGGCGGTACTGGTCCCGGATGAGCAGCGTACTGCTCTGGCCGACCTCGGCGTTCGCGACGGCAAGCAGATCGCCAATCGCAAGCTGATTGCTCTGGACAGCCTTATCCGAGAGCGCTGGCCGCACGCCGTTGTCATCGTGCCGCCGGAGTCCTACAACCGTCGTTACGAAGACATCAGGAACCTGAACAAACTCCTGGCGGACTGTCACGCAGAGGCAATCCATGCCGTCACAGCCGAGCATGAGGCCGATCTGGCCGTCTCCGACAAATTCGGCAAGCCCGAGCTCATCGAACGAGCTCTGGGGAAGCTCCGCAACGGAATCGAGCTGGATCAGATAGTCAGGGGGGAGGCTATTCCACAGGTGGCGGCGGCCTCCATCGTAGCCCGGGCCGGGTTTCTGAAGGCGATGCAGGATATGTCCGGCGAGTACGGGATGGAGTTCCCCAGGGGGGCGGCGCCCAAGGTCGATCAAGCGGGCCGGGAGTTTGTGCGTCTGTTCGGTCCGGACCAATTGCCCAGGGTCGCGAAAGTACATTTCAAGAACTTCCAGCGCGCGACGAAGTTGACGTTGTTTTAGCGTTTCAAGTCGTAGTCGTAGGTCGAAACCCCCGCCCCGAAGGGGTCGCGAAGCGAGGTTTCGACATTAGACATTAGGAGAAGTCGTGGTGGCTTCGCTGGACCTTGGCATCGGGCAGAGTGTCAAAACCTCAGGGATTTTGACTGCTTTGGTAATCCCTGGCCGGGTGGGAACATACCAATCTGTACTCGTTGCACCGCTCCGCGGTGCAACGCTGCCTTGGCCGTTCTGCGGCCGTTGGCCTGTACGAACCCCTCGGGTGCGAATGTTCAAACTGGGACCTTTGTCCCACCTGAAAGGTGGGGCACCCGTTGAAATCGCCCGTCGCCAACTTCCTGCACGTACAGCTCAGGGATCAGCTTTAGCACCGCCCTGGAGCGGCGCTGATAGGCCGGCAACACCTGAGGGGTAAACCGCTCGTGGCTGTCTCGCACCCGCGGCGCCCGCACCCTGACCGTCCCTGTCCCCAGCGTCACCCGACGGGTCTTGCCGTAGCCGTTGCGGTAGCCCGCACGAGAGGCATCAGAACCATCGGTCGTTGCCCGTGCATACCGCTGCCGACCCAAAAATGCCGTCACCTCGGCCTCCAGCACCGACACCAGCATCTGCCTAGGCCCCCTCACGGGCGATCATATCCAGATCTCCGGCCAGCCCGCCGGTCACATCCCCTCGATTGTGCTTGTCGAGGCGCTCAACTCCCTGTACTTTGCCATCAGCGTATCCGTTCGTTTGGCCGTGCCTTCACACGGCCGGTTTCGGTTGAAAACTCACCGAAAGGCTACGCTACTTTTTTGCCAATTTCCACACCTTTTGAAATTAACTCTTGACCGGCCGGGCCTTGGTTGTTACAGTAAGTATGTATGCTCAGTGGTTCTGCATGGCAGGACTCTGGGGGAATGTATGCAGGTGAGCCTATGGTACACGCGGAGGAGTCTCATGAAATCGGGCGGATGTGTATTGCTTATGGTAGTAGCCTTGGCGTGCGCTGTAGCTGCCGCTGCTGCACCCGCCTAAGACCCGGGCAGGAATATCAACTCAGCGGACATGCCTGGCGCATTCACGAAGAACATGGGCCAATGGCCGGATAGTATCTTGTTCTGAGCGGACGCCGGTGGTGCCGTGATGTGGCTTATGAACGATGGCGTATACTACCAGTTCACTCACTGAGTGCCCGGAGATGATTCGATCTCTCATGATCCGCTAAGCCGACCTCTCGATCGATTTGATCGACAGCCTGACAGCATCGAAACTATGATGATCAAGGCCGAGTACGTCGACGCAAATTCGGATGCCGTTGTAGATGGCGAGAGCCTCATGGAATACAAGTGCAATTACTTTTTGGGCAATGATCCGGTCAAGTGGCGGACCGATGTGCCCAACTACAGTGGCATCATCATGCGCGAAGTGTATCCGGGGGTGGATGTGTATCTTCAGGACGGGGTCTAAGCCAGAAACAAAAGCAATCAAGCCGAGAGGCTTTCTGCTTGTCAACCAGATTCGCACAACTCTTGACAGGAATTCTGATCATGAAAACCGTTATCTACTTTCTTCTGCTGCTCGCAATGATATTGACTGGGGCACGAGCTACGTCTTCAGCAGACACATATTCAGGGCAGGCACCTTCTTGCCTCCCCGTTCCATCTCCGCTCGACATGTATGACAGCTATTACACTGATTGGGGGGAGGAGCATCGACCAGAAGGCTATACCCTTGTAGCTCCACCATACTGGTTCGATAGCTACCTTATGAAAAACCTGTTTCTGTACCCAAAGTTCGATGATTATGAGAACCGGGTAGACTTGTACCGTCAGGCTTTCATCGTGGCGATCCTCCAAGGTGAATTGACCCGATGCCTGAACAACGACGCTCAAGGGAGAAGGCGACTCCAGCAGTTGGTGGGAGATATTAGAGAGGGCACTTCACTATCATCAGAGGCCTTGGCTTTTGCCAATGCTGTAGTGGGTGCACAGAAGACGTATACGCTTGACCCATCGACCATAGAGACTGCAACAAATGAGATAGCACAACACGCCGAGTTGCAGTCTCTCAATCAGAGTCTGACGACGCTCGGAACGAGCTTGAGCACCTTGTCGGCAGGAATAAATATCGCTAGTGCAGCACTTCAAGACACCTACTTGCATACGTTAGTGACGGCAGACACATATGAGCGTATCGAAAACCTGGATGAATGGATGTCGCGCCATCCACCCGAAGATGGCGCGATCAAAGAGGGGTATGATTCGGCCAGGGCCGAGGTCATTTACTATGCAGAGAATGATCCCGATCTGCTCAAGGAAGCTCTCGAGGAAGCTGATCTAAGCATAGGCACAGTGCTTCAGGTTGGTGACTTGGCCTTATCATGGGGTAAGGTTATCGCTGGCTCTGCTCTCTCTGGAGCAGTTGCAAACGTGGCTGGCGGCTTCATTACTGTTGGTTCGGCTGTAAACGATCTATATGCACAAGATATCACAAGCTATCAGCTTCTTTGCGCTGAAGCTGTTGTCCACTCCTGGCTGCGAGAGATAATCCACAGTTACGACTGGCACAACCCCCCGGCTCAAAGTTGCCCTGAGTACAGAAGAGCCTATTATCAAGCACAGATGATGCGGATGGGGTTGGCCTATTCATCATACCAACTCCATCATGACATGTTTGCCTTTCGTTGGAATTGGACAGGTGTGGGTAAGCGCCTAAGTGAAATAGTGACCTTCCGATACGACGACGTTGCAGATTTGCAGAGGCACTTACGCTCACTTATGTCAGTAATTGATACCGATGCGAGGCATCTGCAAGAACACTTTCCACTCGGGACCAATGTGCTCACCAGGATTACCAACCATTTCTCTGTCGGCGACAATCCGCCAACGGTGACAATCGAATTCAACGAGAGCATGGAGATCGCGGCTTTCTCACCAGATTGCATGAGTGTGGTCGGCAGTTCATCCGGTTCGCACAGCCCCATGAAGAGAGGTGGTCCGGGTTTGTTGGACAGTTTGGCGGCTTAGTTAAGGTGGATTCGG
>CAZGMK010000009.1:0-106222 GCA_964526835.1 uncultured Ignavibacteriales bacterium
AATCAGGTGGCGCGATCCGTCGGAATCAGATGGCGCGATGGCTCGGAATATGCAGTGGACGCGGATCGGGTGCGCGATTACTTCGCTGCAAGACCATTCCATCTGAAGTTTGATTCAGCAAGAGGTCTTCGCTCAATCTTTTGTACACACATACAATGACTCGGAATTACAGTGACGCAGGTCCTTCCTAACGACGAAGAGCTTTCGCCAGCCCCGAAGTGCCAGATAGAAGTAGAGCATTGCCTGATCCCAGGTTGTCATCTTGGCGGAGGGTACCTTATCGGTCTTTGTCCACGTATGAGATTTGCACCCGATTATAGCCTTATGCTGACTGCTGCCAAAGTCGAACCGATGTCTCTTCTTAACCAGGTGCCCGACCTCTACTGAGAACGACTGCTGTGAGTCGGGAAGCCTCTTGACCAGCAGGCGACGAACAGCCTCTTCAAATTGGCGTCCCGCGTGAGCATTGCTCTCCGAGCCTTCTCCTTGATGATCAGTCAACCAAATCCCCTAATGAATAGACACAGTCCGGCAGGATGGACCATTCCATCCTGCGTAGTCGCTGCCCCTCCGTATATTCGGTCCAGAGCTTCGATCCCTTAAGCCCCTTGGTCCTCCATGACAAAACCCACCCCAAAAAAAATCCCAGACAGGTGTGTGGCCTGCCTGGGTGGACGATATTAGGTAATCCACAGAAAGAGTAACACTTTCCGATTGCACCCTCAATGTAAGCATTTCGGCATTCTTGTCAAGAAAAAAAGTTCAAAATCTTACAAAATCACCTTTTTTGCCCGTAAGGGCCGCACAAGAACTGCCAGTGGCGACGCATGTAATTGTCACGCAACTACTTACATGAACACACCGCCGCCACCTACACCTTCAGGCCGACTCCACAGGGCAAATCCGGCCCTCGGTGAATCCGAGCAACGGGCCCGTCTTTCTTGACGCATCCCCAGAACCATCCTAACTTAGCCTGCAGAACGCAGAAATCGCGAAAGGACAGCTACCCATGTCTCGCCTTCAGGACAAGACTGTATTCATCACCGGCGCCTCGTCGGGAATCGGCCGAGCCTGCGCCGCCCGCTTCGCCGAAGCTGGCGCGAGGCTGATCCTCGCCGCCCGTCGGCGCCAACGCCTCGAGGAACTGGCCGGGCAACTGTCGGTGCCGGTTCACATTCTCGAACTCGATGTCCGTGACTGCCGGGCAGTACAGCAGGCTATCGCCGGTCTCCCTGACGAGTTCGCGCGGATCGATGTTCTGGTCAACAACGCGGGACTGGGCCGGGGCCTGGATAAGCTGCACGAGGGCAATATCGAGGGCTGGGACCAGATGATCGACACCAATGTCAAGGGTCTGCTCTATGTCAGCCGAGCAGTCTTGCCGGGAATGATCGACCGTGGGCGCGGGCATATCATCAATATAGGTTCGATCGCCGGCCACGAAGTCTATCCCGGCGGCAATGTCTATTGCTCCACCAAGCATGCGGTTGACGCTATCACAAAGGGAATGCGTATCGACCTGGTCGATACCCCTATCCGCGTCTCGACTGTCGACCCGGGACTGGTGGAGACTGAGTTCAGTGAAGTTCGCTTCTGGGGCGACAAGGAGAGGGCCAGGACCGTCTACCAGGGATACACTCCGCTGACCGGCGATGATGTCGCCGAGGCCGTCGTCTGGATCGCCGACCGGCCCGACCATGTTCAGATCGCCGAAGTGATAATCTTCCCGACCGATCAGGGATCATCGAGCATTGTGCATAAACGAATCTGATCGGCCCCTGCCGCCTACTATTACCACCGCGACCGCTCTATTCCTGTACCGGGGCTCGGCCCGCCACTAATCCTGCCGATAATATATCAAGGACGGATTACAAAAGTGGGGCCGATCAGGCACGGGCTAGAGTAGCTCCGAGGGATTCTTCATAAGTCGCAGGTCGGGGGACCTCGCCTGTTCTTTGTCCACGGATATGCGTCGGACCGGACTGATGATCATGATGAACCTGGGAAAGATAGACAGCGGGCCGATCAGGGTCCTGATCCTGGACAGTGACCGGGATCACTGCATTCTGACATCGGACATGCTCGAGCAGATTGACGGCCGGCGCTTCGCGACCGAGTGGCTGACCACGGCGGCTCAGGCCGAGGCGCGTCTTGACGATGTTGACTGGGATCTAATGATCATCGGCCATCGACCTCCGGCTACCGATGGGCTCGCATTCATCCGCAGCGCGCGTGAACGCGGCTGTGTGCGCCCGCTTGTACTTCTGGCCGCAGCCGAAGGCGCCAGCATCGACTCCCGTGCTCTCGAAGCCGGTGCTTCCGATTTCCTTGTCAATGACGAACTGACAGCCAATGCTCTGAGCCGCTCGATCCGCTATGCCGTCGAGCGATCCCGTCAGACGCAACAGCTCAAAGAGAATGAACGTCACCTGAATATGGCGCTTCAAAGCAGCCGGGCTGCGGTTTGGGAGATCGATATTCCCTCGGGTCGGATCAGTCACGACGATGGTTTTCATCGACTGCTCGGCCGCGAGCGGCAGTCGATTCCCGATGCACTTCAAGGATTCGGGAGCCTGACTCATCCTGATGACTGGCCGGCGGTCCTGCAGACCATTGAAGAGCACCTCTCCGGGCGAACCGCAGAGGCTGCCGGAGAGTATCGGGTTCGCAGCGGAAGCGGCGAATGGGTCTGGTGCTACGCTCGGGGCCGGGTGGTCGAGCGCGATGCCGACGGCAAGCCGGCTCGCCTGATGGGCGTCGCCCTGGACATCAATGAACGCAAGCAAGCCGAGGAGGCGTTGCGGCGGTCCGAGGAGAGGTACCGCGCCATCTTCGAGACGATCCAGGACGTGTACTACGAGACGAGCCTCGACGGCATTATCACCGAGATCAGCCCGTCAATTCAACGAATCTCCAAGTACACCCGCGAGGAGCTCCTTGGCAAGGCCGTGGCCTCGATCTACAGATGTCCGGAGGATCGCGATCTCCTCCTGATAGAGATAATGAAATCCGGGCGCGTCAATGACTACGGACTGGCTCTGGTCGACAAGGACGGTTCGATTCACCATTGTTCCGCCAGCGCCGAGTTGATTCGTGACGCCGGCGGCAACCCCAGTGGGATCATCGGTTCGCTTCGGGATGTCACCGAGGGACGCCGGGCGCAGGATGAGCTGGAACGGAGCAGGGAGCGATACGAGAATCTCTACAACAACGCCCAGGTAGGGCTCTTCCGCACCCGTATCTCCGACGGCAAGATACTGGCCTGCAACGAACTGGCTGCCGAGTTGTTCGGATACGACGACACTGCCCAGATGATGCGCGAATACACTACCTCAGAGCACTACGTCGACCGCAACGAGCGCGATAAGATGCTTCATGAACTTCACATCCGGGGCTCCGTCCACAACTGGGAATCCGAGTTCACGCGAAAGGACGGGACCACATTCTGGGCGCGTCATTCCTCCCGCATCTTCACGGACCTTGGCATTATAGAGGGAGCCGTCAGCGACTGCACCGACCAGGTCCGGGCGGAGCAAGCTCTTCGCGAAAGCGAGGAGAAGTACCGCTTGCTCACCGAAAACCTCAAGGATGTAGTCCTCCGCATCAGTCTGACGGGCCGCCTCGAATACTGCAGCCCCGCGGTCAGGGAGTTTGGCGGCTACGATCCCGCGGAGGAGAAAGGGAAGCGCATTAGTCGGTACTTCGCCCGCAAAAGAGACTACTTGAAGGCGATTCGCATGATTCGACGAGCCGCTATGCATCGACGCGGTTCGTCGATGGAGTTCCTGTACAAGGCCAGAAACCGCGAACCGTTCTGGGTCGAGGTGTCCGGTCAGCCGGTCATCAGCAATGGAAAGGTCCTGGCTATCCAGGGAGTAATGCGCGACATCTCGGAGCGCCGTCGCTCCGAGGAGTCCATCCGCCAGAGCGAGGCGCGTTTCCGCAAGATGGCCGACCTGCTCCCCGAGGGTGTTTACGAGGCTACACTTGACGGCCGCCTTTCCTTCGCCAACCGTCTCGCTCATGAGTGGTACGGTTATCCGGCGGATGCTGTCTCGAAGGGGCTCAACATCTCGGACCTGCTGGTTCCAGGCGATCGCGAGAGGGCCGTGGCGAATATCGCTCGAATCCTGTCCGGTGAAGAACTCGGTGCGGTGGAGTACACGGGTCTGAGGAAGGACGGCTCTACCTTCCCGGTGGCTATCCACTCCAGCCGGATAGTGCGGAACGGTCGACCGGTTGGGCTTCGCGGAGTAATCGTCGACATAACCGAACGTCGGCGCAAGGAAGAGGAACTCCGGCGTCTATCCAAGGCCGTCAATCAGTCCGGGAATCTCATCTGTATCACCGACTCCGGAGGCGTCATAGAGTATGTCAACGCCGCCTTCACGGAGGCTACCGGATACAGGGCCGAAGAGGTGATGGGCAGCACCTTCGATGAGATCCGATCAGGTGAACACGATGAGTCCTATTATCGGGAAATGTGGCGAATCATCGGGGCCGGCCGGACCTATAGCGGCGTATTCCGAAACCGACGGCGCAACGGCGAGCTCTACTGGGAGAGAAAGACCATCTCTCCGATTCATAATGATAATGGTGAAATCACTCACTACCTCTCGGTGGGCGCCGATGTCACCTCGGAAATAACGGCGCAGCAGAAGCTCGCGGAGGCCGATAAATTGTCGGCTATCGGCATGCTCGCCGCCGGGGTCGCCCATGAGTTCAAGAACTACCTCGGTGGCATTATCGGTAACGCCTCCCTGGCCCTGGATCGATTCGATGACGACGACGGTCTGAGCAATGCCCGGGATACGCTCACTCAGATAGTCGACATGGGCGAGAAAGCAAATGAAGTAGCGATGTCGCTCTTGACTTACTCCAAAGCGCGGCCGGAGGACTTCACCCGGGTCGAACTCCACAAGCTTGTGAAAAACGCCGTCTCGCTGATCGACAAGGAGCTGAGCAACCTCGATATCGAAGTCGTCTCCTACTTCGAGGATACGCCGGCGATATACGGATCGCCCTCCAAGCTACAGCAGATGCTCCTTAACCTCCTGATAAATGCGCAGCACGCCATAGGCGGAGGCGGAGTCATCTCGGTCTCGATCTTCAACGCCGGCGCCACCGTCGAGGTCAAGATCGGGGATACGGGCAAGGGCATCCCTGAGGAAAACATCAAGCGGATATTCAATCCGTTCTTCTCCACCAAGGGGGCGTGGGGCCGCGATGAGGTGGTGGGTACCGGCATGGGGCTATCTATCTGCCAGAATGTCGCCCGCGAACACGGCGGCGAGATTGCGGTGGTCTCCACGCACGGAGTCGGAACTACCTTCACAGTAAGCCTGCCGGTACCGGAGCAAGACCTCCGAGATCAGCCCGGGCCGTCGAGTGACACGCAGCCAAGCTCGATGCTGATTTTCACACTCGACAAGTCGCTTGTGAGCCACTACCATCTGGCGGCGGCCGAGAAACGCATTGATCTGCTGGCCGTCGATGCCCTCGATCACGTCGTGGAGAACCTATCCGGACTCGCTGATGTGGTCGTCTGCGACGCTCGCTTCTCCGGTAAGATCGAGCTGCTCCGAGTCGCCGAAGCCTGTCGCGAAACCGGAGTGTGCTATGTAATGATCAACTGCGGCGCTACCGAGTATCAGCTCGCCGACGTCTTCGACAACTCGGCCGGCAACTTCGCAGGGCTTCCCGAGATCGAGCAGATCACCCAGGCCGTCGCGAAGGCGGACGACCAGCATAAGCCGCCCGGATCATCTCACCGTACCTCGACCACTGGCTAATCGCCTGTCTCATAAGGCCGGCACATGATGCTCAGCAAGCGCGCCCTTACGGGCGCACTACGAACCTGTACCCGGGTTTGATCGTCATCGGGGTCACCTCGATACGCATTCAATGAGATGCTGCACGAACCGCCGGGAAGCCTCAGTATTGACCATCCGCCCCGGATTCGTCGCACCCGGCGAGATTGACGGCTGCCAAGAGCAACCCGAAGGCGATGATGCGGCGTAGATCAGCCGACATACACGAATAGGCCATGAGAACTACACAATCCGATTTCCCGGTGGCACTTCCGGCCTGACAGTGGAAGCCGTTTGCAATTGCTCGTAGCTGCCCAATCATGGCGTATCCGGCTTCGTCGCGAGAATGACAGCCGTATACCCCGGATACTGGTCACTACTTATGGTCAGCGTGAGCTGTATCCCGCTGACCTCCCACTGACCACCATTGATGGGAATCTGCCCGCCACTGAGCGTGAAGCTTGAGCCGTCGACTTGGAATGCTCCCGAGTCCTGCCATACTACCGCCGAGTCGGCGTCCTTTTCGTAGTACGTGTATGTCCCGTGCTCGGACACCACCAGGACGGCATGAGTCGTGCTTGACTCCCACGCAAGCAGCCTGGACAGCGGTACGGGCACACCATTAACGGCACCGGACGTCAGAGTCCAGTTGGCCACCAGTTCGGCCGGGACAGGCTTGTCTTTGCTGTCGGTGCCTTTGTCATCCCCGCAGCCCGCCACCACCAGCAGACTCAGCAAGGTAATACTCGCGACCAATCTAAACTTATGCACTTGGTACTCTCCTTTCAGCATATATGCACCTGATCTCGATTTCACGGAGCCAACTGAACGACTTCATGAGTCCATTGCTGTAGCCGGGCCGCAAATACGGTAATCAGGAATTCTCGAGCCACACAGCTCGCGACCCGGTGGCTCAATCCCCGATGCCCACGGGTACCGTCGGCTCATGTAGCCCATCCAGCGAGTCGAGCGCCAGCATCAGACTCGCGCACAGGGACGTGTCAGCAATGGGATTCCAGGCTTCCACCATCTTCCCCGCACTGTCGACGAGCACCTTGAGAGGCAGACCGCCCCTGGGAATGCCGAGTTCCAACACATAATCCTCACATCCCGGGACCAGGAGCACCGGAGCCGATGCGCTGTCGAGCATGGCCGCATAAGCTACATCGAACGAGTCCGCCCGACTGGTGGCGTAAACGAAACCCAGTCCGAGCCGGTGAGCATGGTCTCTCCAGTCCGACCAGCAAACCGTCTCTTGCAGGAACTTGCCGCAGGGGCTCGTATCCACCAGCACGACCAGTGTGTACCGGCGGCCGAAGTAGCCGGGATACAGAGACACCATCTCGTGGAGCGCCGGTTCCACCCGAGTGTCGCTGAGTCGATAGGTGTGCGGACTCCGCGGACCGCAGCACGCCGCCACATGCAGTCCGATAGCCAGCAATACGAGCAAACCTCTCGACTTCAGCCTCACTGTAGACCTTCTGCTGTGCTTATGCGTTGGATGATCCTCTCAATAAAGCGCCTCGACTCGGGCGCATTGCCCATCCACCCGGCAATTTCCAGTGGCCGGCATTGATTGTCAAGCAGTAACTTTACCGGCACGCCCGTATTGTCCCACCCCAGGTACTTTACGATTTCATCCTCAAGCACACGGACCTCGTTGGAAATTCCCTCGAGCTGCATAGCCCATTGCACATCGGCCGAATCCGCCCTCGGCGAATACACTACGACAGAGCCCAGATCATTCTCACGCAAATATATCACCAGTTCTCGCCAGGCATCCATGTCCTCGTTGCAGGTCAGGCAGGCGTTGACGTCGAGGAAGAAGACCATGTGAAAGGGCAGTGACCTGTCCGTTTCGGCTATCGCATCGCATAACAAGTCGTATTGGAGCGCGTTCGCAGTTCGCAATCTGGAGGTAAGGGCCGTCACCATCAGGAGCACGATAACCGCCGCGAGGCAGCCCAGGGCCACGAGTCCTTGCCGCAGGACAGAAGTCATGGCTGCAGCCTCACCACGGTGAGTCGCCACCCCTTATCTCTGTCGTCGGGATCCACTGGATGAGCATAGACAACTCGTCCGTCGGCATGAACTCCGGCCAAACGCCACCGAGACCCAATATCGATCTGCATGGGTCGTCCGGCAGTATCCCAGGCCAGCGTGGAGTAATGGAAGAACCCCTTAGATGTTCCCTCTTCGGTAATAGTGCGATGATAGTACTGCAGGAGGAAGTAACCAGGCGAAGAATACGCGAACGAGGAAATGGGCGTCCATTGTCGTGCCCATTCAAAGTAGACAGCGTTCGACTTCACCCTGGACTTGAGCGGCGGGGGAAGAAGATAGTCCGGGGCGTCTATGTGCAGGCTATCCACGAGACGGCCATCGAGGTCGATAATGTAAATGTAATCGTAGGTCGTGATGGCCAACCACAAAGTGCTGTCGCCCGGGTTGAGCGCCGGAATGCCCAGGCTGTAGCCGATGGACCACTGCAGCGAGTCGAGCCGACGCGTAAGACCCGCAGGAACATCGAAAAGCCTTCGGTAACCTGGCTTGTCTGCATATTGGATGGCAACCGCCTTCTTGCTGCTGAACCGACACAATCCGGCCAGAATCATGTTGTCCTGGATGTTGACTTCGTCGAAGGAGTCTTGACCCTTTTGTTGGCGCCAGCGTCTTGCGAAGGCGTGTCCATCATCATCGTACCGAATCGAATAGAATTGGCCGCAGAAACGGTCTAGTACGAGCACCTCGTCTCCATTCCGCCCGGAAACCCGCCAGAGTCCCCTGGGCCTGATGATCCGATCCAGCTCCCTATTACCGCAAACCGAAAAGGGCACTGATTCTTCGAGGGGAACGCAACCTATCACTTCCTTCCAGGACGGCGCCGAGCCAGACCCGACAAACAGCCCTTTGCCGCTTATGAACATTATTGAATCATCCCCCAACAGCACTGCGCTGGACGGGATTCCGCAGGCCTCAAGGTCCACGATCTGGTACGTGAACTCTGTGATGACAGTTAACGTGTCACCCTGTGCCCTCGAAACCGCTCCGGCAATAGGCAATAGGAAGATCAGGCTGAACGCAGCTAGTCTCCTCATGTCAGGCTTACCTCTCTTGATGGTCTCGCATCGATACGGACCAGGTCCGCCCGCTCTTCGAGACGGACCTGGGTGTAGACACCGTCGCAAATCACATAGCAGTTAAGTCAATCAATGAGCTGAGCCGAAATCTCCCCTTACGCACTCCGTCCCACTACCCTCACATCGCTTGACGCAGTTGTTGCCGTCATTATCGCAGCGCTCTACCCACACTCCAGTGCTTATCACCAATGAATGCCCACAGCCCGTGACAAGTGTGCTGATTGCCATGAAGGTGGCCACTACAAGCACCGCGGTGGTCCTTTTGATCCTCGTTCTGAACACAAACTACTCCTTTCGGCATTCTCTAGCCAACGTTTTCTTCTGATATTCGAGACCTTCAATACCGATCCCTCGGGGGTCAGACTCACCTATTCGCCCTGGCATCACCTCCTTCCGCGCCGAGATAGTGCGTCTTGAGGTTTGGGGCGGCGGGCCGCCGGTCAGGTCCCGCCACCCCAGCTGCGAGGAGGACTGCAGCTACGAGAGTCCTAATGGGAGGAGCCGATCATCCGGGATCACCCATGCCACCCATGTCAGTCGCCGAACTCGAAGCACGGACTTACCGGCGGCCAGGCTATTCTAGGAGCCGAAGAGCACCACCGCCTGACAATCGATATCATCGGGTGCGCAGAAGTTGAACCCAAGTCGGAGGAAGGAATAGACGGGTTCGCCGATATGAATGGCCGGAGCAAATTCCCATTCAGGGAGAGCGGCGTGCAAGCAATCCGCGAATCCAAAGCCCGTTGGCTCCTCGACCAGAGTGACATAGAGTAGTTCATTCCGTATCGAATCAGAATCGACATAGAACTCCAGTACCGCCCTCGACCCATCCTTGAGCGTTACCTCCAAGTAGCACTCCGGATAGGACTCTACGCTGTCAACAGCGCGCACGGTGTAGGGGACCGGATTGCCGCGGGGGTTGAGTAACATCAGCACTTCCACATAACCGCCTATCTCCATCATTCGAGCGCTGGGTGGGACCTCAGGCATTACCCTGTGTATCAGCATTGGGCCACGACTCACAGGCTCCGGCTTGAGTGCCTGCGGCTCCGAGTGATCGGTCCATTCCCATAAGGGCTCCGCTGGAATGGCCACTGTGTCCAGTACCCCTTCCAGGGGAGAGAATGACACGGGCTCATCGGAGGCAAATACTCGCTTCTGGGATGAGTATAGATCCGCGTTGATGACAGGGGCAGGTCTGCGCCTCTCACTCACAGCTCGTAGGTTTCGAAAACCGAGGAAGCCATCTAAGCCACCGCCGGGCGGCGGGACATTGACACGGGCCATGGGCGCGGGTTCCTGCGTAGCGGGCGAGACTCTTTCCGAGACGAAGAGATCGCGAATAACGTGTGGTTGGCGCACCTGCTTAATCGTTGTTCGTGACGGTTGCCGCATATGGACAACGACAGCAACTCCGAGGATCAGAATGATGGCGCCATATGCGGCCAGGGTGATGCGTTGATAGGCGGCTCGTTGCGCCAGACCGTTTCGACTCGGCAGATCGTCCCGCAGGATGACTGTGCGGAGGCAGGATAGTACCGGAGCCAGTACAACTGAGAGTGGAGCGAGTATTAGTCGAACAATACGGCCCATTGCACTGGTCAGCGGCTCCAGGAGTCGCTCCAATTGCTCTTCTGTGGGAGACGTTCTCATCATTGATGCGGCCACACTCCTGACTTGATCCTAACGGCACGACTGGGGCACACCGAGCGTCGACCGCAACAGTATCGCGTATCTACCGAATCCTGTCGGCGGCCTTCGACCGACAATACTATCGGTCGAGGAAAACTCCGATCTGTCTGCGCACTTAGCAAGAATTGAATCCTAAAGCGCGCCGGCGCCGAAGACCAACAGCGCCCAGGCGAAACGCACGAAGTCCTGCTCGGTATCCATGCCGACGGCGGCGAGCACGATGATGCAGCCGACCGCAATCCCCGCGCCTACCAGTGAGGCCGGCCTGTACAACTGGTTGAAAACAGATGTCCGCACGGTGGTTCGTCTGGCGGATTGAACTTCTTCCATTCTCTATCTCCATGTTTCGTAAGCGCTCGCCTAACCGGTCGGGAACGGTGGTCCTACCAGACAAACACCAGGCCCGCAGTTGCTCCAACCACCACCAGCGTTGTGCCCACCACGTTCATCCGATAACCTCGCGATGTATACCAATGGCGTTGTCGCGATATCGGCCGCCAGTGACGAGGATGAAAGCCTCCCAGGCCCGGGTGGGCCGATGTCCGTTGGGACTGGGCGGCGATCATCAGTACGACTCCTGCAGTGAATGTGACTATGTAAACGACCAACATGTGGTTCTGCAACTATTTGCGGGTCGGTTCGGACCGCACCTTCCATTGCTGTCATCAACGCCCCGTCGATCTCACTCAGAACAACCCGAAGTGTTCGACCTGCATACCTTAAGCGCTGGCGAGAACGCGATGCAGAACCAACGAGATCGCTACGGCAGTGGCTGCAGTGGCGACCGCAATGGCGACCAACCGTCCCGCCGTGCGCTTCTCTGGAGATACGCGAAACAGCCAGATCGACAGCGCCATCAGGACGCCGCCGATCGCCCATGGCACCGCAATCCAACCGGTGATTCTCTGAAGTGACGCAGCCACAAATACGGCTACGGCTACTCCGATCATGTAGCGGATGTAGCTGATCGTTTCCTTATTCACGGGCAATAGTTCCTCCAACGCTTGGTTAGGCCTATCCGAAGATGGCATTGATGGCGCAGGCTACGCCGCTGGCTATGGTACCGCCTGCAACACACTTGAAATAAGCGCAGTTCGTGAACAAGCAATGAACTGCAGAATACGCCGCACCAGCGAGCCAACACGTCCAGAATCCTTCCAATGGGATGTCCGCCGGTACCATTTCACCTTGTATATAATACGCTCCTCTGATAACTTGCGCGCTGTCACCGGAGATGTCAAGCTCTAACATGGCGATGTCCTTAACCTGATTGTCGGTCCAGCGCGTGATGATGGCAGTGTGGTTCCCGAGGTCGTGGGTCGGATTCTCAAAGGCCAGCCAGGCCATGCTGTCGGTGGCCTTGAGCTCCCGACTGATGATGGATTCGGGACTAGCTTTGCCAACCGAGCGGCGCTGATCAACATCAGTCGCTGCTTCGGTTATTGGTTCATAGTGTTTCGAGATTAGAGCCACGGAGTTCGTGTCTATGAGTGTGTATCCCTGATCCTCAAGCCAATCAATGGCCTCGGCGACGTCGGGCGATTGCTTGGCCGATTCGATGATAACCGATTTCCGGTCCGATTCATCCACGTATTTCTCGTGCTCGACCAACGGGGTGGCAGCATTGGACACCGCGTATGAGGGTCCTGGCGGGTATTCATCGTTGCATCCAATCATCACCACGATAGGCCCTGCAATTGCCAGTAGCACTACAATCACAACAGGTAGTAGCTTCGTCTTCATCGTACATGCCCTTCTGAATTGGAGTTTCGCTTCTTCTCGATACCGCCCGATTGCTCAACGCATCGGCTTTGGTATCTTCTTACTATCATATTGGCCCTTGCCGTAAGAGCCTAGCTGGGCATTGCCCAAGGTCGTCCTACCGCCAATACATCTATAGATGTCGCAGCGGAACGCTTATCGACGGCTGAAGTGTCTGGCTTCCTCGTTGGGAGACGCATCACCTCCTTCCACGCCGAGCTAGTGCGTCACGAGGTTTTGGGGTGGCGGAGGGTCGGTGTCGTCACGCCACCCCAGCCTCACAAGAGACGCACACGCTCAATGACGTTCAAACGTTGGGAACGTTGCTAAACACGCCCATTAATACATGCAACCGCCGTGCCCAATGCGAAGAGGATGCGATGGGAATCAGCTAAGTGGTTGTATGAAGGAGGGTTGATGTTACTGCACGGGTGTGTCGATGATCACGCAGGTACGAATGGAACCAGAGCCCTTCCCGCACCCATTCCCGCACCTCAAAGTTATCGTACTTATTACTAACAGCTTAACTGCGGGAAGACACTGCGGGAAAGGTGCGGGAATGCGGGAAAGAACATCAGAGCAGAAACCGAACCAGTCCTCTTGCCAACTATCGTATTACTGTCGCCGTAATCGAGCCGTCATATGCCTTGTCCGATTCGGACTCGCTACTGACTCGGACCGAGGGCTCATCCGAATCGGTGAACACGCATCGATAGCGGCAGCGCACTGTAACGGTTTGACCTGCGGCATCAAGGGCCGGATAGCATCTGCTTGAGGCCATGGCTCGCTCGACCTCTTCAGCGAATCCACGATTTGGATGGGATTCTCGAATCAACTCGAAAGTCACCCGGCCCGTGCTATGCAGCACCAGAAATCCGTCGACAACCGACGAATCATAGAAACTCGGCTGCTCCTGAATCGGCCACTGCGGGCTGGCCAGAATAGCATGAGGCGGCCGGCTCTTGTCGCGAGTGTCGATGATTTCGTGACCCTTGTCCGATGGCAGGCCGAATCCTGACATCGCTCTGACCGTGTGCTGCCACATTGGCGATGTGGGCAGGTCATAGTCAGGGATATCGCCGACTGGTCCTGTCAGACCGGGTTGCTCCAAGTCGCCACCGGCGACCACATCCGCTTTTAGAAACTCGCTGCTTCTTTCCCTGTCATGCACAGAGCTAACAACAGGAGCCTCATAAGTGGATATGATCCTGACGTTGCGGTAGACTCCGCACAGTTCGTGATCCCTGTTCTCGCCGAGTCGTATCTCCGGGTAAGTCTCGTGCCCCGGCGTGCCGTGCGGAGCATTCGCGAACCCTGAGTAATCAGACTGCTTCGTGCTGGTCCCGAGGATGTCATCTCCACCGACAAAACTGCTGATTAGCAGTATCACCGCCACTCCGATCACCAGCGTCAACCCGGACGCGAGAAATTGGCTCCGGTGCATGCCCTGCTTGCGCACGTGTAGTCCGCCGATAACTCCGGGCGGAGAGTATGGGCGTTTGTACCTTGCACAGGACAACACACTAGCTCCCGATCTTGAACTCAATAATTCTGGCTCATCGAACTCGTATTCAAGACGTCTTAAGTGCGGTTCTGTTGAGTCGGCATATGGGGACAGCAATTCGACTCAGTGGCCGAGGCGGCTGCCTCTTTGCACTCAGCTGCCCTCAGAATCGGCCCGACTCACGACGCGCTCGGTCTGACGGCCGTGATTACCCAGGTGTATTGCTGAACGGTCGTGCTCAGGGTCAGTTGTAATCCGTCCACCGCCCACCTTCCGCTACTGATCGGGAGACTGCCGCCGGTCAGTGTGAAACTATCGCCGTCGACCTTAAAGTCACCCGAGTCTTGCCAAACCACGGCCGAGTCGTCGTCCTTTTCATAGTAGGCGTAGGTACCGCCTGCAGCCACAACCAGAACGGCATGAGTCGTACTCGACTCCCACCCAAGCAAGGTGGCCAGCGGTACCGAGGCGCCATTGATGGAGCCGGACGTGAGTGTCCATTGCGCAACTAGCTCGGCGGGGATAGGGTTGTTCTTGCTGTCGGTGCCGTTGTCATCGCTGCAGCCGACAGCAATGGTAAGGCACAACAAGGTCAGGCTGATCGTGAGCATATGTAGTTTCATGGGTCTATTCTCCTCTATCGTTTTCTCCAATGGTGTCTGTCCGTAGCGTGACGTCGTAATCAGAGACTCAGGTCGTTGCCTCAGCCGGGCGCGCAGATGAACAGCGAGCCTCTCCGAGGCTCGGTCTACCTGGCCCCCGGTAATGATCCGGCGACCATCGAGTCCGCCTGATTCATCAGTGAGTCCAAGGCCAGCATTAGAGACGGGCACATCGTCGTGTCGGATATGGGGTCCCAGGCCTTGACGACCGTCCCCGCGCTATCGACCAACACCTTGAGCGGCAGTCCACCCCTCGGAATGCCAAGCTCCAGTAGATATTCCTCGCATCCGGGAGCTACCAGCACCGGAGCCAATGCGCTATCGAGCATGGCGGCGTAAGCCACATCGAAGGAATCGGCCCGACTGGTGACGTAGACGAACCCTATTCCGAGTTGGTAAGCATGGTCTCTCCAGTCCGACCAGCAGACCGTCTCCTGCAGGGCCACAGGGCACGGGCTGGCATCTACCAGCACAATAAGCGAGTAGCGATCCCCGAATGAGTCCGGGTGATGGGATATCATCTCGCGCAGAGCCGGCTCGACTCGAGTGTCACTGAGTCGGTAGTGGTAGATGCTGGGCGGAACGCCGCAAGCCGACAGCAGCAACGCCACCGCGGAAACAGCCACCAACCGTTGTCTCGGCTTGCACATCATCGCTTCACAGACGTTGTCTCGATATGGCCGATCACTCTTTGAACAAACTCCCGCGATTGCTGAGCGGTCCCCAGCCAGTTCATAATCTCGATCGGCCGGCACCTGCTGTCAAGAAGTAGTTTCACCGGTATACCCAGACCTGTCCAGCCGAGTGCTTCGATTGTCTCCTGCTCGAGTACCTTCACCGAGTCGCAGATACCCTCGAGTTGCATGGCCCACTGGACATCGGCCGAATCCGCTTTCGGGGAATACACAACGACAGCGCCCAAATCGTTCTCACCCAGGTATGCCACCAGCTCTCGCCAGGCATCCATGTCCTCATTGCAGGTAAGACAGGCGTTGACGTCGAGGAAGAAGATCAGTTTATAGTCCGGCGATACGGCGCTGTTGTCCACTCCGCCACAGAGAACCTCGTACCGTGATTGATCAGCGGCCCCGCCGAAGCCGAGCTTCATCACTAATAAAACCGCAAGCAGGAGAACCGCGAGGACGGCAGCTATGCGCCCCTTTTGGGACTTCACCGCATGCTTCAAGGTTGCAGCCTCACTACTGTGATCAGGAGCCCGTCTTCACCGCTGTCTTCCGTCTTTCGGCAGAGAACCAAGCGGCCGTCGTCATGTACTCCCAGCAGCCAGGAGTTGGGACCCAAGCTTAGCGACACCGGGTTGCCGTGAACATCCCAGGCCAGATTACGGACGCGAAGACCATCAGACCATCCCGGATCATCTTCGGCCGGAGAATACCGTAAGAGGAAGTACCCTGGCGAGACGTAGGCAAATCTAGATATCAGCGTCCACTCAGACAACCAGTCCTCGATAACGGCAGTGGATTTGACACGCGACTTGATGGGCGGTGGCACACGGTAGTAAGGATCATCGATGCAAACGCTATCGAGTATCTTGCCCTCAAAGTCCATGATGTAGATGTAGTCGTAGGCAGGTATGGCCACCCATAGGGTGCTGTCAGTCGGATTGAGAGCCGGGATGCAGGAGGAGAATCCACTAATCCACCCGACCGAATCAAGACGGCGTGCCAGGCCCGGTGGATACTCGAATATCCTGCGATAATCCTGGCGCTCGGTGTCAAGGATGGCGATTGCCTTCTCACCTCTGGACAAACCAAATCCGGCCAGGACAGTATTACCTTGAACGTTGATCGATCTGAAGCGCGCTCGGCTGCCGTAGTCACCCCAGCGCTTCGCGACAGTATGATCATCTTGGCTCGGCTCGATCGTGTACAACTGACCGCAGAACGTCTCCAGCAGCAACAGCTGGCTGCCCTTCTCTCCCGAGACCAGCCACGGGCCGGAGACAGAATAGACTCGGTCCAGTTCTTCCTCCCGGCAAATGGAATAGGGCGGAGCCTCGTCACTTGGCGCGGCATCAATCACCCTCCTCCAATCTTCTGTGGAGCGCGAACCTACGAAGACGCCCTTTGCGCTGACGAACATCAAGGAGTCCTCGCCTAACGGCATGGCCCCCGACGGTGAACCATACTTGCCGAGGTCGTCGATACGGTATGAGCAGTCGGTGACAATTGTCAGAGTATCGCCCCAGACGGAGAGTGCTGTCAGCAGGCTCAACATGACAAGATAGCCAAGAACCCCAACGTTCTTCATGTGGATCATGACTCTCTTTCTTTGCTTGAAGCGTGCCACTGAGGTTTTGGCCAAGCCTGTCACCAAGCTCGGCGGCAGGCCCGGCCGATATCAATTCGCCATCACTTACTGAAGGTCGAACACGTTATCGGTGGTTGCTGTTGTCAGTCCAGCACTGGCTTCCGCCCTCGACACACCGGAGGCGAGTCGACCATTTCCCACTATAAGGGTCGTATTCGTTTATCAACACCCATGAACCATTCAGTCCAAGGTTGCATTTGGAACCCATGGTCCCAACTGCCACAAACAAGCCCACCGCAACCATCGCAGCTATCCGTCTCAGCTTCGGTGTAAACATAAACTACTCCTTCTTCATTCCGTTTGCCGATCACTTTCTGAACCCTTGCCAAGGTCCGTTGATGCGAACCTCGGACTTCACACTCCGCAACCAGACATCACCTCCTCACACCGATTCAGAACGTTCTGAGCGCCGGGGTGGCGGAGGGTCGGTGTCGTCACGCCACCCCAGCCTCACGAGAGACACACGCTCGATGACGCTCAAACGTTGGGAACGTTGCTAAACACGCCCATTAATACATGCAACCGCCGTGCCGAATGCGAAGACAATGCGATAACAATCCGCTAAGTGGTTGTCGTGCCATCGAATAAAGTTGTGCGCTATGGAGTCGGAGGATGTGATGCGAAGCGGCGCAAAAAGGTCAATCATCGGATATCGGGGTTTACCGTGCGAATTTGGCGGGTTTCCGTGCGAATTCGGGGGGTTAGCGTGCGAGTCAAACCATAATCGACTCGTCCTCGGGCAGGAACCACGCTACAGTTCGGAGTTCGACAGGGTCTTGGGTTCGTCGAAGACGGAGCGAGAGCCTGCGGCTCGGGGCTATGCCACTGTGCAGAGTCTCGGCCCGTCAGGGACAGACTTGAGGCTCCGTGCAACTATCAACTGGTGTCCCGGCGTCCTGGAGCCTGGTCCCGGTTGCCCACCCAACGGGTGGGCCAAGACTTGTTTGGGCGCGACTTCCACCTCCTTAGTGCCTCACCCTCTCCTTCCGGGAGAGGGTGGCCGCAGGCCGGGTGAGGGTCCGGTTCTGTCCCCGGTTGCATCCGCTCTGCGGCCCTCTGCTGACGCAGGAGCGTCAGTGCCTGGCGTCCCACCGCAGAGCGATGGGACGAGATCGGGAAATGGGATTGGACTCAGGAATTGATGGTCGACAAACTATAGCGACGAATGCGCTTACGTACCGTACTTTCGGCAAGGCCGAGACACCGCGCCGCCTGAGAGCGATTCCAACCCGTCCGCTCAAGAATACGCTCAAGCCACTCGCACTCGGAAAGGCAATCGCCGCCAAGCAGAAGATCGACCATGCAACCAATGTCACCCGCCGAACGCATGGCCAACTCCTCAACCCGATACTTCAACTCCCGGACATTGCCCGGATAGTCCAGAACCGAAAACAAGAAGCCAAGGCGTTCGATGGCCTCGGCGTTGCCGTTGGTCCGGCAACTGCAGCCGCCGCAACCAAGGAAGTACTCCACCAGAGCAGGGATGTCCTCCGAACGCTCCGACAAAGGCGGCAGGTGGATCGGGATCTCATGCAGCCGGTGATACAGGTCCAGGCGGAATCTGCCATCGGCAACACACTGCTGCAGATCATGGTTGGTCGCCGCGATGATACGCACCGATAACGGACGGCTGCTATTGTCACCCAGCCGACGAACCTGCCTGGTCTCGATCACCTCGAGAAGCTTGGCCTGGAACTGCGGGCTGGCGTCCGCAATCTCGTTGAGATACAAGGTCCCGCCGTCAGCCTGTTCGATAAGACCAACGCGGTCGCTGTGGGCGCTCGTGAAGGCCCCCTTGCAGTGACCGAACAACTCCGCCTCGGCCAGGTCATTCGGAATAGCCGCGGTGTTGACCGGAACGAATTCACCTTGGAATCCGCTGTAGTGATGGATATAACGCGCCAGCAGGTCCTTGCCGGTGCCGGTTTCTCCGGTCAGAAGAACGGTCATATTCGACGGCGCGACTCGCCGGGCCAGCAAAAGTGCTTTCTTCATCGCCGGTGATGCGGCGATTATCGTCGGTGCACCATCGGGTGAAATGTCCCCGATGGGTGGCTCCGCAGACCCGTAAGCAGCCAAAGCGGTGTCGACTTTCTGAAGGTATGGCTTGACCTCTTCCTCGGCGAAGTACTCCCGGGCCATCCAGAGAAAAGCCTGACGTTCGCCGTTCTGATAAAGGCCCGAGACTCCGGCAAGATACCGTGTAACGGCCAGCTCGTAGTTGGCACCGATGACACTGAACAGTTCGATGGCCTTACGGAACCATTCCCTGGCTTTGTCGGTATTGCCTTGGTGGTTCTCGATCCGGGCGAGGATCCGCCAGCAGGCGGCGATCTCGATCCGTTCGCCGATCTTCTCGGCAACCTTCAGGCCTTCGCGAGTGTACTTCTCGGCCTTGTCCCACTGTTGCATAGCGACATAGAGATCACCGAACAGGCGCTTGATCTGGGATACAAGTGCCGACTCGGGTGCGATCTTGAGCGAGAGTTCGAGACCCTGCTGCAGGGCCTCCTCAGCCTGGGCGTACTTGCCATCGAGGATATTGATCAGACCGAGGTTCTCGAAGTAGATGGCCTTCTCGCGGGGGTAGTCATCCAGATACGGCTTGGCTTTGGCGATAGTCTTACGCGCGGTTTTGATATCGCCCTTGAGAGCATGCGGGATCGCGGACATGATGTTGTACAGAATGTGCGGCTTACTTGTTCGAGGCAGGGTATCGGCGGAAAAGCGGGAGTAAGATAGCAGCGCCTCTCGGAGCTGCCCCATGCTCACTTGAACATGCGCAAGGTTGTGCGCAACCGAAACAGCCGCTTCGACCATGTTCAGTCCACTGTACGCCTTCAAACAAGACCGGAGACTTGATGTTGCCGCCGCAGTATTCCCAGACTTCAACTGAACGTACGCCAGGCGATTGAGGGCTCGCGCTGCGTTCTTGTAGTCCTTACACCTCAGGAAGCTCGCGTACGCCTCTATCAGGTGCTCCTGCGATTCATGTAGATTACCAAGCGCAGACTCGCGCCAACCCACGATGAACTTAGCTCTTCCGAATAGGTCAGTGCGATCGCTGAACCTCAGTACCTCAATAGCGGAGGATATACGCGCCTGTTCGTAAGCGCCGGTGTACAAGGCAATCTCTGAGCGCAGAATGCAGCGGTAAGCTCGCGCTTCCGTATCAAGACACGAGTCGTCGACTGCATCAAGCGCCTCCTCGGCGGCATCGTACTGATCCGCGCTGAGGAGTTTTTCAATTTCTCGAAACTGTCGATCGATCTGCGGTGTCATCGGTTCTCCCATCGATATCAAAGCCGGGCTCACTGTAATCTATTATCTGGATCAGCAGCTCAAATAGGATGTACTTGGTGAAGAAGACGACTGGGTATTCGTTGGACAACTCCGGCGACTTGTGAGGATCGTTCCAACCCGAGTCATCCCCGCTCGGTGTGGGGCGGCCGTCGGTCATCGTGGCCGTGACAGCGTTGGGGCCGGGGCAGACCGCATTCGCCGATGTTCCCATTACAACCACCCCCAACACCAGCACCATCATCAACGATATTACCTTACGCATATGACTATACCTCATCGGGCGGCTGTTCCTTTCGGAATGTCTCAGTACCATACCCGCTGTGTCCGAGTAACTCATATTTTCTGATCTGTTTGTGTCCGATTCCTCTGCTACTCCAAGGAACGGCATATCCCCAAATGTGTCAAGCGAAAAATGACAAAATGTCGGTCAAAAACGGGCCTGGACAGGTGTTTTGGGCGTTTCACTGCCAGCATCTGGCAGGTCGGACTGCAACCGCACAGTTGTCTTTGGCCTACTTCTGTGCGAACCGCCGGATCCAAACGTTTGAGCCCGCCACCCATCGTAGTGCGAAAGAACGCCCTTTCGGGCGAACTGAACTGTTTGTAGTCGAAGGACAATCGTCTCTTCATTGTCACATACTTGAGCCGGACCGGCCGCATGGTTATATTCAGTCACTGATTCAACACGATGAACGAGAATGCACAAGGAGCCACCAATGACTGAACCCGGAATGACCGGTGAAATCAGAACCGACATGGATCAGGAGTACACGGATATACCAGCGCGCCAATGGGGCGAAGCAGTCTTCAACATAAGCGGCGAGGAACTGGTCATGGAAATCAGCCTCGAGGACAAGCCGGTGGTCGCGTTAATGGCGGGTGAGGACGCAGTCTGGAAGGGGACACTTGAGGGTCTCAAGATGCTGCTGCGCGGCGAGATCAAGGCACGTTAAGGGAATTACACCAATGATCGACACTGTATCCGTCAACACCGCCGAATTCACCGACGAGCACTGGCAGCAATACTTCGCTCTCAGGCAGGCGCTGCACCAGAAGTACGGGGCGCCACTGAAACTGAACTCGTGGCAGACGCTGAAGGAGCAGGCGCTCTCCGGCTACGAGAACTTTCCGGCCTATTACCATGCTGTACTAAACAGCGACGGCGACCTGGTTGGATGGATTGACTTCTTTGTCCGCAACGTTGATACGCCCGAGGTCATGGCCTTCCCCCGCATGGAGGCCCTTTACGACACTATCCCCGACGAAGTCTCCGGGGCCCTGGCGACCTGGCTGCTGCCACTGCTCGACAAGCACGGCCTGGACAAGCTGTACTGCAACGCCTGGCGTGATGCCTGGTCAGATGTTGTTCGCAGCTGGGGGGGACATCAATTTGCACGCTGCGACGAATTCGCGCTCACTCTCAGTCAGGCCAGGCGCGACCTGATCGCCGAATGGCAAGGATACGGCGCGAAGAACAACCCGGACCTCGATCTCTCCTTCCACGACCACATTCCCGAGCCAATGTTAGATGATTACATCGCGCTGATGCAGATTGGTCTGCAGGACATGCCGGAAGAGGAGGAATCGGACATTCCGCATGAGTTCGACCGCGCCGAACTGGAGGGCTACCACAAGTGGCTCAGATCTAACAACATGGTTCAGTACCATGCCTTCCTGACAAACGAGGATGATAGGCTGGTCGGACTGAGTGACCTCTCGGTCGACCGCAATAGTCCCGGCACGGCGGATCAATTCATGACCGTCGTAGCACCGGCGTACCGCGGCCGCGGTTTGGCTAAATGGATGAAGGCTGCAATGTTCGAACATATCGAGCGCGAAGTCGTAGGGCTGGAAAGAATGCGTACACGGATGCGGACTGTCAACGAACCAATCCAGCATCTGAACGTGCAGATGGGCTTCAGGATTGGACGGCAGGGACGAGAGTTCAGGGTGCAGCGGGAGGGGCTGCTCAAGGCCGCGAATTCGGGATAGGGTTGTTCGGGGCCCTCCCTGCGAACATCCGCCGCTGTCATGCGTTGCTCTCTTAGCGGCAGTTGTGAATTCCAAGGCATGAAGGAGCACCGCGTATGCGTTCTGTAGAAGATAAAGTCGCCGTAGTCACCGGGGCCTCAAGGGGAATCGGTGCGGCGATCGCCCGCCATTTCGCCAAAGCCAAAGCCAACGTTGTCATGTGCGCCCGACACCTGGAGAACCTCGAGAAGGCCGCCCGCGACCTGGGGCTGCCGGAGTCCGATTTCCTGATTGTCCCGGCGGATGTCGGCACGGCCGACGGGATCCGACGGGTGGTCGACCAAACCATCGAGAAATTCGGACAGATCGATTTCTTCATAAACAACGCTGGAATCGGTCTGCGCAAGCCGGTCATCGAGACATCCGAGGAAGAGTACGATCGATTGTTCGATACCAATGTCAAGGCGATCTTCCTGTCCTTCCAGACGGTGCTGCCGCAGATGCTCAAGCGCGGCCAGGGCCATATCATCAACATTTCGTCACTAGCGGCCAAAGGGACGCCGCCGCAGATGTCGATCTATGCCGCCTCCAAGGCCGCGATCAACGCCATGAGCGATTCGGTGGGCTCGGAAGTACGCGCCGAGGGCATCAAGGTGAGTGTCCTCTCCCCAGCCTCGACCGACACGCGGATGCTGGACCGGGTGAGTTCCGATACGTCCGGTATCAAACGCCTGACTCCGGATGAGGTCGCGGAGGCGGTCATCTACCTGGCCACCCAGAACGAAAACGCGTGGACTTCCTCGGTGGATATCAGACCGCTGTTCGTGAAGAAGTAGCGCAGTGGCTGCGGATGCGTGATGAACGGTGTCGCTTGCCAACCGGACTTCTCCTCGCTACCCTCACGTGGCAGCCACGGGGGCGAGAAATAGAACGTCTGGCGGCGTCACTGCAAACTCGCTCGGGCTGTGACCGTGCGGACATGAGGTGAAGAGTGTGACGTTACAGGGGCGGTACAAGACACCTAAAACAACCTCTCCCGCTTCGCCAGGAAAGCATAGAGCGCTTTGTCGAACGGCATCGACGTATCAATCGGGTAGTAGTCTATGTTCGACTGACGGCAGGCCGAGGCGATTGTGTTCGCAAAGCCCGTCACCGCCTTTGAGAAATCGCCCTTGATCTGGTAGGGCAGGGTGGTCATCTCCTCGCCGGTTTCCATGTCCTTGAAAATCGCCTCGCGCGGAAACGCAAAATCGCGCTCCCGCGGATCCAGGATATGAAAGACAATCACCTCGTGCTGGTTGTAACGGAAGTGCTTCAGGCCACTGATGATCTTCTCGGCTTCATCCAGAAGGTCCGACATCACTATCACCAGCCCGCGGCGCTTGATCCGCTCGGCCATCTCGTGAAGCGCCGTTGCTATGTCGGTCTTGTCCGAGGGGGTCTGCATCGCGACCTCGTTGAGCAGCACATGCAGGTGACCCGGTTTCGACCGCGGCGGGATGTACCGCCGAATTGCCTCGTCGAAGGTCACCAGCCCGACTGCATCTCGCTGGCGCAGCATCATGTATGACAGCGCCCCGGCCAACAGACCGGCGTAATCGAGTTTGCTGAGGCGGTCGCCCGACTGATAGGCCATCGACCGGGAGCAATCGAGCAGCAGGTAGCCCTTGAGATTGGTCTCTTCCTCATACTGCTTGATGTAATAGCGGTCCGACTTGCCGTAAACCTTCCAGTCGATATCGCGGATGTTGTCGCCCGGCATGTACTGGCGATGCTCGGCGAACTCGACAGAGAAACCGTGGTAAGGCGAGCGATGCAGTCCGGCAATGAAGCCCTCGACCACCATACGGGCCTTGAGCTCCATGCCCTTCAGCTTGGAAACTGTCTCGGGGTTGAGGTATTTGCGATAGTCCGGCATCATTGCTCTATTATACGCGGCGACGCCGTGCGAATCCATGATTTATTGGCGACTCATCGAGCCCGGTTGCTTCAGCTCCATAGCCCCAGTATGACGGCCACAATTACCAAGCCGACAGCATGGTACAGTACATTGACCACCGTCAGACCCCGTGGCCGCGTCTCGAACGAATCATTGACCCACATTGAGGCCAGAATGAAACTGATCGCCACGAGAATGGCCAGCTGGATGGTCTCACCGACACTACTGAATCCGGTCCAGATCATCAGGCGGGCGATTCCATACGAGGCCAGGAAGGCTGCGATAATCGCCCACAGGTAATTGACGGGCTTGAAGTCGGCGGCTATTTGCTCCTGGCTCTTGCCGATCAGCCGCATCCAGGCGCGGCCGAAAAGGACAGGGGAATACCACAGGGCTCCCAGCGCCATGTAGGCGATGGCGGCGACAAACACCGCCAGGTAATTGATACTGTGAGCTTCCATTGGAACTGCTCCTTTGAGTCTCAGCCGAGCTACGCCGCCCGAGCCGGTTAGTCTTTGTGGACTTTGTCGGTTTGATGCGCGCTAGAATGAAAACGTCGGCGCGGGCCGGGGGTTCCCGAAGCCGGCAGCCCACGGGGGAGACGAGACCGCGGAGCGGCGACCGTCGGTGTTGACCGGCAACCAGAAAGTCATCCGCCTGCAGACTCACCACGGGCGGGCGAATTCACACTCGACTCTAACAGCCGCCTCATTCTTTCGTAAACAACAAACCTTATCCTGAGATCAATCCGTACCCACATTCACTCGGTCCCACCGTCTCAGCGTGGTCCCATCCTCGAGTGACAATTGCCAAAGAACCCCGGCTCCCAACCGGGGTTTTCTTAATGACATTGCATTTCATTTACACTTTGCATTTCGGTCACATCAACGTAACACGTGTGAAGGAGCTTGGAGCACTGTCCGGCGGCCCTAATGATCGGAGCACTTATGCCACCAAAGAGAGAAGTTCCCCTGGCCGAAGATCACAAGCGCAAGCGTTACTGGCACCTTTACAGTCTGCAGTCGCTGTCACCATCGAAGTTTGTCGATGTGGTTCAGCGGGTTATCGCCGGCCACTGTCACCTGGTCGGACGGCGCAGCGAAGCCGGCTAGTAGGGACACCGGCGACTAGTCGCGTTGAGACCGTGAGGCCTGTTGGCTAGATCCCTGGCCAGCTACTGACCAACTGCCCTTGAACGGGCGACACAGGGCCACCCTCTACGCGATAAAACGACCTTTCTCGCGTAGCCACGGGGCTTGTCTCCGCGGCGCCAAGGAGTCAACCGCGATCTTCCAGCTAACCTCGTGATGTGTAGCTCGCACGGATCGGGCGGCGCTGTTATTCCCAGCGCCGCAGCCATTCGTCTTTGAACTCCCATTCCGGAGTGATCAGGCTGCCGCCGATCAGGCAATCGTACCAGGGACTGATCTCATCGTTGCCGGGGTTGCGAAGGATATGGATATCTTGGGCCGGGGTGAATCCCTGGGCCAGCAGGAAGATTCGCCGATCGCTAGCCGCTGTGTCGACCGCGACATCAACCACGATCACGACGTGTCCCGGAAAGCCACCCTCGACGAAGACATCGCCGATTCGCACGTCACACGGGTCTTCTCGTTGCGGCAACTGGCGACTCAGCGAGTACGAGCCGGCATACACGTATATTTCTTGCAGGTACCGGGCCAGGCTCTGCTCCGATGAATCCGGCTCCGCCTCGCGATACCAGGTGACCTCGTTACCCTCGACCTGCGGCCGCCAGCCCTCGATCCAGCGACGGAAGGAAACCGTATCGCCGTTGGTGAAGTTGAAACTGATGCTGTCGTACAGCTGCCGATCGTAGAGGTACTCGGCCCGGAGCCTGATGGCGACATCGGCGCACTGCTGCAGATCGCGCTTGCCGACATCAATGTCATAAACCGCCGCCACCACTTCCTGATTGGGCTTGGGGACACCGTTGTACCAGAGGACTTTCGTCCCCGGAGGCTTGAGCGGGAGCGCTTGAATCCAGGCGCCGAAGGAGGCCGGGTCGACTTCGATGCGCTCGTATCCCGGCGGCGTGGCTATCCGCTCGACAACGGTTGGTCCCTGGTCGACGAGGTCAGAGACCGCGGCCTCACTACATGCGCATAGCAGGAGGAAGAGAAGCCAACGGGTCTGATGTAAGGTGTTGCGCATGTTGTTGGTGTCCTTTGGGTTTGTTGAAAGAGCCCTGAGCCAATGATTGACCAAGGACTTTTTTCGACAAGCCCTGCGGCGGGCGCCACTAGAGGAGCTCGCGAATCGACAGCAATAGGCCTCCTGAACAAGCTCCGCAGTTCTGACTACTTCGATGCCGTACGCACTTCCTTCTCGCGGGCTCGGCGAGCGATTTCTGTGACTGCATGGATGGCCGCATCAACATGCGCATCGGTGTTGAAGGGACCGATGGCGAACCGCACCGAGCCATGGACCTTATCGGTGCCGATCTGCTTGTGCACCAGCGGGGCGCAATGCAGCCCCGTCCGCGTAGCGATATTGAATTCGACATCGAGCATGATACCAACGTCACCCGCCTCGATTCCCTCGACATTCATCGATATTGTCGAGAGGTGATTGTCCAGGCTGTCGCAGCAGTGGAGGATGACCCCGCCTATGGCCTTGAAACCGTCGACCAGCTTTGTCGCCAAAGCCATCTCCCGTCGGTGAATCGCCTCAACCCCGCCCTGCTCCTCTATCCAGTCCTGCCCGGCATGCAATGAGGCGATGCCGACCATGTTCGGCGTGCCGTATTCCATCCGGAAAGGATACTCATCCAGATGGTACGGATAGGCCGAACGCACCCCGGTACCGCCGGCGCGAGTGTGCCGCAAATCGATGCCCGGGCGAATACAGAGCCCGCCGATACCAGTTGCGCCCATCAATGACTTGTGGCCGGTGAAGGCCAGAATGTCAACGTTCATCGCCTGCATGTCGATCGGAACCATGCCGGCCGTCTGGGAGACGTCGATGGCGAAGGTTATCTCTTTTTCGCGGCAGATGCGGCCGATCTCGGCCACCGGCTGAACCGTGCCCAGGACATTCGAGCCGTGGTTCACGATTACCAGCCGGGTGTTCGGCCTTATGGCCGCGGCGATGTCGTCCGGATCCACGAAACCGTTTTCATCGAAAGGCACATAGGCAGCCTGCACCCCGAGGTCGCGCACCACGTGATTGACCGGACGGATCACCGAGTTGTGCTCAACATTAGTAGTGACGACATGATCGCCGCTCTGGAGGCTTCCCTGGACGATCAGGTTAAGCGCATCGGTGGCATTGTAGGAGAAGCACAGGCGTTCGGGATGATCGATGTCGCCCCCGAAGAAACGAGTCAGCCGCTTGCGAGTGTCCTCGACTATGTCGCCCGCCTCGATCGCTTTGTCGAAACCGCTGCGCCCGGGATTGACCCCGCACGAGCGATAAAACGACACCATGAAGTCATATACCCGGTCCGGCTTGGGCCAGGATGTCGCCGCATTGTCCAGATAAATCAGTTCTTCCACTTGGAGCTCCTTGTCCGCCGGTCAGTCAATAGCAAACTCACGGGCCGCCGGTTTTGTCGCGGCCAGCCTCAACTCAACAAAAGTCCGGCCCAGCAATATAGACAATTCCGACAGATGGGCAACCGCTGTCAGCTCCAATTCGGAATTGCGCTTCCGACTAATCCGGACGTCCTACAAGGGTCACCTCGCCGGCGCAGACCGCCCTTTGATCGTTGCCGACGCGTATAACCAGTCTTCCCTCGATATCGATATCGATCGCCTCGGCCTCAGTAGTCGTGCGACCTTCCGTAAGACGCACCCGGCGTCCTATCAGCGTCGAGTATCTGATCAACGACTTATGAATCGGACCCAGGCCATGGCGAATGAAGCGGTAGTACTCCTTCTCGAAGCGCTCCAGAAATCGGCACAACAACTCGACTCGCGATTGCTTCTTGCGAGTGGCCCGGCGAAGAGAGGTGGCACGATCGTGCAGATCATCGGGAAAGTCGGAAGACCGCTGATTCACGTTGATGCCTACCCCCACCACGACATGATCGATTCTGCCCTGGTGACCGGTCAGTTCGGTCAGAATGCCGGCGGTCTTTCGTCCGGAGATCAGCACATCGTTGGGCCACTTGATGCGCACCCGCTCACCCACGAGCGGTTTGATCGACTCGGCCAGGGCCAGGGCGGCCACCAGCGACAGCCCCGGGGCTTTCTCGGGAGGCGCCTGGGGGCGAAGAACAATCGACACATAGATGCCGGTCTCCGGCGGCGAGTGCCAGCTGCGCCCGTGACGGCCTCGGCCGCGGGTCTGTTGATCGGCGGTGACGATGGTCCCTTCGGCCGCGCCATGCGTAGCCAGGTCGGCCGCCAGATCGTTGGTCGACTGCAACTGGCGAAAGCCATGCACGACCCGCCCGAGTGTCTTTGATCTGAGGTGATGCGTGATCTCGGTGCTGCTCAGATCATCGGGCGCCGACAGAAAACGTGCCTTCTCCTTTGTCAGCCGAATGACATAGCCGCAGTCGCGCAGTTCGTGAACCGCAGCAACCACCTGATCGACCCCGATCGACGCCGCCTGGGCCAGGGCCGTCAGACGATACTGGCTGCCCGGACGGCGACGCAGCCGCGCCAGAATGCGGTCGGCCGGTGACGTCTCGTGCGAGGGATCGGACATGGGCTAATCTATTAGATTCAGGGAGAAGTCGGAAGCAACAGCGCTGTGGGTGAGTGCGCCTATGGAAATGAAGTCGACACCGGTGGCCGCCAGCGTGGCCACATTGTCGAGATCGACACCGCCGGAGGCCTCGAGCTTAACATCTGCACTGAGAGTTCGCGCCGCCCGGACAAGATCGCGAAGCGATTCGGGAGACTGATTATCCAGAAGCAGGCGGGAAACGCCGCAGCCGATTGCCTCGGCGACTTGCGCCTCGTTGACAACCTCGACCTCTATCTCGATCTGTTCGGCGGGAGAATCGAACTGCAAGCGGTACTCCGGGGAGTCTAGGTATTCACGGGCCCGCGCCACCGCTGCGGTGATGGATTCGGCCGCAGCGATGTGGTTGTCCTTGATCAGGACCATGTCATACAGGCCCATCCGGTGGTTGGCCCCGCCGCCGTGTATGACCGCCTGTTTTTCGAGCCGGCGCCACCCCGGCATGGTCTTGCGGGTATCGAGAATCGTCGCCGCCGTGCCCTTGACCGCGTCGACAAAACGTCGAGTCAGGGTTGCGACCCCCGAAAGATGAGCCAGGAAATTCAGAGCGGTTCGCTCGGCGGTCAGGATGGTCTGGTTGAGTCCCTGTATCTCGACGATGGCGTCGCCGCGATGGAACTCCCGGCCCTCCTCGAGGCACGGGCTCACCCTATTGGCCGAATCGACCAGCCCAAAGGTGATGGTCAGGGGCATAACGCCCGAAAGAACACCGTCCGACTTGGCGGTGATAACCGCCCTGACCAGTTCCGGCTCAAGGCAGCCCAGGCTGGTCACGTCGCCCCGTCCGACATCCTCGCTCAACGCCAGACGCACCAGATTTATGATGGACCCGTGCACTTTCGCCATACCCTCAAGAGAACTGTTTGTTTGGCGAATGTCAACGCGGTTTTTATATTGTCGTTATGACTGACCGAAAACGTCGCGCAGCTACCATCGCCGTGCTGGGTTACGGTTCGCAGGGCCGAGCCCTCGCGCTCAACTGGCGCGATTCGGGCCGGCACATCATTGTGGGCCTGCCGTCGCGATCAAAGTCGCGCCGACGCGCCGGGGCCGACGGCATGGCAAAGGTGACCACGCCGCGTCGAGCCGCAGCACAGGCCGATATCGTCTGCTTCGCCTTCCCGGATTACCTGCATGGCAAAGTCTGGTCGGAGGAACTGAAGAGCCGTATGCGACCCGGCGCCGCTATGGTCTTTCTACATGGTCTTTCGATTCACTTCGGCCACATTCAGCCGCCGGAGAAATCCGATGTAGGGCTGATCGCGCCTCATGCACCGGGCTTGGCGGTTCGCGAGAAGTACCTGTCGGACCGGTCGGTGTCCGCTTTCTACGCCGTGCATCAGGATGCCTCCGGCGACGCGCGATCCACCGTTCTGAGACTAGCCGCGGAGGCCGGGTTTGGCAAGAAACACCTGATCGAGACGACGTTCAGGGATGAGGCGATCGGTGATCTCTTCGGCGAACAGGCGGTTCTGTGCGGCGGCCTGGCAATGCTGATAAAATCCGGTTTCGAGACCCTCGTCGACAAAGGGCTGCCGCCCGACAACGCCTGGCTGGAGGTCGCCCACCAACTGGACCTGATCGTCGACCTGATAAAACGCCACGGCATCGCCGGCATGTTCGAGCGCATATCGGTGGCCGCTCGCTACGGTTCAGTCAAGGCCGGGCCGGAGATCATCACCGACGCCACCCGGCAGAAGATGGAGCAGGTTTACCATCGCATCGCCACCGGCGAGTTCGCCGAGGAGCTGGCCGGACTGAAGCCTGCTGATCTTGAGAAGCTCCGCCGCGACCTGGCCGGGCTGACCAATCATGAGCTCGAAAAGTCGGCTCGCAAGCTGGGACGGTGATTCACCGCTATCACGGGATATGCATATGAAAGTACGTTATCTGACATTCACCGTCGCGGTTATGGTCTGTCTGTCGTCCATTACCTGCGGCTCAGCGGAACAGCGACCGCCGGACAGCGCCGCCTACGAGCGACCAAGGGCCGAAATGGTGGCCCGCCAGTTGATGTCCCGCGGCATCGAGGATCAGCGCGTCCTTGACGCCATGGCGGCGGTGCCGCGGCATCGATTCGTACCGCCGAACGTCCGCTATATGGCCTATGAAGACCATCCGCTGCCGATCGGCTACGACCAGACTATCTCTCAGCCCTATATAGTCGCCTTGATGACCGAGCTGGCCCGGGTCGATTCGACGGAGAAAGTGCTCGAAATAGGCACCGGCTCAGGCTATCAGGCCGCGGTCCTGGCCGAATTGTGCGACAGTGTCTTCAGCATCGAAATCGTCGAGCCGCTGGGCCTGCGGGCCGACAGTCTGCTGGATTCGCTGGGCTATGGCGAACGCGTTCACGTGCGCATTGGCGACGGCTACCAGGGCTGGCCGGAACAGGCGCCCTTCGATGCCATCGTCGTTACCGCCGCACCGGAAAAGGTTCCGCCCCCGCTAATCGAGCAACTGGCCGACCGCGGACGCCTGGTGATCCCGGTAGGCAACCGCTACCAGGAGCTTATGATCATCGAGCGCCGGGGCGACTCCACGATCAGTTCGCCGGTGACGCCGGTTCGCTTTGTCCCGATGACCGGAGACGGAGTGGAAGGGGAGTAGAATCACTGGTCGACCAGTGGCGGGCGGCACCAGCGACAGGCCACGAAACCACAAGTACCCTCCCCTGCGATCGCTCAGCGCATGCTAATGTCCAGCCGCGGACGCTGCTGTCTGTGCGGACAGATGCCCGGAGTGGTGTGCTCCATCAACGGCGATCCCGACAACCTCTACCGCGCCAATCACGTTGTTCTGTGCCCGGCGCACGGAGCCGCATTGAATAGCCACGCCCTCAACCAGAATACAGAACAGCTCGGCCGGGCATGAGTTATCTCAGCTTTGCGGCGATTCTGTGCCTGACGCGCTCGGCGATCTGCCTGAGCAGGCTGGTGAGCAGGAGTTGATCCTCATCCGCAACCGACTCCAGCTCGAAGCCGGACTGATACATGCTGGAAAGGGGATCCTTACGGGTCCAGGCGCAGCACAGCTTCAATTCGATCGAATCGCTGCCGTCGATCGGCTCGGACAGGCTCAATCGTGCTGTCAGGCGTCGGCCCTTGTCGACGGGGTTGGGGCCGATCACCCGCAGACCATGAGCGCTAAGGTCTTCGACGTAGCCGATTACCTGGTCGGCGGCGACGTCTACGATCTCGATGTAGGTGTTGCCGGTACTGCTTTCGTCGGGATGGGCCTCGACAGGAAGCCGCCTGTCCTTTCGCTTGTCTTCCATAATCCACCCTCCGTAGCGGGTCAGCCGCCGGGGGCGGCTGTATTCAGCATTCATCTTGCTCGACAGGTTGTCAGATCAGGGGAGCACCATAGCATTCTATATCGGAAGGCTCCGCCGATTTCTCAACCCGGCGCCATGCCTGGATCAACAGGTGCTTGCCCCGGATTGCAGCCGATTGTACCTTGGTCTTCATGGTCATTTGCCTGATCCAGAAGCGCATCGACGATACCGACATCACTGCCTGGCTCGATCGGGCGGCCGCTGAATCCCCGGATCTGGTCGCCCTGCCCGAACTTGCCACTACAGGCTGTCTCTACCGCCCCCGGATCGTTCCGACGCTTGAGCAGACCTTGTCGCTGTTGGAGCCATATCCCTTTGCCGTCCTGATCGGCCTTCCCTTTCGCGATGCCGCCGGCCTGCACAATGCCTGTGTCTACTATCACCGGGGAAGGCACCAGATATACCGGAAGATCAACCTGTTCGAGCCGTTTGACGAGCCCCGGGTCTATACAGCCGGGACTCGCCTGGGGTTGTTCGAGACTGACCAAGACCGCCTGGGCGCAGCTATCTGCTACGACCTTCGTTTCGATGACATCTTCGCTCGCCTGGAGGAAGCCGGCGCCACTAAGGTATTTGTGCCGGCTGCTTTCCCGGCCGAGCGCACCGATGACTATGTCCGGCTGCTCTCCGAGCGGGCGGCGGCGCATCGATACTACGTCTTCGGAGTCAATGCCGTCGGCCGCGATGAGCGCCACCAGTACGGTGGCCGCTCGCGGGCGGTGGCTCCGGATGGGACCGTCCTGGCATCCGCCGACGAAACCGTTGAAACCGTGCTTACCGTTTCAATCTGAAACGCTCATTCAACTCTTGCAACAGGACTGACCTGGGCATAATTTAGACCATCATGTCCTCATTTGTCTTGCCATACTGAAAGGAAGTCTGCCATGACCAAAATAGCGATTGTCGGCTGTAAGCGTATCCAGGACCAACTCTGTATCGCCTGCGAGAAATGCCTCAAGGCCATGCGAGAGAAGAACGGCGAATTCGCCCGGTACGATGACGACATCGAGCTGGTCGCCCTGGGCAACTGCGGCGATTGCCCCGGTCTAATCATGCCCAAGATCACACTGATGAAGGAGATCGCGGGGACACTTGACGAGAGCTTCGACGTCATCCACCTCGGCACCTGCGTGAAGAAAGCCAGGATGACCGGCGAGTGTCCTCTGGATTTCGACAAGATCGCCCAATTGGTCAGG
The DNA here is from genome assembly GCA_964526835.1 of uncultured Ignavibacteriales bacterium. Classification (GTDB taxonomy): domain Bacteria; phylum Zixibacteria; class MSB-5A5; order GN15; family FEB-12; genus DAOSXA01. The sequence goes on from CAZGMK010000009.1 coordinate 33,360, forward strand.
GAGAATTTCGGGGCGGAACTGGTGGTCGGCACCCATACTTACTAGACTTGCGGCGCCGGCAACGGTAAGGCTTCAGATTTTCGCCGGCGGGCCGATACACTAGTCCAGAATGTGCTTATGCGGACATCCGGGGAAACATGTCGCTGAATATTGAGCTGATAGAGCAATCGTCAAAGAGAATACGAGCTGATCGAGAACGCCTGCACGAAATATTCTCGCAGGTCCTGGCCAGGCGCCATCCCTACCTTGAGCGCACCCTCACAGATACCGATCGCCTGGCGCTCAGCTCCCTGTTCGACAGCGCTCTTGCGGCGTTGCTGGAGCATTTCGATAATCCGCACCGCCTGGAACACTTGATGATGGACATAAGCCGGGGACGCATTAGGGACCTCTTTCAGCCCGAGTACATGGAAGTGTTTGGGACTACGCTGCGGGAGGCTCTGGAGGAGTTTTTCGGCGATGCCTGGACTCCCAGGCTTGAGGGAGCCTGGGATGAGGCCATCGGGATAGTCCGGGTCATCATGATGCAGGCGATGGCCGGAGAAGCAGCCTCCGCCAGACGCCCCGCCGAGTAACAACCCGAGAATTAGCTGTACTTCTCCATCCAGCGCCGGATCGTTCTTTCGTGGCCCTCTTCGAACTTAGCCAGCCGCTCGAACATCTTCTTGCCCTCCGGGGAGTCGACTCTCTCGGCCGCCGCGGCGAATAGCTCGCGGGCCTCGGCCTCCAAACGCAAGGCAATCGTGAGTATCTGGCGCATGTCCCTGGCCGCGGCCACCTCGTCGATAAGGTCCTGATGCCGTCGCGTCATGGACTCGTCAATTTCCGGCAGGCCCTCTTCCTTGAGAATATCGGCCGTCGTATTCCATTTCTCGGAACGCACCAGCGAGTCGTATTGGCGCTCCAGGATCCGAAAGTGGTCCTTCTCCTCCAGCGCCAGCTTCTGCAACATGTCCTTGTACTCCGCCGCGAAGGTGCGCTTCGAGGCCTCAAGATAGAAGACATACGAGGCTACTTCAGACTGAATTCCTGAAGTGAGGGCCGCCAGGGTGTCCGCATGAACCGGGCTCATAGTCATGTCCTTTCAAGTTCTGTCCTTCAATCACTGCCAAATTAGGCCTTGCCCGAGCATTGTCAAGATATGGCGAAGGCGATGGGCCGGCCCTGCCCTGATTAACCATCCATAGCAAGCACTGGTTCGGCTGATGATGACTCCTGCGGCGGCGTCTGATCGGAATCCTGACCGGCCTGCTTCAGAGGATCATCTCGAACTCGATCTCGTCGCGAAGCGGAATCTGGTTCATGCCGACCAAAGGGATACTGGGCTTCAGCTTGCGCGACTGCGACAGCGCCCCAACATGGATGGCCGCGATGGTCATATTGCGGCGCTGGTAGAAACGGATTGCATCGAGATTGTCGTTAGTCGTAATCAGCCACAGACGGCGGCAGCCCCGCCTTCGCGCGGTCTCGCTCACCGCCTGGAGCAGCCTCGTGCCGATACCCATGAACTTACGAAAAGCATCCAGGGTGACCAGTTCGCATTGCTCACCGATGATTTCATAGGTAGCAAGGCCGACCTTCTCACCTTCCCGGTCGGCGGCGACCAGGGCATCAAGGTCCGCAGGAAACAGCTTACGCCCCCGGCTCACGACGAAATCCGCACCCCAGCTCCGAACCACTTCCAGGACCCACTGACTATCCGCCGCGGTCAATTCTCGAATCCGCACGTCCATGCCTTAACATTCGAGCGTCGACGATTCGATGTCAAGCCGATTCGCCGCGAGCCGGAGCCTGGCGCCTCGTGATCCGGCCTCTTGACCACCGGCCCCTAGATTGCGCTTCAACGATGCCTGCCCGGGGCCACTTAGTCGGTTCGCCTGCGGGCCAGCGCCGCGTTGATGGCACGGCGAGCGACCTCCTCCGATACGCCGCAGATTCGAATGAGGGCGTCCACCGCCTCGTCAAGATGCTGCAGCCAGTCCTTTTCCGGGTAGCGCTCACGGAGATCGTCGGTGACTTCATCGGCGATGCCCGCGATGTACTCGGCGTACTTCCGTCGACGACCGACATTCAGGAAGGGCAGGACGTACTTGTTAACTACATGCCCGGCCAGAATCAGACCGACCGAACCGAGGACCGACAACCAAGAGTCGGCCGTCACAATCTCGAATGCATCCATTGTTATCTCCTTCTGTTATGTTTGTTGTCGCATCTCGACCTACCTGCAGGGGTAGAAAGTCTTTAGCCCTTGATCACCTTGTCCTGCATCCCTGGGAATCGGGCGAGTATTATTCGCCCCTTGTCGCAGTAGCGAATGAAGAAACCCGGCATTTACACGCCATCCGATATCACCAGGTCAGACGCCAGGTGGTCGAATCCGGCACGGTCAGGCGTCGCCGCAGAATCGTACCGTCAGAGCGGCTGATGGTGAACTCGTATCGGTAAGTCTCGCCCGGGACGCCCAGCGAATCAGACGGCAACAGGTCGAGCTGGAAGTGACCACTCGAATCGGTGGTCGTGCTGACCGGATTGGGTACAATGATGCCGTTTGAGTATGTCGTAATTCCGTCAGGCAGCCAGGCGCTGACCGTCACGCCCTCATCCGGCCGGCCCGAAGCATCGAACAGGTATCCCCAGACTCGACAGAAGGCATCCAGAATCGGTGCTCCCGGGTCAAACTGCGCTCCGCGGACGGTGTCGACAGTCGCTCTTGACACGACTACCGTGTCGAACGGCGCGAAGACATATCCCGGGCCGGTAGCGCTCAACAGGTAGCTGCCGGCATCAAGATTGAAATCGGCGCGACCGTCATTGTTGGTTGAGGCGACCGCAATCAGCGAGGTCTGGCTCAGATTGCGCACGGCGATGTCGACGTGAGGGACAGTCAGGCCGTGGATCGTATCCAGCGCTGTCACTCCGACCGCCAAGGTTCCGCCGCCGGAGGACAGACCAGACACCTGGGCGTCGAGGTAGCGCCCGAATGTCCCCGGGCTGGTGTGACCGCCCTGGGGAGTGTTCCAGACCCACCCGGCCAGGACCGATGAATCCGCGATGAGCGTCAGTTGATCCGACAACTCGCTGCCGATTACCTGAAATGATGCCCCGTTGGCTGTCGTCAGTGACTGCGAGCTGTTGACCGCCACCAAGCTGACGGTATAGACACCATCAGCGCCCGCACCGTCGAGGTTGGATACCTGATCGACGAAATGATACGTCGTTCGTCCGGCGATAGTGGCGGTCACTATCCGGCTGTCGCTTGAAGACAGAGAGTCGCTGTAGACGATTGAACCGCCGGGGCCGCATACCACGACCAGCAGCGAATCTGCGGTTGAGGGCCGCCCGAGACTGTCCAGCGCATAGAATGCAATACTCAGGCTATCCTCGGAGGTGACCCCGACAGTCGAATTGTTGACTATCGCCGCCCCGGACCAGGCCGTCCACAAGAACGGCGTCAACAGTATAACGATGAGTTTTCGCATGAGTCCTCCGTGGTCCTATTCGCCATTGCCGCGCAGCAGAGTAGCGGCCGCGCGCCGACGGCGAGTACTGATGTCGTCGGCATGATACAGCACCAGCAGCGGCTGATTGCCGCCATACTCGGATGACCGGAATGTCTTGTTGCTGGTGGACGCCGGCTCGGCGTTCTCGTTGACGATGATGCAGCCGTAGTCGTGTCCGGATGTGTCCCAGTAGTTCAGAATTCTATCGAAATGTCGGAAGCCGAAGTAGCTGCCGGTCCCGGTGATGGTGACGGTGCAGGCGACCTCGGTGGTGAAGTCGCCCCCCGGGGTGACCCAGGACAGAGAGTCGTTGTCACCGTCGTCGAGCCAGGCATGGTTCCAGGTAGCCCCGGAGTCAGGGTCCGGGTAGTTGCCGATGCCGAACAGAACCTCCGAGCCCTCATAGAACTCCCTGGTCAACGGATAGGCGAACAGGCGACGATCCAGAGTGTCGGATTCCGAGTGGCAAAATAGCAGCAGCTCGGCCGAGTCGGGCGGGGAGCCGTCATAGCCGGGGACGGCGAGCAGAATGCGGCGCAGGTTGTCGGGCCGCGTGTTGCCGCAAGTTAGCGATGTAACTCCGCCGGAGTTGTAGCGACGGCAATCCTCACCAAAGACCTCCGGGTTGCAGTTGCTGAAGGCGTAGATGACGCAGTCCTCGATCTCCGTCGTATCCTTCAAGGTGTCAACTGCTGCGGGCGCATCAGTTGCGAGGATAGTTGAGGCCGCCAGCAGTAGAGCCAGGGCGCTATTTTGCATCGCTTTGAGTCCCCCCGGCTGCGATCGGACGCTGCTTCGGCGCCCGGTTCTTCGGCAACGTTCGCTTGCGGATCTTCTCCAGTTCCTGCCAGAATTTCTCATGCTCGGCCCCGGGCGGGCTGAGCTTGTGACGCATGTCTATCATCTTAATCAAATCTCCCGGCTTGGCGGTTTCGTGGTTCGTATCCCGCAGCTTCTCGTACTCGACATCGATCAGCCTGTCGAGCATGGCGACATGGCGCGCCGCGGCCTCTCCCGGCAGATCGTCCAGAACAGCTCTCATGATCCCATCTCGATGATCAGGAGATCCACGCTGACGGGTCCCTCGGCGGAGGGATCGCGGGCGATCTTGAACCCGCCGGTTGACTCGTCGCCCACCAGGAAGGCGGCGTCCGCCGATCGCGGACGGATCATCACGCGCGCCGCGTCAATCATCTCCGGCAGCTTGTTGCCCCGATGATCCGTCAGGTCGGCAAACGAGACACTCTGGGCATCGTCGCCGAGGCCGTGGCGACCGAACAGTACGCTCGTCGTCCCGGCGACCTGCTCCGTCACCAGGTAGTCGACCTGACCCCAGTCAGCCAGGCCCCAGACCTCGAAGCCCGGGATAAACCACATTCGTCGGGCTACCGTGTGGGCGAATCCATGCGACATTGTACCTCTCTCCTCAACTATGGGTGGGACTGCTGGGGCCGGATGCGGCCGGATGAAACCGAGTCAGGTGTTCGTCGGACCTGGCAGTGAAACTATCGACCAGCTTCAGCCAGGCGGCGGCTGTTCCTTCATCACCATGCAGGGTAAGCGCACGCATAGCCGCCGCTCTGCCGATTATGGCCAGCGCCCGGGCGGTGGCGGCCGCCTGCAACCTCGGATCGGCGCCGAAGTCGCCTGATGGGTCGATTTCATTTTCGATGGTCCCGTTGGCTTCGGCTACCGCCGAGGCGACAAGATCCTCGTCGAACGAGGCCTGCCGGGCCTCGTAGTCCAGCCAGACTGTCTCACCATCGGCGATCGAACCGTCAGCCAGGCGACGAATGCAGCCGATGTCGCCGTGGAGGCTGTAGTCGTCACCTTCCGCCAGGACAGCGAACGGCTGGAACCACACCGTCACCACCGCCGACGGTACGATGGCGCCGCCCGCCTTCAGATTCATCCGCCCGGCGGTGTAGTCGACGATGTAGTCGACATTCTCCGCGTAGACGGTCCTCAAAGAACTGTCGGTGGCGACCACGACGGAACCGGACACGATCGGCCCGCTGCCGATGGGCGCCGAACCGCCGGACAAGGCCACTTCGGCGCGTGACGGCCGCGTCTGACGTACTGACTTCACAACCAGCGAGTCGGCCTCGACCGACCCGTTGCAGAACTCCACCAACTCGAAGCCGCGCAGAACCAGGCGCTGGTCGATTACAACCGGGCCCGGGATCGCCCGGTCGGTCAGATACCGCCGGACCGTTTCGACACTGGTATACGACATCGCTTACCTCCTCACGCTGACACCGGTCAGGTTGCTGACAGCCGTGACCCGGCTGCCCACCGGCGGAGTGCTGTAGCCGGACTCAACCTGCGCCCGTATCCAGAACCGGGGTGAATCAGCGTCAACCGCAGCCTTCTGCCAGTCGGTGGGAATGCTCTCGTAGTCGTCCCAGAGCACGATATCCCTGTCAGTGGCATCCAGATGGAATGCCCCCGAAGCGGGCGTGAACGCGGTCCAGGCGATCCCGTTCCAGTAAGACCAGGCGACAGTCCCGCCTGCACCGGCGGTCGACAGCAGCATTCTCAGATAGCGAAACGGACGGTCCATGCCCAGGCAGAGACTGTCGTAGGTATCCTGCACTAATGCCCCGGATGCGGGATGGTATACATCGGCTGACATGGCGTCGGATGCTTCCGAAGTGACGTCGGCGTAACTGAACGATGCAAAGTGATACAGCAACACCTTCGCCAGCAGCCCGGCGGCGGCATCGAGCAGGGCAGGAGGCGAAAAGGCGCCGGTGCGGCGATCGCAGTACATCAGGCATCGTTGACCCGAGGCCAGAGGGGAAAGCCAGGTCACTATCGGAGCATTGCCCTTGAAGCGAAGCTGGGGCCACTCGGCGGGCGAACTATCCAGCTCGACGACTGCATCCCAGGCCGCACTGTCGAACTCACGATATCTCAGGGCCGCCTGGTCCCAAACTACACCCAACAGGCCCGACTCCGAGAGGAGGGCATCAAAGTGCTCATCCATATTACCCGGCGAGGAAGCGATATCCACCGCGGTGTTCCAGCTCGAGCCGACTGCCTGACGATGGCGGACCGAGATCTTGTCGCCGTCCTGTGAATAGACCAGATAGATGTCGGCCGCATCGCAAACCAGGCGCGGGTAGAGCAATGACACCGCACCGGTCAGCACGTCGCCGCCATCGGTCGGTCCGCTTCCCCAAACCGAACCGCCATCGGTGGACGTCTTCGCTTGCAGGTAATACTCCCCGGCGGACCTTCGCGCCCAGGCAACCCAGATCTTGCCGAGCGGCTCGATAGCCAGGGACGGGTTGAAGGACTCATACAGACTGAACACCGTCACCGGAGACCCGACGCCGAAGGCACCACCCGCAAAGGTAATCTTGCGAGCGTGCAAATCACTGCCGGTGGACTCGGTATAGGCGACATGGATATTGCCCGACGGGTCCATGGCCGCATCGAAGGGCTGATCGGCGGCGTCATCGGCGACCGTCAGCAGTGTCGACCACGACACATACGGCGGATCGGACCAGGAGAGCTTGATCTCGCCGGTTGAGGTCTGCATGAGGGCCGCCTTCCGGCCGCGGTACTGCCCGCCCGGAATCTCGAACAGCTTCGCCTGCGACGGCAGCCCGAGAGGCGCAGCGGCGGTGCTGGTAGTGATCTTCTTGAACATCCTGTCCTCGTTTCAGGTAAAGGCGGGACCCGGTGGGCTTGCTGAAATGGCCCTCATCCAATGAACGACCGGCCCTTCTGCTTTTTGGTCGGGCCACGCAAGGCCGCCCTCTACGCGGCAAGACGGCGATTCTCGCGTGGCCGCTGGGCTTGTCTATGCGGCGTCAATGGGCCGCCCAAGGTCTTTTCAACAATCCCCGGATAACCGGGCCCCGTGGTCGATTAGCTGAAGATCGTGTCAAGCACCACAGCAGCCTCGGGGATCACTTTGGCGTACGTGACCGACTCGCTGATAACCGCTTCCTCGAAACGCTGCTCGATGACCTTGTCATATTCGATGGTCAGCGGCTGAGTGATCACTTCCTCCACCGCGAAACGACGATCCAGGCCAATGACCAGGTCATTGTCGACTGCATCGGAGCGCACCATCGTGGCTCCCAGCGGGCTGAACAACTCGCCGCTCTGCTGGAACTTGTGACCGGCCAGCGGATCCTTGAACTCCTGAAGCGTGAGGATGTCCTTCATCCGGTCGATATGGCACACGAGCGTATTCATCTCAAACGGGGAGAACTGCGCCCACAGGCTGACCAGATCATCGTAGGCCAGGCTGCCGCTGGCGGCGGCGTTCACGACTTCAGCCGGATTGTCGTTTCCGTCGCCGTTGATTATTGTATCCATCACCATGGCGATCTTGTCCGATTGTATCTTGAACCCGATGTACCATAGCAGCACCCGGAACTGGCTGGTCGTGCGCCAGCGCAGCGCCTTGTAGCTGGTCTTCAGGGCCAGCCCGTAGTCTCGTACCTTGACCCCGTGGTTCTGCTCGGTGACCAGCAGTTGGGGGACATCGGAACCGTCACCAATCGGACGCAAACCGAATCTGTCGGTGTCGGACGTATCGATGTGAAAGGGAGTATATGAGTTGGAGGCGATGCCGGTGGTGTTGGCCACCAATCTGCCCAGCTCGGGGCGCATCGCCTGACCCTTCTTAATCTCCCGGAGCATGAACTCGGGCAGTAGCGAGGGAGCCTGCTGATAGAAGAGTTCGACCGTGCTGGGATTCTTGCCCGACAGCTTGACACCGGCCAGGGCCAGTTGGCGTTCGAAGGCATCGAGCGGGCAGCCGGATGGCGTCGGATCGTACTCGTCGCATTCAAGCAACTCGGTAAGGGTCATACCGCGACTTTCCGCCTCCAGGTACAGGTCGCGGCTTACTTCTACCGCAGCCGCGCGCGACAGGTCGACCGGACCCGCAGGCTTTTCCTCTTCGGACTTGTGCATGGCGCTGAGCGCCGACGATGACAGGAATTGATTGAAATCCATGTAATGAACCTTTCAGAAATTGGTCATTCTTTGCGGCCTGGTCAAGCCGCTGAACTGATCGCCGATCCCCAGGCGGACCTCAGTTGAGCAGGAGTACGCAATCAGTGGCGCCGTTGACCGCCAAAACCGTCCCGCGGGCCACGTTTCCCCCGGCCGGATCGCTGGCCACCGCCGGCGCCTGCTTGACCGTTCCGCTGCCGCCGCCCACCACACGGTCGCCGACTGTCGGATTGGTCGCGCTGATCGGCAGGCGGCATATCCCCCCAACCTGCACCGTTGCCAGGCGACCGTCGTCACCGTCATCGAGGGTAAGGGCGATCAGTTTCCCCAGCAGCAGGTCACCGTCACCGGCCGGACCGATCTCATTGTTGCCGGTAAGAGTCACAGCCTTGCCGATGTCGGCGTCAGCCACGTCGTCTGCGCCCCCGGTCCGGTGAATCGAGAAAGTGGCCAGCACCGGCGCGATGGTTTCGAGATTCTGTTCTCGTGTCGTCATGAATGGCTCCCTTGTGTATTAGTGGTTCGGGCTTACCGGGTATCGGGCCCGCCGAGTCCCGTGCTATCTCGCAGCTCCTCGCATTTCGAGACCGCCGAAGCTGGCCGGGAACGCGTCGCGGAATCGCGCCGAGACCCTCCTGTGCGTATCGATCAACTCGTCCGGCGTCATCTTGTCCAGAGCGGCCACCTCTTCGGTCGCCAGCGCCAGGGCATTGCGGCGACGGCTCGCCGCTGCAACCGCCTTGATCATCCCCGTGATTCGCGCGATGTAGTCCGTGCGCATATGGTCCAGGCCGACGCGAAGCCGGATCAACTCGTCGTGCTCGGCCAAGGCCTGGCGCAGCAGCCTGCCCACCAGGGCGGGATCGAGCGGCCCCGTTTCTCTTCCTTCGATCGCCCCGACCAGATCATTCGCCATGCGGGAATATTGCTCGGTGCTCAGGGTCGGACTTTGCTTGCTTGCTGACATGATATTCAATTCGAGCCAGTCGGGCCTCGACCTCCTTGGAGAATTCGTAAAACTGTTCTCTGCCTACTACCCCTTCCCTCAGAATCACTTCAAAACCGGCTAGTTTTCTGTCCAGCGCCGCTACCACCGCCGCTTCGGCCTTGGCCGCCAACTCGACCTTCAGAGACTGTATGGTCAGGAAGTAGGCGGCCACGATGCCGAGAACGATCGTCATGAGATTGAGGAACGAATTGCTCAGATTGAGATTACTCCAACGCCACTCACTCATGGCCCGACTCCGTTTTTTGTTGATCGGCGCCCCCCTCGCCGGCAGGATGGTTACAGTAGAGGAAAGGACCGTTGATATGCGAGACTTGCTTGTTATGCTGCTGGGGCTGCTTCTGACAATCGCCGTTGTCGGCTGCGATGAATCCGATAACGCTCCCACCGGTTCGGTGACCGGTCTGGATGGAGCCGACCTGATTAACCTGGCCGAAAACTACACACTCACCTACCTGCAGACCGATACGATTACCGATACCAATCTGCTGGTCTCGATCGACACCGTCCACCGCAGCCTCAACTTCACCGGCAGCGACGCCGACTGGATCCTCCGGGACGGCGATGATCCGGTCGCCAATCTCAAACTCAACGACGAATCGATCACCCTCAACGGCCATTGGCGCACCGACGGCGGTTCGCCCAGCCTGACTCACTTCGCCGTTCCGGCTGTGATCATGCCGCGCCAACTCACCGGTGACCGGTGGCTTGGACATATCCCCGAGATCGACCGGGGCGGCGGCAGCCAGCCGTATCCGTTCGCCTTCGCTCACTTCGGCTTTCACTTTTCCAAGCAGTATGTTGGTCGCGAGCTGATCCAGTTACCGGCCGGATCGTTCAACGCCTACCGCTTCGATGTCATGCTCTATTACCATTCGCATGACACCATCCCGGCCGCTAATGTCCGTGAGTACTACTATCCCGAGGTTGGTCTGGTGCAGCTCAATTTCCGCGGCGGGCCGTCCAACCGCACCCTCAGCCTGATCAGCGCCCAATAGGGACCTCCTTTAGACGGTAGATAGACGGTAGAACAGGAACCTCTCGGCGCCGTCCAGCCGCACCGGCTGAAGAACATAGCTGCCGCCAAGCCCCCCGCTCAGTTCCATGACCATGCTTTCATTTCTAAGGACCGCCCTTTCGATTCGTCCCCGCAGCCGGCTCGGGCAGTCCCGGAGCACGTTTTCGACCAGTTTAACCTGATCGCCGACAAACCGTGCTCCGTGCCGCAGACGCGCCGGGTGGAGCTGCCGCAGTCGCCAGACCAGGCGCTTGCCGCCGATACGCATAACCAGCCGGGCGCAGTCATCGACACCGCCATAGTGCAACGACCATTCACCGGCCCCGTCGATACACGGTTGATACCGAAACCCGGCATGATCCGGCGGCGGACTGTCAGCGCGCCAGATGCGCAGACCATCACAAGTTGCCAGTTCGGCGGCTACCCGATCGACCTCGGAGGCGGTGACAATAGTATGAGGGATAATCGAGATGTTCCCTGACTCGGCCACTCCGCCGAGGTCTTGGCCATTGAGCAGCAGCAGCTTCAGGTCTAGTCTGGCCGAAGGTCCATCCTCCGACTCGATTGCCGCTATCACCTCCCGATGTTCGAGCCGCCTGTGCTCCCGGCAGGCCACCAGGATTCCGAAGACCTCAACCCCCTCGGGCCAGGCGTCCGATTCGAATTGGGCGGCGAGCCTTGTCGGCAGATCCGAACCGGTCAGGGTCTTCATGATCAACACACCATGGTTACATAACACCGTGACCGGCAGGCCTTCGTACTCAGGAGTCACCAATAGCCTGCTATCCGGCTCGAAGCCCGACAGATCGTCAAGAAGCGATGGCTCCTGCGAGGTCACCGAATAATCGAAGCCGTCCTCTGCCAGGTCCTTAGAGACCGCGGTGTTGCCCAGCGCACCACGATAGACCAGAGAAGTCTCCAACACTCTCTCGATTCTGCGGTAGTTGAAGTAGCACCTCACTGTTCCGCCGCCGCGTGCATAAATGCGGTTCGGTTCATGTTCACATTGCCGGATGTCCCGTCCACAGACTGAGCACTCGGGCAGGGCGAAGGTGAATCCGATCGAGCACTCCTTGTAGACCCCGCCATCGACGTTGGCCAGCAGATCATCGGCGCCCTGTGCGCTGCGCAGCCAGTAGAAGTAGCTCTTAATCCACGATCGTCCATCGCGCCCGACAACAGCGGCGTGAAATGTCCGGCCCACCGGCAGACGGTCCTTGCGATGTCCCACAAGCACCGGCGAATCGACCAGCAGTCGGGCCAGGTGTTCGTGCTCGTCCTCCGGAAAGCTCCCCCCGAAGCTGTTGACTTCGTCGCTGACCGCATACATCGCCCGGACATAGACATCCCCCGCCTCAACCGGGTCCGGGGGATTCACGTTACGATTGATCAGCGCTACCAGCTCCTCGGCGACCCGATCGAGTGGCTCCGCCAATTGCGCCTGCACTCTGCCAATACCGGCTCTCATAACACCTCCATGAGTTCACCAAAGGCGGCACACCGTGAATCTGCACCGATTTAGTTGCAGAACTGTGCATCCCCTTGCGGACGGAGACAGCTCGAAAGTGTGGGGACAGCCCCTCTCCCGCTTCTGCTATTTGCTTGTTTAACAATCTCTTATGCGGACAAGACCGCGCCGGGTATCTCAGTTGGCACAGCTGTTGCTTCATAGTGAAACGATAACTCGCAACCGTAACCGACAGGTTAGCCAATATGACCGTTTATCATCGCCAAACATCGTCGCAACCCCTCAAGTGGCTGCTGGCCATCATAGTCTTCATGCTGGCTCTGGGCTTTACCACTTCCGAGGTGGCCGGGCTGACTGTCCCTTCCTCTGCCATCTGGAATGGCAGCGCCGGATCGTCTTCATGGGCGGGTCACTCCGGTATCGATGCCAGCCGAACAGGCGGCGGAGCCGCCGACCCGGGCGAGTATCACAAGCCCCTCGACCCCGATTACAGCCAGGGCGACGATCAGAACCCTGACCCGGTTCCCGAACCAGGCACTATTCTCCTGCTGAGCATGGGCCTAGGCGGCGCCTGGCTGGCGGCCCGCAAGCTGAGCTGAAACCGGCCCGGGACAGGCCGCGTGATCACGGCGGCGCCTGGCCTGATGACAAGCTGCACGACTAAGAAGGATAATTCGAGCCCCGCCATATAAGACCTCTACCCCTACGTTCCCAACTCTCTGCCCTTCTGATCCCCTTGAGTGCTCCCCTCACTCAAGGGGACCTTTGTAGGTGTGAAACAGTCGGCGCACCCCAATCGACATCGAGAGGCTGTGATCTCGCCACTTCAAACTTGCGAACCCGACTCCACCGACCCCGTTATAAGTTCAATGCCGTTCACCACCTCGCATCCGGCTATTGTCCTGCCCCTCAAGCAGCTGTGGCCGACCCGCTTCTCCCTGACCGGGCTGATGGCCGGAGCTGTCTCACCGGACCTGCTCTATTTCCTGATGGCCGACACCACCCACCGCGGTTTCAGCCATTCCTGGCCCGGTCTGCTTGTCTTCTGCTTGCCGGCCGGGCTGATCTTCGCCTTCGTCTTTCACCGCCTGTTCAAATACCAGTTCATCATCAACATGCCGTGGTTCATCGAGCGGCGACTCTCGGGACTGGCCGAGAGTAGTTTCGAAGTCAGGACGCCCTCTGCCTGGATCACCCTCATCGGCTCGGTGCTGGTCGGCGCCCTCAGCCATTTCCTGTGGGACTCCTTCACCCATCCACACGGTGAGATCGCCGAACTCTTTCCGGTGTTGAACAGCTCGGCTGTAATCTTCGGACTCGATCGTCCGGTTTGCCGCTGGCTGCAGCATCTTTCCACCCTGTGGGGCGGGCTGTTCGTGCTCTGGTTCCTGTTCACATCGCCCCACGTGCCCCGCGCCACACGCAATCGCCGCATGCGGGCGACTCGTCGCAAGATCATGTTCTGGACCGGTGGAGCCCTGGCCGCCGCCGCCAGCACCTTTGTCATGCTGTGGTTCTACAACGACCTCTATGGCTGGCGCCTTGAGGATGGCTACAACTATCCACTGGCCTTCATAACCGCCGGGCTGGCCGCCTGGGCCGGACTCTTCTATTATGTCTGCGCTTACAGTCTGATCAGACGCCTGGTGCGCCGCGCCCTCCCGATCGATTCGCGCGGTTATGACAGGAGTCCCAACGACAACGCCCAAAGACATCAGGATAGCCGCCGATAGGTTCTCGCATCCAGGCAAACGGCCCTCCTGTTACCGAAGGGCCGTTGCTGAAGCGATAAAGCAATCGCTTATCTATGGGTCACTCGCTGATCGAGTCACTTACGGGCACGGGACCGGGGCCGGACCACCAGAGAACATGTAGCTCACCAGGTAAACCAGGTCGGAAATGTCCGGGCCAGCGCCACTACCGTCGACGTCGGCCTCGAGATAGACGCCGCCTTCTTCACACGGAGGAGGCGTGCCACCTGAGAACATATAGCTCACCAGGTAGACCAGGTCGGAGATATCCGGACCGGCGCCACTGTGGTCGATGTCACCACGGAGTTCGCAGCAGGTCGCGCCGCCGCAATCCGGGCAATTCGGATCAGCGGCCTCTCCCAGGTAACCGCCGCAGTCCATAAAGGCCCAGCCGGTAGTCCACCACTTATCATAAGGGAGGTTCGGATCGAAGGCGCCCGGGAAGTCCTCCACGACGATGCTCTCGTAAGTGACCGAGTCTACGCCACAGAACGGATCATCGTGGTGCCACCACTTGTAACCCTTCACCAGATCGTCGGTGTTGGGGTCAGCCCATTCAGTCCAGCCGACGTTAATGGAGTCGTTCAGGTAGGTCGAATTCAAACAGGATACGCGCGGGTCCAGCAGGCCGTTCTGGCCGCGGTCGATGCCGCGCACAACCTGGCCGTCGCAGGACAGGTAGTTGCGATGGTTGATCTCCAGTGAGATCGGATGATCCGGTACATATTGCTGAACGTCGAACGTGTAGAACAGGATAGAGTCAACATCATTCTTGTAGTTGGCTATGTCGGCAGAGCTGTTGCCCTGGCCAAAGCCGTACCAGATGTTGTTGTAGAAACGGAGCTGATCCCAATATAGACGCTGACGGCTGTCAACATCCTCATCCGGGTACATCTGCTCAACGTTAAGGCCGTACGTGCCGTGGTCGGTGAAGACCGAGTTCCAGTAACCGCCGCCGGCAGCGTCACGGATCTCGAAGCAACGCTGGCCGCTCTCAGTGCCCTTTCCGATGTAAGTGGCGTTGGAGAAGAGAGGAGTAGTGACCGGGCAGGCGCCCACGTCGGAACCATAGCCTCCGTCGTGCTCACCGGAGCGGTCGCCGCCGGTGTTGCCGTGTATTGCGAATAGGTACTGGTTGCCGCGACGGACCTCACCACTGCCGCAGGACAGCGGGGCGGTGTGCCAGCACTCGTCGTAGTCAAAGGCATCGTCGCCGCAGAAGGCGGCAACCAGGTGATCGCAGGCCACAGTACCACCGAACCACTCAAAGCCGTCGTCCAGGTTCATGAAGACCTCGACATGGCTGATGCGGGTTCCGGCTCCGACACCGCCCATGGTCAGACCATTGATCTCGTTGGCCGCCCCGATTTCAGAGCCGCCGTGACGAATCGATACGAAGCGCAGAACGCCTGAGTTGTCGCAGTCGTCGTTTCCGCCGTAGGCGCCGCGAGGCTCGGTCTCCGGGATACCCTCGATCGCGCCTTCCAGAGTATCACAGATCGTAGCGTAGCCCAGCATGATCACGCCGCCCCACAGGCCACGACCAAGGTCGTCGTCCAGCGGAATATCGAACGGATCATCGACATCATCGGAAATCGAGGTGAAGACGATCGGACAGCAGTGCGAACCCAGGGCGTAGATCTTGCCGCCCCGAGCCACAATCAGCGCGCTGGCGTTTTCACCCTGACCCGGGTTGCCCTTGATGACAGTGCCCGGCTCGATAACCAGGGTCTCGCCCTCGTCAACAAAGACAAAGCCATCCAGGTTGTAGACACTGTCGTTCGAGAGGTACGTCCACTCTGTGATGTCGCTTTCGGTGATGACGACAACTTCCTTATCGTCATCGGTCGGGCAGTCACAGTCGGCCACGGTGGCTTCATACAGGTAGCCATAGTGATCCAGCGCCGACCAGCCGTGCAGCCAGGTGCGGTCCTCATTCGGATCGAAGGCGCCGGCGTAGTCGACTTCCTCATAGGCGCGCAGCCAGGCGGCATCGATGCAGCCGGCCGGCACATCGGTGACTTCGGGATGGTACCCTACGAACAAGTCGGCGTCGAGCGGATCCACCCAGGACCAGGCCGGGCCGCCGTCGTTAGTGAACCACGAACCGCTGTTAGCCGGGCGCGGATCCAAATCATCGCCGGGATTGTGACCTACATTGGCCAGCACATCAGTGGTGGACAGGTAGTTCAGGTTGTTCTTCGTGCCACTGATCGGCGCGGCGCCGCCGCCTAACCAGTAGGTCGACGGATCATAGTTGTGGAACAGAATGGTATCAACCGCACCCACACCATTGGCGATGGCACTGGAGCTGTTGCCCTGGCCGAAGCCGTACCACACGTTGTTGTGGAACTTCAGGTTGCCATTCTTCAGGTTATCCAGAGTCGATCCGGCCGGATCGTCTTCAACATTCAGGCCATAGGTGCCGTGCTCGGTGAAAACCGAGTTGTAGTACGCGCCCGACATATTGTCGCGAAGCTCGAAGGCCCGTTGAACACCATTAGTCGCCCCGCGGCCAATGTAGGTGGCATTCGAAACAACAGCGCTCGAACGCGGGCAGGTCCCCAGCTCGGAACCCCAGGTACCGTCGTGCTCACCACTGCGGTCCCCGGCGTTCTCCTCGTGGACGGCAAACCAGAACTGGCCCGAGCCACGATAGCCTTCATCCATGTCAAAACAGTCGTCGCCGCACGCACTGACCACCAGGTGATAGGCGCTCACAGTGCCGCCGAACCACTCGAAACCGTCATCCAGATTGTGGGTGACTTCGACGTAGTCCATGACCGTACCGGCGCCCACCGCGCCCATCGTAACACCGTTGATCTCATTGGCCGCACCAATCTCGGAACCACCGTGACGGACCGAGACATACTTCAGGACACCGGAGTTGTCCATGTTGTCCGTGCCGCCGTAAACGCCGCGCGGTTCCGTTTCCGGAATGCCCTCGATGTTGCCCTCGCGGATAACACCGGCGGCAGTGTCGGTGCCCGGCAGTATGGCTTTACCAAGTATGATCAGGCCGCCCCAGAGGCCGCGACCGAGATCCGAATTCAGCGGGATGTCGAAAGGATCATCGACATCATCGCTGATGGAGGTGAAGATGATCGGATCACAAGCCGTGCCCATGGCGTAAATCTTGCCGCCACGCGCCACGATCAAGGCCGTCGCGTCTTCGCCCTGGCCCGGATTGCTCTTGATAATCGTACCCGGCTCGATCATCAGGATCTCGCCGTCGTCAACGTACACAAAGCCGTTGATGTTGTATACTGTGTCACTGGTCCAGTAATTGAATGGGCCAATATCGACCTCGGTGATGACACGGACCGGCTTCGGGGTACCGTCGGCGTAGTACTGCGAGGTTCCGAAGGCCAGCGCCGGCAAAGCCAACACCAGAAGCACCGTAAAAATGTTCCTAAACACGAGCTTACCTCCTTAGCGGCTACGGGTCTCGTCAACCCCGCAACCGGGTTTTTCTGTCTTTTTTCTTTCCTGTGCAATGCGAAGCGGTGTGCTTCGTAGTTACTCTTTGTCAACCGTGGTTACTCTAACTTCAACCTCCTGTGTGTTCCTCGTTCTCTGTCACTCAAGTGTTCATTCGCGGGCTTCTCACATCGCCGACAACTGTTGGCTCTCGTGTTCGGTGATTGCATCGCCCACGCACGCGCTCGGTTATCTGCAGGTTCTTTAGTTGTCAAAGTGCCGCCATCCGGGTACTAACTAACCTGAATGACCCTATTCCATCCCGGTGGCAGCCTACCAGATCGTGTAGCTGACACTCAGGCCAAGACTCACACCCTTGGTGTAGACGTTGTAGGGGCGCTCTGTCTGGTTGTCATACTTCTCGCCATCTACCTCATCAAGGTCATAGACGAATCTGATATCATCGTTCAGCAGGTTCTTCGCGCTGAATCTGATGTTGATGTAGTCGAGTACGGGCTGCGACAACATGAAATCAACTTGTTGTCTCGATTCTTCGTAGATGTCCGGGGTCGGGTAATCGTTGTTAATGGCGAAGCGACGGCCAAACGCATTGTAGAAGAGCGAGACCGACGTGCCGTACTTCGGATGCTGGTATTCAATGTCCGTATTGATGACATAAGGCGACTGCTGAGCCATTGGGCGCTTGATGTCCTGACCCTGATTGGAGGCCAGCTCCTTCTCGGAAACCTCAACCTCGGAGGCGGCAAGAGTAAGGTTGCAGCCGAAATGGAAGTTCCTCAGGCGTGAGGCCAGCCAGTCCAGCCGGCGCCTGAACTCAAACTCGACCCCGTGTACCCGGCCGGATGGTACGTTTGTGATCGTCTCATTGTAGTTCTGGCCAACCATCGCGATCTCTAGAGGATCAGTCAGGTTCTTATAGAACCAGCTCAGCGCAATGACTTCCCCGGGACGCACGAACCATTCCCACCGCAGGTCGTAATTGTCGATCGTCGTCAACTCGAGCGAATCGTTACCGAAGAACAGGCGACCGGAACCGAAGATCTCGGAACTGGCCGGCGCCAGCTCGCGAATCGTCGGACGAGCCAGTGTGCGACCGTAGGATGCCCTGATGTTCATGTTGTTGGTCGCCTGGTAGATGAAGTTGAGCGATGGCAGCAGATCCGACCGATCGATCCGGCCTGTCTTGACCTTGACTCCCGCCGCAATAACCTGCTCTACTTCCGATTGCATGTCGGTGGACTCCAGGCGCACACCACCAACGAAACTCAGCCTCTTCGTGAAGGGCACGGGGAATTCCACCATAGCGTAAGCACCGCTCAATTTCATATATCCGGCGTATTGGTTCTGACGCTGCGTCGTCTCGAACAGGTAAGGGCCCAGACCATAGTTGTAGTAAATGACAGTGTCCCCGCGCAGAACCCGCACCGTGCTGTCGTAGGTCATCCACGTATCGGCGGCCCAGGCATTCGGATCGCCTTGCTGATAGCTTGAGATATTCTCGTATACAAACTCGCGCGTAGTGTACGATCGGTCTTTGTCGAGATACGACAACCCGGCCTTGAATTTGGCGCTCTTCACCGTCGGCAGGGTCAGGTCGACTTTGAATTGGCGATTGTCCTCGTCAAGCCAACGCCAACTCCGCATCGGCCGTTCGGTGCGAGTCTGGTCCATATAGAACCTGTCGTATTCCGGCCCCTCGGCAACATCGGCGAAGTAGCGGACATCGGGTTCCTTGCC
Source organism: uncultured Ignavibacteriales bacterium (assembly GCA_964526835.1). Classification (GTDB taxonomy): domain Bacteria; phylum Zixibacteria; class MSB-5A5; order GN15; family FEB-12; genus DAOSXA01. The sequence continues at coordinate 52,261 of CAZGMK010000009.1, forward strand.
CTTCGTGTCACTCAAAGACAACTGCCAGTCCAGTCGCAGGCCGGGAGCGATACCGCCCAACACACTGTTATGGCTCCCGCCCAGCTGCCAGGTGGAGAGGCGACGCTCAGTGTACTTCAGCCAGCGCACCCGAAGGCTGTCATCGCGGTTATTCAAGTGGTAATAGTAGGTGCCGGGGTTGTATTCACTAACCTCTTCGCCGGACCGATTGTGGATGAAGGATAGGCTGAGCTTGTGGTTCGTGTGCAGGTCATAGTTGAACGAGGCCAGGCCACCCCAGAGCACTTCATCTGATCCGCGCTGAAGTACTGCAGAGGCCTCTTCACTCAGCCCTGCACCCAGATACAGACCCGTCCGGCCATCCCGAACGGCTTGTTGGTTGCGACTGTAGGTCAGGCTGGCGACCACCCCCAGTGGCCGATCCTTGATCGTGAACATATCGCCGAACGATAGAGAATAGCCATAGTTGAGGGGCGCCTTGTGCGTCGACGCGTTCATCTCCGGACGAAAGGAATTGGACATGTCGTGAAGGTAGTTGACCAGTACGGTGACCGAATCCGGCATCGAATCACGGTAGTTGCGGGCGAATAACTTCGGATTCTCTGAAGCCAGACGGTGCCCCATGGTGTCACTACCGACGAAGCTCGGGACGTCACGCAGGCCGTCGTCATAACCCAGCCAGTCTGTCCCCGACCCTTCCTGGGTCAGGACACCGTTCTCCAGCGAAGTCTCACTGTTGTACCCGGTCTTGACCGAGAATTTCAGGGTGCGGCGCTCCGGATAATCCTTGGTGCTCAGGTTAGTAGAACCGCCGGCGAAGTCGCCCGGCTTGTCCGGCGCGAAGGTCTTCTCGACCACTATATTATCAAGCAGGCCGGCTGGAATCAGGTCCATCGGCACGGCCTGCTTGTCGGGATCGGGACTGGGCAGCGGGCTGCCGTTGAGATTGGTATTCGCGTAGCGATCGCCAAGGCCGCGAACATATACGAATTTACCGTCTACGACAGTGGCCCCGGTCACCTTACTCATGGCGTCAGCGGCATTCCCGCTGCCCGATCGGGAGATATCTTCGGCACTGATGGCATCTGATACTGTCATAGCCCTCTGGCGAAGGCGCATCAGAGCCGCTTCCGTCCTCTTCTCAAACCTGGCCTCAACCCGGATTCCCTCAACCTCAGTCGCCTGCGGCTGCAGCGTGACATCGACCCGTGTAACCTCTCCGGCCACCACCCTGACGCCGGTGATCATCTTCTGGGTGTAGTTGATACTGCTGATCACCAGATCGTATTTGCCCTCGGGGACATTGTTAACAAGATACTGCCCCTCGAAGTTGGCCTGGGCGCCCATCATGCTCCCCTCGATCAGGGCCGTAGCACCAATGATCGGATCGCCTGTCTCAGCGTCGAGGATCCTGCCCATGACCTTGCCGTTGCCGGCCGCCAGGGCCGGCCCGCAGGCGCCCAGAATTGCGACAAGTAACAGATGAAGTGTGATCGATTTCACCAGCCGGACCTTCCGTGTCCTTCCGGTGCGATGTGGTGTTGACAACATTTGCGTGTCTCCCAGTTCTTTGAAGTCCCGCGGCGAAGACCTCCTTCGCCGATTTCATCGTTTGCCTTCTCTTCTCAGGCGGGCTCTTCCCGATCTCTCCGCCTTCAAACGCCGCCAAAGAGCTCTTCAATTGTTAGGGAGATATGAGTGATGCTTTAACATAGGAATAAATCAGCGAGCAGCCAACGCTGAATGAGTCAGGGACGTTGGCCCGGCCCATCGATTTGGATATTGAGAAAGCCCCTCGCCGAGATTCAACCAACTTTCCTGCCCCTGATCGGGCGAAACCAGGCGGCACTGCGCGCAACAAACCGGCATCTTCCGCTTAGTCGCGCCGCTCAGCTACCCGGCGTCAACGGTCCAACCGAGGCATATCAACGGGGACGAGATTCACTCCCGGAATCGGTACCCGAACCCGCGGACCGTTTCGATTAAACCCGAACACGCCCCCAGCTTCTTGCGCAGTCCGACTATCTGGACATCGACCGACCGATCCGTCACCACAACTTCGCCGCCCTGGACGGCGTCAACGATTTCGTATCGCGAGAAAACAACCCCGGCGTTTCGGGCCAGGAGGACGAGAATCTTGAACTCGGTGGGCGTAAGATTGATCTGCTTCCCCTTCACCTTGACCACATGACGACGCGGATCGATCAACACCTCGTCGTGCTCGACCACCTCCCGATCCGGCGGATCGGTCTGCTCTTCCATGCGCAGGCGGGCTCTTATTCGAGCTGTCAGAACTCTCGGGCTGAACGGCTTGGTGATGTAGTCATCAGCTCCTATCTCAAGTCCGGTGACAATATCGCTTTCCTCTGTCCGGGCCGTCAGCATCACTATCTGAATGCCCCTCGTGTGCGAGTTCCCCTTTAGCTTCTTGCAAACCTCAAAACCATTGATGCCCGGCAACATGACGTCGAGCACAACCAGGTCGGGTACCTCCCGCTCAGCGATCCGAACGCCTTCCTCACCCGTTTCCACGACCGTCACCCGGTATCCGTCGCGACGAAGATTGTACTCGACGAGCTCCCGCAGATCGGGATCATCCTCGATAACCAGTATGTGTCCTTTGACCATCAACGGTCTCCGACTCAATTGTTCGGGCTTGTTCGAAGTCCATCTTGACATTGAACTTGAATAAGAAGCATCGATTCACCGAGTGCTAGGGATTGATTAATATTTGGTTAAGCCGAGTTGCTCTTCGCGCCTGCTGAAACCGACCTCGAAGGCCCTGTCCACCGATTGTACTTGCCCGGATGGCGCGATCCTGCTATACCAATAACCGGCATGTTGGACCATTCTGACTAGTTCCCCGTCCCGAGGACCCACTGAATGCGACTGGCCTGGCTGACTGACATACACCTGAATTTCCTCGACCCGGCGCAACTAACCGAGTTCATCGCCGAGCTCGCCGGGGCCGAGGTCGACGCCTACCTGATCTCGGGGGACATCGGCGAGGCTCCCACGGTGGAGGATTTCCTGCGGACTTTGCACGATAACCTCCCGTCCCCGATCTACTTTGTGCTGGGGAACCACGACTACTACCGAGCTTCGGTGGCCTGGGTCACCCGCCGAATAACAGCACTCAGCCAGGAGCACCCAGGGCTGCAATGGCTCAGCCAGGCGGGGGCTGTCAACCTGACCGACTCCACCGCGCTCCTGGGACACGAATCATGGGCCGACGGCGGGTATGGCGACTACCAGCGCAGCCCGGTCGAACTCAACGATCATTACCTGATCGCTGACCTGGCCGGCCTGTCCCGTCCAGCCCGACTTGAACAGATGCAGAATCTGGCCGGCCGCGCGACCGATCGCATTCGCAAGAATCTGGTCCAGGCGCTACGGGATCGGTCCCGAGCCATCCTGGTCACCCACGTGCCTCCATTCGCCGAGGTGTCGCAATACCGGGGTCGGCAGGCCAGTGACGAATTCCTGCCCTTCTACGCCTGCAAGGTCCTCGGCGACATGCTGCTGAAGCTCATGCGAGCGCGACCCGAACGACACCTCACAGTCCTTTGCGGCCACACGCACTTCGCTGCCCAGCGCAAGATGCTGCCCAATCTCGAAGTGCTTGTGGGGGGCACAACCTACGGCCGCCCGAAGATCCAGCAGATCATTGAGATAGCCTGACCAGCACCGCATTCCCGGGCTGCACGCTCCGTGATCGTCAGAATGCTCCGTACCGAATCTTCACTCCGCCCCGCCTCGTTATGTATCAGACCGGCACTTAAGTCACACGAGTGTGGCCCGGGCTGTGCTAACCCCCGGCGTGACAACAACATGGAACCTTAGCAGCATTCCTGGCACGGTTATTGTTAGAAACGGGATGACAGACTAAGGCGGAATGATGCCTTTCCATCAGGATGCGGAATGCACATTCCAGAACAAAAGGAGTTCGGACTATGAAACTGGTAAAAGAAGCAATGGCCAAGCGTGTGAAGCTCACTCACCCTCAGGATACAATCGTTGAAGCCGCAGCTACGATGAAGGAATTCGATGTCGGTATGCTGCCGGTGGCCGAAGGCGACAAACTTGTCGGCGCTGTCACCGACCGCGATATCGTCGTACGCGGCGTGGCTAAAGAGATGAATCCCACCGAAACCCGGGTGGGCGATGTCATGACGCATGACGTCGATGTCTGCTATGAGGACCAGTCAATTGAAGAAGTCGCCAAGGTAATGAAGCAGGACCAGATCCGACGCGTTATCGTCGTCAACCGCGATGACCAGCTCGCCGGTGTCGTTTCGCTGGGCGATCTGGCCGGCCATACCGATGTTGAGACGTCGGGCGAAGTCCTGCGCAAGATATCAAAGCCCAGCGCATAGACGGGTCTACCGTGATGGGGGAACGGTAAGGATCCTCCCCATCATCGTGTACACCACGTCAGGTGCGATGTCCCATTTACTCGTGCATTTGGTTTGGAGCTTCCTCCTCGGCGTGATCTACACTCCACCACAAACTGAGTACGTCATAGAGCGAAAGGAAGCAGAAGCGCGCGCCGAAAGAGTGCCCCATCCGAAGGCCGCCGCCGAACCGGCACGCTAATCACCTCTATCACACGAATCCGGGATGTGAATCGAAAGGACTGTACTGATGAGTCACAAAGAGCATCGAATCGCCAAGACCACGGATCTTGAAGATGGTCAGATGAAAGGGTATGAAGTCGACGATCACAAGATCCTGTTGCGCAAAATTGACGGTGAGTACTATGCCGGGGTCGGCAAATGCCCGCACTACGGAGCCTCTCTCGACGGGGGCGCTATGAGCCGCGAGCGGATTGTCTGCCCCTGGCATCACGCCTCCTTCGACGTCAAGACAGGAGAACTGCTCGAACCGCCGGCAACCGACTCCTTGCCTCAATACGAGGTGAAGATCGACGGCGACGATGTCATCGTCGTGTTGCCGGAAAGCTTATCCGAAGTCAAGAGGCCGGTTGTCATTAGGCACGACCCTGAGGTTGACAGTCGTACCTTTGTCATCCTCGGTGCCGGAGCCGCCGGCAATGCAGCGGCCGAAACCCTGCGACATGACGGTTTCGGCGGCCGGCTGGTCATGATCACGAAAGAAGAACAGATGCCATACGACCGCACCAACCTGACCAAGATGTTCCTCCGCGGCGATGCCGATGCCAAGACTGTCTCTCTGCGCGACCGTGACTTCTACCAGAAACGCGATATCGAGCTGGTCACGGGTAAGCGGGCTCGCGGGGTCGACACCGAACAACGCAGCATATCGTTTGACGATGGCGATAAGATGAACTACGATGTCCTCCTGCTGGCATTGGGCGGGCGTCCCCGCAAGCTCGATTTGCCGGGGGCAGATTTGGAGAACGTCTTCACCATCCGCAGTCTCGAAGACGCCGGCAATCTGGTCGAGGCAGTGAAAGGCGCCAAACGGGCGGTGGTGGTTGGGGCCAGCTTCATTGGCCTCGAAACCGCCTCGTCGCTGCGACAGCACGATCTGCCGGTTACAGTCATAGCCCCGGAGGAAACCCCCCTCCAGAGAACTGTCGGTCCTGAGATTGGCCGGTTGCTGCAGCGCAAACACGAAGAACAGGGGACAGTCTTCCAGCTCGGGCGTATGGTCAGCCGGATCGAGGGCGACGGCAAGGTGCAAAGAGTCATCACTGCTGAGGGCGATGAGATCGAAGCCGACCTGCTGGTCTTCGGTGTGGGTGTCGATCCGGCCTCGGATACGTTGCAGGGAGTCGAATCTCAAACTGATGGCAGCATAGAGGTCGACGAACACTTTCGGGCCGCCGACGGTCTCTACGCCGTCGGTGACATCGCCCGTTTCCCAGACTGGTGCACCGGCCAGCATACGCGCATCGAGCACTGGCGCACCGCCGAGCAACACGGCCGCACCGCCGCCCACAACATGGCAGGCAAGAAGACTCCCTACCGCAGCATCCCGTTCTTCTGGACAATGCAGGCCGGAACGCAACTGCGCTATGTCGGCCACGCCAGCGAATGGGACGACTTCTTCGTTGACGGTAACATCGACGAAGGTAAGTTCATCGCCTACTACCTCAAGGATGATCGTATCCTGGCTGCAGCCGGGACCGGCCGTGACGCCGATATGGCAGCCCTGCAGGAACTGATGCGGCTGGATCGGATGCCGCCATTGCAGGAACTGCGCGATGGCGAGGTTGACCTCGTCAAGCGCTTAGCGGTTGCCTGATGGCCGACAACGCTCCAGACGAATCATCAGGTGCGCGCACCGGTATGTACTGGACACGCCTCGCCTGGTGGTTGCTGTGGCTGGTCTTCGTCGCAGTCGTTCCACTCAGTATTCGCGCCCGATCCGAAGACACCACCAACAACACCACCGGCGCCTGCATGACCTGCCATCGTACTGTCACGCCGGGACGAAGCCACCTGTCTTGCCGACTGTCAGGACCCCTGGAGGCCGGTTGGTTACACTGTCCGCGCCTACGGGGTCGGTAAAGACCCGACTCCTGCCGCAATCGGAAGCTGTACCGTGAACGTTGTTCCGCGACCCGGGCCCGAAGTCACGCCCACCGATCCGCCGTATCGCTCGATCACTCGCTTCACCGTCGCCAGGCCGAGACCTGTTCCCTCGCCCGGAGCCTTCGTCGTGACAAAGGGCTCGAACACGCTTGCGGCCGCCGATTCATCCAGGCCGGGACCATTATCACTCACCGTCAGCATGACGGTATGGTCATCGGGGTCGGGCCGGACATCGATTTCTACGGCACCCTGATCTCCCACGGCCTGAACTCCGTTGGTCAGAAGATTCATAATCGCCTGCATTACTTCGGTTCGACAGGCCGTCACCATTACCATACGGCCCGGATGACTCCAGAGTATCCTGACTTCGGGCGGAGTGCCGGCGCTGAGCATCTGAACGCAGTTGTCCACCGCACTGCAAAGATCAACGGGTTCGTTTGTGCCCTTGCCGGCGCCTGTGCGGGCGGCCTGGAGAACATGTCCGGAAATGTCGGCGGCGTAACGGGCGCTGGCGATGATTCGATCCAGCCCGCTGCTGGCCTGGCTATCGTCGACCTCCCTGGCCTTCATTACTTCGGCGCTCCCGAGAATACCGGAGATGGCGTTCCTCAGGTCGTGCACCGCCTGTACCGCAACCAGCCCGGCCAGCTCGAGGCGCTGGGCGTGTTCTAGCTGCTCTTGCAGCCTCTGCCTTTGGTCCAACAGTTCATCCTGATAACGTTTGAGACGGAGGGCGTTGCGCACCCGCGCCGTCAATTCATGCGGATCCACCGGCTTGCTCAGGTAATCCGTGGCCCCCATGCCCAGAGCCGCATTGCGAACCGAGTTGTCCGTTTCACCGGTCAACATGATAACCGGAAGATGCTGGAAGCGTGCTGTCGCGCGAAGGCGGGTCAGCAATTCGACCCCGTCCGTACCGGGCATCCGGATATCCGAGATGACCAGATCTACGGGCTGGCTCTGCAGAATCTCCAGAGCCTCGCCGGCGCCGCAGGCCTCCGCCGTCTGACACTCAATTCCCTGGGCACGCACCATTCGCTGCAGACTCTTGACTATGTTCTTTTCGTCGTCTACGAACAGGATTGTCTGCAAAACACTGTCTCCTTGTTCAACGGCCAATTGCGACTCATGCCCGCATCGATTCCGGGCAGGTTGTTCGACGCCCACGAAGCGCGACGAGCCAGCCGGTTTGGCCAAACCTGTCCTTCGTCACCGGCGTCGCGCCTGGATCTTCGCTATTCGACGAGCAGCTTCCTCCAAACATCCCCGGGCCCTTCCCGTCGTACCGTTCATGCTGCAGGCCCTCAGATCATGAGCAAGGCGCGTTTGGTGTCGCTTAGCTCCTCAAGCGCGCCCAGCATGAGTGCCGTCAGATCGTCGTACTCCAAGCCGAGGCGGCTCCATGCGCCGGGGCTGAAAGTGGTCACGTAGTGGTTGGCGCTGTCGCCGATATTGAGAGCATGACATATCAGATCGGCAATGCTCACCGCGGCCACAATCAGGTTCTGGCTGGAGGCGCGGTCCGGCTCATGATGGAACTCTATGGCCTCCCGGATGGTATCCGGGAAGTTCCAGCGCTCAGCCAACTGGGCGCCGGCCTGTTGATGGTCCATCCCGAAAAGACTGGCCTCCCGACTGAGATCACAGGCCGGCTGGCCTTCACCGTACAGGAGGATGAAACGCTTCGCATCCGCCTTGGCGAACAGAAGCCTGCCGATATCGTGAAGAATGCCGGCGGTCAGCGCCTCGCTCGCGCGTTCGCTGTTGCCCGCTCGGATGAGATGTTTGGCGATCAGTCCGGTACCGAGGGAATGAAGCCAAAATGACTTGGCATTCAGCGTCCGGTCAACCTCCTTGCCGAAGTATTCCATCACCGACGCGGCCAGGACCAATTGGTGGATGGTCTTGACCCCCATGATCTTGATGGCGTCGACCACGGCGGTGATCGGTTTAGCCAGTCCATAGAAGGGCGAATTGACGACGCGCAGAACCCGGGCGGTGAGTGCCTGATCGGCCTCCACCAACCGCGCAATCTCTCTGGCGCCGGTCGTTTCCTGGCGCATCAGATCCTGCAGGCGCTGAACGACAACCGGTGCGGAGGGGAGCTCTATGCGTCGCGCCCACAATGGTACCGTCTGGCTCATTTCCTCTCCTTCTCTCTGCCCGGGCCTTCTCTGTCTCGGGATCGATCCAGGACTTCCTTCAACGCCTCGCCCATCCTCTGAACCTCCTCATGGTGCATTATCATTGACAGGACGCGATCGATATGCTCGTGGTCCGGTCTCTTGCGGGAATCATTGCCTTCTGTCGTGCCCATCGTTACTCCTTGTTGACGGCAATTCGCTCTCTTATGCGCCAAACCCCGCCGTTGCAAGCGACTCGATGCTGAAACTCAGCTGATCATCGTCGTCCTTCTCGTTGCCTCCGGCGGAGCGACTCACCTTGATGGCCTTCGGAATCGGATCGGCGCGGTCGATCTTCTGCACCCGGCCGATCATCCCGCGGGAAAGTCTTGCGCCCTTGGGCAGCAGAAACAACCCGTTTTTAGTATGAATGTCCTCAAGGACAACCATACCCTCCTCAAGGTCAGCCGGTTTCACCGCAATCATGTCCGAGACCTCGCCGTGATGCAATTGACGCGCCAGATCAATCTCTATGAAACGACGAATCAGATCCGGATCGAATAGTGTTGCGGACTTACGCACCAGATTCGCCGCCGCGTCATTGAGCTGGTTCAGGTCCGGATAGGCTCCCGAAAAAGCATCGTGGTCGAAAGCATCGGCTATGCGGATCAGCCTGGCCCCCAACGGTATGTCAGTCTCGGTCAGGTTGTCGGGATAACCAGTGCCGTCCCAGTTCTCGTGATGGTGGCGAATAATCAGCCCCACATTCTCAAGACCGTCGATTCCGTAGATGCAGCTCTGACCCAGAATGGGATGCGAGCGCAGACGTTCGAAGTTCTTCGTGCTCAATTCGCCGGTGGCGCCGATAACGGCATCGGGAAGAGCCATCTTGCCGACGTCGTGAAGAAACGCCGCCATGAGAATCGTCTGTCTCTGCTCCTGCGGCAGGTCCATTCCCTCGAGCATCTTCTGCGTGAAGAAAGCCACCCTTTGCGAATGACTCCCGATCGACTCATAGCGCATCTCCGTTAGCGTGGCTAGAGCCCTGATAGTCTGCATGAAGCTTCGCCGCAGACCCTCGTTGCGGTCTCTGAGCTGCTCCGTCTGATCCCTGACCTTCCTGGCCAGATGCTGGTTGATCTGCTTGAGCTCCTTATTGCGCTCGGCGATTATCCGGGCGAGTCGGACATTCTCCCGCTTCAATCGATAGTATTCGAGAGACTCGGTGACCCGGCTCAGCAGCAGAGCGTTGTCCCACGGCTTCGTAAGGTAGTACTTGATGTCGCCGTCATTGATCGCGCCGATCACGGCGTCGATGTCGGCATAGCCGGTCAGAAGAATGCGTATCGCATCGGGATTGGTTCGACGCGACTCCCCGAGGAACTCGACTCCGTTCATTTCCGGCATCCGCTGATCCGAGATAATCACCGAGACCTTCTGACTCCGCAAATGCTCCAGGGCCTTCCTGGGCTCCGTGAACGTCACCAGCTCGGCTTCGGTCTCGCGCAGCAGGCGGCTGAGCGCCTTCAGGACGCTGGATTCATCGTCCACCAGCAGGATTCTGTCACTCAGTTGATCCGACATACTTCTCCTCAGCAACCGCTCGCAACGCGGCCGGCCAACATCGCCGCGCAGCGTTCCGGGTCAATATGGCCAAGCAGCGCGACCACCCCGCCGCCCTTCGGAAGCGGACGGCAGATCAGACCGAGGCCCTCACAGCCTTCGAAGTTGCGCAGCACTACTCTGTGACTATCAAGTGCTTCCTGAACGGCGGCGCGCATGAAATCATCGAGGATCTCATCCACGGGACAACCCAGGCCCCCGCGCTTCACCGGCACGAAATTGTCGAAGATGTCGTTCATATAGACCACGGTCTGGTTCGAGTCTATTCCGAGGATGCCCACGGGAAGCAAGTCGACCATGTTGCGCACTACCTCAAGGGCCCGATGCTGCAGTTCGAGATCACGGGTGCGTTCGGAGACTTTTCGCTCAAGACCTTCTGTCAGCACCCGCAATTCGCTATTAGTCTGCCTCAGTTCGACCAGGAGCTGATTGTGGTCCACCTGCAGGGCGTAATGCTCAATCGCCCTCCTGACCGACGAGAGTACGTCCTGATCATTCCAGGGTTTGCCCAGAAACTTGTAGACCTGGCCGTCGTTGATCGCCTCGACCACGGCTGTTGCATCCGCAAAGCCACTGAGGATCATTCGGATTGTCTCCGGCGACTCCTCACGCACCTGTCTCAGAAACTCGACTCCGTTCATCCCCGGCATACGATAGTCGGAGATGACGACGTGAACCTCGTTCTCACGGCAAACCTCCAGCCCTTGGACGCCGGACTCGGCGGTGAGAACCCGGTAGTCGGTGTCGATAAACAGGCGTCGCAGCGCCTTCAGGACATTGCGCTCATCATCCACGATCAGTATGGTCGCGTCATCGTTCATTCTCAACCCCTCCGACCGGCAGGGAGATCAGGAATTCCGTTCCCTTCTCCGGCTCGCTGCTCACTTCGATATTTCCGTTGTGCTTGGCCACGATATCATAGGCCAGGCTTAGCCCCAACCCGGTTCCCTTGCCCACTTCCTTGGTCGTGAAGAACGGTTCGAACACCTTCTTGAGGTTGCCTGGGGGGATGCCCTTGCCGTCGTCCTTGATCGATACGTAAATCGTGTCGGTCTCCGCCCAGGTTCTTATGGCTATTGTGCCTTGCTCCTTGTCGATCGCATGGCCGGCGTTGATCAGGATATTCATGAAAACCTGATTCAGCTGGTTGAGGCGGCAGTAGAAATCTGGCAAGTCGCCGAGGTCCTTTTCGACCGTACACTTGTACTTCAGTTCGTTCCAGACAATATTCAGGGTCGTATTGATCCCCTCGTTTATTGATGCGTACTCCGCCTCCGACCGGTCCACCCTCGAGAACGACTTGAGGTCTGCAACGATACGTTTGACCCGGTCGGAGCCCTCTATCGACTCAGTTATGGCATCCTTGAAGTCCTCCAGTATCACGGCGAATTTCTCTGCCTGGCTGGCATCCTTGGGGACTACCTGCTTGAGCATCGTGTCTATCTTCGCCAGGTACTTCTCCATTGTGTTGAGGTTGGACGAAATGAAGCCGATAGGGTTGTTGATCTCGTGGGCTACCCCCGCGGCGAGCGTGCCGATCGCAGCCAGCTTGTCGGCCTGGATAAGCTGTTCGCGACTCTGATGCGCCTCTGTTACATCCTGAACCAGACCGACCAGGCCGGTTGCCTGGCCCTCCGCATTCAGCAGCGGGACCTTTGTAGTGGTGAACCACCGTTCCGCTCCGCCGGGCCCGACGACCTTGTAAGCGTCCCGAGTGACTTTCTTCCCGGTCCTGAACAGCTCTTCGTCGTCGCTCTGGCAAAGCAGAGCGTACTTCTGATCAAAGACATCAAGAGAAGTCTTACCCAGGATTTCACTGTCAGCCTTGCCGTAAAACATTCGGAACGCCTGGTTCACCGCCTTGAATCGCCCCTCCTGATCCTTCACATAGACCATCGCGGGAACAGCGTCCATCATCGTAGAGTATTGGGTGGCCAGATCGAAGAGCTGGTCCTGAATCGCCCGTCGATCAGTTATGTCCCGGATAATCGCCACGGCTGTAGCCGGCTCACAATGATGGGCTACCGACAGGGTCAACTCAACCGGGAACGTGGCCCCATCCAACCTGCGGGCGGTGAGCTCCGTGACCGCACCGATGGCCCCGTTCGGCTCCCCCGTGGCGAAGTAGCTGTTCAGCATTTCCTGGTGACGCTCCGCCATTCCCTCCGGAAGTAGTGGGTCAAGGGGAGACCCGACAATGCTGCCGGCGTCATGGCCGAACATCTTCTCCGCAGCCGGATTAAATGTGGTGATGATACCTTCGTTATTGCACGCGACTATCGCGTCCATGCTGGCGTTGACCACGGTGCGAAAGCGCTCTTCGCTCTCACGGATTGCCTCTTCAGCCCGGAATTGATCGGTTATGTCGTCGACCATCTCGATGGCGGCCGCAATTCGACCATCTTCGTCAGTGAGCGGCGAGGAGACAATTCGATAGTGCCGCACTTCGCTGCCTGCAGGCGTCTCGGTAATAGCCTCGTGCACCTGTCCGTCGATCAGTGTCTTCGCCACCGGGCACCACGGGCAAGTCGAATCGAGAGGCGGAGAATTGAACGTCCGATAACAGACAGGCCCGTCTTCCGCTTTGATCTGCGGAAACCAGGCCTGCATCTGACGATTCAGTTTCAATATCTGCATGGATGGACTGATTACCGCCACACCGGTCGCAATGTTGTCCACAATGCTCCGATATTTCACCTGCAACTCGCGCAGGTCACGGCTCGTTCGATCCGATTCCGTTGTCGGCAATTGACCAAACAGAAATAGCGCCGCCCCCGATTCCGAATCCCCGCTCGCGGCACGCAGCGGATGGCAGTGCCAATCCATGGAGACGTGACGGCCGTCCGCAAGTCGGTACCGACAGGTCAGGCCGGTTGACTGATCCAGCTCGCCGGCGACAACCGCACGAACATATTCCCGCACCGCCGTGCGCTGATCGGACGGGATGGCTGCTTCGTACCACGGACGGCCAACCATCTCCCTGCCCGATATCTGCAAAGCCGCACCCAGGGCTGCACTGACACTCAATATCCGATCGTCTCTCCCTACCAGGATCACCGGGTCGGTCACGATGTTCATCAGCCCGGCGATCGTACTCACCTCCCTGTACAATGAGCATCCATCCAAGTCGCTGCCTGCCCCCGCGATCAACCCACCGGCGGGATCGAGTGGTGACGAGTCTGCTGACATCTTGTCTTCCCCTTTGAGCGGATCACCCTGCCCCAGGGCGCCGCTGTTCGGTTCTGCCTGAAGGAGTTACATGGACTATCTGCGCTTCAGGCGCCTTACCATATACCTTAGTATCGGCCGGGCACGGGCACCCAATAAGGGTTTGAATGAAGTTTATCGGCATACCTGTGAATTGATGCAGGAAACCGCGGCCGGCGCATGCAAGAGGCCTCCCCGAAGCGCCGGAACAGGCCCGCAAGTTTCGGCCCGACGATTCTGCTCACCTCCGGAAGACCGCCGGGCTGCAACTCGGCCAGTACTCAACCGCCCCGCGCTGACTTCGGCACAGCAATTGCCGGTAACTTTGGATGAAACACCGCGCCACGGGCGGCGGCGCCCTCATTGCCACCGGAAACTACTCCCGATGACGCAGCGTTTAGAACCAAAGAGTCATGGCGAGATGGCGACAGCATGAAAAACATCGACTTACGACATCAAGACTGGATCATGAGCGACGGCTACCGCAAGACCATCCTGGCCGACGGCGACGATCTCGGCGATGAGTCCACCCTCACGCAAATCGTCGCGGTCCCTCCGGGCAGCCGGGTCAAGCCGCATTACCACCGCAACACCCACGAGTTCATCTATGTAATTGGAGGTGAAGCAACCCTGAAGGTTAACGGCGAAACCCGTATGATGCAGCCCGGTGACATGATTGTCACCCAGCCCGGCGATGTCCACGAAGTGGTCAACGACAGCGATCGTCTGTGGGAGGTGTTGGTCTTCAAGACCAACTATCGACAGGGCGACAGCCACTGGCCCGAGGACGAGTAAGCAGACATCCCCGAGGGCTTATCGATAATCATCGGCCGGCCCACCATTAGGCGGTTCTGACCGATATCCTGGCTGCCGGGCTCAAATCTGTTTGGGCCCGACCCTGCACGTCAACGACCAACCGGCGGGAGCACTTTTCGACAAAGCTCAGGACAGGCACGGCTCCCACCATACAACTGAGATGTTACAGGTTATCTGCAATCCGCCCGGCCTGCTTCACACAGTCATTCAGACCAATGCCGTAGTACGCGTTGCCGGCCAGGTGTATTCCACGGACTGCCGCAAGGGCCCGCTCGATTCGCTGCATGCGCTCCTGATGGCCGACGAGATACTGTGGAATGCCGCGCCGCCAATTGAAGACCCGGGAGGCGGCAGGAGCGGCTCTTAAGCCCACGATGCGGTCGAGGTCGTCGATGGTCCGTTTTATCAACTCATCGTCGCTGAGGCCGGCTATGGCGTGGTTCCCGTCACCGCCGAGCATGGTCCGAAACTGCACCTGTCCATCGGGGCTGCGATCACGGAAGATCGACGAAGTCCAGATGGATCCGAGGATGTTCATTTGCTCTCTGGCCGGTACCAGAAAGCCGAAACCATCAAGCGGATGTCCGACATCTTCAGTCCGAAAGCCGAGACAAACGACTGCAATCGGGGCATAGGGAATCTCGGCGAGCGCCTGTGACAGTTCGCCATTCAGGGGCTTGGATAACTCCGCGGCGCGATAGGATGGAGTTGCCAGAACCACTTGCTTTGCCGCAACCACCGGCTCGCCGTTTTCGCCGGTGAGGGTGTAGGTGTCGTTCTCACGTTTGATCGTGCTCACCGGGCTGCCGGTGGTGATGTAGTCAGAGTAGAGTTCATAGAATCTCTCGATCAGCCGGTAGAGCCCACCCGCGAACGATGTCAATCGTCCGCCCGGCCCCGCCGGACCACCCGCCTTGCGACCTTCTTTGCGGGCTTTGCGCATGCGCGCGATCATCGCCTTGATCAATGAACCGTACTCCGACTCCATTTCATACATGACCTTGAAGCATGATTTGAGCGAAAGCCGGTCGGCCAACCCACCGTACACTCCCGACACCATCGGCTGGACAAGATAATCGGCGGCCTCGCGGCCGATGCGACGTCTGGCGAAGTCATAGATTGTTTCGTCGATATTCTCGGGTCGCTTTGGCGCGAACGGTTCGGCCATCACTCGGAGGCGGCCCTTCAGGCTGAGTATATCGGAGCTCAGGAATCTCGGCGGCGACATTGGTACTTCGCGCAGTCGCCCGCCACGGACGATAAATCGTCCCGAGGCGTTGGCGTTGGCCCGCTCCAGAATGTCTCCAAGGCCGAGTTCGTCGCAGAGCTCAAGGGTCAGGGGTTCGCGATCGAGGAAGCCATTCGGACCCCAATCGAAGCTGTGCCCATCGACGGTGTCGGTTCCGATGGTCCCGCCAAGCCGCGCCTGCTTCTCATAGAGATGTACTGTCAGGTCGGGCCGCCGCGACCGCACATAGTGCAGCGTCGCCAGCCCCGAGATCCCCCCGCCGACAATGGCGACATCAAGCCCCGACATGCCCCGCTATCCTCTCGCGCACAATCCTGGCCAGAATCCGACCGAAGGCCGGATCATCGTTGAACATCGGCAGACGATAGAGCCGCTCGGCGGCGCCCGGACCGATCACCTGGGGTAACTCGATGTCGAGTTCATAGAGAGTCTCGATATGGTCGCAGACAAAAGCGATCGGGACCAGGCAGATGCGGCGCTCGGTGGTCTCCAGCAGTCGGCGTGTTTCATCTACCGTGTCCGGGCCGACCCACTTGACAGGTCCGGTGCGACTCTGAAACGAAACATAGTACTCGCGGCCACTGGCGGCCAGGGTAGAACTGGTCTTCACCTGGTCCACATAAGGGTCACCCTCGTCAACAAAGCGCTGCGGCAAAGAATGCGCGGTGAAAAGGAGGATGTCATCCGGATCGGTATGACGGTCGATATAGTCACGCAGCAGTGCGATATACTCCGGGTCACGATGGAAGTCTTTGACCAGGTCGCATGTAATCCCGTCGCGACCCTTCAGCCATCGCGCCAACTCACGAAAACCGGAGCCGGTAGTGGCGATGCTGAACTGCGGATACATCGGCGCCACGACTACGCGAGTGAAGCCGTCGTTTTGTATGGACGCTACTGTCTCGGCGATGCTGGGGTGATAGTACCGCATCGCCACGTAGCATGAGAAGCCGTCGTACTCCGACAACTCCCGTTCCACATTGTCCGCCTGGGCCCGAGTCCACTTCAGTAGCGGCGACGAACCTCCGATCAGATCGTAGTGCTTCCGTACCTTGCCGGCCCGCAGACGCGAGATCAGGCGCGCCAGTGGTTTCTGCATCAGCGGCCCGCCGGGCAGACGAATCAACTCACGGTCGGAGAAGATGTTGTAGAGATAATCCGGAATGGCCTGAAGCGAATCCGGTCCACCCATAGCCAGCAGCATGGCGGCTGCTCTGGTGCGACCCCGGGGCATTCTATATGGTCCTCGAAAACGTCGTCTTCTTGTCCTTCCGGGCCAGCCAGGCGTCGAAGACCATGGCGATATTACGGACAAAGGTCCGACCCAGGCGCGTTACCTGCAGCGCATTCGCATCGCGCTCCAGGAGCCCGTCGTCGATGAACTCCCCAAGAAGCCGATCCTCGGTCACGAAATAGTCGGCGTACTCTATGCCGGAACGCCGCTTCAACTCCTCGAACGACAACCTGAAATTGCACATCAGGCTGCTTATGACAAACTTCCGTATCAGGTCATCATTGGACAGCTTCAGCCCACGATAGACCGCCAAACCGGCCCGCTCGATAGCCTCACGGTAGGCCGGGACCTCGGACTGGTTCTGCACATATGTGTCACCCACGTATCCAATCCCGGACATCCCCAGGCCAACCATCTCGGGAGCCGCCTGGACCGTGTAGCCCATGAAGTTGCGATGCAGGTGACCGTCCTGCTGTGCGACCGAAAGCTCATCCTCGGGCAGGGCGAAGTGATCCATGCCGATCTGGCGGTAACCGGCAGCGGTCAGGCGCTCGATGGCTGTCGAGAAAAGCCGATACTTGGTCTCGGTGTCGGGCAGATCCTCGGATTTGATCAAGCGCTGATGCCCCTTCAGGCGCGGCAGATCGGGCAGGTAGGCGAATGAGTAGAGGGCAATCCGATCCGGCCGCAGGACAATAGTCCTGTCCAGTGTGGCAGCGAAGCGTTCCGGAGTCTGAAGCGGCAGGCCGTAAATCAAGTCGAAGTTGATTCCCCCAAAGCCGTGCTCGCGCAGCGCCGCATACAACCACTCGACCTGCTCGGCAGTCTGGTTGCGTCCTATGGCCTTCTGGACATCAGGGTCGAAGCTCTGTACCCCCATCGATACTCGGTTGAAGCCAAGCCCCTTCAACCTGACCGCATCATCAGGGGCCGTCTCCCGCGGATCCACTTCTATGGACATTTCCGCCTTCGCGTCAAACTCAAAGACACCGGACAGCGCTGCGATCAGTCTCCTCAGACCATCGAGCCCCAGATAGGCGGGCGTCCCGCCGCCCAAATGAAGCTGGCTGACCCGCCGACGCTTGCCGAGCAGGCCGGCGACCTCGGTTATCTCGCGCTCCAGCGAGGCCAGGTATTCATCGATGGGTTCGGTCCGAACCACGACGCACGTATTGCAGCCGCAGTAGTAACAGCGTTTTCTGCAGAAGGGGATATGGCAGTAAACCGCTAATGGTGTATCGATGCCTTTCGAGGCGTCAGCGAGCAGCCTGCGGTATGTCTCCGAGTCAACGGATTCGTTCCACATCGGCGCCGTCGGATAGCTGGTGTACCGGGGTCCGGGGCGATCATACTTGCGCAGAAGATCAAGAATGGCCACTTCATCGGATCGTGAATTCATGTTGCTTCCTGTAATGATGCGCCGCCTCAACCATCGCAGCCACTGCATCGACCGGCGTCTCCGGCTGAATGCCATGTCCGAGATTGACAATCAAGCGGTCGAAATCGGTCACTCCCTTCAGCATATCGTTGACCCCCCGCACCACGCTCCCCGGCGCCCCGAACAGGGCCGACGGATTGAAATTGCCTTGTATGGCATGATTGGGCAACGCCTTCATCGCTGCGGCCAGTGGCAGTCGATAGTCGACCCCGATCACTTCGCACTCCACGTCGCGAACAAGGTCCAAATATGGAGCCACGTTGTTGACGAATATGATCCGGGGTGCTTTTCGAGCATCCAGTTGCCCAAGGATCCGTCGGGCCGGAGGGATCACGAAGCGCGCGAAATCATCGTGGGAGAGAACACCACCTGTGCTCTCAAAGACCTGAACCGCCTGAGCGCCGGCATCGACCTGGGCCCGCAGGTAAAGACCCACCATATCGGTCAGCAGGTCGATCAGTTCTTCGGCTGCTTTGCGCTCCTGGTGCAAGAACCGCCGCGCCCGGTTATAGAACTTGCTGCTGCCGCCTTCAATCAGGTAGCAGGCCAGGGTGAACGGCGAGCCGGCGAAACCAATCAGCGGAGTCTCCGGCAAAGCAATCCTGGTCCGGCGAATCGCTTCAAAGACAAAGCCGAGGTCTCTGGACGGGTCAATGGCGTGCAGTTGTTTGACATCCTCGGCGCTGCGGACCGGCCGGGCTATATGAGGACCATCATTCGGAAAGCTCACCTCGGCGCCCATCGGCTCCAGCATGGTCAAGATATCCGAAAACAGGATAGCCGCATCAAGATCGAATCGTTCGACCGGCGCCTTGACCACTTCGGCCACCAACCCCGGAGTCCGGCACAGCTGCTGGAAACTGACCCGCTTGCGAACCTCCTGGTATTCCGGCAGATAACGTCCCGCCTGGCGCATAATCCAAACCGGCAGGCGTTGCTGATTGCAGCCTCGACAGGCGTCGAGGAATGGCGATCTCTCACTACTCACAGGCACTCCTGACATCTATGTTCGGTTGAACCGACCACAACGCCGGATTGTTCACTGCATCGGGACCGGCGTCGACGACAATGTTAGCCAATGCTCACTGACGGCTGTCATGAAAGTGTCATGAATTGCATCTTGGTCCGCAGAATCATCACGTAGAAGCTTGTTGATAAGCCTCGGCTAAATACCTGACGCCGCCAAGACAAGCCCCGCGACTACGCGAGAAAGGCCGCCCTGCGTCGCCCGATCTCAAGCGGCGGAGCCGGTCAACCATTACGAACCGGACTGGCCCCTGCCCGACGCATTCATCGTTGCAGGCCGGAGTCAATCGCCATATCTTGCCGCTGACATGAAACCCAGGCTTGGAGCTCAAGATGGGGAGTAATCCCCAGGCCTTTGCAGGCGCCGCTCTATCGCTGGTGCGGCACGATTCAGTTAATCCGGGCGTATCGCCTGAGTTGATCAGCCAACCTTCATGAATGCCTTTGACTGGATATCTACTGTAACCGGCCTCCTGCTCGGAGCGTACTTCGTGGCTTTCAGCGTGTCTTCGACGCGAGAGCGAAGGCCGCGGGCCGTCGTCGTGAGCCTGACGCTGGCGGCAGCAGCGGTGGCGGTCTTCCTCGGCGGCGCGTTCTGGGACGACCGACCTCCTTGGCTGCTGGAGACAACTACCGTGCTGGTCTGGCTGGGGGCGGCATTGTATCTCCTCCCGGTCGGCCAGACCCGGGGCATGGTCATCGGTGACATTACCGAAAGGGTCGATGAGCGCACTACGATGTTCGCACGCGAAGAATACCGGCCCGACAGCGACCGATATGAGTGGTTTTATCGCAGGTACCCCGAACACCGGAGATTCGATGATCGTCTGCGCCAACTGCCGGCGTTGATGACCCCGGGCGGACGTTACTATGACCCCGACAAGGCCGATTCGATCCAGGAGACTTTCCGCACTATCGCTTCCATGACCACGAAGGTCGACGGCCGGGTGGCTCCCGAACGCATCGACATTGATCCTGCGGACATGACGGCCCGAATCAAAGAGAGGCTCCGACGCATGGGCGCCGACGAGGTCGGAGTGGCGCGCCTGAATCCAGCCCTGGTCTACTCGCATGTCGGACGCGGTCCGGAGCCCTGGGGCAAGCCGATCGCGCTCGACCATCGTTATGCCATTGTTTACACTCTGGAGATGGAGTATAGTCGCGTGGAGCGCGCACCCGAGATTCCCGTCACCCAAGAATCCGCCGCCCAGTACCTCCGCGCAGCAAACATGTCAATAGAGCTGGCGACATGGATACGCAGGCAAGGCTGGACGGCTCGCGCCCATATTTCCGACAGCAACTACCAGATCATTCTCCCGGCCGTGGCGCACGACGCCGGTCTGGGCGAGATATCGCGTATGGGTTACCTGATCTCCCGTCGCTTCGGACCCCGCGTAAGGCTCGGCGCTGTTACCACCAATCTGCCACTGGCAACCGATGAGCCGGTCGCATTTGGCGTGCAGGACTTCTGCCGGCGGTGTCTCAAGTGCGTCGTCAATTGCCCGTCCAGGGCCATCTCTTCGGGGCGCGAAGTCGAAGTTCGCGGCGTGTGGAAGTGGCCGCTCGAGGTCGAGCGCTGTATTTGGTACTGGCGAGTGGCCGGAACCGACTGCGGTTTGTGTATGCGGGCCTGCCCCTATAGCCATCCGCCAACCCTGGTGCACCGCATAGCTCGCTACGCGATCGAGCGCAGCGCCCTGGCGCGAATCGTATCGGTCTGGGGAGAAGACCTTTTCTACGGTCGGCGAGTCAGGTACCCCGAGTCCGATTAGCCACATCGTTTCTCCAATTGCTGTCTCGTCGTTGTCTCGAAACCCTCCTTGCCGGACCGATCGACACCCTGGCTACAATTTCAGTGGATTTCTGGACCCTGAATGTGTTATCATGCGTATCAGCATTGTCGTAGCATGCCATGCTGCGCGTGTAGCAGCGACAGACCGGGAAATCACTCACTGAAGGTCAAGCGATGTTTGAGAAATTCAGGGATCTCTTCAGTTCCGATAGCTTGTTGGATGAAGCCTACGACACTACGGTCAAGATGCTCGAATTCGACCATCAGATGTACCGTGACTCGCACTACGTTCTGCGCAAAACCGACACCGATGAACTCCCCTACGATTTCAAAAAGGCCGACCGCCGCATCAACAAGTTCGAGCGCGAGGTAAGGCGCAAGGTCCTCACCCATCTGACGATCACTTCCCAACGGAATCTTGTCCCCGGCCTGGTGCTGACTACGATTGTGATCGACGTTGAGCGAATCGGAGATTTCACCAAGAACATAGCCGGGCTGGTTGGCTCCCGGAAAGCTCGATTGCTCGGCGGACCGCACGAAGATAGCCTCAGGCGCATCGAGGACGCCATCGAGAATGAGTTCCCCGAGGCAATCGAGGTGCTCAGAAATCAGGATCAGGCGAAAGCGGCGGCGATTGTCGACGCCGAACCCTTTGTGGCCGAGACTGCTAACAGCATCATCGACGGCCTGGTAGCGGGAAACCACGGCTCACTCAGCGGTCCGGAGGCAGTGCGCCTGGCCTTGTACACTCGCTACCTCAAGCGTATCAATGCCCACCTGACCAACATCACTAGCTCGATCGTGAACCCCTTCCCCCGAATTGGTTTTCGCTCCAAGAAACCGCGCCCGTGACATGAGTACCCCCTGACGCCTCCAGATCAGTGGCGGCCCATTACTCTGACCGGTTCGCCGACCACACTCTCCACATAGAGCATCTGGATCGCCACAATAATCACAACCGCCAACGGGGCCGCAAGCAGAATGCCGACCGCCCCAAACAGCACGGCCATAAGGATCTCGACCGTGATCAATAAGGCCGGGGGCAGACGTACCGCCTGTTTCTGAATCAGCGGAGTAATAAGGTAGCTCTCCAAAAGCTGGATCGCGGCGTATATTACGACTACCCACAAAGCCAGTATCGAGTCTTCGGTAAGAGCGACAAGTATCGCCGGGACCGCCGATACAATTGGCCCCACAAACGGCACAAAGGCCAGGGCTGCCGCCAGTAATCCCAGGCTCAGGGGCAGTGGAACGCCCGCTATCCAGAGGCTGACGGCGGTCAGCAACCCCACGACCGCCATCGACGCCAACCGCCCGACCAGCCACCAGCGTAGCGCCCGTCCCATGGCGTCTATCAACTGGCGAGCCCGCTCCCGTTTCCCCCGGGGCAACAGACGGGCGGCGTTATCGGTATACAGGCGCGGCTCGGCGGCCAGGTAGATGCCCAAAAAGAGAACTATCAGTACTCCCGTAATGGCCCCCATCGCGGTCGAAAAGACACCACTGATTCGTCCCATCAGGTCGCCGGTATCGGGCGCAGCATCTCCCAGCTTTGAGAGGCCATCCAACAGCGATTGACCCCACTCACTCTGATTGAGGTCCCGCTCGATGTCATCCAGCGCCTGAGGCACGCGTTCTCCCAATCGGGCAAACTGCTGGGCTACCCTCGGCCCGGCGAACCAGCCTGCTGCCACCAGCAGGCCCAGCAACCCGACCAGGACGAGGGCCAGGGCGATGGCGTGCGGAAGTCGAGCGTACTTCTTAACGACGTCGGTCAGGGTTGTCAGGAGAATGGCGAACAACAGCCCCCCGAAAACCACCAGCAGCATCTGGGCCACATGGGCGAAGAGGTATAGCACTACGGCCGCGCCGGCCACCAGGGCGACCGAGATCAGAGCCCGGGACGCGAACGGCTCTGTGTTCGAGTTGTTGCTCATGATATTCCTCTATGCCGTTATCATACTCAGGCCGAGCGTATCAGGCCGGCCTTCTTCAGTATCTGGCCGCCCAGGAACGGCAGCAAACCAGCTGTTATCGCCACCCCCCAGCCGCGAAGTGACGGCGGCCGCAGTTCGAGCACATCGCTCAGACCCGGCGTATAGACCGCCCCTGCAATCAGGGCGGCGCACAGCGCGATCGCCATCCAGACATACCTGTTCCGAGTGACCTCATTGTTGAACACCGGTGAACTCTCGTCGCGCATGTTAAACACATGCCACAGGCGCGCCGTAGCCAGACTCAGGAAGCTGAGCGTGACCGCCTCAGTCGAGGAAAGCTCCATCACCTGTAAGCCATAAGCCAGCACCCCCAGCGCCGGAGCGGCAATCAGGACACCATATACCGCTATCGCCGCCCAGTGGCGTCCCCCCAGGATCTTCTCCGAAGCCGGACGCGGCGGCTTCTCCATTATCCTGGGTTCCCCCTCGCCGACCCCCAGGGCCAGGCCGGGAAAAACATCCAACAGCAGATTCAGAAAGAGAATCTGCAGCGGGCGCAGCGGCAATGGCGCCATCGCCAGCGAGGCGGCGCCGACAGCGATGATCTCAGCCACATTGCCCGACAGCAGGAAGATCACGAACTTGCGGATGTTATTGAAGATGGCCCGTCCCTGACGAATCGCCGTGACGATGGTAGGGAAGGCATCATCCTGCAGCACCATGTCGGCGGCCTCTCTGGCCACCTGCGTACCGCGCCTACCCATGGCCACTCCGATATCGGCCTTCTTGAGAGCTGGAGCGTCATTGACACCGTCACCGGTCATAGCCACAATCGAACCCTGTTTCTGATGAATGTCGATCAGGTCGAGCTTCTGCCGCGGACTGACCCGGGCGAAGATTGCCGCCTGGGCCAGGTGTTTCTGCCGGTCTTCGGGCATTTCGTCGGCGGCTCCTATATCGCCGCCTACTATCACTTCAGCCTCGTCATCGTCAACAAGACCTATCGCTGCGGCGATGCTGCGCGCGGTCGGCGCCTGGTCGCCGGTCATCATCACCACCCGGATACCTGCCTGATGACACCGTTCGATTGCCGGCGGGACGTCATCGCGGGGCGGATCCTTCAAACCAACCAGACCCAGCAGGGTCAGCATCTCGTATGGCTCCGCTTGGGCGCCGGTTACTTCCTTCGTCGCCATCGCCAGCACCCGCAGACCTTCGGACGCCATCTTGTCGTTTCGTTCGAGCCACTCGCGGCGCAATGAATCGATGAGCTCCTCGGCCGTCCCGTCACCGGTGGCGAGCGCGGTGCATACGTCTATGACCGCCTCCGGGGCGCCCTTCACCGCAACCAGAAAGCCGCCATCGGACCGCCGGTGAAACGTCGCCATCATTTTGGTCTCGCTGTCGAAGGCCTCCTCGCGTTCTTCAGGCATTTGCTCAACCAACTCGTCGCGATCCAGGCCCGCCGCGAGCCCTGCCCTGAGCAGCGCCACCTCCAGCGGGTCGCCCGCCCCATCGGCCTCCGAATCACCATCATTGCCGCCCGGAGAGGCATTGTTGCACAAGACGCCGACCAGGAGGGCCTGGTGCAGAATAGAGTGGTCGTCAACTTCCACCCGCTTATCACCCTGGCGAAACGCCGGCTTTTCGGACTCCTCACAGGATAATCCATATCGTCCACTTCCAAGTTCAAGGTCGGTGACTGTCATCCTGTTTTCGGTGAGGGTACCGGTCTTGTCGGCTCCGATAACACTGGTAGCGCCGAGGGTCTCGACCGAGGCCAGACGGTTAACCAGGGCGTTCCGGCGCGCCATCCGGATCATACCGCGGGCCAGTGCGACGGTCGCCACGATCGGCAGTCCTTCCGGGATCGCCGCCACCGCCAGGGCTACTCCGCTTTCGATCATCAGGACCAAACTCTTGCCTCGCAGATAACCCAGAAACGATACCACCGCGACCAGCCCGAGTGTCAGCCACACCAGACTGCGACCAAGCTGATCCAGCCGCTTCTCCAGCGGCGTCCTTTCCTCCTCGGCTGCCTCGACCATCTCGGAAATACTGCCGAGTTCGGTCTTCTGACCGACCGCCACCACCACTCCCTCGCCCGAGCCACGAGTCAGGGCGGTGCCCTTGTAGATCATGTTGCTGCGTTCGGCCAGCTCCGCATCGGTGTCGACTTTGTCGGTCTGTTTGGCCACCGGGACCGATTCGCCGGTCAGCGCCGATTCATCGACCTGCAGTCTCGAAGCCTCAAACAGGCGAATGTCGGCCGGCGCCAGGTCGCCTCCCTCGAGCATCACGATATCCCCGACGACCACATCTTTCGAGGCGATCTCCTGCAGTTTGCCGTCGCGGCGAACTCGTGCGTTCGTCCGGCTCATTCGGCGCAGGGCATCCATCGAGCGCACAGCCCGGAGCTCCGTTATGAATCCTATGACAGTGTTGGCGAGTATCGCCGCACCGATCGCCATCGCGTCGATCCAACGCTCATAAACCAGGGAAGCTAGCGCCGCCACGGCCAGTATGCCGATTACCAGGCTCTTGAATTGGTCGGCCAGGATCAGCCAGACACTGCGCCTCTTGTGACGTCGTAGTTCGTTTCGTCCATACTCACGGCGCCGACTTCCGATCTCACCGGATGAGAGCCCCTTCTCGCCCGAAACATCAAGGTCCGACAGGATTTCGTCGACCGGCCTGGAGAACGGCGATTTGATGGTCCTGGGATCATTGGTCGAGCTCATAGCATCAGTCACATTATCAGCCGCTCTTCACTTTCAGGAGCCGGGCATTGACTGCTACTATCACTGTCGACAACGACATCAACAGGGCGCCGACCGCCGGGCTGAGCAATACTCCGAAGTTGTAGAGAGCGCCCGCCGCCATCGGGATGGCGATCACGTTGTAGCCCGTGGCCCACGCCAGGTTTTGAATCATCTTGCGACGAGCGGCCTGTGAAAAATCAAGCATTCTCACCACGTGAAGCGGATTGCTCTGCACCAGCACCACGTCAGCCGTTTCAGCGGCTACATCGGTGCCCGCTCCGATAGCCACGCCTACATCGGCTTGAGCCAATGCAGGGGCGTCATTGACACCGTCGCCGACCATGGCGACAGTTCGGCCGCGGCCCTGAACTTCCTTGATCTTGTCGGCTTTGTCCTCGGGCAGTACTTCCGCGAAGACCTCGTCGATGCCGACTTCGTCAGCGACCTTCTTCGCCACCGCATCGCTGTCACCGGTGATGAGCATGGTCTGGATGTGTCGCTCGTGGAGCATCCGAACTGCTTCCTTCGATTCTTCCCGCACGATGTCTTCGAGGCCGATAGCCCCGACCACTCTGTCATCGAGCACAACAAACACGACCGTGCGTCCCCCTTCGTATAGCTCCTCGGCCTGCGATGAGTCGTACGGCAGGTCATTTCCGGTAAGATAGCCATTGCTGACGACTTTCACCTGCTTCCCGTCAACCGTGCCCCCGGCCCCCTTGCCGGTAATGGCCTCGAAGCCGTCGACTTCCATCTTCTCTTCGGAAGCCTCAGCAATCGCCTGGGCGATAGGGTGTTCGGACTCGCCTTCCACCGAGGCCGCCAGGATCAGCATCCGGTCCCTGTCAATGTCATCGCCGAATGTTCTCACTTCGGAGACTTCGAATTGACCCCTGGTCAGAGTGCCGGTCTTATCGAAGACAATGGCATCAATCTTGCGCGCTTGCTCGAAAGCCCCGCGGTCGCGGATCAACAGCCCCGCGCCGGCCGCCATCGAGGTGACCACGGCCACCACCAGCGGGATAGCCAGACCGAGTGCGTGCGGGCAGGTGATGACCATCACCGTCACTGTCCGCTCCAATGCGAAGACAAATTCGCGGTCGGCCAGGATCAACCAGAGAACCATGGTAACCGCACCGGCGAAGAGGGCGACAAAGGTCAGCCACATGGCGGCACGGTCGGCCAGGCGCGAGGAGCGAGACTTGCTCTGTTGAGCCTGCTTGACCATGTCTACGACCTGGGACAGGTAGGATTCCTCGCCGAGCTTGTCGATACGAACGGTGATCGATCCCTCGCCGTTGATTGAACCGCCAACCACCGTGTCGTCCGGTCGTTTGCTTACCGGCTTCGATTCGCCCGTCAACATGGCCTGATTGACACTTGTTTCGCCTTTGACAATAACACCATCGGCCGGCGCCCTCTCGCCCGGCTTGACCAGAACCTTGTCGCCCTTCTCCAAATCGGAGACCTTGACGTCCTCCGTCTGGCCATCGTCCCTGACCCGGTGGGCGTCGGAGGGCACCAGTTTAGCCAGCTCTTCCAGTGCTCTTGAGGCGCCCAACACCGAACGCATCTCTATCCAGTGCCCCACGAGCATGACCACCACCAGCGTCGCCAGCTCCCAAAAGAATGTCTTACCCGGAAGACCGAAGACAACGGCGCTGGAATAGATAAAAGCTACGGTTATGGCGAGGCCGATCAGCGTCATCATGCCCGGTTTGGCCTGACGTATCTCGTCAACCAGACCCTTCAAAAACGGCCGGCCGCCATAAAAGAACACTATTGCCGAGAGAACAAACTGGACGTAGCCGTCGCCGGAGAAAGACAGCGCTTCCTTCAGACCCAGCCAACCCTGAACCAGGGGCGCCAGAGCGACGATCGGCAGCGAGAGGATCAGCGATATCCAGAAGCGCCGCTTGAAATCCTCCGCCATGTGTCTGTGATGCTCAGTATGTTCGTGGCCGCCGTGATCCTGATCGCCGTGGTGACCATGCCGCTCATGGCCGTTGTGGTTCGCTCGATCGTTGTCTTGCGAGCCATGCCCCGATGATTCGGCGCGGCCGCCGGAGGGTTCTTCCTGATTACCCGGAGGGTGTGACATCGGTACCTCAGTGGTCCGAAGACTCCGCCATTTGCGCATCCACCAAATGCCCCTTCAGGCGGTGTTGCGTCACAAACGAATCCATTAGGTCCAGATAGTTGTCGAGATATCGGGTCAGCAAGAAGCGCTCCTTGACGGTTTGTCGGGCCTGTTTACCGAGTCGACGACAGAGCTCGCTGTCTTTCAGAAGCTGGACGATGCGCTCAGCAGCCTGATCCACCGTGTCCACAAGGAAACCGTTCTTGCCATCCTGAATCTGATGCTTGATGCCGCCGACATTGCCGCCGATGACCGGCGTGCCCTTCCACATGGCCTCGGTAACCGTCAGCCCGAAGCCCTCACGAAGCGACTTCTGCAACACTACCGCCGCACGGGTCTGCAGGGTATTGACCAGCGCCGTGTCCTGGCGCGACAAAATGATGATTCGCTCCTCGCGCATATCCAGCAGCGATTCGTAGACTTCACCCCCTTCCGGATCGTCGGTCGCCACATTGCCCAGCAGTACCAGCGTGGCGTCGACTTCCTTGCGCGCCTTCTTAAAGGCCTCGATTACGCCGCGCGGGTCCTTCCACCGGTCAAAGCGCGATATCTGCACTACCAGCGGCAAGTCGGTCGGAATGCCGTGGTGCTCGAGGCGATCGTCCATCGCCTCTTCAGTAAGTTCCCGATTGGTAATGCTGAAGGGATCTATCGCCGGCATCAGGAAGACCTGGGGCGTATCAAGCTCCTGGCGATACTCCTTCAGGCTGAACAGGGCGGCGTCGTACTTCTCTATATACTGAGACAAGTAGTTCCACAGTTCCGCGTTGGGTTCGGTCAGGTCAACATGACAACGCCATATCCACGGTCCTCGTTTGCGATAATGCTCGATCAAAGGCAGGGGCTGCGGATCATGAACAAAGACCATGTCATGATCGAGATGGTTGCGGACCGCATTCTGGTGAATGACCGATTCATAGATCTGCTTCTTCTGGTCGCTCAGGTTTATCTCATCACCCTGAAGTGCATTGTGCATCTTCTTGGTGATGCTGAAGAAATCCGGTGAACCCTGAATGACCCGCCAGCCGGTCTTGATGCCGACGCTGTTCATCAGGAGAACGAAGGAAGAGAGCAACTCGGCTACCCCGCCCCCGTAGTAAGTGGCGTTTATATGGGCCGCATGACAATCGGTCAGCGGCCGAGCCTTCTTCATTATCCGTGCGATAACCTCCGCCCCCACCCATCGTTCATAATCCTCTACCGATACCATCTCAGAGTTACCGTTCATATCTTCCTCACTAGCTGCTGGTATGCGCCGCGTGTACCTGGCACGACCTCAACTTTTATTGACTACGTTCACGGGATTACCATCGAGGTACGCCGCTATGTTCCCGGCGGTTGTGTCGATGATTCGCTGCACCGCCTCGCGGGTATTGAAGCCGCTGTGGGGTGTGACTATCACATTGCGAAGGCGCATCAGGATGTGATCGGCCAGCAATTCCTCAAGGTTATGTTGACGACTGAAGGCTCGGCGGAGCAATTCGGCCTCCTCGCGCACGACTGGTTCGGCGGTCAGCACATCCAGGCCCGCCGCGCGGACCTTGCCGTCGGCGAGACCCCTCAGTAACGCCTCCATGTCGATGATGCTGCCGCGGGCGGTGTTGATTATAACGACACCTTCTTTCATCTTTGCGAATTCATCATGGGAGAGGAGACCGCGCGTGTGCTCGTTGGCCGGTACGTGCAGGGTGATCACATCCGAGTTGGCCAACAGCTTATCCATATCCACGTATTCGAAATTCAATGTCCTGGCTGCTTGCTCATCGGGCTCGACATCGAAGGCCAGTACCTTCATTCGGAAGCCCCCGGCAATCTCGATCGTGGCCCGGCCGATGTCCCCGGTGCCGATCACGCCGAATGTCTTTCCTCGGAGGTCAAAGCCTTGCAGGCCCTCCTGCGAGAAGTCTCCGCGACGGGTGCGGTCTACCGCCGGGATCAGATGATGGCTTATGGCCAGCAGCAGGGCAAAGACATGTTCGGCCACGGTGTTTTCGCCGTAACTGGGTACATTCGTGACAACAACATCGCTTTTGCTGCACTCCTCCAAATCGATATGATCGAAACCGGTCGAGCGAGTGGCTATCACCTTCAGGTGCTCGAATTGCCGGAGGACCTCGCATCCCAGATCGCTGTATATGAATGTTGAGATGATGTCGGCGTCCGAATGGTCAGGAGCATTGTCCTGACCCAGCGACTCGGCGACATAGACCACGTCGTCGTTGCTTTCGAACCCCTCGAAGGCCTCACGCTCCCAGTCCTCAACTTCGAAAATGACTATCTTCATACCGTCACCGCGATTGAAATAGTGATCATACCGCCTGGCTCGAGACCTGCTCGACCAGGCGTTCGGTGTCCTCGCGACGGCACAACTCCGACCTCGGCGTCATCACGGCGGCGGCTCCGGCGGCCACCCCGAATCGCACCGCTTCGCTGATGTCCTCACCTCGCGACAGAGCCAGAACCAATCCCGCAACCATACTGTCGCCTGCTCCGACTCGGCTGGCGATCTTCACCGTCGGGGAACGATAGTGCGTTGCCCTGTCGCCGCTCACCAGAAGCGCTCCGGCGGCCCCCAAGGAAACCAGACCGATCTCCACTGCCCCCTGATCAATCAAACGTCGTACCGCCTTTACGATCTGTCCCTCGCCCTCGAGCTGACCGGAAACCATGTCGCCGAGTTCGCGCAGATTCGGCTTGAACAGATAGATACCCTCACCCAACGATTGCCGGAGCGGTTCGCCGCTAGTATCCACGATCACTTTGCTGTTGCACCGCTTGACCTTCGCGGCCACGTCGGCGTAG
Organism: uncultured Ignavibacteriales bacterium; assembly: GCA_964526835.1. GTDB lineage: Bacteria > Zixibacteria > MSB-5A5 > GN15 > FEB-12 > DAOSXA01. The sequence goes on from CAZGMK010000009.1 coordinate 82,931, forward strand.
AAGCCCTCCGGGACCTCGCCTGGAAGACTCCCGGAGAACACGAAGTAGTCGGCGTCTTCGCAGCGGTCGGTCAGAGTCTCGGTCAGCTTCTCTCGCTCGTTAACGGAGATACTGGGGCCGGGCATAACGAACCTGAACTGCTGGTCCGACTCGCCTTCGGTAACTGTGAAGTTCTCGCGAATGTGATCTTCGATATCAATAACCTGCTGATCTACGCCCTCGCGATCCAGCAACTCGTAGAGCATCCGTCCGGTCGCCCCCCCGGCTGGATATATTGCCAGGGCCTCACCGCCCAGCTTGGCGATCGCCCGAGCGACATTGATGCCGCCCCCCCCGGGCTCATGTTGAGGACGGCGGCAGCGCAGCTTGCGGTTGGGAGCCACCTTCTCAGTCGAGGACGAAGTGTCCACCGTCGGGTTGATTGTGAGCGTGACAATCCTCATAGCGGTTCAGCCTCCGACGCTTTGGAGACGGACAGGGCGATCAGGAAATGTCCGATCACCAGGGCCGCCAGCCGCGCCGTCCGATTGTCGACATCATGTATCGGGTTGACTTCCGATACTTCGAGCACGCGGCTGCGCAGATCGGTTCCGGCAAGTTCGGCGATGCGACAGACTTCCCTCGCGCTAAGGCCGCGTGGGTGAGGAGCACTCACCCCGGGCGCATCCTCCCGTCGGACGGCATCGAGATCGAAACCCCAAAACAGCGATTCCGGCTCGCTGCTCTCAAGAACCCGTCGCACTAATTCGTCGATCGTCAATCTGCGAACGACCTCAAGCGGGTAGATGTTGGCGCCGATGCGCTCGAGGTAGCGCCCGTAGCGGTCGTCATTCTGCTCGGCCTTGCTGGCCACCTCCCAGAAATGCTGCGGCTCGATCAGACCCTCTTCCAGCAACTGGCGATAGGGCGTACCGCTGTTGCGAGTGTCGCGATCGCGGACATCATAATGGCTGTCGATATTGATCGCCCCGACAACTTTTGAGACGCTGACCAGGGCGGCGCAATCCGGATACGAAATGTCGTTCCCGCCCCCCAGGATAACCACATGCTTGCCGTCATGGAGCAGGCGCTGGACGATCGAAAACTGACGATCATGCGTCTCCTCAAGCGTCTCTCCCGGAACCACGTCGCCAAGGTCGAATACTGCGGCCACAGGCAGACCCTCCGGCGCCGGCGAAGAGTAGAGTTCGCGACGTATCCTGTCGGGGGCCCAGCGGGCTCCGGGACGACCATCATTGCGGCGTACACCTTCATCCTGGGGGCTTCCGAGAATCACCAGCGGAGCATCGTTGTAGCCGTCCGGATCGCTGCTGATCAGGTCACCCAGCAGCGGCGTCGGGGACTCCTGCTCGGCGAATCGGAAATCCGGATCCAGTGAGCTCAGATGGACAAAGGGCGATGGTGATTCGCGAGTCATAACAATCATTCCTCAGGCGACGTGTCAGTCGAGTGTCCCTTCAGCAGGATCCGCGCCGGCGGCCGGTTCGCGTTCCACCGGCAAAGCGCCTCTGTCGCGGATCGGCGTCCAGACCAGGTCACCGACTCGTCCGCACGCAACCCGCTGGAACCTGCGGTTGTCGGGATCGACTTCACGACGAACCACGACTGAGTAGCCGACAATCGAGTTGTCCTCGGTCAGACTGAGATCAGCCTCGGACTTGTCCAGCGACACCGAGCCACTGGCATCGGGCGTGAAGGCCACGGCGAAGTCGAACGGCGGCAGCGCCTCAGAACCCGTCTCGCCGGCTTTCATATCTGATTCATCAACGGCCGATGGCTCAGGCAGGCTGTCGCATGACGGCGCGCGGACTACCGTCAATATGTGGGGGGCGGGCTTCAGGCCCCTCAGATCGGCTACCAAATGCAAGCCGCGATCGGTCTCGGTAAATGTGACGCGGCCATGAGCATTGGTTTCCCCGCTCGGGTTCAATACCGCCACGGCGCTGGCCATGGAGTCCGCCGCCTTACCGTACATGGCCGCACCCGGATCGGTGTGTATGGGCGCATCTTCACGTTGCAGGCGAAGACCTACGATGACCAGCGCTATCAGTATGATGATTCCCAGAGCAACCAGGATTGTTTTCGCCTTCATTGTCAAGCTCCTTTCCGTCCTTCTTCGCGACAGACGTGAAGATCAGTCAGGAAGTCAGGACTTCGATTATTGCGGTGCAGAAGGCCGGGAGGTCACCGGGGTTTCGGGACGTGATCAAATTCCCCGAGGTCACAACCTTCAAATCCTTCCAGTCGGCCCCCGCATTGACCAGATCATCCTTGATCGAGTAAAAGCCGGTTACCTGGCGACCCTTCACGATTCCGGCCGAGGCCATCATCCAAGGACCATGGCAGATGGCGGCCACCGGTTTGCCCTGCTTGTCCATCTCGTTGACAAAAGTCACCATCTTCTCGTGGCGCCGCATGTGGTCGGGAGAATAACCACCCGGTATGATCAGGGCGTCGAAGTCGTTGCTCTTGACTTCGTCGATGCCCCTGTCGGCACGGGCCGGCAGGCCGTGCTTACCGGTGTAGCTCTCGCGTTTTGGGCCGATGATGGTCACCTCGGCGCCCTCCTCCTGCATTCGCAGGCAGGGGTACCAGAATTCGAGGTCCTCGTACAGATTGGCCACGAATATCGCAATCTTCTTGTCCTGAAGGCGCATATGAGTAGTTCCTCCTTGCCGCCGACAGCGATGCGTTATCGGTTTCCGCCGGCTAGCTGCGGCCCGGCCCGGTTATGACTCGTCCAGGTTGGCGTTAAGGTTAATTGTTACGCCCGCCAACGCTTTTGATACCGGACACCCTTCCTTGGCCTTGTTGGCCAGGCTCATGAACGTCTCCCGGTCGATGCCGGGAATCCGGGCGTTCGTAGTCAGGTCAACGCGATCTATCAAGTAGCCGTCCTCGACCTGCTTGAGGGTGACTTCCGTACTCGTACTGATAGACTCCGGCTCATGCCCCTCCTGTTGAAGCTGATGGGCCAGCTCCATCGAGAAACACCCGGCGTGAGCCGCGCCGATCATCTCCTCGGGACTACTGCCCCCGTCGGAGGCAAATCGCGAACCGGTGCTGTAACTGCTCCGGCAATCACTGCTGCCGGGCTTCATGGTTCCTTTGCCCTTGTTGAAGGCGCCCTTCCATTCCGCATGTCCGCTATGCATTATCATCTGTTTTCCTTTCGTTAGCCGTGCCGGCGCCGGGAGGCAATCAGTATCGGTATATCGCCGCCACCGGCGTGCCGGACGGAACATCATCCGGGCCGACACCGAATACTCGTCCGCCCTTGTTCAGGGTATTGAGGGCCGCAAAATCCAGCAGATCGTAGTCGCCCGTCTCAGGCTGGTCGCGGATTATCACTCCGTGGGTCTCACGGTCGAAACGACCCCATATCTGCGTCCCAACAGCCACAAATAGCGATTCGAGCCTGCCGTACTCCGAAGCTGTCACCACAGCTTCGACGTCCTTCGACGCGCGGGGACTGCCGGCGCCAGCCAGGGCACGATATTCCTCGGCGCACTCGGCCATTGATGCGTTATAGCGGGCATCGATAACCTCCGCCGCTCGCTCGTGCAACTCCTGTTCGCTCAAATCGTCGGGGTTCACAGTCACTCCCTGATCAAGCACGTTGGCGAACGCTGTCGCCTGACGGAAGAAACCGTGCAGGTAGTCAATGCCGACCAGAACCATCGGGGCCTGTTTATCTCTGATAACGCTCTGCAGCGCCTTGCTGATACGCTTGAATTCCTTGAGAAGCTCCTTCTTGGGCCACTTGCCGGTCTCTTCACCACCGAATATGATCGCTTCCCGCTTGCCCCCGCCCGGACGCGGCGCCGTGCCCGTATAAAATTGCAGCTCCTGCTGAACTGTCTTGAACTCCACGACCTCCTCGGTGACGACGGTCGGCTTGGGCAGACCACTCGCTTCCATTCCATAGCGCTTAGAGCGCAGAAGGCGCACCCGCTCCTTCGAGAAAGTCAGGATGTAGAATTTCTCGTCACGGCTGAGGGGGGACAACAGTGGTTTCAAATGAGTTCGGTCCGACACCACCACCAGTTCCTGGGTGGACACCGGCAGACGGTAGTGCCGAAAGTCACCCGGACACGAGAAGACAGCCAGACCATCAAGCTGGTTCTCCCAAAAGAGACTATCCTCGATCAGCTTCTCCGCCGGATCGAGCAATTCCTCACGCCGTTCCCTCCGATGGCCGCCGTCCTTGAGCTCTTGCTCCGCCTTGCGCAACAGGTTCTTGTAGCGAATCCGGTTCTGCTCAACCGCCTTGCCGACTCGATGCGTCGGCAAGTAGATCGAAACACAAGGTCCCCCTTGTTGGTCCAGAATCCCTATCAGGTGCTTTCCGTCATGTAGTTCCATAAGTTACGAGCCTCCTTGAAGATTGACACTTCGGCCGCATGCGCTGTCTACTAGCTCTACGATTACTCGAATAGACAGTTCCCGTCAGGGGCGCGGCTTCGGCGGTTCTTTCGGAGGCGGCTCCGGGGGCTCCGGGGGCTTGCGCCGGGGGACCTTCTTGGGATCCGGAGGGTCCTCGATCGGGGGCTTCTCTGGCGGCTTCGGAGGCAGCTTCGGAGGCGGTTCGGGCGGATTAGGGTCCCGCGCCGGTGGCTTCTTCCCAGGATCTTGCGGCTTGCCAGGCATCTATGATCTCACTTTCGATTTCGCTGTCCAGCGGTAACTTGAATTACCGCGATGGCCGGTCCTGCACATTAGTATTCAACACGCCGGCCGCCCGCCGACCACGGCGCCCGACTTTGCGTGCGACGACGGACGGCGGCGTGTTTGAACTCATTCTCCGGTCAACTGTCACTTCAGACGTGAACGGAATTTCTCGATCCCGTTGCTTAACTCAGCGGCCGCCGAGTCGACCCTGGCCTTCATGTCCGACCAGGTATCCTCACCCTTCTGTCGAAGGGCATCCAGGTTGGCCTGGACACTCTCCATCCGGGTCTTGAGGTCCTCGATCTTGTGACCGCCTTCGATTTCAGCAGAGGCCTTAGCCTCCTTGGCTTTTGCCTTCAGCTTGTCTACCTCCGCCTGCCATTGACGTATCTGAGCATCCATCTTGTCGATGTAAGCCTGCTTGTTCTGACTGTCTTCCATTTTCTTCTTACCTCACTACTCGGGCGACCGGAAACATCCGCGCCCGGATTGATTCTGCATCCACTTCTATGTTGAACACTACCACTAAGGCCAGTACTTGGCGCGCCCGTAGTGATCGTGCAGTATTCCCTCATAATTCCGCGACAGCGGCGTCCGCGGGTCGTACTCGGGGCTGTTCTTCACCTGATCACGGTTCAGGTCGGTGTTGAGCCAGGCTTCCTCCCAGTTGACCCGGTTGAACCAGAGTACCGCCACCAGGACCTTCCTCCCCGGCAGCCAGTTGCGAGTGTCCACCACACAGTAGCGCAATGTCCAGAGCTCGTCGTCCACCAGAAAATCGTCGACATGACCGATCTCACCATCAGACGCCTTGATGTGATACCCGACCACTTCCTCGCAGCTTCTGAGATGCGGGTCGCCGGTTTCCTCAGGCTCGACTGTCTCCTGGTCCTCGACCCTGGTTGAGTAGTCGGTCTCGACCAGTGGCACCGGGTGCTCGAGCGGTCCGCGCACCCAGTAGGGCTGGATATTCAGGTGTTGCATCAGGGCCTTCTCCTGACGTCGTCCGACCGGCTCATCCCAGGCCAGCGGCGGCATCGATTCGATGCGATCACGACTCAGGTCGATCGGGAAGAACGAACCCGACCAGTTCGGGCGACGCAATACGCCGGTGGGGATCAGCACCTTGCGACCCGGCAGCCAGTCACCGGTATCAACCACCAGATATCGCGTCGTCCACTCGGAATCATCGAACAGCACGTCCTTGACCTGTCCGCATTCACCATCCTGGGCGACCACGTTGTATCCTATCAGATCATTAACACTTCTTAGCATCTGCTATCACTTCTCCTTGAGCCCGGCTACATCAACCTCTGCATCGCCTGACGCAGGTGATCGTCGAGCTCCTCATACCAGTTGACAATACTGACACCGATTTTTCGCCACGAGTCATCGGGCATTTCCTCCACCTTCCTCAATTCCCGCTCGCAACGCTGTACTCTTTTGCGGAGGTCGTCGACCAGCCGCGCATATTCGTCGCGGCCCAGCTCCCGGGCGACTTTGCCCTTGACCTGAAACTCCTCAAACCGGGCCTGCCAGGCCTGCATCTGCGAGCGCAGTTGTGTCAGGAATTGGTCCTTTTCAATCGTGTCCATATCTATCTTGAGGGTTGGCATTTCTCAGGCTCCTTCTACTCAACCGGCTTCCATCTGTACTCGGGCCTGTTCCATGCTCCGAGTCAGGTCCGAAAGAAGCTCCTCCATCTCTTCGAATTGCTCCGGACGGCTCTCCCCGGAGGCATCCAGCAGGATGTTCAGATGCAGCTTGGCATCCTGCAGCCTGAACTCCAGGCTGTCCACCGCAGGACCATGACGAGCGGCTCTGTCTCGGCCCAACCCGGCGGCTAATCGCTTCATCTTCGCCAATTCACCTTCACTGCGCTCTATCTCACATCGAAGCCTGGCTATTCTCTCGTTCTCGCTGCTCATGCTGAGCCTCGCTCCTTCCGGGCCCGGAATTCTCGGCCTACTTTGCAGTGTCCGGATCTTCCGGCGCAAGCTGATACCTCTGGCGAATGTCATCGACGATGACCCGCCGGGTCACCGCCTGCAACTGGCGTGTGTACAGAACCGCGAAGCCCAGCCCGGCGCCGTTGGCCCGGTGCCGCCAAAATGGGCGGCTCTGGTGGCTTTCGACCTGGCGACGGATATCATCGGCCTGACCCACATCAATCAACTCAAAACCCCCGTTATCACTCCGCACCACCGCGAAGATGCCGGCCTGCGGCCGCAGCCGCAGCGGCGATGCAAAGGGACCTTCGAAATCGTACCGACCGATCTTGATGCTCATTGTGTCAACCTCTCGCGCCCTCGTGCTCGCGTTGCCTCCAGGTCCGACGGCCGTCATGATTCGACCGTCACATGCTGATCCTCCGGCGATGCCTGCCGCCAGATGAACTCCTGCAGTCGGCGCCGCGAATCGCCAAGGCGCCTGCGCACTTGCGGCAACGTAAGGCCGGTTAGCTTTGCAACCTGACGCTGAGTGAATCCGGCCAGGTAATATAGCAGAGTCAGAAGGCGCTGTTCATGCGGCAAATCTGAGACAACTCGATACACTTCCGACCCATCCACCCGCGACATCAACATTCGCAGTCTCCTGACCGATCGCGGGGAGCCGGCGAATTCGCCGCTCAGTCGCCCTGGCGTGTTCACTGTACTCCGACCGGCGATACGTCGATCACCATCCTCAATCAACTCAACAAGAGATCCGTACAGGAGGTTCTTAATATCTGCGCCGTTGTTGCGATCCATATTGCGGCAGGCCCTGAGAAATGCCTTCTCAACCCAGTCTTCCGCCTCACGTCGGCCCGGAGCAAACTCCTCGGCCAGCCGCACCATAGGTCTCAGGTGATCGTCCAGAGCTGTCTCCAATACGGCTTTGCGATTGTGCCTCTTTTCCATGGCTATATCTCCTGTTTGTAACTGTTGTCGTGTCCGTGTCATACGTGATTTCAATTCACGCCCCCCGTACTGGTCCAGTAGGGTTGGCGTTCATAGTGTTCGAACAACTCTTCTTCATAGCGTCGATCGATTGGATCATCCGGCTTGAAGCGCGGGCTGTTGTCGATCTGCCAAGCCCCAATGTCTGTCCGCAACATATGTCCGGCCCAGTCAATTCGCTCGAGCCACCCCACCGATATCAGCACCGGGCGCGGGTCGTGCAATCCCTGTCCATCGACAATAAGATACCGGACACGCCAATGACGTGTGTCGACTACTACTTCGACTACCGACCCCACTCTGTCCGAGGCGGCGCTCAATGCAAAGTCGATCAGATCGCTGGCTCGACGCAAGGTTCCTTCTCCGGACTCATCCTCTTCAGGAACTCCGGTCGGCGGACCCTCGGCCGCTTCAGGTCCAACCGGACGCTGACCGACCGCGCCCCGCGGCATCGTACCCGTAGGCCAATAAGGACGCCACCCGTGGAAGGCGTGCAGGTCCTCTTCGTGCCTGCGCTCCAGCTCATCGATATCCGGCAACTCCGGGGACTCCTCAAGCTGACTATGCTCAATATCAACCGACCACGCACGTCTCGTAGGGTCAGGCTGGCTGATCCGCGCCGGCGGCAGGAGGAGACGGTCACGCTTGAGATGTTTGCGAGTGTCGACAATGAAGTAGCGCACCTGCCAGGTACTCGTGTCCATGAGCAGATCTTCCAGGCGTCCAAATACCCCGTCCTCCGTGTAGAGCTCGTCGCCGATCAGGTCGTTCAGTTTACGCAACATCGTGTCACCACTCCTTCTTCACCATCTCCATCGCAGCGAGCGGTTCTATATTTGCCAGACCCAACGCGCAATCACCGCCACTGCCACAACGACAACCAGAACCCAGAAAAAGGCCCCCAGCACCGCTTCAGCACCGGCCTGCATCTCCGCTCGCTCGATTGCCTCGCGACGGTTCCGCGGCTTGCCCGGTGGCACGACCGCGGCCAGAAGCAGAGCTATCAGGACACCCCCCATTAGAAAAGGTAGCCAGTAAACACCCCAGACAGTCGGACCAAACGGCCTGGCCCACGAACCAATAGCCCATGTGATCAGAAACAGGATCACGAAAAGAAAGACCGCCGAACCGAGGCCAGTGCGGCTTCCAGGACGTTCCCATCCCAGACCCATACCAAGTGCCAGGCTGAGCAGAAGGGCGATGAAGAAGGCCACTATGAATTCGGCAAAGAACATCTGGCGCAGCTCCTTTCCGTCCCTGGTACACCCGACTGCCTCTGATTCACGTTAATTGCAGGCCGGGCGCCAAGACGATTGTCATTACGAGAGATAGCATTGCAAGACCCATGCCAACAAGCCGATCGCATTCTTAAATATCTGACAAACAATGACTTACCAGCTCCTCCAGAGGACCCTGCCGGGCCGTCACACACTCGTCGGCGCCGGAATCAGGCCGATGTGTGTCGCCTCCGTACGGTGAAATGCGGTCGACAGTCGCGTTTCGTACGATCAGGTGTGTGCTGGTGGACCCCCCTTCGCATCGATGGTGCCCTCGTCACGATCGGCTACAGCCGGAGATCAAGCGATCTCACTGACTGTCAGTGCGATAGGACGAGACGGCCCCGCTGCGATGAGGCTCGAAGCGAGCCTGGCCGACAGCGCCGGGGAAACCCTGATGCGCTGGTGCAACCATGCGCTGTCACAACCGGGCTGGACCGCCAACGTGCTTTAGCCAAGTTATTGTCGCATAGCCTGTAACGGCGCTGATCCGGTTTCCCCGCCCGGCTTCGCGTACTGATTCTTCACAGGCGGCGCGATTGGCATGCAGTCAGGCCCCGCCCGACCTCAGTCCGACCGCGCTCCCCGCCAAGGCCTGCCGAGCGGTCCTCCCAGCCGCTCGGCAAGCCCTATTGCCACAGTTTACGGTCAAGAGAGCGATAGTGGATTGCTTCCGCGATATGACTCATCTGGATGTCGTCCGAGCTCTCCAGATCTGCAATCGTGCGAGCCAGTTTGAGAATGCGATCATAGGCCCGCGCCGAAAGGCCCTGGCGTTTGATCGCGGCGCCCAGAAGTGATTGTGATTTGTCATCGATGCGACAGTAGTTACGGATATCACGAGACTCCATATGAGCGTTGCAGAAAATCCGCTTCTCGCCCGCGAATCGCTGCAACTGGCGCCGCCGAGCACGGTTGACGCGTTCGCGAACGACTTCCGACTTCTCGCCGCGCGTATCCGAAGAGAGGTCTTTGAACTTCACCGCCGGAACAGTGATATGGATATCAATGCGATCCATCAGCGGCCCCGAAATCCGCGACATGTAGCGCTGTATCTCGCTGGTCGAGCAATTACATTCGTGCGTGGGGTCACCGAAATAGCCGCAGGGACAGGGATTCATCGCCGCCACCAGCATGAACCCGGCCGGGTAGGTCAGGGTAGTCGTGGCCCGCGAGATCGTAACCTGATTGTCCTCCATCGGCTGACGCAGCATCTCCAGGATATCCTTCTTAAATTCCGGCAGCTCGTCGAGGAAAAGTACACCATGGTGGGCCAGCGAGACTTCGCCCGGCTTGGGGATCGTTCCGCCGCCGATCAAACCGGCATAGGATATCGAATGGTGGGGCGAACGAAACGGTCGAGTCGCCACGAGCGGCGTATCGCCCGACAGCCGCCCGGCCACCGAGTGTATCTTCGTCGTTTCGAGGGCCTCGGTCAGACTCAGATCCGGCAGCACCGTCGGGATCCGTCGCGCCAGCATAGTCTTGCCCGAGCCGGGCGGACCTATCATGATTATGTTGTGGCCGCCGGCCGCCGCCACCTCTAACGCCCGCTTGGCCGACTCCTGACCCTTCACATCGGCGAAGTCATTAATATAGCGATGAGCCCGCGCAAAGGCCTTGTCGATATCCACCTCGAACGCCTTAAGCGTCGACTCATCCTCCAGGAAGTGAACCGCCTGGCTCAGCGACTCCACCGGGTACACCGGCAATGATCCGGCCATGGCGGCCTCCCGGGCGTTCTCTTTGGGCACCACGATGCCCTTCATACCCGGACGGTCCTTAAAACTCATGGCCATCGGCAGGATGCCGGGCACCGGACGCAAAGCGCCATCGAGCGAGAGCTCGCCGAGCAGCACGAAATCGTCACAGCGATCACGCAGAATCTGCCCCGTGGCGGCCAGGATACCGGTGGCGATAGGCAGATCGAAGGCCGAACCCTCCTTGCGGATATCCGCGGGGGCCAGATTGATCGTGATCCGTTTGGCCGGGAAAACAAAATCCGAGTTCTTTATCGCCGCAGCGACCCGTTCCTTCGATTCACGTACTGCGCCCTCCGGCAGCCCGACCGTTATGAACGCCGGAAGCTGCTGCTGGATATCGGCTTCGACCTCGACCGCGTAGGCGTCGACACCCATTGTGGCGGCTGATACTACTTTCGCCAGCACCTCGCACTCTCCTGTTTTCGGACATCAGGGGACAGCCCGAAGGCCGGGGGGCGGCTATGGCAGCGCCCCCCAGGGTATAGCCCCCAGATGTCCTTTGTTCGAGCCGCTGGGTCTACTCCAAATATCCCGGCGACCGCAGTTTTCCCTTTGCCGGATCAAGGATAACTGCTGTCGCTGACAGGGAACGTCAGTGGAATTTCAGGAGGAGGCACGAACACTGCGCAACAGAAAGGCGGCGCACAGTGGCGCCGCCTGGTCAGCCAGTACAGCCGCGGTCAATTCAACCGCACAATCATGGACCGCCAGACAGGCCGGCGCAAAAGCCTAACGGTATCACCACAGGCGGCCACGGGCTATCACCCGCACGTAAACAGACCACTTCGTGCACACAAACAAACTGAAGAATGGAAATTGGGCTGACAATCCCTCTTCGCTGCCGCTTTACTAACCGACAACGACGACCTTCGAAGGCGATTCCCGAATCGGGCGGAGAGCCTTCCGCCCCCATTGGCTCTCACGGACTTAGATCCCTGCGCTCCGGCTGATGCTTCTAGATATCCTCCCACTCTTCATCGGTCCGGGTCAGTTTCAGTTCAACAAAAGTACTGGTAGCGTTGTCGATAGTCCGCAGTATCAATTCATTCCCTCGGGCCTGACGCTGGAACGTGCCCTGCGGATTGTAGGCCTCGTTGCAAGCTTGGCAATCGGGGGGCCTGTCATCAACCCGCGAGTTCATTTCCACGAGCCGCACACCGTCTGTCAACGAATAGCGACCGTCCACGCGACAGAAGCACATCCCCGTGTGTTGGGCCGTATCGATCTTCATGAAGTAGTTCGTCTCAGTAAACCGCCAGACCACATAGTTCATCGCTGTATCAGCCGATACCGACCCATAGTCCGTAATCACAGTATAAGTGCCTCTGTAGACGCCGTCGAGCGGTGCATCCGCCTCCAGGTAGATATCGTCGGCGCAACCGAACATCATCGCCAGGACCACCAGCACTGCAAGGGGAACCAAAAGCTTCTTCATCGGGTATATCTCCTTCACACTTTCGTTCGCACCAAATAGGTCGACAATATATGAAACCAGCTTCGACCGCACAAGAGCCAAATGCCGTCCTGCCAAATGCCGTCCCGCACCTGATTGACGAAGCCCGCTGCTCAAGTGTTCAGGGGATTATTCCGGCCGTCTTTCGGCCCATCATCAACCCCTGTCGCGGGGACCCGGTGACAAAGTCCAAGGGCAGGAGCCCGGCGCTCCTGCCACATGTAGGATTGGCAGAAGCACGGGGCTTCCGCCCTTCAACTACTACAATCCGCAGAAGCGCAAGCAGACCCACGGTCAGCTTGCGGAAAGTCGTGCTCGGCTGCCCGGCGTAGGTCTGAATGCCCTCCGAGGGCATCTTTTATGTTCGGGTCGATGGCCATATACGTCTCCGGCCTCATCAGTCAGACGGCGGCGGTTCGAGGGCGCCGGCCCATCTTGGGTCGCCCCGCCGCCGGTCCGGATAATTAGCTAATAACTTGACCAACTTCAACAATATGTTTACCCATGCGTCCATGACAGACAATCAACCGGGCCGCCCTCCCTGGCAACATTTCCTCATCTACTATCTGCCGCCGATCCTCTTCGCCGCCGCTATTATCGGGCTGTCCTCCATTCCCAACCTGCGGACTCCCGAGGTCAGGGTCATCGCCGTCGACAAGCTCGCCCACCTGATCGAGTACGCTGTCTTTGCTTTCCTCCTGTACCGCGCCTTTGTGCACCGTCGTGGCCGCGCCCGGGCTGACCGCGCGATCTGGTATGCAGCTCTGATCGTGTCCCTGTTTGCGGTGTTCGACGAAACCTACCAGCGATTCATTCCGGGACGCTTCAGTTCCGGCCACGATATTGTGGCCGACCTGCTGGGAGCGATTCTCGTACTGGCCTTTCTCGAGGTCCGCCGCCGCCGCCTCAAGCTGTAGCGACTGTTGTTTAACCCTGGTTTGCCTGGTAGCGCCGCTGAGGCAAGCCTCGCGGCTGCGCGAAAGGCCGTCTCGCCTCAAGAGCGCGGCTTTGCCTCGCCCGAGCAAAAGCAGAGGAGCAGGTCAATCATTGGCTCAGGACCTTTCCAACAGGTCCTGTCGTCTGAAGCGTTGTAAGTCCGCTATTTCAGTGCGTTTACCCCCTTTTGGCGACCTGTTATTGCCTTGACAACATTTCCCGACACTGATATATTCCGGGTGGTTCGGGCGGAGCATTCGGTCCTGCCTCAATGGGGGGTTAAGACCGATCTATCCCGCATTTGGTCTGGCACAGGTGTTGCTCAATAGGGCAGCAGTACTTATCGCTTGAATGGTCTGACATAACTGGCTTGGAGTTTCAGGTAACCTTCTTGTGCTCAGGAGGGCGATTTATGCCGCGTATGACTGAACCCTCATTCGACCACCCCTGTGCCTCTTTAACACCATGGGGGTTAACACCTTGCCTGTCGCCACAGACACCTGGAGCGCTGCCCGCAAGCCGGGCGATTCAGGGACCGCTCGTCAATCCGGCAGGCCGACACGTCCGCTTGGAATAGCCATGGGCCCTCAACGATTTCCGACAATAGGAAAACACTTGCAGATAAAATCAGGAGAATTGCAGATGAGACTGAGAGTGCTAATCATTGCCTTTTTGGCAATGGCCCTCTGGTGTAGTCAGGCGCAGGCGCAGTCCATAAGCGTCGACCACGTCGACGGCCTGAGTGCCCCTGACGCCGTCCAGATGGAAACGCCCATCACCTTTCACATTCGAATGACAAACGATGTCGGCAACTCACAGAAAGGCATCACCAACGGCTTCCGGGTCTATTCCCCCACCGGGGCCGAATGGACCACGACTGTCGCCGACAGCACCGATGCCATCGGCGGAACTGAGTTTGACCTCGTCTATGTCATCAACAACTTCAGCGTCACCGGCTCCGGCGCCGATACTGTCGGCGTCGGTGGCGCCGTGATATTCAATCCGGTAGGGATGCCCGCCGGGTTCGATGACATCACCCACACGATTACTATTGGGCCCATCGATCCCGCGTACCAGGGCGGGGAAATATGTCTGGATTCAAGTTTCTTCCCTCCCTCCGGCCTCTGGAAATGGGCCGGCCCGCCTGAGGCTATCCCCTCATGGGACGGCCCCCATTGCTTCACCATTGGCGAAGCCGGGCCGGAGCCGCCGGTCATCACCTGTCCGGACCCGACCTCCGAAGAACTCTGCGATCCAGGTCCTGTCTGCCTGGACATCCCGATCGCCGGTGAAGGCGTCACGGTCACTGTCGCCGGCGACGCCGTCTGGGACGCCGGACAATTCTGCTTCGACGCCGATACCTCGGGAGCCTACGGCTTCCGGATCATAGCCGCTAACAGCGGCGGCGCTGATACCTGCGATTTCTCGGTGGACGTGGCCATCAACAGAGCCCCAGCGGTTGTGCTCGATGATGACGACACTTTCACCACTTGCGGTATCGAAGAGATTTGTTACTCCTATGTGGTTTCGGATCCGGATGCTGGTGATCCGGTGATCGAGCGATTGATCTCCGGAACGGGCACGTTGGATACTCTCAACAATTCGATCTGCTTCCTTACCGAAGAAGCCGGCGACTATACTTTCATAGTCGAAGTCGAGGATGCCTGCGGCGCGACTGATCAGGATACGATCGTCGTGACCGTAATCATCAACGAAGTTTCGACCCTCGATTGCCCGACCGAACCGGTCGAGATCGCGTTGTGCGAGGCCGGCCAGGTCTGCATCCCGCTTGCCGGTACCAACATCACCGAATTCGAGTCCAATATGGGCGCCTGGGCCGACAATGAGTTTTGCTTCCCGGCCGATACCGCCGGCACCTACACTGTTGATATCACCGCCAGTGGTCCCTGCAACGAAATCGAATGCAGCTTCTCCGTTGTCGTGACCTTCGCCGATGGCCCCAGGATTGCCTGCCCGGAAAATACCATCCCCGCTTCTGTCTGCGGCCCCGGCGAGCAGATATGCCTCGACCTGCCGATCACCGGCGCTGATGAAGTAGCTACCAGTCTCGGTGACTGGGCCGATGGGCAGCTCTGTTTTGTCGCCGACGCTGCCGGAGTGATTGCGATCGAAGTGATCGCGACCGGTTGTGGCGGCGCAGATACCTGCGAGGTCAATGTAGATGTGCACTTCAACCAGGCGCCGAGCATAACTACGGCCGGCGTCGACACGACTACCTCGTGTGAACCGGGCAGCTACTGCTTTACGTATTCCGTCGATGACCCGGATGGCGATCCTGTCACCGAGCAGCTTGTTGTGTCGCCGTCGGGCGCTACTATTGACACCGTCGCCAATGAAGTCTGCTTCAACTTCACTGAAAACGGTGATTACCTGTTCGTAGTGCAGGCCTCGGATGACTGCGCCGTATCGGCGGACACCATGATAGTGACTGTAGGCATCCAGCCTGCTTTCTCCATTGACTGTCCTTCGACCCAGATCCCGATCTCTCTTTGCAGCGCGGGTGAAGTCTGCTACCCGCTCGCGATTCAGGGGGCCGATGAAGTCTCCGCCAGCTATGGGGCCTGGGACGACGGTCAGCTCTGCTTCACGGCCGACACTGCCGGCGCTTACAGTATTAGCGTCAGCGCCGCCGGTCCCTGCGGCGAAGGCGCATGTGAACTCATGTTTAATGTTACCTTCGGCGATGAGCCCGAGATCGCCTGCCCGATCGAACCTATCGTGGTCGATCAAGTCCCGGGGCAGGATCACTGCGTAGAGCTCCCGATCACCGGCGCCGACACCGTATACGTCCAGCACGCCCATGAGGGCTGGACAGCCGGTTGGTTTGAGGGCGACCTCTGCTTCGACATCTCCATGCCGGGCGTCTATCCGGCCAGCATCATCGCTACCAGCGACTGCGGCGCCGACACCTGCGACGTTATAATTGAGGTGATCGGATGCCCGATGCCCGCCATCGCCTGTCCGGACGGCGCCATCGATTATCCCGTTTGCGAACCCGGCCAGGTCTGCATCGGCCTCGAAATCACGGATGCCGAGACGGTCACTATCGAAGGCGCAACGTGGGATGACGGGCAGCTCTGTTTTGAGGCCGAAGGCTTTGGCATTCATGAGTTCATGGTCATTGCCGGCAGCCCCTGCGGCGCCGACACTTGTGAACTGGCTGTCGACGTCACCGAAATCCCGGCCCCCGGCATAGACTGTCCCGCGGAGCCGATTGTAGTCACGACTCAGGACGAGCCATATTGTATGCCGATGGCGATCACCGACTACGACTCGGTCGTCATCATGCCCGATAAGAGCATCTGGCTCCCCGAATGGGCGAATGATACCCTGTGCTTCGACGCTTCCACTGTCGGCACCTACTGGGCGTCAGTGATAGCCTACAATGATTGCGGCGAGACATACTGTAACATCGAAGTCGAGGTCATCGACTGCGCCACGCCCACGATCGATTGCCCAGCCGAGCAGCCGCTTTTTATCCCTGCTGACGAGCTGTGGTGTATTCCTCTTGTAATCAATGGCGCCAGTAGCGTCGAAGTGGTTCACGACGCCGGCGATTCGGATATCTTGTGGCAGGATAACGAGCTTTGTCTCAATTTGTCAACACCCCCGGATGGTTTGGACACATGCCAAGTGATATTGAATGCATCGAACTCCTGCGGCCAAACCGCCTGCACTTTGGTGGTGATAGCGGAGATCCCGATCGGATGTCAAGACGCTGAAATCGATTGCCCCGACGATACCCTCGAGATCACCCTCTGTGATCCCTCCGAGCCGTGCGAACTTTGCTTCTACCTGCCGATCACCAACGCCGTCAATGTAACCGTCGATCCCGAGACAGGTTACTGGCACGACGACAGCCTGTGCTTCGTGACCGAAGGGGCCGGCTATTACACCTTCACCGTAACCGCCCACGCTGAACTCGGCTGCGACGATGCAATCTGCGAAATCACCATTCTGGTCGAGGATTATGTTTGGTCCTGTTCGGAGATGTACCTGTCCGACACTGCCCTGTACTTCAGCATGGCTTATGACGATCTGGTCAATCCGGATCCCCAGACTTTCCAGGTGACTACACCGGATGATGACTTCTGCTTCGACCTGGCTCAGGCCAGCGGATTCAGTTGGCTGAGTGTCCCCGACAGCGGCTGCACCTGGGAAGACATCACGCTGACGGTTAACGGCTTCGATCTGCTGCCCGGGCTCTATTCGGCTCAGGTCGCGGTTATCGGCGATCCGAATGAGGTCTGTGATCCCAGCTCCCGGTATGTCACCGTATACCTCGAGGTTCTCCCGCAGCAGTCCGAGGACGATGTCCTGCGCATCCCCACGGTGCCGGGCGTGCCGGGTGCGCGCATCGAGGTCCCGGTCAGTATCGAGTTTGTCTGCAATCTCTATGGAGTGAGCTCGACCTTCGAATTTATCAGCGATCACTTCACCTTCGATTCGGCGACCTTCGACGGCAGCCTGATCGAGGATTGGTATAACCTGACAGTCACCAGTGACGGCAATCATATCATGATCGAGGCCGACGACGACGACGGCATGATCGAGCCCGCCGTCGGCAATCTGGTGACACTGCACTTTACGGTCCACCATAGCGCCCCCCAGAATTTCTATCCGATCGACGCCATGGACGCCGTTTTTGAGATGGCCTGCTGGCCGCCGACGGTCGAACCGTTTGAACCGAGAATCATACCTGGCGGCGTCGTGGTCGGCACCCCCGATAACTACGTCTGCGGGTATGTCGTGGATCCGCAAATGAACCCGATTGAGGGCGCCACAGTTGAACTGTGGGCCGAATATCCGACCGGCACGTTCGACGACCGGGTCTGGTCGGATGCCACCGGCCTGTTCGAGTTCTTCCACTCGACCGTCGTCCCGTTCGACCTGTACGCCTACAAAGACGGCTACTATCCGGCTGTGATCGAGAACCTCAATTACTCCCAGACCGGA
Organism: uncultured Ignavibacteriales bacterium; assembly: GCA_964526835.1. GTDB lineage: Bacteria > Zixibacteria > MSB-5A5 > GN15 > FEB-12 > DAOSXA01. Next base: position 100,947 of record CAZGMK010000009.1, read on the forward strand.
ATCATGATTGTCCTGACCCCGATCGAAGACGACATCACTCCGACCGATATGTGGGTCAACTTCTACTGTGAATTCAACACCTTGGGCGGCGAGCCCTTCCCGGTCGGCACGGTGATCGATGCCTACGATCCCGACGGTGTCCACTGCGGCAGCTTCACCGTCCGAGAACTCGGCGCCTACGGTTTCATGCCGGTTTACCGCGATGATCCCTGGACGGCCCTCGACGAAGGTGCAGAAGAAGGCGATGTCATTCGCATCTACGTCAACGGCATCGAAGCCTATCCGCACGCCGTCCCGCGCTGGACCGGCAATGGTGATGCCCATGAGATCTGCCTCGATGTCGACGGCACCGATACCCATATCTGCGAGTTGTCCACCGGCTGGAACCTCGTGAGCTGGCCGTTGGATACCGACGTCGACGATATCGAGACCGTCCTGGCCTCGCTGGGCGACGCTGTCGACGTGGTCCTGGGCTTCGAACAGGGTGGCCTGACCTGGGATCCTGACTTCCCGGTCTTCTCAAACCTGACCGAGGTGGACCACCTCTCAGGGTACTGGATCAAGCTCAACGCCCCGGCTACACTCGAAATCACCGGCTCGCGGGTGGCGGCCACAACTCCGATCATGCTCAACAATGGCTGGAACCTGGTCTCTTACCTGCCGGATCTGAGCATGCCGCCCCAGACCGCTCTGGCGAGCATCGACGGGCCGCTCGATGTCGCCCTGGGCTTTGACGAAGGCTACCTGGTTTACGATCCCGATGACGAGGTTCACAGCAACCTCGACCTGATGAGCCAGTGTTACGGCTACTGGCTGCGCGTTGACGGTCCGGCGCAGTTGCTCTATCCGGGTGACGGCCCGGTGGTTGCACCGCAGTTGCGTCCCGACAACATCCTGGCCGCCAAGACCGCCGACGATGTCCTGGTTACCCGCAGCTGGATGAACCTGTTCAGCGCCGAGCTGACCCTCGACGGCCAGACCGTGCCGGCCGGTACTCGTGTGACCGCCCATACCGCTGATGGCCAGGCCATCGGCAGTTTCACCGTAGCCCAGGATGGCCTGTTCGGATTCATGCCCGTCTACGGCTCCGATGAATCCCCGGATGGCCGCCGCGCGGTCGACCCGGGACACGAGTTCTACCTGGAGATCGGTGGGGTCGAGGTCAACGAGACATTCACCTGGACCACCAACGGCGACCGGGTCGAAATCGGCGCCCTGACCAGCAAGGCCCACGGCTCAACCGATGTCCTGCCGGAGGCCTACAACCTGGGCCAGAACTATCCGAACCCGTTCAACCCGACTACCAACATCGGCTTCAGCCTGCCCTCGGCCATGAAAGCCCGCGTTGAAATTTACAACGTGCTCGGCAGACTTGTTGCAGTACCGTTTGACGGTATGGCTACCTCAGGTTATAATGAGATCGTCTGGAACGGCCGGAGCGACAATGGCTCCGAGGTCGCCAGCGGCGTTTACTTCTACCGGCTGACAACCGGCGAGTACACCGAAACCCGCAAGATGACCTTGCTGAAGTAGTCAGAATATGTGAAGAGGAAGTAACAGCTAACGTCCGGTCCCGACCATGGGTCGGGCCCGGACAATAGAGACAGGGTGAAAACGTGATTCGAAAGATACTAACACTGAGCTTAGCCGCCGGGATTGTGCTGATACTGACCGCCGCCGCGGTAGCGGATGTAATCGGTACTCCCTGGGCCAAGGACTTCCGCGGACACGCATACATAAACGGCAGCCTTGCGCCCAAGGGAACCGTCATTGACGCCTATGACCCCGACGACGTCCATTGCGGTACCTTTACCATCGGCGAGAATGTCGACTCGATCGGCCTCTTTGGGCCACTGTTCGTCTATGGCGATGACCCCTATGGGACAGGTGACCAGGATATCGACGAGGGCGCCGAGCCAGGAGACTCAATCCGCTTCAAGATCAACGGCATCTGGGCCGATCCGACCGTCATAAGCGGAGATCTGCTCTGGTATGACAAAGAGATGGCGGTAATTGACCTGAGCATATCAAACGTCAATCCCGCCTTGAGCATCGCCTACCATCCGCCCGACAAGGAGGGCAAACCCGGCCGCACCTTGCGCTTCTGGGTCGGGGTTCAGAATGACGGCGATGCCACCGATCAGGTCGGCATCACCGCCAGCTCGACACTGGGCTGGACAGTCCGCGCCAACACCGAAATGGTCAGGGCCGAAGCCGGCGAGGTCGTCTATACCTGGTTCGAGGTCGATATCCCCAACTGGCCCGGGGATGACCGCGACGATACCCTGAGCTTCACCGTATACTCCGGAACCGATCCCGGGGTGAACGTCGAAAGCCAGGTCGTGGCCACCGCCACCGCCGGTATCAACTATGACCTCACTTTGACGACGTTTCCTCCAGACACAGATCTAATCCCCCCGGATGCCACCATGCGCATTGAGGTAGGCGTGACCAATACCGGCAATGTCGATGATGGCTGCCTCATCCAGGTCTCGCCAAACAGTTACTGGTCCGGCTCAGTTGATTCAACTAGCGGGATCTTGCCGGTCGGCATCGGCGAAGAGGTCATGGTGTGGTTCGATGTCACTAGGCCGTCATACGTTCAGAATGAGGATTCCATGGGCGTTTTCAACTATACCGTGGTTTCGGCCAGCGACCCCTCGGTGACTGTTTCCGGTGTGGTTTTGTTGCAGCCCGACTTAGGCAACGACGTCAACCACGGCGATGTCACCCTGCTTCCCGACCAGATGCACCTTGGCCAGAACTACCCGAATCCATTCAACCCCACTACCACCATCGCCTTCTCGCTGGCCTCGAGGTCACGGGTGAATATCGCCATCTTCGATATCCTCGGCCGCACCGTTGAGTCGATCGACATGGGCGCCCTGAGCGCCGGACAGCACGAGTTCACCTGGGATGCCTCCTCCCTGTCCAGCGGCGTCTACTTCTACCGCCTGACCACCGAGCAGGGCAGCCAGACCCGCAAAATGACCCTGCTCAAGTAGATATATCTTCCCGAATTGCACGCCCCGGCCCCCATCGGCCGGGGCTTTTTTTGTTGTCTAAACGCATCTTCTCCCGATATTGGAGACAGAAACACGCGGCTTGCGCCAACGTGAACAAGGCAATATCAAGGATCGAATGTGCCGCTGAAAGTTCAAGTGTCAGGAAAAAGCGATGTCGGCCTGGTCAGGCCGGGCAATGAAGACTACCTGCTGATCGACCGGGAGCACAACGTCTTCGCGGTCTGTGACGGCATGGGGGGGCACAGAGCCGGCGAGGTCGCTTCCAGGATCGCCGCCGAAACCATCCAGGCGGTCTTCGCGGAGTTTCGTGATGAGGTCCACGCCGATCCCGACCTTGACCTGAACAAGCCGGTGCCCGATCGCGGTGAGCTGCTGCTGAAGGCAATCCGCCTGGCCAACCGGTCGATCTTCAACCACGCCTCGAGGAACCCAAGTCTCTCCGGCATGGGAACTACCGTCGTAGCTCTGGCCTTGGAAGGCGACATCATGTCGGTGGCCCACGTCGGCGACAGCCGGGCCTACCGCCTCGGCGATAAGGAGCTCATCCCGCTGACCACCGACCACTCCTGGGTCGCCGAGATGAAAAAACGAGAGGACATCAGCGACGAAGAAGCCGTTAATATGGTCGGCAAGAACGTCATCACTCGCGCCCTGGGAGTCCGCGAAAACGTGGAGATCGACTACCGCCTGATGAAGGTCGAGCCGGGACAGACGTATATTCTCTGCTCCGACGGTCTCTGCGGCTTCGTGCCCGATGACGAGATATTCCCGGTAGCATACGCCGCCCGCAAGAGCACCGACCATATTGTCAAGGACCTGATTCAACTGGCCAACGATCGCGGCGGCCAGGACAATGTGACGGTCATCGCGCTGCAGATCCACGAAGTCGGCGAGTCCACCTACGACGAGATGGACGTCTTCACCCTCCCGGCCGAGTCGAAAGAACTGCAGGCGAACGAGGACACCTGGATCAACCGCCTCGACGCCGCCGGGGAGCAGAGCAGCGGATCAGGCCAGGGCGACGACGACCAGGACGAAGGCGGCAACAAAGTGCTGCTGGGACTGATCTTCGGGGCCTTTGTGATCGTGGCGGCGGTTATCATCTGGCTGGCGATGAGCGAATAGACACCGCGGCTGCGGTGTCATCAAGGGAAAAACCCCTTGACACGCAGGGTGGGTGGGGTTTATTGAGGACTTGGAATGCGCCCATAGCTCAATTGGATAGAGCGTCTGACTACGGATCAGAAGGTTGGGGGTTCGACTCCTCCTGGGCGTATTTTTTTATTGCCGTTCAATGACTTAGCCCGATTTCCAACTCCACTGAAACAGCGTAAATACCTTCTGATTTTCACGGAGGCTGGAAAATGTTCGACCTTCCCCATGTTCAGCGATTGTATGATTTGGTCGATAGCATGGCTATGGGCCAAAACTGGAAGGCATACATCGATGCCTTTCTGTATGGCTGCCGAATGAAAAACCTCTCGCCAAACACCATCAACGGCTATGCAGAACGGCTGGGCTATCTTGCCCGGTTCCTCGATGACAAGGGAGTGGATATCGAGGACGTTGGTAAAGTGCATCTGCAAGACTACATCATGTCTCTGATTAACGATCCGAACATCTCGGATGCAACGGTCAATGGCCGAATCACCGTCTATAAAATCTTCTTCAATTACCTCGAAGATGAAGAGCTCTGGACCAAACAAAATCCCGCTGCTCGCCTGAAGAAAATCAAGGCGAAGAGAACAATAAAAGAAACCCTCACTCCAGAGCAAGTCTCGACTGCGGCGGCCACCGCCAACAAGAAGACATTCATCGGCTATCGGAATTACTGCATGCTACTCTTGTTCTATGACACCATGATTCGCCGCAACGAGCTGCTGACGCTGACAACGGAAAATGTGGACCTGCGCAACGGCCTCATAAAGGTCATTGGCAAAGGAAACAAAGAGCGGTACGTAGCGATGGGTGCGAAGATGCAAAAGGCCCTGCACTTCTACTTCCAACGCTGGCGAAAAGAGCTACCCGGAGAGCGTGTCTTCTGCACTCAGCAAGGCCGCCCGCTTGATAAAGACAACTGCCGCCAAATTGTCTGGCGCATGGGCAAGAAAGTCGGTCTCCACATCAGCCCCCACAAAATCCGGCACTCAGCCGCGACCTGGTTTATCCGCTCCGGTGGCAGTCCGGCTGTCCTGCAGCAAGGAGGCTGTCTCAAAAGAGTTCCCGACGCACTTGGGAAAGTGCTGAGTG
>CAZGMK010000010.1:0-91564 GCA_964526835.1 uncultured Ignavibacteriales bacterium
GCCAGACTCGAACATCCGCCATGTTTAATCAACTATATAGTTTTGAGACAGCCTCCTTGCTGTGGGCCAACCAGCGGTACCCCAAGGCTCTGGGTTTGTTGAGAAAGCCCATCGCCGGAGATTGATCCGCCTGTCTGTGTCCACGCCTCGGGTGAGGCGCGGCCGCCCCGCCCGTGAGCCAATCGGCGTCTATTGACGTATCCTATATGGCCAGCGCCAGCAGGAACAGCAGCATACGTCGCATCATGTGACCTTGGTTGGAGTGCATGGGGGTCAGGAGGCCCCTTCGGATTTCATCACGGCCGGGACAGTGCGGGCGATTATTTTGAAGTCCTGCCACAGCGACCAGTTGTCGATATACTCCAGGTCGAGCTTCATCCAGTCCTCGAAGTCGACGTTGTTACGCCCGCTTATCTGCCAAAGGCACGTCAGGCCCGGCTTGACGGACAGCCGACGGTGATGCCATGGATCGTATTCGACTACTTCCTTGGGCAGCGGCGGCCTCGGCCCCACCAGCGACATCTGCCCCATCAGCACATTGAAGAACTGCGGGAGTTCATCGATAGAAAGCCGTCGCAGGATTCGTCCGGCGCGGGTTACTCGCGGATCGTTCCTGATCTTGAAGACCGGCCCGGACATTTCGTTTTGCTTTTTCAGCGCATCCTTTAGCTCCTCGGCGTCGGCGACCATGGTGCGGAATTTGTACATGGTGAATGGGCGTCCGTTGAGGCCGCTTCGGGTCTGACGGAACAGGATCGGCCCCTTGCTGTCGAGCTTGATCCATATAGCCGCACCCAGCATTATTGGCGCCGTCAGGATGATACCGACCAGAGCGCCCAGACGATCCAGGAGCGACTTGGTCCATATGGCGGCGAGATTGTCCGAGACGGCGCGATAGATCAGGGTGGGAATGCCGTTGATGTAACCGGGACGAACGCGCGACAGTCGGGATCGGAAAATGTCCGACATCAGGCAAACCGCGACTCCCATCTGCTCGGCCGCCTCGAAGACCTTCTGGGTCCGGGGCAAGTCTTCGGTTTCGACCGCTATTATGACGGCGTCGACCTGGCAGGTGGCAATGATCCTGGGTAGTTGATCTGGGTGCCCGATCAGTGGGATGTCGCGATAGCGCCATAGCCCGTCGTGGTGATAATCCAAAAACCCAAGGATGTATGTGTCCATTTCGGGGGCGTCAAGAACCTTGTCGACGATGGCTTTCGCCTGGTCGCCAGCGCCCACGACGACAGCCTGCCGCCGAAGGAGATGGTTGTGGCCGCGACGGCGCTGGGCGGCCAGGTGCCGCAAGAGCAGTCTGACAACGGCCAGGAACATCGACTGAAAGCCCAGATTCAGGGCGAACCAACCGAGCATGGTGGCGCGTTCAACCGGCCAGGCCGCCATCCAGGTAACGGCCAGGAAGGCCATGGCTATGAGGCTTTCGTCGAGCAACATGCGCCAGGCACGCTTGGTGATGGAGCGAGTCACTAGAACCGGCAGCGGTCCTCTCGAGAGACGGTACGACAGACGGATCAGCAGCATCGTCGGCGCCGCCCAGTACAGCCAGCCGGCCGGACTGCTCTGCCAGCCGGCGGCGAGCCACAGGGCGAATACCGAGAGTATTGCGCTCGTGGTCTGGCCGCAGAGAACCAGCAGAAAACGTCGTGTGCGTTCGAGCATGACCATCCTTGATCGTTGCTGTCGGCGCCGTCTGGTTGCCTCAGCTTGCTATCGCGGGGATCCCCGCCTGATGGCGAGGGATTCAGCCTCCTTTTGGCAGTCTGCTGTCTCTATCGGACGTCGGCGGCAATGGCTTTACCCATTGCCGGAGCCTGCCGCTGGAGGGTGAGTCGACTCACCTTGTCGAGCCTGCCTTCTTCTCCTTCTCCTGAGAGGCTTGTTTCAGCCTGGCCAGCCAGCCGGTCTGGGTGCGGTCGGCCGAAGGCTCGTTCATCATGCCGTCAACGTCGGGCTGTGGCTGGTCGGCGCTTCTCATGGCGCCGCCTCCCAGGCGGGTCCGTCGTAAGTCGGACTTCTTCATTCTCCAGAACGTCGTGGGCATGCTCCGGAACGCGGTCAGCATGCGCTCATTTGTCAGGGGCGATTGGACCTGATAGCGGAGATAGCTGCCCATCTGCGGGTAGCCGTCCAGGTTCTCGACGTACACCTTCTCGACTGCCAGATGGTTGCCCACCGCGGCCGGATCGGAGACGCGCAGAAGGATGAAATCGGCGGCGCATATGCGGCTCTGGATGCCCAGGCGATTCAACTCCGTCGACAAACGCAGTGATTCGTCGTGGACTTCCTTCAGGCGGTTTTTGACTGCTTCGTCGGCGGTAAGCGTGGCCAGAATGGTCTTGCGGACAGTCAGCGAGAAGGGCTTGCCGTCAAAGGCGTCCTTGAGTGTGGCAATGGTGGAGGAATTGGCCAGAACATAGCCGGCTTCGGCCGATACGATCGAGAAGGCGGCCGTAAAGGAGCGCAATATGATAATGTTTGTGTACTTGTCGAGCAGGGGGGCGGCGCTGACGCCGAAGAAGTCGTTATAATACTCGTCCACAACCAGCAGGCCGTCGGGGATCGATTGAGCCATCTCCTCGAGCTCCCCGGCCGAAAAATGCGCCCCGGTAACCCGATTGGGGTTGGCCACGACGATCACATCCGAGGTCGATCCGATTCCGGCGAGAGTTGCATCCAGATCGGCTGCGAACGGAGAGGCGCCGAGCTGCTCGGTAATCTGCAGGCCGGCCCGGTCGGCCGCCTGCGCCACCTGGGGCAGGGCTACTCCCGCTGAGACAAGAGTTTGCCCCGGCCGGCAGCCGAGACTGAGAACCTCGGTCACGAGTTCGGTGTAGTCCGCGTAAGGCATCAGCATCGACTTACTGACTCGATTCTTGCGGGCCACCAGAGACGTCAGGTCGTCAAGGTGGACATTGGTCAGTCCGGTAAGTGAATTCATCCTGTCATCCTTCCATCGATTCTTGTTTTGATTTCGGTTCGGGTGGGATTCACGGCGGCTCGACATTCGGAACGGGGGAATGATGACTTGAGTCTGACGCGGGGACTTGCGACCGGTTGGGTCGGCGGAGGCGACGACCATCCGAGGTCGTCCGATGAGAACAATTCCTTGTGAGCCGGCATGACTTCCTGTCACTTTCTCCTGCTTTTCCTCTTCTCAGCAAAGCAAGGGGGATGCCGAACCTGTTCGAGCGGTGCGCGGCTAACGGTCAACGCGTTGTGCGACAATGCGATATAGCCATGCTCGGAAGCTGGGAGATGGCTCACGGTATCGCCGGCCACTGCTTTTCGGGAAGTCCTTTCCCCTGTGGAGGGCAGCAGGTTCCCCTCCGGATCTGTCGAACAATGAAACGCCGCCTGCACCGAGATCGGCCGCAGGCGGCATTCAGGAAGGAAAGAGAGACTGAAAGTGTTATACCTTATCCTATTTATAGCTTGCTCACGATGTAGACTGAGGTCAGCAGACCCGTGGTGACAGACAGGGCTGTCGTTATGGTCTTGCCCCAGTCACGTTTCTGCTCGATGCGAGTGGGGACTACCACAATATCGCCCAGCATGGCGCGTTTGCCGAGAACACCGTCGGACAGGACTTCGCCGTCGGCTCGGATCAGACGAGTTTCATCCTTGTCCGCCTGTCGAGTGAACCCCCCGGCGCGCCGGATGTAGTCTTTCACCTTGAGTTGGGGGGCATAGCCCAGGGTGCCGTTCGACCCGACCGCTCCCATGACCGAGATGCCTGTTGGTATCGAGGGGACAAATACCTTATCTCCCGGCTTCAGGGTGACGTCGCCTTCGCGCCCCTGTGTCGCCAGGATTCTGTCGATACCGATGATAATCCGACTCATCGAGCCGAGGTCATATTCGAACTGCCGTCGTTTCTGGATATTGCCTACAGAGTCTGTGGTCAACTCGCGGGACCGATCCACCAGGTCATCAACGCCGAGGCGTTTCAGGCCGTCTTCGATTGAGGGCCGTCGCAAGACCAGCCCCTTTGGGAAGGCATCCTCGGTGAATCCGCCTGCGCGCTGGAGTATCTGATACAGGGTTTCGTGGTCGGACTGCAGCACGTATTCGCCCGGGTATTGCACGCGTCCCTCCACTGTGACGGTGCGTTCCTTCTTGAAGTTAGGCTTGTGTCGGATGAACACGTGGTCATCCTCGGTCAACAGGATCGTCTGAGCTGTTTCCCCTCGCAAAGGTACGAAGACCAACTCGACCTGGCCATCGTCGTCGACTCGGGCCAGCTCGGCCTGCGACTGATCGGCCGCCTGGACGTACGAGCCGGCCAGAAAGATCAGATCGGCAATACTCATGCTGTCGTAGAGAGGATACCAGCCCGGCTTTTTCACCGCGCCCTCAATGTACACACGGCGCTTGTTGTCGATGTGCTCAACAGAGTAGATGTGAAGAGAGTCGCGGTCGGCCAGCTGTAGGTCCGCTGCGGAGTCTCCGGCCAGCACGGCGCTCAGGTCGATCGGAATCACTTCGCTTCGAAAGTCGGGGTGGCGCCGGAACAGATCGGCTCGATCGTAATAGACGTTATAGTCGGGAAGCTGCGCCTGTCGAAGCAGGTGCGAGACACGAGTCGTGTCGTTGCGTTCGTAATATCCCGGATGTCTGACCCAACCGAAAAGGGCGACCATGTTGCGCTTGGCCTCGAAGACGGAGTAGACAGTCAAACGGTCGCCGTCCCGAAGAATCAGGCCGTGGTCCCCGCCGGTGTCGGCCGGGCTCAGGTTGAGGTCGATCACCTCCCATTGATCCAGTCCCTGCACCCGTTCGAGCATCACTCGATTGAGGTACGCCCGGGCGGTGGGTCCTCCGGCCAGGCTGAACAGTTCGGAGGCCGTCTGCTGACCCTTCATCTCGTAGATGGCGTCGCGTTTAACTTCGCCGCGTATGGCCACTTGCGGGCCCACCACCGGGACAAAGATGACATCCCCGCTCTGCAGGCGAACATCAGTGCTGTTGTCGCCGGCCAGCAGCAGGCGATAGAGATCGGCTTCGGCGACACACTTTCCGCGCCGCATGAGTTTGACTGCACGCATCGAGCCCCGATCATTCGGCCCGCCAGCCTGCACGAGGGCATTGAACAGCGAGGTCAGCGCGCTTACAGTATAGGCTCCGGGACGATGGACCTCACCGGCGACATAGACTCGGATAGGGCGAATCCGTCCCAGCGAGCAGGTCAGTTCGAAGTCGGAGTAGGCTTTGCGAAAGTGGCGCATTGCCTGGTTGGTGAATTCCCGCAAGGTGAATCCCGAAGCTGTGATCTCGCCCACAGTCGGCACGACGACCTTACCCTGGCGGTCAACTGTCAGTTGGTATTGCTTCTCGACGCGACCCCACAGGTAGATGACGATGTTGTCCCCCGGCCCCAGTACATAGTCATCGGAGGCCCCGATATCGACCGGCGGTTCGCCTGCGGCTTCAACCTCGAAGAACTCGGAGCCGAACGGGCGGAGGTCCTCGAACGGGATGAGGGAGGCGCCGGTCAGGCTGTCGTGCGTGAGACTATCACGGCTATCAGGCGCCTGCAGACGCTCCCGGGCGGGGTCGGGCCGGTAGTCTCGTGTCGGGGCAAGCGCGTCGGAATCGTGCGATGTGTCGTCGAAGATGTCGGGACTGCGCCATGTTTTCTCCACGGCGCGATTCTGGTGCTGTTGCCATTGTTGTCTTAGCCGCTCTCTTTGTGTCTGATTCAGATCATCAAGGTTCTGGGCCTTCACAACCTTGAACCAGCCAAGCGAAACGAGGACGATCACGAGGATGATCAGCAATCCTATGCGTTTGATCATGTGTACTTTCCTTCCTTTTCCTGTTAAGCGAGTGCCTGGATATCTCGCTCGGCGAAGAGGTATGCACAGGACGTGCCGGGCCGCCTTGTGTGTTGCAGAAGGCGTTAGGGTGCAACCAGATACGCCGCCCCGGTTGTCTTCGGGTGTGGCCGACAGAGTCGCTGACGCGGTTATGTGATTCCGAGACAACCGGAAGTATTTTCCGTCCCCATGGCGAGCGGCGCGAGGCCGAAGTTTCGAGGATGGGATTCAACGTTCGCCTTCTCCAATACGTTTGATAGGCAGGCGGTTGAGAGTCCACCGCAATTGATGCGCTGGTCGAAAAAACCAAATGGTCCGTGCTTGACAAGGGCAAGGGGCTGTAGTACCTTGACCGGTCAGTTTTTTGGCCGGGAAGCTCTCAACTGACAACGAGTTTGCTCGGTCCTGAAGGGTCTGTCGTTTCTGGGTGGAAACACCGGGCGACAGCATGGCTATTGCCGTCACGGGCAGGAGAATAGTTGAGGCAAATTGAGATATGGAGATGCAGATGAGGATTGCGAAGCTATCGGCGGTGGCACTTACCATCGTCATCCTGGCGGCCGGTAGTCTTGCCGCAAGCGGCTTTCAGGGGTTCGATTTCGGACACAAAGCGGTCGGGCTGGGCGGCGCCTTTACGGCCGTTGCCGATGACTGGACCGCTGCTTGGTATAATCCGGCCGGCTATGCCGAGTTCTATGACGATCAACTGGGCTTGAGCCACGCCTTTGCTCATTACCGCAATGAGATCACTCCTTCATTCCGTTGGGACGGTCGGTTTGAGACCGGTGTTCTCAATGATCGAGTCGGCTATAATGATCATCAGATATTGTCCCTGCCGAGCGCCGGCTTCGTCGTGCGGTTGCCCGTCTGGGATGAGATGGTCTTCGGACTTTCAGCCTATCAGCCCTTCGACTATCAACAGAACTGGAAGCTGTATCAACACATGCTGGCTTACAACAGGAGCACGGCTGTCCCTTCAAGCCAGTATCTCAATAACTTCGACATCGTCGCCTTTCAGCTTACAGCCGCCCGGGAACTCATTCCCGAGAAGCTTTCGCTGGGTCTGGGCCTGGCGGTGTTACGGGCCGATGTGCTCTATAACGATATTACCTTCCGACGCAACCCATATCTTGCAATTGATCCGACTTGGAAGTACGCCGACCGGCCGTACGACAATATCGTCAGCTGGTCCCATCACGATGGTTACGGATTCGGATTCGGTTTCAATGCGGGGTTACTGTGGCGTCACAGTGACAATCTGACCTTTGGGCTCCGGGCATTCGTGCCAACCGGTATCACCGCAGAGGGTGAGGCTCGGGTTGATTATTACATGCCGGAGATCGTTTATCCCCAGTATGTGGACCAGGATCCGTCCGGAAGTGTTGAGATGCTTCTGAAGAGTGGTAGTCTGGTAGTGGACTCGAGTGACTTCGAGAGCACGATATCGCTGCCGCCGGTCCTTGCCGCCGGGGCTGCCTGGCGGGCCTCCGAGAGGATGCGTCTGAGCCTCGACCTCGAGTACACTGTCTGGTCTCGATTCGACGGCTTTCTGTTTGAATACACCGGACACGACCTCTATACCGAAGCACTATATCGGCAGGTGGCGATGAAGGATTCCATGATGGTCGAATTCCTGACCGCCGATCTCAATCGTCCGGTTGATTGGTCGAATACACTGAAGGCGATGCTTGGCCTCGAATACGCCTATAGCGACCGGCTCGAAATCCTCATCGGTGGTTTCTACGACCAGTCCCCGGCCGGCGACGATGAATTGGCGACGCCCCAGGCGTTCGACCTGGGTTCGAAGCTCGGTCTCGCCGGTGGTTTCACGGTGCACTTCGAGCAGTGGGACATAGGCCTCGCGGTCAACTATGTTCACCACGACGATGTCGCCAGCAAGAAGCTGGTTGACCTGAACGACGATGGTATAGTGGACAGCTTCGCCGGCGACTACGCCGGTGGCGCTTATCAATTGGTGACATCGGTTAACTATCGGTTCTAAGGAGAATGACCATGTTCAGATTCATATACGTTGGGGCGTTCATTGTCCTGCTGATGTTGGCGGTCGGCTGTACCGATCGAGGCACCAACCCGGATCGGCCGGAGCCGCTTGACAGCGGCCTGGAAGTCCGACAGCATCGGGTGCTCTGGGACGAGCTCGTGGTGCAGGTGGGTAATACAACTAATCAACTGCCTTTCACAGCCTACTGGCCGGACACCGGCTATTTCGCCACCGGCGATCCGGGTGATCCCATTCCTTTGCTGATCCTGCTTGCTCCTGAGGGTAGCGGCGAGTACTTCTATCTTCATCACGGTTTGCAAGGAATCGCCGATAGGCTGCTAGCGGATGGTGAAATCGATCCTATGGCGGTGGTCATGTTCGCCAATCGTTCCGTATTCGGCGGCTATTTCTACGCAGGCGACAAAAGCAACGGTGCCGGACAGTGGGATAAGATCATCGGAGATGCCCTGATCGACTATCTCGAGTACCGCTACTCCGCCGATATTCATCTAGCCGATCCCGGCAAGCGCGGCATCGGCGGCATCGGGCAGGGCGCCTACGGAGCGTATCGCGCCGCGATTATCAACCCGAATGTGTTCGGCTCGGTATCCGGCGTCGATGGCCCGCTTGATTTCGATGGTCCCAATGGCGACGGCGGTCTGGTCCGCCTAATGGATACGGTCTTCGCCGAGCAGCCCAACCTCACGGCGGAAACCTTCCGGCGATCGCCACCGACCGGCTTTGACACTTCTCAGGCATACCCGGTGTCCCGTATGTTCGCGGGCGGTGGCATGGCCTTCTCCCCGATGTATTTCAACATAGACAGCTTCATCACCTATACTGTGATGGCCGACAGCCAGTCGATTCGTAACCTCAGGGTCAACAGCACCTGGCGAGACAGCAGCTATCAGTGTCTGAATTGGGACACGGTTATTGTCGGCAACGACACAACCGTGACCTGTACGGATTCTCTGCTGGTCGTAGATACAATTCCTCTGCTTCAACCCGAGTACGCCATGGTCGACGAGGATGGCAATCCACTGTATCCGAACTTTCTGATAGACAGTATCGTTACTCAGGACGCTTTCAGCCTGCACTTCCACCTGCCGTTCGGTTGGGATGAGTCAGGCGTTCTGCAGAAACCCTATCAGCCGATATGGTCGATGTGGATGGCTGAGAATCTCGACAGTCTTCTGCTCGACGGGGGATCGCTCGAAGGCATCGACCTGTGGCTCGGGACCTCTCCCGAAGCCAGATGGGCCTACAATGAAATGACCGAATCGTGGATAAGCTTTTTGCAGACACAGGGGTACTCCCCGACAGTTTATCGATACACCGGATATGACGAGCGGCCCGCGACCAACCACCAGTATGTATACGACCTGCTCGAGCAGATGCTGAAGTTCCACTCGGCCAGCTTCAAAGACTAAGGGTCCGGGATTTACGGGAAACCCGGAGAACCATCTCCGGGTTTTTTATTGCTGAAACCATGAGTGAGAAAACAGGTAATTACGATGTTCTCTCGGTCGGCGCCCACCCCGATGATGTCGAGGTCGGAACCGGCGGTGTGCTGGTCAGCCTGGCTGATCGCGGGTATCGCTGCGGTATAGTCATTATGACCGAAGGCGAAATGGGCACCGGCGGGACCGCTGAGATAAGGGCGCGCGAGGTCCTCAAGGCGGCCGAGATACTCAGGGCCGACATCATCAGGGTCTTCGACTGGGGCGATACGCGCCTTGAGGACACCTACGAGCACCGACTGGCCCTGGCCCAAATAATCCGCGATACCCGCCCCAAGATGATCATGGCCCCGTATCCGCATGTTGGCCACGGGCGGCGCCAGTCTCATACCGACCATGTGGCGGCCGGTATCATAGCCATCAACGCGGCTAATCTCGCCGCGCTCCAGAAGGCCGACCTGCGAGGTGAGCGGCATCTGGTCCGGCGGATCTTCCACTATTTTCTCCCCCCGCGAGTCGCGCCCAACTTCGTGGTGGACATCAGCGCCTGCTTCGATCGCTGGATCGAAGCTCTCAGCGCCCATCGCTCGCAGTTTCTGAATCCCGAAAAGAGTGAGAAGGACTACCTTGAATCCATCTCATCCATGGCCCGCTCCTTCGGTCTGCAGGCCGGATGTAAGTACGGGCAGGGATTCTACGCCGTAGAGCCGATCCTCGTGGCCGACATTATGAGCCTGGTTGAAACGCCCCGCGATGATTTCAACCACCCCGAGCCTCCGCACAGTACTCAGTAATACGACAGAAGACAGCACGCTACCAAGCGCCTGGCCTGACAATGAGCCATCTCATGCCGAGGGCCGCCGGTCAGCCGGACCGATCGTCGTGGTTGAGGTGTCGCCTCCCTGCGGACCGGGCTGCCTGCTGTCACCCTCCACCGAAGTCGGACATCTTCCCTGAGTACGATCGCGGGCCACCCCAACAGGACGGCGCACACCGACTCTCTGCATCAACAGAATAATGGGGACCTGCGCAACCATGCCCCCCTTCCTTCCCCAAACCAGCTCAGTCCACGAAACCGTCGGGCTCAGCGGGATATCTTGAGTATCTGGTACTTCATGGTACCTGCCGGTACCGAGACCTCGATTGTCTCCCCTACGGCTTTGCCGAGCAGCCCTTTGGCCACCGGCGACTCGACTGAAATGATATCCTCATCCGGCTTAGCCTCTTCGGGTGGTACGATAGTGAATTCGATCTCCTCGTCGAATCCATAGTCCTTGACCAGGACCTTAGCGTATAGATAGACTTTGTCGGAAGGGATTGAGTCGGTATCCACTACCTGGATGCGGGAGATCTTGTGCTCCAGGTCGGCTATCTTCCGCTCCAGATGACCCTGGGCCTCTTTGGCGGCATGGTACTCGGCGTTCTCAGAAAGATCTCCGAGCTGTCGGGCGCGATCGATCTCCGCGACGATCTTCGGCCGCTCGGTATACTTAAGGCGCTTCAATTCGGTTTCGAGCTTGGCGGCGCCTTCTTTTGACATACGAAGTGGTTCACTCATAGACCAACAATATACTAGGGCCTGGGGGTTGGGGCAAGATTGCTCTGGTACGGGTAGTGTCGTTTTCACTTCCGGTTCGCCCGCATTGTATCTGCGAGGTAGATGGCGATCGACACCGCCAACCCCGGGAATATCGGTTGAAGCCCGAGCCAGTAGTCTCCGTCGGGCGTCCAGTGCGTGGATGCATACCAGAATGCCGCCAAGCCACCGGCAATCACGATGGTCATCAATGCCCCGCCCGATGATAAGCGTCGCCCCCCTATGAACGCCGCGAGCACGGGAACTAGCAGGGCGGGAGTGCCGATTGAGCCGAAAGCGTACCAGATCTCGACAACCGATTGAAAGAACCAGGCGACGACGATGGCTGTGAAAACCGAAAGGCCCAGGCCCCAGCGGGTCCACCGGTTGACTGACCTGTCGTCGCGCCGACCGACAAGCCGCGGCATGATGTCATGCCCGAAGGTCGACGCCGCCAGGAACGAATACGAGTCCACGCTGGACATGACGGTGGCCAACAGGGCCAGCGAAAACAGCCCGGTCAAGCCGATCGGCAGGACCATGGCGGCCAGCGCCGGATAGGCTGCTATCGGCTCCGCCAGCTCCGGTAACAGGGCGCGGGCGTAGAGGCCGCAGGAGGTGGTGAGAAAGTCGAAAACCGCCCAGCATACGATCGAGACGACAATGCCCCTGCGGGCAGTAGCTTCATCACGAGCGGCATAGCAGCGCTGGTGAAAGGTCGGCTCGATCAGCGTAACCAGAGCAATGAAGTACCACGCTAGGATAAAGAGGCCTGAATTGCCGCCGTGCCAGGTCAAATGGGTTTCCGGAAGACTCTGGGACAGAAAACCGAAGCCGCCGTAGCGTGAAAGCAAAATACCGAGAAGTGCTGCAAAGCCTGCAAACATTAGAACAAACTGCAGCGAGTCGGTGCGCACGACAGCACGGAATCCGCCGGTGAAGACGTATAGCACCGAGATGGCGGTGCCGATCAGAATCCCGGCGGCCAGTGACCAGTCGAAGAGAATGTGGCCCAGGACCCCCAGCATCAGGACATAGGCAGCCGGGACCATCATCAGCCAGATGATTACGCTGCCGGCGAGAGCCGCCTTGTCGCCGTAAGCCTGAGCCAGACGCTGCGGAATGGTGAGCACTTCGGATCGCCGCGCCTTGTGAGCCAGGAACAAGGCGAACAGGGCCGCAGCGACATAGTACGGCAGTCCGAAGACCAGCCAGTTCGAAACGCCGTAGAGGTAGCTGTATTCACCGACTCCCAGGATGCCACCGTACCAGGTTGAGACCAGCGAGGCGACAAACGCGGGCAAAGTCAGGGTTCGCCCGCCCAGGATCAACTCGCCGGCGTCGCTGCCCTTCTTCAGGCGGCGGCTCAGCCCGAGACCCAACAGAACAGCCAGGTAAACCGCAATCAGGCTGTAGTCAAACCAGTGCATAGGCGATCGTCGAGTGAGAGGGTTCAGAGTCCGCGATTCTCTGCGGATCGCACGTGATGTGGCGGCGCTGTTGAAGCAAGCCCACCCGTGGACAGGAAACCGAACAAGAGACAGGGCGGCTACTTGCGGTGCACCGCAGACTTCCTGATCCGTCTGCATAGTCTCCTCGTAGTCCGGATACAGGGGAATAGCCGCCAGCTGCATGGCTGGTCAGCTTCCGGGCCCGCCGGCGGCAGGCCCGGAAGAGAAGGGTCTCGGATACCGAAAACACTCTCCTCACCGAATTGTCCCATCAATACAAGTCCAGCTTGAACTGCAGATAGTAGCTGCGTTCTGCTGCGACATAGTAATGGCCTTCATGGATCCAGGTGACCTGACCTCCCGGAGTGTCGGCGGAGCCATAACTCCAGCCATAGCCTGAGGATTCGTACTTCTCGTCGAACAGGTTATCCACCCGCGCCTGCAGGGTCAGATCGGCCAAACCCAGAAGCTGCGGCAGGCGGTACTCCGCCGAGACCGAGGCCACCGCATACGCATCGATGGTCAGCGAATCCACGTTCATCAACTCAAGGTACTGCTTGCCGGCGTACTGCAGACGCAGCGTCGCCCCAACGCGGCCGTGGTTGAATCCGAGCAGCAGGTTGGCCAGGTGGTCGGGGAAGGCCGGGATCGTCTTGTCGGAATAGTCGAAGTCGGTCTGGTAGGTCGACCAGTCGGGAAGGTACACATCGACCTTGCCGGTGAAGTCCTTCACGCGATTATGATTGTAGCTGTAGTTTCCTTCAATTCGAAAGCTGCGGTGTGGTTCGACCGCACCGGTCAGCTCGAGCCCGGCATGCACCGACCGGTCGGCATTGACCATCATCGGATAACCCGTATTGGGGTTGACCTGCCCCGCCGGGATGATCTCATCGCGGAACTCCATCCAGAAGACATTGGCGCCGACTCGCCATCCGGTCCGACGATACTGTGCGCCCAGCTCGAAGTCATAGACCCGTTCGCTCTTTGCTGTCGGATCGCCGAACACGTAGCTGGTGTCGCCATCGGCTACCCGTGTCTCCAGGATTTCCAGTGAGGGAATGGCGTTGGGGTCTTCGGCATCATAGACATTCGGCTCGGCCGGAGTGCGCGAAGAGACACCCACCAGCGCGTGAAGCGATAGCCCATCATCTGGCTCATAGGTGACCCCAAGCCGCGGCGAGAAGTACAACCAGTCGTAGGCGTAGTGGTAAGGCCTGAAGGCCCCGAGGCCGGCCTGTTCCATCTCGTAGCGTTGGTAGCGGAGTTGAGCCGTTGCCTGCAGCGACCACCGCTCGGTCAGGTCATACATCTCCTGACCGTAGAGCGAGGCGACCTGCTTGCGCCCGTAATACTGGTTGTACTTGTACTGCGGATCCAGCGACTGCACCAACGGCTGGGCCCAGACGACCTGGCCCCGGTGATCGGACTTGAAGTAGTAGACCGAGCCCCCGATTGTGTGCCGGCCATGGTCGTGTTCGATATCCAGGCGTGGGTTCCAGCCGAGCTGGTATTTGTGGACCCAGAGTTGACGTACCAACTCACCGGAGGTCTGGCCGACGGTATGCGCGGTGTCGATGGCATAGTCGGCGAAGGTCCAGGTCGGGTAGCTCTCCGGCCCCATGAACTGCTCCCAATAGCCCTTACCGCGGATGTAGTAGACAGTATTGTCCAATGTTGCCCGCTCGCCGAGGCGATAAGTGTTGTGCAGGTGATAATGTGGCTGGTTGAAGTTGTCGGTCTCGTTATCGTAGGCATGAAATGGGTTCGCCCGTCGGTCTTCGTTGATCTGCTCGCGGGTGGCGCCGGTGTAGGCCAGGTGCATCTGCATGGGCCCGCCATAGACATACAGCTCGGTCGTCATATTGGGATCGAGTCTGGCCAGTGAGAAGTAGTACGACCAGCCATCGTACCAGCTGTTGTAGCGGTAGCCGTCGGTGCGGAGCTTGGAAAAGCGGCCTGAGAAAAGCCAGCGACCATCGACGATCCCCGACGAGTACTCGAGGCTTTGCTTGTAAATGCCGCCGACTGAGGCGCCGTTCGATGTATACTGGCCGTATCCGGCGGTGATACGTGTGCGTCGCGGCTCGGTGAAGGCGTTGGTAGCGATATTGACGCTGCCGCCGAAAGCCGCATCTCCGTACAGAGCGTGTCCGACCCCTCGCTGGACCTGGATATCCGTAACATTCGCCGCAATGTCGGGGATATCGACAAAGTACGTCGACTGCCACTCTGGATCGTTGAGAGGAACACCGTTAATGTACGTGGCTACACGCTTGTCATCGAAACCGCGAATTCGCATGTACGAATAGCCCAGGGCCGAGCCGGCATCGGCGAAAGCATACACATTCGGGCTGCTGTTCAGAAGCAGCGGCAACTCGCCGGCCGTATAATCGCGCTCGATCTCCTCGCGCGTGTAGTTGTCGACCGCGGCCGCCCGGCCGCCCGCAGTCCGGTCGGCGCGGACAACGATGTCCTCACCTCTCAGGTACAGCGGTTCGAGCCGGACTCGCTCAGGCATGTCGCTTAGTCTTAGCTGGCGCGACTGGTAGCCTACGCGGGAGAATGTTATCCGGCTTACGTCGGCGTCATCCGGCAATTCGAAGACACCTCGTTCGTCGGTGACGGCTCTCACCGACTCGACGTCGGTGGTGACAGTGACCGCCTCCAGGGGGCGGTCGTTCTCATCCACCACCACGGCCTCGATGGCCACGGCGGCGGCCGCCGGCAGCAGAACAGTCGCTGCGGCGATCAAAAAGTTGCGAAACAACATGACAGTAACCTCGCGTTTTGCGGTTAACCGTTAACTGCAAGGTTCCGTCCTGAATCGATGGGACGGCCTGAGTCAGGCCGGGGGGATGCTCGCGGCATCTACCGTTTCCCTACGCCGGTATTACCCGGATCAGGTCAGGGGGGTATGATCTCAGGCGGTTGGTTACGCCACCCCCAACGGAACTTATTCTCGTCAGACAATTACGCACCAATCGGCCCCTGGCGCAAGACCTTTGAGAAAAATCCGACCCGTTTTGCGCAGCGCGTATTATCTTGACAGCAGCCCACCGCATGGGCGATAATTGCGGCGCATTCGGGTCATACTCCAGCGTCGACGTGCTACGGCAGCCTGGATCATTAGTTAATGCGTGCGAAGTCATGCCGATAAACGGAACGTGAATCGATGCTATGCTCCCGATGCATAACGGTGGTAGGCACAGAGGTTAACTCTTTTCTGAAGGGATCCTTATCATGCGAATCAAGATTCTGCTGACGACCTTGATGCTGGCCGCCCTGGTGGCCATCGCCGGCGGCTGCAACATCTTCCAGTGGTCCGACAGCGAGGATGCCGAGACACTCATTGCCGAAGGCCGGCAGCACCTGCGCGACGCCGAGTACGATGAGGCGGCGGCGAAGTTCGCCCAGGCCATGGCCGAAGAGCCGAGCAACGCCGACGCCAGGTATCTCCATGCCAAGGCGGTTATCCACGGCAGCGGTGAGAATGCCCTCACTATCGCCGCCGAGATCGAGGACAACAGCCGCAGCGACGGCGACAAGCTTCCGTTCACCGGACCGGAGTGGGATCACGAGCGGGCCAATCGTCTGTATCAGGCGGTCAACATGGCCTACGAAGATCTGCTGCCCATATACAACGGCGAAGCCACCGGCACTATAGGCCGTGACGATATCGACGGCGACCTCGGAGTCGTAGCCGGAGTGAAGGGTTGTCTGATGTTCCGTGACACCGACACCAACGGCGTGATCAACGCCTCGGATTATGATCTGGATATCGAGTGGGATGAATCAAGGGGCGGCTTTGCCATTACGAACCTCCGCAACTTCATTGCTTCCGTCTCAGCAGGTGTGTCTCCCCGCACCCAGCCCGGCCTGGCTGCCGCCAGTCCGATTCCACCCGGCATCATCGATCTGGTGAACTTCATCATCGATAACATCGTAGCCATTGTCGAGCTAGCCCGCGACATCATCACGGAAATCGCCACCGACGGCTTTGGTCTGGATCCGCAGGAAGTTGACGACTTCCTCAACGAAGTGGTTCTCATGGCCCCGCTGTACTATATCGCCGATGGGATCGACAACGACGGTAACAACGGCGCCGATGAGGAGATCATTGACGGTATTGACAACGACGGCGACGGCCTGATCGACGAAGACTCCGACGGGACCTGGCAGTAGACGGGAAAGGACTGTTCCATGAAACGATATACTGGACATACTCTGACAGGGCTGCTGGTGATTGCTCTGGCGGTCTGCGCGATGGCCAAGCCGCCCAATGTCAACTACCGTGACATCCGTGCGGTCGGCATGGGCGGCGCCGGGATCGCCACCATGAACGACTTCTCGGCCACCATGTACAACCCGGCCCAACTGGTGCGGGCCGGGAGACACATCGACCTGATCAACATCCAGGCCACGCTCGGCAAAGACGTGATCGGCATGTTCGATTTCTATGATAAGCACCAGGAGGCCTTCGACAACTGGAGTGAGGCTTCTCCCGAGGAGCAGTCGGCCCTGCTCGACGACATGAGCGAATACGACGACAACTGGATGGGTTTCGGAGCCTACCCACAGATAGGGATCAGCTTTCCCAACTTCGCATTCGGCGTCTATGGGGCCTCCGATGTGCTGTTCAAGGCCGACAAGGGGGTTTTCGATCCGCGGGTGTACATGCGCGGCATCGCCGATTATGTCATCACCGGGGGCGCGGCAATCGAGCTGCCGGTCAGGTTCCTGCCCAACAAGCTATACGGTGGCGCGGCCTTGAAGATCATCCGCCGTTACCAGGTGCGCGAGCTTATGCTGTCGGCCTCCGATATCGATGTCTCGACTGCCTACGACACGCTCGTGGAGGAGTCGCTGCACGGTTTCGGCCTTGATGTCGGCGCCCTGTATGAGTTGATTCCCGGCCGCATGGACATGGGCATGAACATCCGCGACCTGATCGGTAGTATCGATGGCGATGCTCCGCCGATCCAGGTGAATGTCGGAGCCGCCTATCATGTTTCCCGCGACCTCATGCTGGCGGCGGATTTCAACGACATCTTCTTCTCCAGGGGCGAGAATGTGTTCAACAAGCTCTACTTCGGCGGAGAGTACAGCGGCTTCAAGATTCTCGCGCTGCGCGCCGGTTTCGCCCAGGGCTGGCCCTCGGTCGGCGCCGGGCTTAAGCTGGGCATTCTGGATATCGACGGCGCCATCTACGGAGTCGAGCACACCGACCATCCGGGCGGTGACGGCGACTACAATTACGCGGTGAGGCTGAAGCTGGGCCTGTAGATCTCCGCCGGCCTGCTTGAGACAGATGCGTCCCGTCGCCTCTCGGCGGCGGGACCTTTTCGTGTTGTGCACCCGACGAGCACCTGTAGGTCAGATCCCCATATGCGCTAACTTTAGAATATTGATGCGGGGTAGAGGCATGTGGCCCGGTTCCTTTTTCCTGGCGTGTCGCATATATGACGGCTGAGGGTGGGCAAGCGCTTGAGAATCGTGCCTATAGGTATGTGCCCTTTGATGGCGCTTTTGAGCGCTCTGACCCGGATATGGGGGACAAGCCTCCGGCCGAGATGGCCGAAAAGCAGTTGGGCGGCGTTATGCCCGCATGGATGAGGCCGGGACTCCGTTTTGTATCACCGTCGACGGCCAGACGCTTGAAGACGACACCATGACTGTCCGAGACCGCGACACGATGGAGCAGAAGCGGATAAAAACCCCCGAGATCATCGATTTCCTGACGGAGAGGGTGCGCGGATAGGCAGGAGCGTTCGCTGCCTCTTCCTCCGGATTTGTGGTTGCGGTGCAGTCTGCGGGAGGGTAGATTGATGCCATGGGGAAGCAGTGGTACGGGAACCGGTGTGAGACTCAGATACATGGCGCTGGTCAGGTCGCAGTGGAAACACAAGCCAGACAGACAGAACGTTAGCGATGGACTTACGGAATGTCGACGTGCAGCTATGACAGGACGGAACCCGACGCCGGGTGCCTAATCAGAGTCCCATCCGCAACCTGCCCGCCCGA
The DNA here is from genome assembly GCA_964526835.1 of uncultured Ignavibacteriales bacterium. GTDB lineage: Bacteria > Zixibacteria > MSB-5A5 > GN15 > FEB-12 > DAOSXA01. The sequence goes on from CAZGMK010000010.1 coordinate 18,345, forward strand.
AGATGTTGTGAAGAGACGATAAAGGTACTATTAGGCTCCCGAACCCGCGCATGACAAAACGGACAGATAGGCATTGATGGCACGAAAGAAGAAGACTGCAAGCAAGCGGCCCATCGAGTCGTACGAGCACAAGGACAAGAAGCGTCCGAACAACCCACCCGTCGGGCTGGTCACGCCCGAGACCGACCCGGACGCGGGGGCGAAGAAGACCTGGGCCTACGATCCGCATCTGGACCCGGAGCTGCAATGGGCGGGCAAGGCCGAACACACTTCCTTCGAGGTGCCGACGGTCTCGCTGCACGTCCACGAGCGCATCGACCCGCGCACGATCATCGACGCGGTGCGGAAGCGCAACGGCCAGGGCTACGCGGATCCGGGCGATCTCTTCTTCGGAATGGAGCCGGAAAACCCCGCCCCTGCGCGAGGCCATCGACTTCTACAAGCATGCCCACGGCTGGAGCAACCGGCTGGTGGCCGGCGACAGTCTGCTGGTGATGAACTCGCTGCTCGAGAAGGAGGGCATGGCGGGCAAGGTGCAGATGGTCTACCTCGACCCGCCCTACGGCATCCGCTACGGCTCCAACTTCCAGCCCTTTGTCAACAAGCGCGACGTGAAGGACGGCAAGGACGAGGACCTGACCGCCGAGCCGGAGCAGATCCGCGCCTTCCGCGACACCTGGGAACTCGGCATCCACTCCTACCTGAGCTACCTGCGCGACCGCCTGCTGCTGGCACGGGAGCTTTTGACCGAGAGCGGCAGCGTCTTCGTTCAGATCAGCGACGAGAACGTGCACCACGTGCGGGAGTTGATGGATGAGGTGTTTGGGGCGGGGAATTTCGTTTCACAGATTTATTTCGCTACGACCAGCGGATTTGCTTCTTCAGCCCTGAGCCGTGTGGGTGATTTTCTCCTTTGGTACGCCAAAGACAAGTCACAGTTGAAGTATCGACAACTGTTTTTTGAGAAAAACAACCTTGCGACCGGTGACGATGCCTACAAGTATCTGGAATTGGAAGACGGCATCCGGAGGCCAATGACGCGTGATGAAAGGGAAGGTCTCCAAACTCTTCCCGGAGGTGCTCGAATTTATCGGCTTGGTGATTTACAGAGTCAAGGCGCTGCATCGGACGATACTCCATTTGAGTTTGAAGGCAGGGTGTTTAGACCAAAGCCGACAAGCCATTGGAAAGCAAGCTACCCGGAGGGAATGGAGAGACTCAGAAATGCCAACCGAATTGAATTATCAGGCAGCACGTTAAACTTTATTCGTTTTATCGATGACTACCCTGTCATGCCTATGAACAACTCGTGGATGGACACGGGTTTTGCCGGGTTCGCTACGGACAAAAGGTACGTTGTTGAAACGAACGCAAAGGTCATCGCTCGCTGCCTCCTGATGACCACCGACCCCGGCGACCTGGTCTTCGACCCCACCTGCGGCAGCGGCACGACGGCCTACGTGGCCGAGCAGTGGGGGCGGCGCTGGATCACCTGCGACACCTCGCGGGTGGCGCTGACGCTCGCGAAGCAGCGGCTGATGACGGCGGTGTTCGACTACTACGAGTTGGCGCACCCGCACGAAGGCGTGGGCAGCGGCTTCACGTATAAGACCGTGCCGCACGTGACGCTCAAGTCCATCGCCAACAACCCGGACATCCGGGAAGGCATGACCCGCGAGCAGATCGACGCGGCCATCGCCCGCCACGCGCCGCAGGAGACGCTCTACGACCAGCCGTTCGTGGACAAGAGGAAGACCCGCGTCAGCGGCCCGTTCACCGTCGAGGCGGTCCCCGCCCCGGCGGTGAAGACCGTCGAGGAATTGCTGGAAGGCGCGCCGCAACCGGCGGATGCCTCTGTCGCTCGCTCCGGCGAGACGCTGCGTCAAGGTGAGTGGCGCGACGAACTACTGCGGGCCGGGATTCGTGGCAAGGCGGGCCAGCACATCCGTTTCGCCCGGCTGGAGCCGCTGCCCGGCTGCCGCTGGCTGCACGCTGACGGGGAAACGAAAGACGACGAAGGGCAGCGGATTGTCGTTTCCTTCGGCCCGGAGCACGCGCCGCTGGAGCAGCGCCAGGTGGAGCACGCCTGGGAGGAAGCCCGCACGCTGGCGCCGAGGCCGAAGATTCTGCTCTTTGCGGCGTTCCAGTTTGACCCGGAGGCGGCGAAGGACATCGACGAACTGACGCCCGAGAAGGCGGGGATGCAACTGCTGAAGGTGCAGATGAACGCCGATCTGCTGACGGACGACCTGAAGAAGAAGCGCGCCGGCAACGAGAGCTTCTGGCTGATCGGTCAGCCGGATGTGGTAGTGGAGCGCATCAAAGAGGGTACAGACAAGGGCAAATGCCGAGTCTCGGTACACGGCTTCGACTACTACAACACCAGGACCGGCGACATTGAATCGGGCGGCCAGGACAAGATTGCGGTCTGGCAGCTCGACACCGACTACGACGGGCGCAGCCTGTATCCACGTCAGGTGTTCTTCCCGATGGCCGGGCCGAAGGAGGGCTGGGCGAAGTTGGCCAGGAACCTGAAGGCCGAGATCGACGAGGAGTTGATCGAGGCCTACCGCGGCACGGTTTCGCTGCCCTTTGAACCGGGCGAGCATAAGCGCATCGCGGTCAAGATCGTGGACGACCGGGGGATCGAGAGTCTGAAGGTGATGGGGGTGGAGTGATGGTCCGCACCACCATCGACCGCCTGATTATCAACTCGCCCTACGAGGAGCCGGCACAGCATTGGCGGTATGACCGCAAAGCGCGTACCTTCGATCTGGTCGAGGGCCGTCGGCCGGCGGGCTACGTGGTTGCCTCGGGTGAGTCCAGGGCATTCGACGACCCCGGAATCTTCGTGGAGATCCCGCTGGTCAACCAGATCCGCCCGCGCGTGGCGGCATGGCGGGCGGCCGGATATCCGGGCCTGACTGCGATCACCAAGCGGTTGCTCGACCACTGGCGCGATCCGGAAGGGTTCGAGGCGCGGCGGTTCTTCTTCTGCCAGTTGGAGGCGGTGGAGACGCTGATCTGGCTGGCCGAGGCGCCCGCGGCTGAACGGGTGGGCATCGAGATTCCCGGCGACGGCGGCGCGTTTCTGCGCCAGTGCTGCAAGATGGCGACCGGGTCGGGGAAGACCATCGTCATGGCAATGGTGATTGCATGGCAGGTGCTCAACAAAGTAGCTTCGCTGCAGGATGCCCGTTTCTCCAGGAACGTACTGGTCATCGCACCCGGGCTGACTGTCAAGAGCCGTTTGGCAGTGCTGGAACCGGCCGCGCACGACAACTACTATGAGGCTTTCGACATCGTGCCGTCGGCACTGATGGACAAGCTGCGTCAGGGCAAGGTGCTGGTGCGCAACTGGCACGCGCTGGCCTGGGACAGCGAGGAGCAGATCAATAAGCGGCGCAGCGTGGACAAGCGCGGTGTCAAGAGTAACGAAGCCTACACCCGTGACGTGCTGGGCGAGATGGCGAAGGCGCGCAACCTGCTGGTGATCAATGACGAGGCGCACCACGCCTGGCGCGTCAATTGGGAGGCCGAGGGCAAGTACTTGCGCTCGCGCGACCTGAAGGACAGCGCCCGGGAGGCCACCGTGTGGATCGGCGGACTGGACCGACTGCAATGCTCTCGGGGTATCCTGCGCTGCTACGACTTCTCAGCGACACCCTTCACTCCATCCGGCAAGAAGAGCCGCGAGGAAGCGCTGTTTGGCTGGATCGTAAGCGATTTCGGGCTGAACGACGCCATCGAATCGGGGCTGGTGAAGACCCCGCGTGTGGTAGTGCGCGACGATGCCGTACCCGACGCCAAGACCTATAAGTCACGCCTCTACCATATTTACAACGATAGGGATGTGAAGGACGACCTCAACCGGCGCGCCCAGCCCGAGGAGCCGCTGCCTGACCTCGTGCTGAATGCATATTACCTGCTGGGTTACGACTGGCGTGAGGCGTGGAAGGCCTGGCGCGAGGCAGGACTGCCGACCCCGCCGGTGATGATAACCGTCTGCAACCGCACCGAGACGGCGGCGCGGGTGAAACACGCCTTCGATTCCGGGCATATCCACATCGAGGAGTTGTGCGATCCGGATCGCGTGCTGCACATCGACTCGAAGGTGCTGGATCAAGCCGAAGCGAAGGAAGAGGCAAACGTCCCCGCGGAGGTGGCCGCCTCAGACTCGTCCGAAGATGCCGACGAATCGGACGCCGCAGCGCAGCCCAAGCTAACCAAGGACCAGCAGAAGGAGATCGTTCGGCAAATAGTGGCGACGGTCGGCAAAGTGGGAGAGCCCGGACAGCGATTCCAGAACATCATTTCGGTTGCCATGCTGAGTGAGGGGTGGGACGCAAAAACGGTGACGCACATCATGGGCCTGCGCGCCTTTTCGTCGCAACTGTTGTGCGAGCAGGTTGTCGGCCGCGGGCTGCGGCGCACCTCCTACGAAGTGAACCCCGAGACAGGTGTGTTCGAGGCGGAGTATGTCAACATTTTCGGCGTGCCGTTCACGTTTCTGCCGCATGAGGGTGGTGAAGACGGGCCACCACCACCCCCGAAGCCGAAAACGGCTGTCGAGCCGGACCCGGCCAAGGCCGAGTTCGCGATCCGTTGGCCCAACGTAATCCGCATCGACCGGGTGTTCAAACCGACGCTGATTCTGGATTGGGATAAGGCAAAGGAGCTGGAACTAGACGCGGCGCAGACTGCCCAGGTAGCGGAACTGGCACCGATTCTCGAAGGCAAGCCCGACGTGTCCGGAGTCAATCGTATCGACTTGGAGCGCTTGGCGCGCGAGTTCCGCACGCAGCGCATCATCTTCAAGACCGCGCGGGATGTCTTTGATCAGATGAAGCATACCTGGCAGGGCAGCCGTGAAGTGTTGCTGGCGCAACTGGTCCGCGTCGTCGAGGAGTTCATCCAGTGCGACAAGATCACGATAACACCGCCGCTATTCTATCAGGATGAGCTGCGCCGGCGGTTGATCGTAACGCTCAATATGTCCCGGGTCGTGCAGCACGTCTGGGAGGCCGTCCGACAGGAGAAGACGGAACGCCTGACGCCCGTGTTCGACCGTGACCATCCGATCCGCGCCACCGGTGACATGCGTACTTGGTACACAGGCAAGCCGTGCGAGCGGACCAAGCGGTCGCACATCAACGTTTGTGTCTACGACAGCACCTGGGAGGCATCGGATGCGTTCGCTTTGGACGACAATGACGCGGTGAGCGCCTGGGTCAAAAACGACCATCTGGGCTTCGAAGTGCTGTATGTCTATCGTGGTGTTGTGCGCAAGTACCGGCCGGACTTTCTGGTCTGCCTGAGGAACGGCTCGTACCTGGTGCTGGAGACCAAAGGCCAGAACACGGAGCAGGACAAGGTAAAGCGTCGGTACCTCGACGAGTGGTGCGAGGCAGTGAACTCACACGGCGGGTTCGGGCAGTGGCACTCGGCGTTGGCGGGCAGGCCTGGCGAGATACGTGATATCCTGATGAAGACCCAGGCCGCGCAGCCCACATAGGTCCTCCTCCCTTCGCTGCCCTCACTCGCGGAGGGCGGCCGGCGGGTGGTTCCCATCCGGCGCAGATTACGCGGTGCCGTCTTATCGCTTGACACTATGTCCGTCCAGCCCTATTTTACCTCTGTAGCCGTACACGGCGGCTTGCCCCACCTGTCAGTCATTCATACCGAAGACCACGCCATGGATTGGTGTGCCTGTGACTGAAACGCAGCCCCCTTCGCCGCGAAGTTGGGAACGTTGCAACAAGGAGGGTGTGCCTATGAAGTAATCCGTGCCCGAACCGGCTGTTGGCGACCGGCTCGGGATGGAACCTGATCAACAACGCGTAATGCTGATCGCGAGGCGCCCCGAAGCGGTTGCTCGAATCACCCCGGGGCCGTGCGGCCCGACCGCGGCGGGACTACTCCCCACGCGCTCACCTTCACATCAGGGTAGCCGCCGCACGATTCGGGTTGCCTGTCGGCGGGGCCTCGCCATAACGCCAAAAGGAAATCCGTAATACGACCCGGCTCGGCCGGTTCATTCATCCGGTCGGGCCGTTTCATATATCCTTCAGACTATAGGGGATTGCCCCACCGTTTCATCAGTCGGGCGACCCGCCCGGCCCTGGCCGGCGCGCCATAAGGCATCGTAAGTCATTGTTACAGAAGCAATTATCCAGCCGAGATCGGATCACGAAGGCGGTGGCACCAAGCTTGCGAACAGACCTCACTGAAACAGTCACGCAAGACAGGACTGGACATGATGAGAGTTAAGTTTGTGCTGACAATGGACGATCTAGTGGTCGACGACCAGCGGGTCGACCAGTTGATCATCGACTGGGAATCCGATCTTCAGCATGAGGAGATCCTCAGGCTGTCCCATGAGTGGATCAGCTCGCAGAACTTCCTCACGCAGCGAATGGTTGGCCTCACGCGGGTCGGGGAATCATCGCTGACCATCGAACCCCTTGATGAGATGGAAGATGTCTAAGGAAGCCACGCTGATCAGCCGCCTCGATGACCTCTCCCAGCAAGCCCGGCACGCCGCCGACGATTATTCGGGGGTGCTGGGAAGTATCAGGGAAGTGATCATCCAACATTTCGGTCAGAATGGCCTCTACGCCGCTTATATCCTTGCGGCGGTGCTGGTCCTGGTGCTCGTGTCGCGGCTGACCAGGATAAGCTTCAATGTCTTCAAGTTCGTAGTGGTACCCGCCCTCGCCCTGGCTTTCGTCGTCAGCCTCGTCACCAGCATGCAGTTTGTGGCTCTGCTTCCGGTCACTGTTACTGTCTGCTCGCTGATCCTCCTGTTTAAGGGGTGATCCCCACACACAGAGGGGCCCGGTCCATCATCGGAGAGGCTTCGGACCTTCTGCAAATGCCCGCACCCAAACCCTAAGCACCCATACGCCAACGACCTGCAGCACCGACCCGGCGGCGGCAGCCGGCTTGCTCGATATCCTGCACGATTCGACGCCGACCACCGCGTCTTCCGGAGAAGCAGGTTGCAAGCTGGTGTTGCATGGTGAATACTCATATCTGCATTTATTGCCGGGGCCAACTGGTCAACCGCCGGGGTGTCCTGATCTGCCCGCGCTGCAACAGCAAAGAGATTGATCGGGTCGGGGCGATTCTTGAGCCATTCGAAGATGATGACCATATCTTCATAGAGTGTCCCGGGGCCACTCTCTATGCTCCCGGCACCACCGAGGTAGTGGCCGGAGTCAGGTGGCACGACCGGGACGATCCCCTTAAAGGCTACAAGATCATCGGTCACCCGGTGTACGCGCCCGACCACCGACGACGGCGGCGGATCAAGCGTGAAGCCCTCGGCAGCATTCGTCGGTGCCGAGCCTGTCAGGACTATACAATTCGGATGCGACGCAAGGAGGGTCCGGATTTCTACATCCCGTCATCAAAGCATCCGGGCCGTAAGAAGCTCAAGCCGGTCAGGCACTTAACATACGAACCATAACGCACACGGGTTGTAGCGTGGCGGACATACCCCACCGCCGCAGCCTGATCTGAATCTACCTTCCTGAACTTGTCTGAATCAAGAACCTCTTGTCGCGACCGAGGTCGCAACCCGATCCGACAAACCCGCCTTTTCGCGGATAGCTACATCCGCGAAGCGCTCAGAAGCCGACTAAAGGCACCAGAAGCTCTTCTCGAGCGCATGTCCGATCTCCTCGATCGACGGAAACCGTCCGGGCTTCCGCCCTCTGGCCATTTCCGATTGGCTCAAGTCAATCCCGCAGCCGTTGATGGTAATCTTGGGTACCTCAACCGGCTGCTCGTGCTCGATGAAACTGGCCAGGATACCGCGGTCCTTGCAGTATTTCCTGACGAAATCGCGCGTGCGGGTCTGCCTGGGATCTTTGCTTGAGTATACCAACCCAATTTCCATTTGGTATCAAACTCCTGTTAATCATAACCTAAACGGCAGACCCGGATGGGGTCAACAAAAAGTCCACATGTCCTTATCTGTTTTAACGTATGAACACCCCAAAAGGTGCCGAAATCTTTGACTTCTGACGGGGGCTGCACGCATAATGTTAAATACTTGTCGCGAAACGTTATAACATCTCCGTGCGGAGCGGCTTGCCGGCCCGCTAATGGTCGTTGCGGGAACTCCCTCGCGGGGCGGTTGTTCTCTCAGGTTAGTGAGCAATGCCTGATATCAGCCCCGGCTGCCGGGCGGTTTCAGGCGAGAGGACATGACCAAACCTGTCATATTATGCTGAGGAGTCAACCCCATGAAGCACGAGTTACCCGATCTGCCCTGGCCCAAGGACGGCCTGCAACCGTACATTTCCCAGGAGACCATCGAATACCACTACGGCAAGCACCACCAGGCCTATGTGAACAAGCTGAACGACCTGATCGAGGGGACTGAGTTCGCCGACCTGCCGCTTGAGGATATTGTCAGGAAGTCATCCGGGGGAATCTTCAATAATGGCGCCCAGGTGTTCAATCACACCTTCTACTGGAATTGCCTGACACCCGACGGCGGCGGCAAACCCGCCGGCGATCTGGCTGAGGCGATTGACAAGTCATTCGGTTCATTCGAGGACTTCAGAAGCAGGATGACTGACGAGGCCGCCGGGCTGTTCGGCTCCGGCTGGTGCTGGCTGGTGAAGAGATCCGATGGAGCGCTGGGTATTCTCCCCATGGCCAATGCCGGCAATCCCCTGACCGAAGGGCACACGCCGCTGCTGGCGATCGATGTCTGGGAACATGCCTACTACATCGACAAACGCAACGCCCGCCCGAAGTATCTCGAGGATTTCTGGAAGATCGTCAACTGGGAATTTGTCGCCCGGCAGTTCGGCCAGTGAAGCATCTTGCTCATTTGAAAGCGTCCCCGAGCCGGCATCCGGCTGGGGGGCGTTTTGGGTGCTGCCTGATGGTCTTAGGCAACTGCACGGTTAGAATTACCGGCTAATAACTCTAAAGGGACTTGGCGCTGTACATGGCAGCTGGCGGCCACCCGGATGCGACCGACAGTGGCAAGCGTCCGACTGATAGATCTTCAGAGAACCGGTCTTGGCAGGAAAACCTCTTCAAACGCTCGAACAGCATAGTTGTGCGTGAAGCCTGACAGGAAGTCAAGAGTGATCCGCGCATCTCGCTGATACTCTGACCGGATATCGGTTGGATCGCCTGATATACGCTGTGCTCTCCCCTTGCTGTTCTCGCCCTTCATTGCGTTCGGATGGAAGCAGCAGCGCTCTTCCCAAGCATGACCCTGCATAGGTCCTCCCGCATTGAGGCCAGGACTACTGAATGTCTACATCATGTAAGATCGATCTAAGATCACATCGCTCCACTCGGTTCTCCGAAATCGCCGCAAAGAGTCTCCTCCCACGCTCGCCTATACTGAGCCGACTGGATACGCCGTTGTGATACCGCTTCGTCGACCCGTTGTTCAGTCTTGATCTGAACTCTTGTGGGAGATCCTCCATCTTATCCACGATCCTAAAATCGCTCAGGCCGACAACCAGAGGATTATCCGTGCCCTGAAATGGGGACCTATAGTCCGCTTTATAGGCAACAACCGGTTTGCCAATGGCCCATGCAATACCGGCTTCGGCAGCTGCGCCCTCATCCGGGACCCTACCGTTGAGATTCAGCAGAAGGCCGTCACACTCTACTATCTTTGCGGTATCGAGTTCGAATATGGCTCTCTGTAGAAGCCTGTCGGCCTCCTGCAATGAAAAGCCGTCCGCAACCAAACGACTGCTAAGACGCCCAAGTTCCAAACCGTTGCGCTGCGGCAGAAAGGTGTCGAAGCCATCTCCCTCGAGGCATTCCGCCAAGCGTAACATTTCTGAACGTTCAGCTTCATTGAATAGCGGTCCGGCGCAGTATATATTCTGTTTTTCCACGGTGGTTTTTCAGATTCCCAGTCCTTGAGATCAAGGACGGTCAAGACGGAAGTAAAGAACATCACATTCGCATCGCAAGTATGAACTGCCGCCCCTACCCCGGTTGGCCGTACTTCACGAATAACTCGTCCGCCGTGCGATACGGATCGGTGCGGCCCGCAGTGATGTCCTCGATGATCTTCTCGAAGTCAACATGGTCCGACAGGCGGTCCAGGAATTCACGTCGGAACCGCTCGCTGAGTATGGCCAGAATCATCTTGCGGACCCGCTGATGCCGATGCGCCTCAAACCCGCCGGTCTGCTTCTGGTGCTCCAGGAAAGCGTCAATCTTTTCAACCAGAAGCTCCACACCGACGCCGTGGGTAGCCTGGGTTGGCACCACCGGAATCTTCCAGCGATCATCTGAACCCTGCCGCAGTTTAATGGCCTGGCGCATTTCCGCCGCGAGGCTGTCGGCGCCGGATCGATCAGACTTGTTGACGACCATTATGTTGGCGATCTCCAGCAACCCGGCCTTCAGAGTCTGAACCGAATCGCCGGACTCGGGCACGAGCGCCACCACCACAACGTCGCAGGTATCGATGACATCGATCTCAATCTGTCCGACCCCGACTGTTTCGATCAGCGTAACATCGAAGCCGAAAGCGTCGAGCGCGATGCCCACATTATTCGTGGCTGAGGCCAGGCCTCCCCGGGCGCCGCGGGTGGCCATGGAGCGAAAATAGACGCGCCCATCCGAGGGCAGGTCTTGCATGCGCACCCGGTCGCCGAGCAGGGCGCCGCCGGTGAACGGCGATGAAGGATCGACTGCGATTATCCCCACCCGCTGGTTCCTCTGCAGAAGCTGTTTGGCCAGGCCGTTGACCAGGGTCGACTTCCCGGCCCCGGGCGGACCGGTTACACCTATCCGAAGGGCGTGTCCGGCGTGCTGATGCAATTCGCCGAGGATCTCCTGGAATCCAGGGGAGTTGTCCTCGATCCGGCTGATTATGCGGGACAGCGCCCGTACGTTGCCGTCATAGAACCTGGCGAGCAGGTCGGGTCCGGTGACAGATAGTGGAGACATCCGCTGCCTGTTGTCTGCGCTACGGGGTCGGTCCGCAGCCGGCTGTTAGTTTTATGTCCTTCAGGCGGATCTGCTTGCGGGTGACATCGTTCCAGGTATTGTATTCCACCACGTACACGATATCCACCAGGCAGCCTTCCGAGCCGAGCTGCCTAGCCCAGTCGCCGAATCCGAACCCGATCACGTCGAACACCGCGTCGCCCTTGGCGACCCGCATCTTCAGATGGTTTCTGCCGACTGTGTAGGGCTGCCCGACTATCTCGCAGTTGCGCGTGAGGAAGACCGGACGCATGTTCTGGGGTCCGAACGGCGCGAACAACTCCAGGGCATGCATGAAGTCGTCGTCGATGTCGGTCAACTCGAGCTCAAGGTCGATCCTGAGCTTGGCCGCGATATCGTCGGAGGTCAATCCGTCCCGGGAGACGCTCTTGAACTTCTCGCGGAAGGCGGGAATATTCTCGGCCTTGATGGAAAGCCCGGCGGCGTACTTGTGGCCGCCGTATTTGATTAACAAGTCTTCACAGTGCTTGAGCGCCTCGCACAGGTGGAACCCCGGGATGGACCGCGCCGAGCCCTTGCCCTCACCGTCCTGAACAGAGATCATGATAGTCGGCAGGTGAAAGCGCTCGACCAGTCGGCTGGCGACGATTCCGATTACTCCCTGATGCCAGCCTTCGCCGGCCAGGACAATGGCTCGATCGTTCTCCAGGTCGACGATCTCATCGATTTGCTCCAGGGCCTCATGCAGGGTGGCTGTATCGATTTCCTTCCTGCGCTTGTTTTCATTGTCCAGCTGATGAGCAATGGCGCTGGCGACACGCTCATCGCGGGTCGAAAGCAGTCGGATGGCTTCATCGGCGTCGCCGAGACGTCCGAGCGCATTGATCCGGGGAGCCAGAATGAATACAACCTGTCCGGTTGATATGTCCTTGCCCATCAGACCGCTAACGAAAGTCAGGGATTTCAGCCCGGGCTTATTTGTGCGAGCGATCTGGCGGATGCCGAAATGCGTGAAAACCCGGTTCTCCCCGATCAGCGGCACGATATCGGCGGCGGTGCCCAGGGCGACCAGGTCCAGGTGCTCGTACAGTTCGCTCTCGTCCTGATTGAGAGATCGATACAGCGCCTGCGCCAGCTTGAAAGCCACGCCCACACCGGAGAGCTCATCACCGTAGTCGCAGCCGCCCTGCTTGGGGTCCACTATGGCCGAAGCGGCCGGCAGCTCCTGGCCCTGTTCGTGATGATCGGTGACGATGACTTCGATTCCAAGCGAGCGGGCGTATTCGATTTCCGCGACAGCGGTGATACCGGTATCGACCGTGATGATCAGCGTCACTCCTTTGGCGTGGGCCTCATCGATACCGTGGCGCGACAGGCCGTACCCGTCGATCAGCCGATTCGGCAGGTAGAAGCCGACCTGGCCGCCAAGCTTGTTGAAGACCATGTACAGCAATGAGGTGGCGGTGATGCCATCGACATCGTAATCACCGTAAATGAGCATCTTCTCATTCGCCAGGAAAGCCTGCGTAATGCGCTCGATGGCCTGCTGCATACCGTGCATTTCAAAGGGATCGCGCAAGTCCTCAATTTTGGGATTGAGAAACCGGTCGATCACCTCGGGGGTGTCGAAACCACGCCCCAGGAGAATTCTGACCGCCGGCACAGGGAGCTTGGTGGCCCTGGCCAATTGGGTGACCTGGTCCAGGTCGGGGGATTCCGGCAACACCCACTTTGCGGGCGCCGCCTTGTTCAAAATGCTCATCACAGCCTCCAGCTTGCTGAAGGCTGCAAAAGCAGGATATAAGCCGAGTTCTGTCAATCCGCCGAAGGCGGACCCACAGTCATTTATCTTCACGGCCGGTTACCCGGTCGTTCCGTGCGGCCTACCCGGGAATCGAACGGAGCGAATCAACTCCTCTTCCCCTATTTGGCCTTGCTCCAGGCGGGGTTTACCCGTCGCCGCCGTCTCCGGCCGCGACCGTGGTCTCTTACACCACGATTTCACCCTTACCCGCCTTTCGGCGGGCGGTATAGTTTCTGCGGCACTTTCCGTCGGATCACTCCGCCCCGGCGTTACCGGGCGCCTTGATTCTGTGGAGCTCGGACTTTCCTCACTTTAATCACATGGCTAAAGCGTGACTGTGTCTCCTACTTTTGTCAGCCAACATATATTAAAAACAAACACAACAACATTCTCAGCTAGTAAGGCCGTCGGTAATTCGGCGCTTCCTGTGTAATCGCCACCGAATGCGGGTGCGACTCGATCATACCGGCCGAAGTGATCCGGCTCAGGCGCGCCTTGCGGCGCAGCTCTTCCAGGTTGCGAGCGCCGACCAGGCCCATCCCGGCCCGCAGCCCGCCCAGCAATTGATGGGCGGTTTCGGCAAGAGGGCCCTTATACGGAGTGCGGCCCTCCACGCCCTCGGGGACCAGCTTGGAGGCTTCGTCTTCCTCATGCTGGAAGTATCGGTCCTTGGAACCTTTCTTCATAGCTCCGACCGAACCCATACCCCGGTATACCTTATACGAACGACCCTCGAAGAGCATTGTTTCGCCGGGCGATTCTTCTACGCCCGCGAAGAGTGAGCCGATCATGACGGCATGACCGCCGCAGGCCAGGGCCTTAGTGATGTCTCCACTATATCGAATGCCGCCGTCGGCGACAATCGGAACCCCGGCCCCGGAGGCGGCCCCGGCCGCGCCCATGATTGCGCTGACTTGCGGCATGCCGCCGCCGGTCACGACCCGCGTCGTACATATCGAACCCGGTCCGACACCCACCTTGACACAGTCGGCGCCGGCGTCAATCAGGGCCGCAGCGCCTTCGGCCGTGGCTACGTTGCCGGCCATCACCGGGATATTCGGCCAGGCGCTCTTCACTTCTTTCACGGCATCGAGAACCCCCTGGCTGTGGCCATGGGAGCTGTCGACGCACAGCATATCGACACCGGCGCCCACCAGACTGTCGGCCCGCTCCATCAGGTCGGCGATGCCGACTGCGGCGGCGACCCGAAGTCGGCCCTGGCTGTCCTTGCAGGCGTTCGGGTACTGGATCTTCTTCACTATATCTTTGACCGTGATCATGCCCTTCAGATTGTTCTGGTCGTCGACAATCAGGAGCTTCTCGATCCGGTGTTTGTGCAGCAAGTCCTTGGCCGTATCCAGATCGGTGCCCTCTTTGACCGTCACGAGGTTTTCACGGGTCATGACCTCGGAGATGGGGCGCTGGAGGTTGCGGTGGAAGCGCAGGTCGCGATTGGTCAGTATGCCGACCAATTTGCCGCCCTCGGTAATGGGGATGCCTGATATGGAGAATCGCTGCATCACCTCGACTGCGTCGCCGATGGTCCGCCCGGGCGGCAGAGTAATGGGATCGACGATCCAGCCCGACTCGCTGCGCTTGACCTTGTCGACCTCGGCGGCCTGCTGCGCTATCGTGAAATTCTTGTGGATCACCCCAAGGCCGCCCTGACGCGCCAGGGCGATAGCCAGAGCTGCTTCGGTGACAGTGTCCATGGCGGCCGACACCAGCGGGATTTTCAGTTCGATATTCCCGCCGATACTGGTCGTGACATCGACATCGCGGGGCAGCACGGCGGAGTACGACGGTACCAGCAGGACATCGTCGAAAGTAAGGCTATAGTCGGGCAGTATTTCTACCATATCGGCTAATGATCCATCAGTGCGCCTCCTTGCGCGGAGACACTATGGTTTAGTCTTCAGATACACTATCGTCCCAGAACAAAAGGGAGCCGCAGTTCTCACAGGTGTGGATGCGGTCGCCCTTCTTTATCTCCTGAACCTTCTGTGGCGTCAAGGCCTTATAGCAAGCTCCACAGGCTCGCTTCTTGACCACGACAACTGCCGTGCCGCCCTTGCCCCGGCGAACCCGCTCATACATCGAGAGGGTCCGTCGCGGTATCCTGGCGCTGACTTCATGGCGTTCGCTTTCCTTGTTGGCCACCTTGTCGCCGATCGAGTCGATCTTCTGCTTGAGAATCTGAAGCTGCCGGGCGTTGTTCAGCTCGACTTCTTCGACCTTCGATTCATCCTCGGCAATCTGTTTTTCGAGGGTCTCGATCAGTTCGATGGTCTCCAGGAGATCGGTCTCCTTGTTCGAGATGAACTCCTTGGCCGAGTCGATCTCAGCTACCAGGGCGTCGTACTCGCGGTTGGTCTTGATCGACATCATCTTCTGCTGAGCATGCTGCAATTCCGCTTCGCGGGATGCGATCTCCATTTCCAGGCTGCTTCTGGTGGCTCGTGCTTCCTGCAGCTGCTTCTTCTCGGCCTCCAGCCTCTCCTTGGACTGCTTGATTTCCCGGTTGAGGTTTTGCATCATGTCCGGGATGTATTCTTTCGAGCGCTCCAGTTCTCCGAGATCGTAATCGATCACCTGGAGCTTCAAAAGCAGTTCCAGATCGTTAGGCATCAACTCCTCCTGTGGGTCCGGCGAGGTTTGCGGGGGACAAGTAACAAAAAACGCATCCTTCTTGCCCGCAAGAAGAATGCGTTGGGACATCTGACTGTCGGCGGTGTCCGCCCCCCGTGCATCTCGGGAGCGACGAACATCCGCGTTCTGGTGGTTCTTTATGCCACATACCTTTCATTGTCAAATCACATGGGCAATACTGGATTCGAACCAGTGACCTCTCGGATGTGAACCGAACGCTCTAACCAACTGAGCTAATTGCCCATTGCTTGCTATAAGCTCTATCCATGGGCCCTGCAGGACTCGAACCTGCGACCCGCTGATTATGAGTCAGCTGCTCTAACCAACTGAGCTAAGGGCCCGGCGGTTAAGCTAGTTATATTAAGCAACTGCGGTTCACTCGTCAAGGCCCAATTCATTAACTCGCGCCCGTCCGGACGGTTCCCCGGCACAATCTATGCTCGTCGCCTCGGCCCCTGCCCTCAGTATCGGCCACTAGCCGCCCGTCATCCATTGCCTGAGGCGCGCCATACCGCCACATTATCTTGACTCTCCCGGAAACCGACTCTATATTGTCCGCCATTGGGGTTGAGGATCTTCGAACGGTCTGTCTCGTATGTGAGTAATCCCAGCGATGTTCTCTGATCCCGGGCTCTGAGCCGGGGTCATTCGAGTTGGAACAGGAAGTAGAAGGATGGCAGGCGAATACCGCAACCGGAGGAAGAATATTGAAGATAGAGCGCTGGCCAATAGTTGTAAGTTTGCTCTGTGGTGTACTGTATTGGATTATTGATAGTTTTCTCGATGCCACTTATTACATAGAGGGTACCTTCTGGCAACTGGCGGTGACCGATGTCCCATCGCACGAAGTATATGTTCGACTTACCCTTGTCGGCCTGTTGCTCATTCTCGGCTCGGCGATGTCCTTCTTTCTTCGCCGCCTGCGTCTTCATCGCGACGCTCTGCAGGAAAGTCGCGAACGTCTGATTACTACGCTGCACTCCATTGGCGACGCTGTCATTGCCACCGACTCCAGCGGTCGGGTCGACTTCCTCAACCCGGTGGCGGTGGAACTGACCGGATGGAATATCGACGAGGCGCTGGGCCAGCCCTGCGACAAGGTCTTCAATATCATCAGCGAAGAGACCAATCAGCCGGCGGTCAATCCGGTCGAGCGGGTACTCCGGGAAGGACGCGTTGTCGGCCTGGCCAACCATACGGCGCTGATCCGACGCGATGGAACCCGGGTACCCATCGACGACAGCGGCGCGCCCATCAGGGACGCCAAGGGCAACGTGGCCGGAGCCGTTCTGGTCTTCCATGATATCAGCGAGCGCAAGGCGGCCGAGGAAAAAATCGAGCACCTGAATTCGGTTTTGCTGGCGATTCGCAATGTCAACCAGCTAATCACGCACGTGGATGACCGCGAGGAGCTGGTCCGCCGAGCCTGCGATCTGCTGATAGAAACCCGTGGCTATCACGCCGCCTGGATCGGCCTGCTCGACAGAAACGGCAACCCGCCTGTCGTATACGGGGCCGGCGTGGAGAGCGAGCCGATCGAGAGGCTATTGTCTGAGATTCGGGACGATCGTATTCCCTCCTGTTGGCGGCGCGCTCAGCGGTCCGAAGACCCCGTGACTGTCACCGATCCCGCGGCGGAGTGCCCCGGCTGTTGCATGGCGTCCTGCTTTGAGGACTCCGGCAGCATGACCCTGCGCCTCACCCACGCCGAGGACTTCTACGGATACCTGTCGGTTACCATGCCGCTGAAGCACACCAATGACCCTGACGAGCTAGCCCTTTTCGAGGAAGTGGCCGGTGATATCGCCTTCGCGCTGCACAGTATCGAATTGGCGCGCCGACACGAGCAGGCCGGCGAACGCCTGCGCCTCTCAGTCGAGAACATGCTCGAGGGGTGGGTTATGCTGCAGGCCGTCGACGCCGGGGACGGCAGACCATCCGATTTTCGGTTTATCCAGATCAATCCGGCAGCGGAGAAAATGCTTCAGTTGGTGGCCGAGCAGCAGCGGGGCCGACTGGCTTCGGAGGTATTCCCGCGAGCATCAAAGACCGGCCTGCTGGATTCGCTGGTTGAGGTAATGCGCGAGGGTAAGCCGTTTCGAATCGACGGCTACGAGATGCGTGTGGGCGATCGTCGGCTGTACATCGACCTGGCCGGCTTCAGGATCGACGACCGCCACCTGGGCTGCACTTTCCGAGACGTCACTGACCGCATAGAGTTTGAGCAGCGCCTGCAGGCCGAGCGGGACCGGGCTCAGAATTACCTGGATGTAGTGCGCGTTATGGTCGTGGCGCTCGATCATGAGGGACGGGTCTCGCTGGTGAATGAGAAAGCCTGCGAACTGCTGGAGGCCCCGGAGAGCGATATCATCGGGAGAAGCTGGTTTGATGATTTCATCCCGCCGGAACAGGTCGCGGATGTCAGGGACGTTTTCAACAAGTTGATGTCAGGCGAGGTGTCGATAACGGAGTTCTTCGAAAACGAGATCTGCACCGCTAAGGGCAACCGACGGTTGATCGCCTGGCATAACACCCTGCTCCGCGACGATTCAGGCGACATCATCGGGACCCTCAGCGCCGGCGACGACGTAACCGAACGACGAGCAATGCGGGCGGCCCTGGCCGAGAGCGAGAAACGCTACCGCGGGCTTTTCGAAGGTAGTCGCGACGGCATCGTCATGATTGATCCGGAAGGCCGTTTTGTCGAGTGCAACCAAGCCTACGCCGATATGGTCGGCTATTCAATTGAAGAGCTTCGGGAACTTGATTTCCTCCAGATCACGCCCGAGAAGTGGCACGAATGGGAGTGGAATGAGATTGTGCAGAAGCAGCTCCTCGGGCGCGGCTACACCGATCTGTATGAAAAGGAATACCGGCGCAAGGACGGCTCGGTATTCCCTGTGGAATTGCGGTCCTATCGGCTCGACGATGAACAGGGCAATCCGGTCGCCTTGTGGGGGGTGGCACGCGATATCTCGGCTCGCAAGAAGGTGCTCGACTCGCTGCGCGAAAGCGAGGAGAAGTTCTCCAAGGCTTTCCATACTTCGCCCTACGTTGTCGTCATCACGCGCGCCGAGGACGGCAAGTTTATCGACGTCAACGACGCTTTCACGACAGTAACCGGATACACACCTGACGAAGCCCTGGCCGATTCGGCGATCGGCCTGAATCTGTGGGTTCACCAGGAAGACCGCGACCGTGTGCTCGAGGATCTTCGGCAGGGCAGGCCGGTGACCGGTCGCGAGTATGAGTTCCGACGGAAGGACGGCGAGATCATCATCGGCCTGTACTCCGCGCATGTGATCAGCCTTCAGGGTGAACCGTGTATCCTGTCGAGTGTCAGCGATATTACTGAGCGCATACAGGCCCAAAAGAGCCTGGCCGAGAGTGAAGCCCGACTTCGGACCCTCTACAGTTCGGTCCAGGCGGGGGTGGTGCTGCAGGCCGCGGATGGCCGGATAATCCACGCCAATGATGTCGCCTGCGAAATACTGCGGATGAACCGCGATGAGGTCACCGGCCGGACATCCACGGACGAAGCCTGGAACATGGTCCTTGAGGACGGTACTCCGGTGCGGGGTGAAGAACATCCCGCAATGGTAACCCTTCGCACCGGGGAGCCGATGCACCACGCCGTTCGCGGTCTGTACGCCGACGATCCATCGGCAATGCGTTGGATATTGATCAACACCGAGCCCTTGGCGGATCCCGCAACCGGCGAGGTCGGCGAAGTCATGTCGACATTCAGTGACATCACGGAACTGAAACAGACACAGGCGGCTCTCGCCACCGAGCGGAAACGCCTGGACATCACCCTCCACTCGATCGGGGACGGCGTCATCACGACCGACGCCGCAGGCAAGATCACGATGATCAACAAGGTTGCCGAAGAGCTGACTGGTTTCGACGAGCAGGCCGCTATCGGTCGTCCCCTGGACAGCGTATTCAAAATCATCAATGAGGATTCGCGCGAGACGGTTGAGAGTCCGGTACACAAGGTGATGCGGACCGGACGCATAGTCGGGCTGGCCAACTCTACCTTGCTGGTCAGCCGTGATGGTCAGGAACGGGTCATAGCCGACAGCGGCGCGCCCATCCGTGACGAGAACGGCCAGATTACCGGAGTTGTGCTGGTGTTCCGGGACGTTACCGAGAAACGCCGCATGCAGGATTTCGCTGTCCGGGCCCAGCGTCTCGAGACAGCCGGCCGTATCGCCGGCCAGGTAGCACACGATTTCAACAACCTGTTGGCCCCATTGATGGCCTACCCGCCGTTTATCCGTGAAGCCGTGCCGGACAACGCCGAAGTAGCCGACTACATTGACAAGATTCAACGGGCGGCCGAGCAAATGGCCGATATCAACCAGCAACTGCTGACTCTGGGGCGGCGAGGCCACTATGCCATCGAGACCCTGAACCTGAACGACATTGTGCGCCAGGTAATCAAGCAGACTCAGCCGTCTCCAGAGACTCTGGTACTCGATATCTCGCTGGCGTCTGACCTGATGCCGATTCGCGGCGGGGGCTCGCAGCTTTTCCGGGGCATCGTGAACCTGATCAGCAACGCCATGGACGCCATGCAGGGAGTAGGACGTCTGACGGTGCGCACGGAGAACTTCTATCTCGATGAGTCGGCCGGGCGATACGGCCATATCCCCAGGGGAGAGTACATCAAGCTGACCGTGGCCGACACCGGCAGCGGCATCCCCCACGTAATCCTCAACAAGATATTCGAACCGTTCTTCACCACCAAGACCTCCGACCGCCGTCGTGGCAGCGGCCTGGGGCTGAGCGTTGTGCATTCCGTAATCGAAGACCACGGCGGTTACATCGACTTCGATAGCACGATGGGCGAGGGTACCGAGTTCTATGTCTATCTGCCGGTTTCGCGCGAATCGCTGCTGAGCGATACACAGTCCGATCAGATCACCGGCGGCAGCGAGCTGATACTGGTGGTCGACGATGACTGGACCCAGCGTGACGTCACGGTGACCCTGCTTGAGAAGATGGGCTATCGGGCCACCTCGGCGGAGAGCGGCGAACAGGCGCTCGAGGTGTTGAAGGATCGCCCGTGCGATCTGGTCATCCTTGACATGATCATGCCGGACGGCATCGACGGGACCGAGACATTCGAGCAGATTCGCAAGCTCTATCCCGACCAGAAGGCCATCATCGTCAGTGGCTATGCCGAGAATGACCGAGTCCGTCAGGCCCTGGATCTGGGCTGCGGCGCGTTTGTTCGAAAGCCCATTACGCTCAAATCGATCGCTCAGGCCGTCAGACGAGAGCTCGACCGCGCTCCAACCGACACAGCGTCTCCGGAACGGCGCGGCGATCGTGACTCATAAGGCGCACTTGCGCGAATCGGGCCGGCCGACGCCGCGCCTGAAAGCACTGCCGGCATCAGCAACACCGGTCTGAAAACCTTAGAAACAAGGTTTCAGGCCACTGTGCAGCTCCTTCGGGGTCGTTGGCTCTTACGGCCGCGAGGTGGCATCCTCCTCACCGATATTGACCTGGAGAACGGCGCCCGACTCGACATTCGACGGGCGCCGAAATGAATTGGGCGCAGCGTTGAGCCCCTAGACGCAGCCGGTCCGGAGGGTGCCCGCTGGATGTTAGTTCATTGACTGACAATATATTAGGGAGAGGTTGGGGTCTCCGGGCTTGCTGGCGGATGCTAAATGATAGCATCGGCTGGTCGATCCTATTTAGAGAGGTGTGGACTATCGATATGGGTGAAGATGGAGGACATAGCAGCAGGGCCGGTCAGCCGGAGGCAAAGACGGAAGTCTCTCGGTGGGCATCGGGTGTCGATTTCCTTTTGTCTATGTGCTGATCAGCCACGTCCGATCCGACTCGAACGCTGTCTTATCGGCAAAAAGGCCTTGACTTTAGGCCCGTTGGAGTGTTATTTACATAACGGTACCAGGGTACATGTCTTTGGCTGTACACGTAATTACCCGTTTACCCGGTAGGCCGGCGTCATTTACCTCAAACAGGACCCCGGCGCTGCCAACTGACTGTGTGGGTATATGTCCGTTATCAAAAGATATTCAATGTGTCGGAAGGAAACCGTGAACCGCCATGCAACAGGAGGGACGTGTATGAGGTAGTCCTTTTCGCTGATCGGTCCCAAGTACGCTGATTAGCGAAACCAAGACGTTAGAGTAACAATCCACCCTCTTCAGGAGAAGAACCGAACAGATTTTGCCTCAGTTAAGTCGCTCTCCTGAAGTAACCTACTGTAAACTTACAGAGAGGTATCTAAATGCCAAGTCATAAGATGACGCTCAAGATCTTTGTTGCGGTCGCGTTGGTCGCAGGTCTGGGTCTTGGCGTGGTCGGTGGCCCGACTCCCTTCAGCCTCAATCCCCTTGGCCAGTACGATGACGGCGCCAACTGGGAGCTGAAGGAGCAGCACACCCCTGACCACCAATTGCCGAACGAAGGCCCAACCGAAGAAGAGATTGCGCAGAAGAATGCCGAGAATCTGGCTCGCACCGTTGCCCACGCCTATGATCTGGACATGAAGGTCGCCCCGGCCGACATGCAGGGCAAGGGCGCTCTCAAGGGCGCCGATGCTGAGCTGGTTTTCGAAGGCTTCGAAGGCGCCTTCCCCCCGACCGACTGGACCACAATTGTAACAAACTCCAGTTACACCTGGTATCAGGGCGCCAGCCCTTACGAGGGCAGCTACAACGCCAACATCGAGTACGATCCGGCGTTGGTTCCCCAGGACGAGTGGATCATCACGGAAAGCTACGACCTGACGTCGGGCGACCCGTGGAAGCTCGATTTCTGGTGGATGGGCTCCTACTACTGGATGGTAACGAATGAAAACTGCACGTTGTCGGTGCACATTTCGACCGACGGCGGCAGCTCGTGGACCGAAATCTGGAACCATTTCGATTTCGGTGAATTCGTTAGCTTTGAATACAACAACGTGGTTATCGATCTCGCCGGTTATCTGACCGAGACCGATGTCATGTTCGGCTTCCAGTATCACGGCGCTGACGGCGCCCAGGTGGGTGTCGATGCTGTTTCGATCAACGACGCCGCTCCGCCGGTTGGTCGTTGTTGCTACGGCGCCGATTTCCTGACCTGTGACGACCTCACCCAGGACGAGTGCGCCGACCTCGGCGGTCACTGGAACGAGTTCCTGAACTGCACCGACAATCCCTGCCCGGAAGTTCCGCCGAACGATGATCCGGAGAACGCCATCACCATCACCAGTGGTGAGACCGTCACCGGCTCGACCGCCGCGGCTACTATCGACTGTCCCGGCGTGCTGGATTGGGAAGCGGTCTGGTATCGTTTCGACGCCCCCTACGGCGAGAACGATGTTTACATCGACTACTGCGGTACCCCCGGCGACATTTACACCGTCGGCATCGTGGTTTATGAAGAAGACCTGCCGCTGGATTGTAATGCCTACATCATCGCCAACGACTACGCCTTTGCAGACTGTGGCGACGGGCATGAAAATCCGAATATGAACTGGACCCGTCTGCCTGGCCCGGCGACTTATCTGTTCCCGGTCTACGCGGATGACGGCAACAAAGCCGGCATGGACTTCCAGTTTGACTTCACTCTTAGTGAGTCCCCGCCGCTGCCTCCGGGTGGTTCCTGTGGCGATCCGTACCCGTTGACCATCGGTTCCGGCGACCTGCCGCTCGATGTCTCGGGTCTGACCACCTGCGGCATGGGCAACGTGTACAGCAACACCTGCCTGGGTTCCTATGACGGCGGCGAAGACTTCGTCATGGAGCTGACGCTCACTGAAGACCTCGACCTCAACATCGAGATGACCAGTGACGCCAGTTGGACCGGTCTGGCCATCGCCGACGACTGCACCGACTTCGCGGCCTGCATCGACTACTCGACCGGCTCTGCCTCCGACCAGACGCTGTTTGCGGTTCCGCTTACCGCCGGCACGTACTATATCATAGTCGACACCTGGCCGACGCCCGACTGTATCCCGAACTTCACGCTGTCTTTCAGCGCGTTCGAGGCTACTGGCGGCGACAACTGCTCCGAGCCGATTACCGTCAAGCTGCCGGATGATATGACCGGTGGTTCGGGCGGCGACTCCTATGTCGACGACAACTGGACTTGTGGTCGCGGAAACAACTATTCCGAGACCTGTCTGGGCTCCTACGACGGTGGCGAGGACATCATTTACGAACTCGATGTCGCCGGCGATATGTCCGTCGATATCACGCTGGAGACCAGCAGTACTTGGACCGGCCTGATGATCGCCGACGCCTGCGGTGATGTTGATCCTTGTATTGCTTTCGCTACCGGCTCCGCCGGCAACAAGTACCTGTACAATGTTGAGCTGACGACCGGCTATTACTACATCATGGTCGACACCTGGCCGTCGCCGGCTTGCATTCCCAGCTTCACGCTGACCATCTCGCCGTCCGCCGGCGGGTTGGATAACGACGACTATGACGACTGTGAAGCCCTCACCGGCGAAGTTGTGGATCTGGAGTTCAACACCACGGCGGCCTCGTTCGACGGCCCCGGCGGCTGTCTGACCTCGCCGAACATCTGGTACTGCTGGGAGGCCAGTTGTGACGGTTTGGCCACCATCAGCCTGTGTGGCTCCAGCTATGACACCAAGCTGGCCGTCTACGGCGGCACCGATCCTTTTGTGGATCCGATGCTGGGCTGTAACGATGATGCCTGTGGCCTGCAGTCCGAGCTGGAAATCGGCGTTACCGCCGGTAACACCTACCTCATCGAGGTTGGCGGTTACAGCAGCAACGTAGGCGCCGGTATCCTGAATATCGACTGCGTTGAGTGCCCGCCTCCGCCGAACGACAACTGTGAAGATGTCACCCCGGTCCTGTTGACCAGCGGTGTGATGGAGACCTTCACGGGTAACAACGAGTGCGCTACCGAGCAGTGCGCCTCCTTCCCCGGCGGACACGTTTGGGAAGCCTTTACTATTGACGTCACGTCTGACGTGTACCTCGATTACTGTGGTACTACTCCGGCCTTCGGCAACGCCTGGCTGAACCTGGCCATCGGTTGCCCGTGCACCGACTTCACCGCCGGCGGTGAATTCAACACGACCGATTGTGGCGACGGCAACGTCACCATATTCTGGGATGACCTCCCGGCCGGCACGTACTACTACCCGGTCATGAAGGACGTAGCCAACAACGCTTCCGGTCCTTACACGATCAATGTGGTTGCCTACAGCCTGAGCACGCTTGAAGTTGATCCGACTTCGGTCGACTTCGGTATTCACTCTGAAGGCGACACCGGCAGCGAGAATGTCGACCTGACTGTAATCGGTGGTACTCCGATCAACTACAGCATCACCTATGTCTACAACAAGAAGGGTAAGACTTACGGTGATTACCTCGAGCTGGGCGCCGTTGCTCCCGAGCGCGTCAATGTCCAGTACGAGAACCCGGCTACCAAGCAGGGTGGCGACGATATCAGTACCGCCACGGTCATTCCCGGCATGCCCTACTACGATGAGGGTACTACTGTCGGTTACACGAACGACTACGACGAGGTCTGCCCGTATACCGGTTCGACAGCCCCTGATGTTGTCTATGAGTTCACTCCGGGCGCCGACATGGTCGTGACCATCGACCTGTGCGCCTCGGGTTACGACACCAAGGTGTACGTCTACGAAAACAGTGAAACTCCGGGCTCGCCGTTCGCCTGCAACGACGACGGTTGTCCCGGCTACCGTTCACTGATTGAAGACCTCACCATCTTTGGCGGCAACACGTACTATATCGTGGTCGACGGTTACGGCGGCGAAGCCGGTGACTACGTGCTCGATATGTACGAGTACGAACCGCCTCCGCCGTTTGAGTGCCCGCCCGGCGCCTCCATCGAGCCTGAGGACTGCGGCGACGACACCAACGGTGGCTGCAACATGACAGTTCCGCAGTTCACCACGATCGCTTGCGGCGACACGGTCTGCGGTTACAGCTGGGCCTCGGGAAGCACCCGCGACACCGACTGGTACCAGTTGACTCTGTACCAGACCACTACGGTGACCCTGCGCGGCCAGGCTAACTTCCCGTTCATCCTCGGCTTCGTTGACACCTCCGACTGTAGTATGGCCTCCGCCCTTGATCCTTACGTCACCGGTAATCCGGAAGACGTGATCGAGGTTTCGCGTGAAGCCGGCCCGGGTACGTACTGGATCTTCGCCAGCATGACCGTTTATGACGGTTATCCGTGCGGAACTCAGAACGACTACTGGATTGAAGTCGATTGTCCGGAAGGCCCGGTGCTCTGGCTGAGCGCCACTCCGGAAACCGGCACCCTGCCGGGTGACGCGACTACTCCGCTTTCGGTGAACTTCGACGCCACCGGCCTCGAAGAGGGTACCTACTCTGCTGACGTGGTGATCAACCACGACGGTGGTAAGGGCACTACGATCATCCCGGTCGCTCTTGAGATCGGTGATGCTGCTCCGCCGACGGTTGTGGTCGATCCGATCTCCATCGACTTCGGCACTGTCGTTGAAGGCGAGACCGGCTCCGACGTGCTGACCATCAGCAACGGCGGCGGCGGCTCCTTCAACTTCAGCCTGCTGAAGGACTACGGTGCGAAGGATCTGACCGGCTCGTACGTCGAGACCGACGATCACTTTGCTCCGGGAGAGACCTCCACGATCACTCTCGATCTGTGGAACAACTCCGGCGACTGGGAATGGGTCCTCTTTGTCGACGTGACCTTCCCGGCCGGCGTCACGATCAACAGTGCCACCGACTTCACCAACGCGTGGGATCCTGGTATCGCTTACGTTGGCGCCACTGGCCAGACGGCCAGTTGGGGCGACGGCGGCGGCTACCTTGATTATGGCTGGTCGAATGCCGACATCAACCTGACCTTCGACGCCGGTCTGACCGGCGATCTGGTCTGCGATTGGCTGATCCACGGTGACGAATACGGTTCACCGCCGCACGAAGTCACCGGTACCTTCGATCTGCCGCTGTTCGTTGATCCGGCCACTCACTGGCTGTCGCTCAGCCCCGAGACCGGCACCTGTGGTCCGGATGCTCCGATCACGGTTGGCTTCGATGCTACCAGCCTGCCGGGTGGCGTTTACACGGCCGATATCGTCGTGGTTGACGACATCCCGGATAAGGGCGAGACCCGTGTCCCGGTGACCCTCGCGGTCTACGAATGGGATCACGTCGCTCTGGATCCGGATCCGGTCCTGGCTATCGAGCAGAATGCGGTCGATCCGAAGACCGGCACCGCCTACATCGGCGAAATGTATGACCTCGGCGGCTACACGCTGGCCGATGTCGCATCCGCCACTGTCAACGGTCTGCCGGCCACCCTGATCCCGAGCACCTCGCACCCGCTGGTGCAGGGCAATGCTCTGGGTCTGGAATTCGATCTTCGCCAGTTCTGCTCCGACCTCGGTTGGCCGCAGGGCATCGAAGAGACCAGCTACGATGTCGTGCTGACCTTCGGCGATGCCACCACCTTGGATGTCACAGATGCGTTCGATTACCTCGGACACATCTCGGGTGACTTGAACATGAACGGTTCCGTCGAGATCAGCGATCTGGTTGAGATGGTCACCTATATGTTCAGCGGCGGTCCTGCCCCGCAGGTTATGGCTACCATGGACGTTGACGGTAACTGTGAGACCGGTGACATTTCCGATCTGGTCCACCTGGTTACCTACATGTTTGGTGCTGGTCCGGCCCCGGCCTACTGCACGCAGTAAGGTCGACCTGACCAATACCGATAGATTCTGAAATAGACACCCGCCGGTCTTCGCGACCGGCGGGTTTTTCAATGAGGGATGAGCCAGTGGCAGGCGATGTCTATGTCGGCGGCTGCTGGAGCTGGGGTGGAGGATACTCCGCCCGCCCTTCCGTTACAGAGTGAATTGGGGTTTGATGCTCAGTCCGGAGTCACGTCGGGATGGGCCTTGAGGATATCGGCGAAGTCCGATATGTTGATATTGGCGCCTGAAAGCAGACACACTATCCGGCGGCTGGTCACCAGCTCGTCGGTGTGAAACAGGACCAGGGCGGCTGACGCGGCGCCGGCTGGCTCAACCACCAGCTTGGCGGTCTGGCACAGGTCGGTGATAGTAGCCTGTATCTCCTCCTCTGTGACCCGCAGGATCGGCACATTGTACTTGCGAAGAATCTTGAAGGGCGATTCACCGATGGTTCCGACATTGATGCCGTCCGCCATAGTACGGCTGCCACGCAATGAGATGACCCGGCCCTTTTCCATTGACCGCGCCGCCGCGTCGGAGTCCTTGGCCTGAACCCCGATCACTCGGATGTCCGGATGGTGGCTCAGGACAGCGGTGGCGATGCCCGCGATCAGGCCGCCACCACCTACCGGTACGACTATCGTATCGAGCTCCGGCCACTGTTCGATAATCTCCAGCCCCACTGTTCCCTGACCCGCGATCACTGCCTCGTCATCAAAGGGATGAACGAAGTACATTCCCCGTTCTTTCTGTATTGTGAAGGCGTGTTCGGTAGCTTCCCGCAGACTCCCGCCGTGCAGAATTATCTCCGGCCTCCCATAGAGTCGAGTTTGCTTGACCTTGATCCTGGGCGTAGTCGTGGGCATCACGATGGTGGCGTGTGTCTCCATCAGGTGGGCGGCCAGGGCAACCCCCTGGGCGTGGTTGCCGGCCGAGGCGCAGATCACGCCGGCATCGCGATGAGGCGGGCGCATCAGGCGTAGTTTGTTCCAGGCGCCGCGAGCTTTGAACGACCCGGTCCGTTGGAGATTCTCGAGTTTGGCCTGAACCACTCGGTCGGTAACCTGAGATCCGAAACGCCAGATTTGCAACGGCGTTCGGATTATGTCGGGGTGTAGATTGTCCCTGGCTTCGAGGATGTCTTCGTAGGTGACCATATTAAGTAGTTCGCGGGTCCCTTCAGCCACGCCGGCCTGCCCCTTACAACGCGGTCAGGTTCCCTTTGTGCCGGAAAGTCGATTGCCTGTCATCCTTTTGGGCATAAGAAAACCCCGGCGTAAGTAACCGGGGCATCTTTGGTGTTCCGTATCGAAGTCAATGATGCTCAGGTCGTCGGTTCGGCTACTTTTCCGGCGAAGAGCATCGTGCCGGAGCTGCGTTCATAGATAATGAAGGCAAAGGGCCTGTCCAGCCGCACTACAGGATGAGTTGGTCCCACAGATGTGATTCCCACCTCAACTGATGTGACGGCGGCCGCCTCGGTGCCCGACTCGTTGACATCGACGAAGGCCTTGTGCCTCACGGCGCTGATATGAAGGTCGCTGACATCGGCAATGCCGGTCAAGTCCGCAGCATTCGGTGCGAAGGCGATGCCCATCCCCATATCGGCGAGGATTTCGTTGAGAGTAATCTCGAAATCAAAGGTAAATCGGGGCATGAACAGGTCTATCTCAACCTCGGTCAACCCATCCAGCCACACTCGCCACTGATCGACCGTAAGGCTCTCGATAAGGGTATTGACCGGCACCGCTTCGGTCGGTAGCAGGGCCAGCATGGCGAAGTCGCCGTCGCCGTACGGCAGGCGCACGGCCTGGAGGTCGTCGGTCTCGTAGTACTGAAGGTCTTCGTGCATGAACATCAATTGGCACTCAGTAGTCGAGCCGTCGTCCAGATGGAACGGCGCCGGACGAGTCTCGGCGCTGTCGAACTGGATTGTCCAGTCGCCGTAGAAGTAGACCGCGTTAATGAGGAACAACATAGTCAGCCGGTTGATTGGCGGCCTGACTATGCCGTCGATCTTGCCGTGGGTCTTGTCTGTGACCCAGTCGTTGATGATATCGGCGGCCGCTTCATCATCGAAATCAAGCGCGGCCACTTCGGCGTCGAAGATCGAATCCGTGAGCATGAGGAAATCGTCATTGATCGGAAAACCATCGCGGTACCAGACCGAGTTGGCTATCTCCATCGTCACATGCCGATCAAGTGCGGGCAGTTTTTGCATCAGCTCCGCGTAGGTGGCGTTGATCTCATCCAATTCGGCCCCGGAAAGCCTCAGGCAATCGATGATCGCCTCGCGGGTTTCTCCCTGGGCACCGTTCAGCACCATCCCGAGGGCTATGGAGATGGACAGAGGCGAGAGGAAGATATTCGCTTCCGGCTCCACCCCTACAACTTGCTTGAAAACATCGAGACCGAAAGCATCGGCAGCG
The DNA here is from genome assembly GCA_964526835.1 of uncultured Ignavibacteriales bacterium. Classification (GTDB taxonomy): domain Bacteria; phylum Zixibacteria; class MSB-5A5; order GN15; family FEB-12; genus DAOSXA01. The sequence goes on from CAZGMK010000010.1 coordinate 47,905, forward strand.
GCTGTAACCTCCGCTTGTGTTGGCGTCAGCCTCAGGTCCACATCGACCGGCGGATTGGTCCCTTTGTCGGCGTTCGAGCAGCCGGCTGCCAGAATCGCCGCCAACAGGCCACTCAAGAGGATCACGTTTCGCATGTTGACTTCTCTCTTTCCTTAAGCTTTTCTTCTCCGCCCCCTATGTCCAGTGAACGTTCTCGATTCCGTTTCTGTTCAAAAGATAATCGCTGTTGCTCCCCTTTTGCAATAGGAATTTGAATTGTGCTCGGCGTGTCGGCCCGGCGCGCTCATTTGCGCGGCCGGAAGCCGAATGAGATCGCTTCCTCCTGGCAGGACGTGACACACTCGCCGCACGAAGTACAGTCAGACAGCACAGCACCGGGCTTTTCGACCATGGGCTTGATCGTTGGGCAAGGAGAGGCCTCCATACAATCACCGCATTCGGTGCACAGGTCATGGTCGACCCGGACCCGTCCCGGGGCTATCTTCTCAAGCAGCCAGGTCAAGCCCCCGATGGGGCAGATCGCATAACAGAAGGGCCGGTAGAGCATCAGGCTGGCCACCACGATAATGATGAAGCCGACGATCCAGAGGGTGTCGAAGTTCCAGTGCAGCAGGTGGAAGAAGTTCACCGGCTCGTAGACATTGTATGAAGAAAACAGCACCCAGGCTTCCTCAGACGGATCGGCTCCCAAATACTCGGCCAGGAAGGTAATGTGATCGACCACCCAGAAGAAAGTGAGCACAAACAGCGCGAGCATGGCCAGCCGAACGGTATTGAACGCCGTGAAGTTGAAGTTCTTGACTTTGTATTTGAACGGAGCCTTGTTTATCAGTTCCTGCATCGCCCCCAGCGGACAGACCCAGCCGCAGAAGGCTTTCCTGTAGATCAGGCTGGGGATCATGATGGCCAAAAACACGGCAATGAATGCCGGGAAGAATTCACCCCAGGTAAAACGGAACATGAACAGCTTGGTAATGGCGCACATGGGTGAAGGGTGCAACGGGAAAACCCAGTCCAGGCCATAGATGATAAAGACTGCAGCCATCACGCCTATACGCACCCACTTGTTGACACCGCGCATGAACAGCAGGATTAGACCGACGAGCATCAGGATGCCGAAGCCATAATACTTGGGCACAAACAGGAAACTCCAGGTATTGGGCGGCTGATCGGTCTTCACGGCTGCGGCTATCTCCTGCTGGTCTTCAACAATGTGGGCGGTATCGATGACTGCGCCGGCTGCGACCGAATCAGTCGCCGCCCGGTCGGCTTCAAGATGACTCTGGTGAGTGCAGTCTGGCTCGCCCTTCTCGATCATGGCGCTGTCGAGTTGCTTCTGAGTGGCTTCGTCGCCCTGCGATGAGGTCGCAAGAGACAGGCTAACGAGTAGAATGAGGATGGTCGGCAGTAGTCTGTTCATGATCGTGAGAATATACTCTGAAGGTCCAGAAAGTCAAAGCAAATGGCGGTTTTCACCAGCGGGGTTGCCGTTGCCGGTCGGCCAATCCGGTTGCTTAGGGACCCTGAGGGATGCATATTGGCCAGAAACATCACCCAGGTTGGAGTGATCACATGAAGAAGGTAGTCGCAACAGACAAGGCGCCCGAAGCCATTGGTCCTTACTCGCAGGCAATCCGATCGTCTGGAGAATTGCTCTTCTGTTCCGGACAGATTCCATTGGACCCGGATTCGGGCGAAATCGTGGGAGAAACCGCCGCCGAGCAGGCCCGGCAAGTATTCGATAACCTGAAAGCAGTTCTGGAAGCAGGCGGCTCCTCGCCGGATCAGGTGGTCAAAACGACCGTCTATCTGGCGGACATTGCCGATTTCGGCGCGGTCAATGAAGTCTACGGCGAGTATTTCCGCGACCGTCCGCCCGCTCGTGCAGCGATTGCAGCACGCGACCTTCCCAGGGGGGCCAGGGTGATGATCGAGGCGATCGCGCTGGTGAGGAGCAGTTGACACCCTGGAGCCGGCCCGCAGCCTCATCGTTCCGCAACGGCGTCAGCCGGACGTGTTTTGCCTTGATACCGCGGTTCGACCGGAGTAACTTACTCGGGTATGGGTAACAACAGGCGCCAGGGCGTGGTCGTGGCTACCCGCGGTCGGATGTTCGAGGTTCGCGGCGAGGATGGCTGCCGCTACCAGTGCGAAGTTCGCCAGAAAGTGAAGGAAGAAGCCGACCGCACTACTCCGGTAGCTGTAGGCGACGATGTCGAATTCACCCGCAGCCATGAAGGAGGGGGGGCGATCGACCGGGTGCTGCCGCGGCGCAGCGCTTTCATGCGTCCTGCCAAGGGTGACGGCGGTATCATGCAGATTATCGCGGCCAATCTGGACCAGTTAGCTGTGGTGACTTCCGTGAAGTCGCCGGCGCTCAAGACAGGCCTCATAGATCGCTGCCTGATTGCGGCCTACATCGGTTCGCTGGAGCCGATGATTGTCCTGAACAAGATAGACCTGCATTTCGACGAATCCACCGAAGAGATCGTACAGACCTACCGCGAGTGCGGCTTCGCCGTATTTCCGGTCTCGGCCAAGGAGGGCGCCGGGCTTGATGATCTCAGGGGCGCTCTTGTCGACCATCGAACCCTCTTTGCCGGCCATTCGGGAGTTGGGAAATCAACGCTGCTCAACGCGCTCATTCCCGGACTTGACCTTAAAACCCTCAAGGTATCCCGATCGACCAAGCGGGGACGCCATGCTACCACCAGTGTCGAGTTGTATGAATTACCGGAGGGTGGATACGCGGTCGACTCGCCCGGGCTGAAAGTAATGGGCTTGTGGGAGGTAACGGCCGATGAACTGCCTCATTATTGGCCCGAATTTGAACCATTTGCCGGTGAATGTCGTTTTCAACCATGCAGCCATATCCATGAGCCGGACTGCGCCGTCAAGAAGGCTGTCGTAGCCGGGCAGATAGCTCAGTTCAGATGGGACAACTATTGCGCCATCGCCGCCTCGCTGGAAGTGGATACGCGGTCTTAGTAAGGTAACGGCTGCCGGGTACCGATAAAGGGAACAGTATGGCCAAACGCAGTGTCGAGTTCAAGGTAGGAGTGCTGATCATCATCGGGATCGTCATCCTGGGCGGCTCCCTCTACTGGCTCGAGGGGCATCGCCTGCGAATGAACGCCCGGATGATCGATCTCAGTTTCCGTGATGTCGGCGCCCTGGCGATCGGTGACAGGGTAACAGTGTCGGGAGTTCAGAAAGGCAAGGTCAACGACCTGACTCTCACCAGGCGCGGTGTCCTGGTTCAGTTACAGCTGCAGCGTGATGTGACATTGTACTCGGACGCCACCTTCACCATCAAGAACATGGGAGTTATGGGCGAACGTTTCGTGGCCATCGACCCCGGGACAGATTCCACCGAACTCGACTATGATGCCGTCATCGAGGGTAACTACGATCCGGGGCTGCCGGAAGTTATGGGCCTGATGGGCGAGATGATCACCGAATTGCGCCAACTAGTGGGTTCGGTCAAGCGGACCATTGGTTCCGATTCCTCGCTGAGCCTATTCAACAGCACTCTGTCGAACATGGAGCAGTTGTCATCGTCGCTGCTGGCCTATGTCGAGCGCAACGAAGGCAGACTCGATTCGACCGCCGAGAACCTGGTGATCGCATCAAGGCGTTTCAATCGCCTGCTGGATGATAACTCCCGCAAGATCGACTCCACCTTCACGCGCTTCGATCGAACCAGCCTCCGCGTCGAGGAGATAGTCACCGTCCTGGACACCGTGTCCCTTTCAGCGCGGGCCTTTGCCAGACGTCTGGACAACCCGGACGGCTCGCTGCAGTTGCTGATGGAAGACCGTCGCCTTTACGACGATCTGCGGCGGACAGCCGACAACGTTGATGACCTCATCAACGATATTAGGGCCAACCCCCGCAAATATATTAACTTCACACTGAAGATATTTTGAGCATGGCCAAATTCAAACTCGCACTGGGACTTCACAATCATCAGCCGGTAGGGAACTTCGAGGCCGTATTTCAGGAGGCCCACAACAAGGCCTACCGGCCGTTCCTGGAGTTGCTCCGGGAGCACGCTGCGGTGCGCCTGTCGCTGCACCAATCGGGTATCCTGTGGAATTGGCAGGAACACGCCGATCCGGAGTTTTTCGAGTTGGTCGGCAGGATGGTCGACGGCGGCCGGATTGAACTGATGACCGGCGGCTTCTATGAGCCCATCCTGATTGGCATTCCCGGTCGGGACGCGACCGGGCAGATCGCCATGCTAAACGACTATATCAGGCGCCACTTTGAAACCGACCCCACCGGCCTGTGGCTGACCGAGCGAATCTGGGAACCGCATCTGCCGAGTCTTCTGGCTGAATCGGGGATCCGGTACCTGCCCATCGACGACACGCACTTCCTTTACGCCGGTATGAGTCTTAAGCAGTTGACCGGTCCGTTTGTGACCGAGGACCAGGGTCGCCGGGTGACTCTGTTGCCGATCCAGAAACGGCTGCGCTACCTGATACCATTCGGCAAAGTCGACGATTTGATCGGCGAACTAAAAGCCCAGGCGGAGCGCAATCCTGACGGCCTGGCGGTGTACGCCGACGACGGAGAGAAATTCGGGGTATGGCCCGACACCCATGAGCATTGCTACAAGGACGGCTGGTTGCGACGGTTCTTCGAAGCGCTGGCCGAGAACGAGGATTGGCTCGAGGTCATTACTCTCGGTGAAGCAGCAGATCTCCCCGCCGCCGGCCGGGCCTATCTGCCCAGCGCCAGCTATGCGGAGATGCTGCACTGGGCGCTGCCGACTTCGGCCGGCAGCGAGTACGAGGACCTTGAGCACTGGCTGAAGGAGCAGGAACAGTTCGAGCGCTATAGCCGCTTCATCCGCGGCGGCCACTGGCGCGGATTCCTCACCAAGTACGAGGAGTCGAACCTGATGCACAAGCGGGCGCTGGCTGTCTCGGATCGCCTGGCCGATTGCGCCGAGAAGTACGGTAATTCAGAGGCCATCGAGAAGGCCCGCGATCGTCTCTATGCCGGTCAATGCAACTGCCCGTACTGGCACGGTGTCTTCGGCGGCCTCTATCTGCCGCACATTCGACAGGCCGTTCACACGGCGCTGATCACGGCCGACACCGCGCTCGATTCCCTCGAACCGCCGGACCCGCCGATTGTGTCCCAGGTCGACTACGATATGGACGGCCACGATGAAATAGTCTGGCGCGACAGCGCATTCACTGCGGTTATCAAGCCTTCCGAGGGCGGAACCTTGCGCGAGCTGGCGCTGAAGGAGCACAACTTCAGCGTTACCGATACACTGACTCGTCGGCGCGAGGCCTACCACGCCAAGCTCGATCGAGCGGTGCTCAAACGGCAGAAGCGCGATTCAACCGCCTCGATACACGATCTGGTCCTCACCAAGGAACCCAATCTCAAGGAATATCTGGTCGAAGACTGGTACCTCAAGCGCTGCTTCATCGACCATTTTTTCACCGAAGATGTGGACTTCGACCGGTTCCGCAGCGGACGATACGGCGAAGAGGGCGACTTCATAGTCGAGCCCTGGCAAGCCTCCATTGACCGCGAGGGCGGGTCTGTCCAACTGCACCGAGAGGGCCACTTGTGGCGGACTGAGGGAGCCGTGCCGGTGACCATCGAGAAGACCTTCATGTTCAATGCCGGGTCGGGCCGAGTCGATGTCGATTACCGCCTGAGTACCTCCATGGAGCGACCGGTGCGAGTCAGCTTCGGAATCGAGAACAACTTTAACTTCCAGGCCGGGCACGCCGAGGACCGCTTCGTACTGATCGATGACCATCGTCCCGAGGACTCTTACCTCGACTCATCCGGTGCCTGCGACAACCATTTCTCCGTGGCCATGCTTGATCAGTACCGCGACCTGGGCCTGGTGCTGACATCGAACCTTTCGGGGCAACTCTGGCGATGCCCAATCTGGACAGTCTCGCTGTCCGAGGCGGGATTCGAACGAACCTATCAGGGGACAACCCTGGTCAAGGCCTTCCAACTGACGCTCACCGAAGATCCGGTCGTGATCCGCCTGTCGCTCTTCTGCGGGCGCCCGACGGACTTGCCGATCGATCGTAAGGTTCGTTCCGCCGCCGGATCGCGTTGAGGCTGTTGCGATTGGGGAGCGCTGCCTCAGACGACGGCAGGTGTGTCGGCCACGACCGGGAAGCCCAGCTGAAAGGTGAAATACCCATCGCTGCTGCGGAAGAGCAGGGTCAGGAAGCTGACACAGTGTTGCAGTTCCTCGGGGATATTCCCGGCGGCGAATAGTTTCGGCAGGGCGATTCTGATGTGTCGGCGACGACGGCTCAGCATCGTCATGCCGTGGCCGCAAATCTGGTTGACTATCTCACCCACGCCGTCGTGGGCATCCGCCGAATTCAAATCAGCGGGTGAACAGCCCACCAGGCGGGCGCTGAAACGCTTGGCGGTAGTCTCATTCATGGCCAGGACCGCCTCGGCTCGCAGGTCACCGGTCAACGGCATTGCTCCGCCAACCTGAACATGAGGAGACAACCGATTCATGGCCCATACGCCGCACAGTCGAGTGGCGTCGTCGTACTGGCCGATGACCGATGTCGTCGCCTCGATCAGGACCCCGATCATGTCGCGGCTCGCCGCCGTCGGACGGACGTTCCAGGGGATGCTGCTCTCTGTGGCCCGCCGCAGCGTCTCGAGGTCATAGGGCCGGATCAGCACTACCTGGACAGGCTGGATCAGAGCTTCCGGGTGGGTCCAGAAATACTCCTGAGTGACACCGGCGACCACTCTCGCCGGTGGATAACTCGGCAGCACCTTCTCCAATTCGCGCAGCGACGGCGATCCCTGATCATCGAAGTCGCACAGCACTATCTGGCCGGGCCTGACTGGAGGCAGCCGGTCGGCCGGCGCAATTTCGACGTGACGGAATGGTCCGGAGGCGTACCGAAGGCCCTCGATGCGTTCCGGCGTGTTGGATATGATCAGCAGTGTCGGCATTGACGAACGAGAGGTGAACGGGCTTAGACGGCCAGGAGCTCCTCGATTTTGGCCGCCAGGCTCTCGCCGGTGAACGGCTTGACCAGATAGCCGTTGGCGCCTGCCTTGATGGCCTTTATCACGTCTTCCTCGACGCCATCGGCGGTTGCCATCAGCACGGGGATATGTTTGTAGTCATCCCGGGCTCTGATCTTCGAGAGTGTCTGATATCCGTCCATAATCGGCATGTTCCAATCCAGGATGACCAGCCTGATATCGGCGCTCCGCTTTCTCAGGATGCCCAGGGCTTCGACCCCGTTTTCGGCCTCAAGTACGTCGAGGCCGGTCGCCTGCGCGACCTTGGCGATCTGCCTGCGCATGATGCTGGAATCTTCGACGATGAGTACGCTCACGCTCTTCTCCGGTTCTGATTCTTGTGCTTCTACCTATGGGTGTAATCGGCAGATGACCAGCCATTCTGAAGCCGGGCGAGAGTAGCGGAAACATGCCCCGAGCAGGAGCAGCCTCGATAATGATGACCGGAGGTTACGGCGGCCTTACTCGGGGAAGAACTGCGAAAAGGAGTCGCTGGCTGGCTCGTAGGACGCACGGGGGCGGTGTTTCTCACGATAGAGCTGGCCCACTTCGGCCCCGGTGACAAAGACTATGGATGTGTAGTAGATCCAGAAAGCGATACCGATCAGCAATCCGTAGGTGCCGTAGATACGCTCGTAGGCGTAGAAGTTACTAACATAGTAGCCGAAAGCTTCGGCGACGACATGCCATAGCAGGGCCGCCCAGAATGCGCTCCAGAGAAGCGCCTTGCGAGGCGGGCGCTGCAGCGGGACTGCAAAGTAGATTGCGAAGAAGCCCAGGAATATCAGGCCGAAGGAAATAACCTGCACCAGCGCTATCTGGAGTGGGCCGAGATAGAAATCCTTGAGCCAACTGGTCTTATTGGCAATCCAGGCAATGAAATCCGTCCCGGGACCCACGAGGGCGATGAGTAGGAAGTACAGCAGCACCAGGCCCACGAAGCCCAGATCGCGAACCTTGCCATGAATCACAGACTCTTCCTGTTCGGTTTGATAGACGGTGTTGAGTATAGTACGCATGGCCGAGAACAGGCCGGTGGAGGCGATCACCAAACCGATCGAGCCGATTATACCGGCCCAGCTCTTGTAGGCCGTGAATTCATCCACCCGCGTCGCAATGAAATCGCGAATCCAGTTGGCCGCATCGCTATAAGGGACAACCCGGCTGATCAGCTCGTCAATCTCCGACTTGATCGCCGGTCGATCGAGGACAATACCCAGTACCGAGAATAGAATCAGGATCAGGGGCATGAAGCAGATCAGCATCGCAAAAGCCATCCCGCCTGCCAGCAGAAAGACATGGTGATCGCCCAGACGATTGTACAAGCCGCCCAGGTAGTACCTCAGGCTGCCCCACACCTTGCCGGGAATCTGCCGGATTGTCTTGAGCTTCGGTCCCATCACAACTACGAATTAACACCTTAATAGCGGCTTCTCAAATAACGAAAACACGTCTGATTGATATTAGTTCGCATCCACCATCCCCTGCCGTATTATGTTACGGTATGGAACTGGTCGCCCTCTTCATCAATTCCTTCATCGTTGGTTTCTCCGGTGCTCTCATGCCCGGTCCCCTGCTGGCTGTGGGAATCGCCGAGACACCTCGGCATGGCTGGAAGACCGGGCCAATAATCTCAATGGGACACGCCGTCGCCGAGGTCGGGGTGGTGGTCCTGCTGGCCCTTGGACTGGCGGCCATCACCGATCGCAGTCCCCTGGTCACCGACATCATCAGCGTAGTCGGCGGTGTTGCCCTGATCCTGATGGGTACGACCATGGCTCGGGATATCTGGCGCGGACGCGTGGATTACGAGGGCGGAAAAGAAGCGGTCCGCAGCGGGAATCGTCGTCTGGCAGGCAGAGGCATAACCGCCTCGCTCAGTAACCCATACTGGTTTGTTTGGTGGGCCACAACCGGTCTGGCCTTTGTGGTTCGGTCACTTGAGTTTGGATGGATCGGGCCGGTAGTGTTCTATTTCGGCCACGTCATGTCGGACTTCGTCTGGTACAGCCTGGTGTCGGTGCTTCTGTGGCAGGGGCGACGCCTTCTTATCGGTAAGGGGCTCAAGGCATTGATACTGCTCTGCGCCGTCTTCTTGATGTGGCTGGGTGTGACATTCATTCTGGACGGTGTGGGCTGAGATTCGACGCGCCCCTCAGGGCCTGACCAGCAACCCTGCCTGCTTAGCGGCCGATCGGCCGCTTTCGCGCAGCCGAGGGCCTTTTCTCCGCGGCACCAGCAGGCCCTCTCGATCAGGGCTGCCGCAGCGTAATCATCATTATCTCGCCCGGCTTCCATAGGCGCATGCGCGGACCCCAAGTACCGGTCCCCCGGCTGACAATGATGGTCAGGTCGTCTCGCTCGTGATAGCCGTCCATGAGGGAATTCAGATTTTGCACAACGTAAGTGAACGGCCAGATCTGGCCGCCGTGGGTGTGGCCGGACAACATCAGATCGGCGCCTTCGGCCGCTGCCTGTTCGATTGCCTCGGGGCGGTGTGACAGGAGCACCGTAACGACTCCGTCGGGCCGAGCGGATAGCGCCTGTCGTAAGCGATCCTCCCGATCCTCGCCGCCATGACTGCGGCGATCATCGATTCCGGCTACAACCAGACCCGGCTGCAACTCATCCCATTCGTTTCGGAGCACCCGGATTCCCGCCCCCTCGAGCAGCGCCGCCGTGCTGTTCGGGCCGCTGTGATGATCGTGGTTGCCCAGGACCGCCCAAACCCCGAATGGGGCCCGAAGTTCGGCGAAGGCCGATTGCATGCTCGGATCCCCCTCGATCGCGCTATAGCCTTCTATGATATCACCCAGGATGACAACTGCATCCGGCCGCAGGGAGTTTACCTGCTCAACCCGACCCCTCAGCCAGTCCTTGTCGAGGATGGCGCCGATGTGCAAGTCCGCCAAGGCCGCGATCGTGAAGCCGTCGGCAGGCGCCGGTAAGTCTTTCATGCGAACTTCATAGCTGCTGATGACCGGCGCCCGAATTCCCTGTACAAACGCCGCAGCCGACAGCAGTACGCCCACTGTAAGTCCCAGCGTCCGAATAAGCGAAGTATGCTGCCTGATCAGAAAACCAAAACCGGTGACAATGTCGGCGAAGAAAAAGCCGCAGAAGAGCAGGAAAACAACGCCCAGCCACTGATCACCTATGATCTCGATCTTTGCCGCGAGGGATCTCGACATGTTGTCCCTCAGGAACCGCGGCGCCAGGAAGGTGGACCATAGAACGACAGCGGCGCCGGCCACGACATACCAGGGGACCAGTCGTCTGACAACCGGCAGCGAGTAGATGCGCCAGAATACATAGACATGGAAGAGAGCCCACACAGACATGAATATCGTTCGAAACAAAGCTGCTCACTCCTTCAGGGGCCGCCCGTGCGGTTCTCCCAATCTAATCCATGATGTCCGACCCGGGTTTCCGGGTGTTGATAGTCTTAGTAACCGCGGTGCATCTTGATATGTGTCAATCAACCTCCGAACGGAACAGGACAGTCATCCGACACTCTGCTGAAGTCTGTCAGCCGTATGCTGCGATCCAGCACACAGCAAAGCTGAGCAGCGTGTGGATCATCGAACGGACGAAGCAGGTGGACACTCAGGCGATCGTCAGACATGGGAAGATAATACGTAGTCGGCCGATCCGGGACAAGTCGCATGTTCGCGCGAGGGTATTGTCGCGCCGGGTTAGCCGAATAGTATCCGAATGAACGCGTACTTCTCTTCAAGGCTCAGGTGTAGTACTCAGTTGATGCCCGTCACGGGACACCGGCCGGATTCGCCGCGAGCCGGGTTACGACGACCCCGCACCTGGCGGCTTGTTGAAGTTGTCCCGTACCATCCATTGAGCATGTTGCCTGCTGTTGGTCGGGCGACGCATGGCTTCCTTCTGCGCGGCGGAACCGCCCCACTCGCGCCGTCGCGTGGCTTGTCTGCGCGGCCTCTCATCGGGTGCAAGACTATTCCGCCGGCTCGAGAGACATAAGTTCTGGAACATCGAGACACCAATTGCCCTAGATAAGATTAATCTGGAACCTGGCCCGGCCTGTCGTATAATGTGATCCGAGAAGTACCTGTTGCAACGAGGTCCAATGATACTACACCGATATAGTCGTCCACACCAATCTGTAATCGCCATTGCCTTCAATTCGCTATGCGTGCTGTTGCTTCTATCCGGCTGTTCCGGCCAACCCGACGGCAGCCCCGGAAGGGCAGGTGAGCGGCCCATGCCGGCAGTCGAGGCGGTACAGGCCAGGCACGGCAGCCTCCCCCTCACCGAACGGCTCAGCGGGATTGTGCGGGCGCAGAACCAGGTAGAGCTATACCCACAGGTCAGCGCTGAGATCGTCGCGGTAAACGTGCAGAACGGGGACCTGGTTGAAGCCGGCCAGCCGCTCATTCGGCTTCGCGATACTCAATTGCGCGAACAACTGAAGCAGGCCGAGGCGAACCACCAGATCACTCTGGCTCAGGCTAGGCAGGCCGATGCCGAGCACCAGCGTCTCCAGGCCGAGCTTGGTCGCGCCACCAGTCTGGTCGAGAAGGAACTAATCAGCCCGACCGAATTCGAGACAATCCAGGCACAAGCTATCGCCGCCGAGGCCGCCGCCGAACTGGCCCAGGCCAGGGTGGCGCAAGCTCAAGCAACCGTCGATGAACGAATAGAAGCGCTGTCTCGCACGGTTGTGCGCGCGCCGGTCGACGGCTCTGTCGGCAACCGCAACGCCGAAATCGGCATGTTGGTGGGACCGAATACGAGAGTCCTGACCCTCGGTCAACTGGATTCGGTGCGGGTGGAAATCGTGCTTACTGATCGCATGCTGTCCTACATCAAGAAAAGCCAGCGGTCCGAGGTGGCCTCGGCCAACCTTCCGTCAGGCACAATTGAAGGACCGATAGCTCGTATCTCGCCGTTCCTGCATCCGGTTGCGCACAGTACGGTGGCCGAGATTGACCTGCCGAACCCGAATCACACCCTCAAGCCGGGTATGTTCGTGGCCGTGGATGTCTTCTACGGCGAGAGCGAACAGGCCACGTTGATCCCGCTGAGCGCCTTGTGGGAGAACGCCGCCACCGCTACCATCGGCGTCTTCGTCAGCCGTGATTCTTTGATCGGCGAGCCGGTGACTGTCTTCGACAATCCCAGGGACGGTTCGCTCAGCGGACCAGTGTGGTTTCGATTTGTACCTGTCGAGGTGATAGCCAGGGGCTCAATGAGTGCGGGAGTCGTGGGAGTCGAGTCGGGGAACTGGGTGGTCACCATCGGACAGGACCTGCTGGGAGCGGACTCCGGGCAGGCGCGGGTCCGTCCCGTGAACTGGGAATGGGTCGAGGAACTGCAGCAAATGCAGCGCGAGGACCTGCTCAACGAGATCATTGAGCAGCAACGGAGAAGCTCGGTCGATTCGGCCTTGATCGGACTGCATTCGGTGTTGCGTGAAGGGGCCTCATGAGTATCACCAGTGTCGCGGTAAAGCGCCCTATCGCCACGACCATGGTGTTTCTAATCATCATCGTCCTGGGTGTGATGGGTTTCAGGTTCCTTCCGGTGGATCTGCTGCCGCCGATCGAGTACCCGATACTTAGTATCTCGGCCTCGTACCCGAATGTCGGCCCCGAGGAGATCGAGACAATCATCACCGATCGAGTGGAGAACGCCGTGGCCGGCGTCCCCGGACTGGTCGAGATTCGTTCGACTTCCGCCGAGGGGCGCAGTCGGGTTCGCCTCGAATTCGCCCAGGGCGCCGACGTCAACGCGGCGGCCAATGATGTACGAGCGGCGCTCGACCGCATTCGAGACGGCTTCCCGCCCGAAGTGGAGTCCCCGCGCATATGGAAGTTCGACCCCGACAATTTCCCGGTCGTGATCATGGGCGCGCAATCATCCCGCCCCATGGATGAGCTGACCCTTATCCTCGAACGGGAAATCGCTCAGAGATTCGAGCAGCTGCCAGGTGTCGGTTCTATTGATGTCTGGGGCGGGCTTTACCGCGAAATCCAGGTACAGCTCATGCGCGATCGCCTGGCCTCCAGCAATCTTTCAGCGGATGATGTCCGAGCTGCACTGCAACGCGAAAATGTAACCCTTCCCGGCGGCGACATGCGCGAGGGGATCAGCGACATCTATGTGCGGACCAAGGGTGAGTACGAATCACTGGGTCAGATTGCCCGGACAATCATAACTGTCGTAGACGGCCACCCGATCCGCGTGGGCGATGTGGCCGAAGTCGTGGATGGTTACGAGGATATCAATCGCATCGTCCAGATCGACGGCCGTCCGATGGTACGGCTGGGTATTCGCAAGCAGTCGGGCGCCAACACGGTCAGGGTGGCCGAACAGGTACGCGATGTAATGCACCAAATCAACCGGGAGCGGGACGATGTCAACCTGATCATGGTCATCGACCAAAGCGATTTCATCCAGAATTCGATTGACAATGTCAAGCAGTCGGCTTTCTTCGGCGGGCTGCTGGCCATCTTCATACTATATCTTTTCCTGCGCAACGGCTCGACCACCTTCATAATCGCCCTCTCCATTCCCATATCGATAGTCGCCACTTTCGGGCTGCTGTACTTCAACGGTCTGACCCTCAACCAGATGAGTTTCGGCGGGCTGGCGCTGGGAATAGGATTGATTGTCGATAACGCCATAGTCGTGCTCGAAAACATCGTGCGATTGCGAGAGGGCCGGCATTCACTGGAGGAGAGCGCCCTCACCGGGACCCGGCAGGTGACCGGGGCTATCGTAGCCTCGACGCTTACGACGTCCATCATCTTCCTGCCGGTCGTGTTCATGCAGACGATCTCGAGCATGCTCTTCAGCGAACTTGCCATGGTGGTTGTTTTCGCTCTCCTGTGCTCGCTACTGGTAGCCCTGACTCTGGTACCCATGCTCGCCAGCCGGTACCTTACCATCCCACCCGGCGGCCGCAGCGGTGATGATCGCTGGGCTCGTATCGGCCGGTGGTTCGAGCGCTTTGAGGCCCGCTATGCCGACTTTCTCGGCAAGGCTATGCGAAACAAGAAGATCGTCTTCGGCGTTACGGCTGCACTGCTGATGGGCGCCCTGCTGCTGTGGCCGCTGATACCGGTGGAGCTGGCCCCCCAGACCGATGCCGACGAGATCGATGTCGATCTGGTGATGGCCCAGGGTACCAACATCGCGGTCGTCAGTCGCTATCTGAGCGAGCTCGAGCAGATGGTGCGGGGTGTGGTTCCCATGGACCAGGTGCGTCACGTCAGCACCCAGATCCGCCCGGGGAACGCCGAAGTAGAAATCTCACTTAAGAGCGCCGATGAACGCACGATCAATAGCTTCGCGCTGGCCGATCGGATTCGCCGCGAGGTCACCGGCAAGATTCCTGGGGCGGATATCCGGGTTTCGGCGCAGTCAGGCCTGTGGATGTTGCGACGGCTGTTCGGCTCCGGTGGCAGCGAGGCGGTTCAAATCGAATTGCGGGGCTATGACCTGGCCATGGCCGACCAACTGGCGAACCAGATGAAGAAGATCATCGAGGGTATTCCCGAGATAGCTGATGTCAGGATCAGTCGCCGTGAAGGACGCCCGGAGCAGAATCTGGTTATCGATCGCGAGAAGATAGCTGACCTTGGCCTTTCGGTGAACCAGATAGCACAGGTAATTCAGACCAATGTGGGCGGCAGCCGAGCCGGTGTCTACCGTGAAGGCGGCGAGGAATTCCAGATATCGGTGCGGTTGCAGCCGAAGGACCGTCTGACCACCGATGACCTGGACAACGTGGCCATACGGACGCCTGGCGGCGAGATTGTCCCGGTATCGGCCGTAGTCCATTCCGAACGGCGTCGCAGCCCAACCGAGATACAACGCATCGACGGCCAGCGCGTAACCTATATCACCGCCAACCTGGAAAGCGGAGCGGCGCTGGGTGATGTTGTCGAGAAGCTGTGGCGACACACGCGTTCAATGACTGTACCGGCGGGATTCTCGATTGTGTTCGGAGGCGAATACGAAGAACAACAGAAAGCCCAGACCGATTTCATGCTCTCGATTCTGATGGCCGTGATTCTAATCTACATGGTCATGGCCGCACAGTTCGAACGGTTTCTGGATCCGCTCATCGTCATGGTGGCGGTACCAATGGGTATCATCGGTGTCATACCGACACTACTGTTGACGGGTACCACGCTGAACATCCAGAGCCTGATGGGCATTGTTATGCTCATCGGCATCGTCGTGAACAACGCCATCGTCCTGGTCGACTATATCAACCTCATGCGTCGGGACCATGAGCTTGGCATAACCGACGCCGTGCTTCAGTCGGCGCGCCGCCGTCTCCGGCCGATCCTGATGACCACCTGTACTACGGTGCTGGGGATGATGCCCCTGGCCTTCGTCATGGGAGCGGGCGGCGAGATTCAGGCAGCCCTGGCGCGAGCGGTCATTGGCGGCTTGACAGCATCAACGCTCATCACCCTGATTCTCATACCGGTTACCTATGCCGGTGTGCATAACCTGCTGGCCCGGATTCGGTCATGAGCGGCCCAGGTATGCCGGCCCGCTGGGCTCTCATTACCTCGCTGCCTGACTGCGGTTGCTGACAGCAGCTTGAGGTCGAGTCGGTCCCGCGCCTTCCGCAGAGCGGAACGTTCGCTTGCCTGATGCGGTTCTACCTGATTATGGAAGGAGATCGAATTGCGTGAATCAACGGCGGGAATCGCGGCGATTCTCATACTGACTTGCCTTCTCGGCTGCGCCTCAGCCGGAACTGACATAGCGAATCTGAGAAGCCAGGGAAGTGAGATCAGGGAATATGAAGTGTTCGGTATGGACTGCCCGGGCTGCCAAGGCGGCTTGGAGAATCTCGTCAACAAGATCCCGGGAGTGATCTCTTCGAAGGCAAACTGGGAGCAACAGCGGCTCTTCGTGGCCATACATCCCGACCAGGAAGTCAGCGATGATGTGATCTTCGACACCATCCGTCAGGCCAACTCCACACCCGGTACGCGCCTGGAGTAACCCATGCCGCACAGCTTAAGACCTGTCAGCATTCTGGTCGTGTTCGCCATTGTCGTCAGCGCCGTCATGGCGCCGACCAACGAAGCCTCGGCAGCTGGTATCAGCATCGACGCCGGACTGACACCGGCCGAGGGGCGCTGGATCCTGCGTTCTCAAGTGCGCTACATGAAGCGCGACAACCACCCGGCTGAGCCCCGACAGGAGATGAGGGCGCTCATGTTTCCGGTGGTAGTGGCCTACGGCCTGCGATCAGACCTGATGATCATGATTCGACAGACAATCAGAGAGACCAGGATGCAGATGGCCGGGCAGTCCACCTCCAACACCGGCCTCACCGATCTGTTCGTGCTCGGCAAATACAGGCTGTATCGCGTCAATACTCCGGGCTACACGCTGGGCGTGGCGCCGACAGTCGGTATTGAGATTCCCAGCGGACAGGAGGGCTTCAGTTCGGATACATGGGATCTGCGCCTGGGGTGCTTTGTGTCGGGACGAGTTGGTACATGGGGCCTGGACGTCAACGGCGCCTGGCTGTGGAACGGCATGGCGGGATCAGGGTCCAGTGACATTGACCCGGGCGACGAACTGACTCTCGAGATTGCACTGGCTAACCAGATCAGTCTGGCCTCTGATGCCAGCGTGACGCTGGGGCCGGTCATTGAGTCGTCATACCTGAGAGTATCATCCGACAGTCGGGACGGGCGTACAGTTGACAACACCGGAGAGTCAGTGTTGCTGCTCTCACCCGGTCTCAAACTGACCTGGTCTTCGCTGATTGTCGAGGGTCTGGTGCTGCTGCCTGTCTGGCAGGATCAGGAGGGATTGCAGACCGAGCGCAAGCCGGGATTCCTGATCGGCTTCCGGTTGATGAACTGAAGATGCGCCCCGCGGTTGTGCGAGAACGGCCGATGCGCCGTGCAGCAGGCGGGCCCGCGTCGCCCGACCACTTGCAGAGGAACTGATCAATCATCAACTGACGGCTCTTTCAACAGGTCCCCCGGCCCTATTGCGCAGAGTGAGCGGCTCAGGGTGTCTCCTCAAGATCAATCTTGAGCGAGAGGAAGTCCAACATGTCCTTCAGGGCAATGATGCCCACCAACTGATTTCCTTGCGTCACCATCATCCGGCTCTTGCCGGTCCTGCGGATCTTCGCGAGAGCGTCCACGGCGTCGGTATGAGGTGAGATCGTGTTCTCGTCATTGCATTCGGTTGCGATGTCACGCACGGTCTTCGAATTCCACTCCTCGCGGTCGACATCCTTGACCCTGTCCACTGTGGCGCAGCCGGCCAGGCGTGAATCCTCCACTACCGGATACAGCTTGAAGTGATGCCGGTAGATATAATCCTCGATGACCTCGCGAAGGGTCAGTGACGGTGAGACAGTTACCGGATTGGTGCGCATGAACCGCTCGATCGACTCGCCTTCCAGTGACTTGCGGATGAGCAATTGCTGATAACTCTGCTGAGCGACCGACCGCAGGAACATCCCGATAAGGACCAGCCAGATGCCGCCGATGAAGTTTCCAGAGATGAAGTCGATCACTCCCAGAACGATCAGCGCAACGCCGAATCCCGAGCCGATACGCGAGGTTACCCGGGTCGCCCAGCGCAGATCTTTCTTCCAGGTCCACAGGAGCGAGCGCAGCACTCGGCCGCCATCGAGCGGAAAGGCCGGCAACAGGTTGAACCCCGCCAGAATCAGGTTCAGAAACCCAAGGTAGATCAACACTCCCTGCACCGGCGTCGACCAACTCTCCCCCGCCACCTGGTAGAGAGCCAACAGCACCAGCCCGATGGCTACACTGGTGATCGGTCCCGCGATCGCCATCAGCAGCTCGGACCTGGCATCCCGGGGTTCCTCTGTCATCTCGGCCACCCCGCCGAAGATGAACAGGGTGATGCCGTGCATGGGAATACCGTATCGCCGAGCGACCAGTGAATGGGCGAGTTCGTGCAGCACGATCGATAAGAACAAGCCGATCATACCACCGACGCCCATCCACCAATAGGCTGAAATTGACAACTCCTGATAGTATTGAGGGAACAGCCCCCTGGCCAGAGACCAGGTGATAAGTACGGCCAGAATCAACCAACTCAGGTCTACCTTAACCTCGAACCCGAACAGCTTGAATATCTTTATGGCTTGACCGAACATGCTATTCATCTCCTCTCACCCACCCGCTGTCAGCCCTGCCATAAGGTC
Organism: uncultured Ignavibacteriales bacterium; assembly: GCA_964526835.1. Classification (GTDB taxonomy): domain Bacteria; phylum Zixibacteria; class MSB-5A5; order GN15; family FEB-12; genus DAOSXA01. The sequence continues at coordinate 66,164 of CAZGMK010000010.1, forward strand.
CGTCTTGCGCCCGGACAACCGGCCGACCCGGGTGTTCATAGATTCTAACATGGCTCCGGGCGGGGTGTTCCCCGGGGGCGGTGATGCCTGTCAGGGGTCTGATCGAGTCCAGCGCCAACGGCGTCGGCTGCCTTCGGAGGGACCGGCGCCGGATCGGCCCCAAGTTCGGTCCACTTGCGCCGGAAAAAGCTTGCTGGCCCAGCCGCCGGTCAGTTATCTCTGCTGTCATGGAAGCTTCCTCATCCGATTTCCTGTTCTACCTGCCGCCGCTGGTGGTGACGGTCCTCATTTTCGTGGCGCGTATCATCGATGTCTCGCTCGGCACCATTCGGATCATCGTGGTCGCCCGCGGTGCTCGCGCCGTGGCCTCCCTGCTGGGTTTCTTCGAGGTGCTGATCTGGCTGCTGACCATCGGTCAGATCATGCAGAATCTGAGCAGCATCGAGAACTACCTTGCCTACGCTGCGGGCTTCGCGACCGGCACCTTCGTCGGTATGTCCCTGGATCGACGTATGGCCATCGGTAGTGTTATGGTGCGGATTGTCATCCCTCGGGACAAAGCGGCCAACCTGCTGGAAAGACTCGGGGAGCTGGGCTACCGGATAACCTATCTGGACGCCCAGGGCGCCAAGACCCCGGTGAAGGTGGTCTTCACGGTGGTCCCCCGGACTCAGCTTGAGCGAATGCTTCGCAGCCTCCGCCAGTTTGATCCCAACGCCTTCTACACGATCGAAGATGTCCGCCAGGCCCGTCATCCTATCGACGACACAGTCGCCCCCGCGACCCGGCATAATCTGCTGCAGCCGTTCTACTTCTTCCGCAAAGGCAAATAGCGGCGATCAGGGCATAGAAGAAGGGCGGCCGCTGACCAGACCGCCCATCGGATAACTCTACTCACAGAACAGGAAACAGGAGGCAATGTTCTCGTTAGTTCTAATACGGGTATGTTCGGAATTAGTTCTACTGATATTGGGAAATCGACGGTTGGGACGCAAACAATGCGTCGCCGGGTTATGACTCACGACGCCCGGGCGAGGCCACGCATAATCGGGGAATGGGGTAAGTGTACAGCTTCCGGGAAAGTTGCCCGCGCCCCACTAATGAAAGCCCCGCCGGGAATTAATCCGGCGGGGCGTTACCTCGTGCACCCACCGTCGAACCGCTGCCGCAAACCGATCCACCCAGCCAGCTCAGGCCGGGTGACCCTGCAACACACACCAGGGACTACTTACCGCTGCTACCTTCCGGTCCTGACGGGGTTCATAGGCTGCTGTTGTACAGGACCCAGCCATCAACACCGCTTAGGTTTCACGATAGGCGACCGCAAAGCCCTCAGGTGGGAATTCAACCCCGGTATAGCGGATTCCGGGTTACAGGGCACCGCTAGCTCCCCGTCTAGCACGATTCACTTCCTTACTCGATTGACGAGAAAGTCGCCTCGAATCAGGCGCTGGAATCGCGCTTCCCACAAAAGAGTGGGCGGAACAATCATTGCCAAAGAACCAAAGGCGGCCACAATGGCCGCGAAAACAGTTTGGAGCAGATGGGGATCGAACCCACGGCCTCCACGTTGCGAACGTGGCGCTCTCCCAGCTGAGCTACTGCCCCGTCGTAGTCGTTCACTCATCTTCGCGCGTCCCACCCGGGGGGTGGAGCACCCGATTTGCCTGCGAGACCCGAGCCTGGCCCGCCCTCGCAGCTTTTGAACATAACATTATACGCCTACTCTGCCAAGCGGTTTTTGGGAGGACCAGCCGAGCATCCAGGGCGCTCAGTTGTCGCGGTCTGTACGAATGTCAGTCAGCCTGGCCTCCCCGGCCACTGCGGGAAAGCCGGCAGCCGCCGGCCAGTCATGCCCGGCACTTTCTGACTTCCACCTCACCACCGGCGAAGAACCTCTTTCGGAAGTACAAGGCGACATTGACCAGACCGATCAGCACCGGGACCTCCACCAACGGACCGATTACCGCCGCAAACGCGACCCCGGAATTGATTCCGAAGACCCCTACGGCCACGGCGATAGCCAGCTCGAAGTTATTGGAAGCTGCCGTGAAGCTGAGCGTTGTCGATTTGGCGTAATCCGCCTTCGCCTTCATGCTGAGGAAGAAACTGACCAGGAACATCAGTACGAAGTAGATAAGCAGCGGAATGGCGATTCGGACCACGTCCATCGGGATCCTGACGATCAGCTCGCCCTTGAGCGAAAACATCACAAAGATGGTGAACAGCAGTGCAATCAATGTGATCGGACTGATTCTCGGGACAAACTCACGATGATACCATTCCTTCCCCTTGGCCTTGATGAAGACCAGCCGGGTCAGAACACCCGCAATGAACGGGACACCGAGATATATAAAGACACTCTCCGCAATTTCACCCATAGTGATCTGAACCACGGCTCCTTCGAGTCCAAGCAGGGGTGGTAGCTTGGTTACGAATACCCAGGCGAAAAGCGAATAGAAGAGCACCTGAAACACGGAGTTGAATGCCACCAACCCGGCGGCGTACTCGGGATCGCCGTCAGCCAGATCGTTCCAGACAATGACCATGGCGATGCATCGCGCCAGACCGATCATTATCAGGCCAACCATATACTCGGGATGCCCGGAAAGAAACACGACCGCCAGCGCAAACATCAGGATCGGTCCGATAACCCAATTCTGAACAAGGCTCAGCGCGAGGATCTTGTAGTTCCGAAACACGCGTCCCATCTCTTCGTAGCGGACTTTGGCCAGCGGCGGGTACATCATCAGGATCAGGCCGATAGCGATCGGGATATTCGTTGTCCCGACCGAGAATGTTTCCCAGAGACCTGCGATGCCCGGGTAGAAATGACCGATCCCCACCCCAGCCGCCATGGCAGTGAATATCCATACCGTCAGGTATCGGTCCAGAAAACCCAATCTTCGGACAACTGATGCCTTAGCAGTCATACAATCTACTCCCTCGTGTTCGGTGGCTTGATCGACTTCTCCAATGCACAGGAACTCCTGTCCTCACGGATTTGATCCTGATCGTCGCGGCAGCGACTGGGGAAGTGTCTCCACAAATTCCCTGATCTCATCGCGCACACGGCGATAGTGCGACAGGGCCTCGTCTTCGGACTGCGCCGTCCTGGCCAGCCGCGGTGGGTCGTCGAAACCGTGGTGGACCTTGACAGCGTTTCCCGGGAAGACCGGGCAGTTCCGGTCGGCATCCGAGCAGACGGTTATGACATAGTCAAAATCTCGCACTTCCAGGTCGGCGACAGTTTTCGACCGGTGTCCCGAAATATCCACTCCCGCCTCGGCCATCACCCTGACGGCGTCGGGGTTGAGCCCATGACTCTCGGTGCCGGCCGAGTAGGCGTCAATAGTATCACTCTTGAGCTTCCGCGCCCAGCCCTCGGCCATCTGGCTCCGGCATGAGTTGCCGGTGCACAAAAACAGTATTCTCAACATTTCCGTTGCCTTTCGCAGAGTTCTTCGGGGTTGAGCTTGAGAATCTTCTTCAGACGAACAGCGTCTGCTTTGGCCTGTCGCGTATGTTGGGCTGTCTGCAGGATCATCCGAAGAGCGGCTTTAGGGATACCCCCGGCGTTCGATTGCGACAGGCTGTAGTAGACCCACCGCCCCTTCTTCCGGGACTCCACCAGGCCTGCCTCTTTGAGTATCTGCAGGTGTTTGGAGACGGTGGAAGGGGCCAGTTCGAGCAGTTCCACGATCTGGCAGACGCACAATTCATAATCCCGCAGAGCCAGAACCGCCCGCATTCTCGTTTCGTCGCCAAGGGCCCTGAGGGCCTTCACTTCGGGAACAGTGTTCACTGTCATCGCTTCACCTGTCAATCTATGTCATCACCGATCACTTGATCCCACAAGCCAAAACCAGCAGACCGAGATTGGATATCATCCCGATTGTTATGTACAAGCGGCACCAGGGATCTTCGCGCAATCGCACGAAGTCTCCTGCCCCTTCGGCGCCAATTTTGGCTGCCCGCTTCCGAATGAGCGACAGCGCCCCTTGCCAGACAAAGCCGGCAGCGGCTGCCAGTGCGAGATACGAACATATGATCACAAACGTATTCATCAGGCGACTTTCGCCTCGTCGGTGAATCCGGCTGAACAGTATCACCCGGCCAGTCGGCATTCTGTACACGCCCATATTTCGCCACATAACGAATTATATACCAGGTTTGTTCCCCGTGTCAAGTAATTCTGACAGGCTGCCGCCGGGTGGGTGGTCGGCCTTCGAAGTGATTAAGGAAGCAGTGGTGCTCTGCGGGACACCGGACACTTTCGGTACCGACAAGGATAGTCATGTGATGATGCGTTGCGGACGCTGCAAGGAGTGCCCCGCCCGCCCATCACCTCGGAGCAACAATGTAATAACGGCAGGTCATTTCCGGCTGATAGGCGTCGTTGGTCAGTATCTTTACATCTCCGGAGACATTCCGGTCCAGAGTCAGCGCCTCTGCGCTGGGTTTGGCCCTGACCACGTATTGCTGCCCGGCCACAACCGTATCAACCTCGAGAATCATCCGACCGTCGGTGTCGGCGACGCCCAGGAGCCGGAGATCACCAGCCCGGCCGGTGCTGGTTACCTGTATTGTCTGCGTGGCGGGACTCACCGCCGACCGTGATTCGTCGATGGTGAACCGTACGGTCTCCGGGGCCACCTCGATGTTTCCGATGATATTCCCTCTAATGCGCATGCTGGAGTTCTCGTGTGAGCCGTCGGACAGCGCTGCGGTGATGGTTGCGTTGAGCTTGCCGGGCGGCGCCTCTGGCGTCACCCTCACTTCGACCTCGATGCGCCCGTCGTCGCTGTTGGCCGCGCCGATCGCCCTGGCGATTACGTACGGCGCTTTCGTGCTCAGTTCGATCAGGCCTCTCTTTGACGGATCCCGGACGACGAGAATCGCTGTGTCGGTGGTCAATTCGCCCATCAGGATACGGTCGAAGTTCAGGTGGTACTCCTCGAAGCCGAATTGAATTTCGACCAGCGCCGTGACCTGCAGCGTGGTCCTGGGCTTATTGGGGTCGTTCGACTCGACGGTAATCGACTGTTTCTGCCGGCCCTTCTTGCGGCCGGAACTGAAAGTTACTTCTATCTGTCCTTCCCCACCCGGGGGAATGGCCGCCTCCGTGAGGACGGCCGCGGTGCAGCCTCACGAGCCCTTGGCTCGTATGAGTTTCAGGGGTTCGTCGCCGATGTTCTGAACCGCAAAGGTGTGCGAGACCTTGTCTCCCTGCGAAATGGTGCCGAAATCGTACGATGGTTCGGGCAGGTGGATGGATGGTCCCCCGCCGACGGCTCCCGAGGGCTGGTTACTGTTCGACTGCGAAGCGAGTGACTGACCGGAAGCGGCTGATTCTGCGGCCGAGGTGACACCACCTGAATCACGACTCAGCCAGACAATTGCCAGCACCCCAACCAGCACGATGCCGAGAGCGAAGATCAGAAAGGAACGAAAACGGCCGGGGGTTCTCGCGGTCGGTGATTTCTCGGATTGAGCGGTGGGTTGCGGCTGTTGATTCCTTTTCTTTCTCTTACTCATCGTGTCCCCCTTGCTGAAAGTCGCTCGGCTCTGAGATCAGCATCCCTTCGCGGAGCTTCAGCGCAGTCCCGGCTCTCGCCGCCGCTTGCGGGCTGTGTGTCACCATGATAACAGTCTTACCATGATTCTCGTTCAGGCCCTGAAGGATGTCCAGAATCTCGTCCGCCAGAGACGGGTCCAGGTTGCCAGTCGGTTCGTCGGCCAGGATGACATCCGGATCATTGCCGAGAGCGCGGGCGATTGCGACTCGCTGCTGCTGCCCGACCGAGAGCTCCCGCGGAAGAAAGTCACTCCGATCTGCCAATCCGATTGTTTTCAGTAACTCCAGGGCACGTGTTCTGGGTTCCGTCCCGTTTCCCCCGGAGGGGAGCATCGGCAACATCACATTTTCCACCGCCGTCAGGTACGGCACAAGATTGAATGTCTGCAGTACGAAGCCTATAGTTCGGTTGCGAAAGGCGGCCAGGCGTGAAGCCGACAGGTCGTAGAGACTCTGGTCGGAATAGCTCACCGTCCCCGCGCTGGGCTGTATGAGGCCACCCAACGACAGCAACAGGGTCGTCTTTCCGGAACCAGACGGACCTGTTACCGCCACGAAGCTGCCGACATCGATGCTAAGTGATACATCTCTTAGCGCATGGACGCTCTGCTTAGAGCGAGTATATGTCTTTCTGAGGTCTCTGATGTCTATCACACTCAGATCTCCTGCATGATTAGAGCCGGATCGATGCGGGCGGCGCGAAAGGTGGGATACCAGCTTCCGGCCAGGGCAATCAAAACTGCAACCGCAACCGACCACCAGAAGTACCCGGGCACCGGGGCTATCTCAAGCCCGGCCAGGTACGGACCAAGGATGATCGCCGCCACGGTACCGACGAAGTAGCCCAGAATTCCGCCGGCCAGTCCAAGAACGATTGACTTGGTAAGAAACAGCCAATAGATATGATGCCTGCCCCAGCCAATTGTAATAAGGGTGCCGATTTCCTTGCGGCGTTCCTCGACGTTGGCCCACATGTAATTGCCGATAGAAAAGGAGCCGACAATAACGATGATCACCAGAAGGACAAGAGCAACCTTGGCCATTAGAGTGTTTGTTTCGATCTGAGTATTAACAATATTTCCAATAGTAACAATTTTCGTATCGGGAAGGATATTGCGCAATTTCCCCAACAAGCCATCTGAGATTTCGCTGCAACATCCCATAATCTCGATGTTGCTCACTTGACCGTTGATGCCGAGCAAACCCTGCACCGCATGCAGGTGAGCAAATACTCGGTTGTCATCTACGGTGCCGGTTTCAGGAAGCACGTGAGTTACCGCAAAAGTCTGTCCTTGAATCGGCAGTGTTGAGTCGGCCCCGAGCTTAATGCGTTCAGCGACCGAACTGCCGATCCAGACCTCGTTCATTGCGAGGGAATCGACCGCCTTTCGCTGCGCTTTCAAGTCCGCCTCAGTGAGCGAAGATTCTTCGTTTCCCGATGGGGCGCATGCCAGCTCCAACTCGGCGCCCATCAGGCCTGATGCCTGCCAGATCGGCTTGGAGACCAGCTCGTTTGCCGGCAGTATCCCGGTCAGGATGACCGATGAACCGTCAATCTCGATTCGACGGCTCAGCTTGGGAGACATATTGTCCACACCCGGGATCATTGACGTGGCGATTCGCTCGACGTACTCTTCGGGGAACGTCGGGGCATCGACATCAGCCGAAAAGTAGTCGTCGACCGTGGCGCCCTGAGGAAGCACCATGATGTTGGCACCAAGCAGGTCCAGTTTCTTGGCCACTACCTGTCGCGATACCGAGGTAATTGACTGGATAGCTACAATTACCGCAATTCCCAGCGTGATGGCCAATAGCCCGGAGATCAAGCGGCCCTTACGCCGTCTGATCTCCTTGAATACCATCGTTCGAAATGTGAAAGCCATAGTCTACTTGCCGCCTGAGGCGCTGGGTGTCGGGCCGCAACCTGCAGTACTTCCGCCGGGGCAGCATCCGCTGGAAACCGCTTTGGTCGCCGAGGAGATAAGGCTATTAACTTCGACAGCACCTGTATAGGAGCCGGTTACCTGGCCTTTGGAGTTGATGACAACGGTAACCGGCTCTGCGGATTGAGTGTCGATCTTGAGTTGTCGCAGGAACTCCTGCTCCTCTTGGTTATCCATGTTAATCTCGACTGCGGTGCCCCGTCCCATCATCTGCCTGCAGGCCGCTGCACAACCGCTGGCCACTTTAGATTTCAAGGCCATCCCGGGGCGAGCCGCCGTTACGTAGACGGCCTTCCCGGACTGAAGCGCCGCCACCACTTCTGCCTTCTTGGGACTGGGGACCATGGCCACGAGTTGCTGAGTGCTTAACCGAGAGGCCAGGTTACCACCTGCCATGACGCCATTGGACCCAAATACGAGGACCAACGCCAGCGGCGCTGCAGCCAGACCATACTTCTTGACGAATTCAGCATTGGCCGCGTCGGCGCGATTCGATTCGATCATGATTGACCCGGAAACCTGGGCCATTGCGCTTTGAATGATCTGTCTGGCCTGATCGGTTCCCGCTGTCCCGGGTTCGGTTACCAGCACAAACGCAACCTTACCATCGGAGGCGGCAGTCTGAAGCTCCTCGTTTGTGGCCGCCAGTACCAGAAGCGGCAGGAAGACCGTAACAAGCAGTCCTGTAAATGTTTTTTTGCCGACCATGTCTACTCCTTGCTGTGAGTTACCACTCGTCGTTACTATTTCCACTTGATCGATTCGGCAGGCAGCAAAGGCCACGATTTGAACTCCTGGGCCTTACCTGCTATCGGTCAGAACTTGGCAGTATCCGAAAGCGAACAGTCTGCAATACTAATACGCTTTGGCAGCGACTATGCCCGCCTGGGGCGCCTTAGCTGCTCTCGACACCTTCTGCTGCCTGCAGACTTCCACCGGGTGCTGTTTTATGATGGCCCTAAGACTCCTGGCATCTCTCTTGATGGTTGCCTGCGAAACGAGATGCCTTCTTGCCCATTCGATAGCCTCGGTGGCGACCCGAGATGTCTCGGTCGGCAATCGGTAGTACACCCACTTGCCGTTCTTGCTGCCCTCAACAAGTCGGGCCTGTTTAAGAATGGACATGTGCTTGGAGACCGTGGACGGCGCCAGGTTCAACAACTCAATGATCTGGCAGACACACAATTCACCGGAACTCAGGGCCATCAGAACCCTGACTCTGTTTTCGTCGCCGAGGGCTTTGGTAATCGAGAGAAATTCCTGCACGTCATCTCCTATAATTCGCCAACTATCGAATTATTATACACTGATATCGGCAAATTGCAACAGTTTTTTCTGTGGATATTTCGAACAGCCTTCTGGCTGTCGGACCGGGCCCGGCGATTCAGGTATGTCCTGCTATGACTCCGCAGGCAGGCGCAATGCCATGAGATGTCTGACTACTCGGCGGTCAGCAGGGCGTTCGTTTCGGAACGAACGTACTCGAAATATGCCTGCTTATTGCCTACCAAATCCCAGATCTCATCGAGGTTCTTGTAACTTACTTCCCTGCCGTCCTTGATTTCGACAAGCACCAGCGACTGGAAACTCAAGTCATAGTCAGTAAGATAGTGCTCGTTCCAGGATTCATCGTAGTTGACCACCTGAAGTTCAACCTGACCGGAATTGAGTTCATCGGCAAAGAGCGTCTCGACCGCCTCTTTGGAATACGCTTCAAGGGTATTGCACGTCGGACAGCGCATATTACCGTGGAAATAGTAGACAATAACCCCGTCGCTGAGTGACCCGGCCTCGGTGGCTTCGACTCCAGCGCCCGCGCCCGGACTTGTGGCCGAGGAGTCACCCGACTGTTTGACAATCAGTGCGACGATGCTTGCAGCTACGAAGAGCAGAAGTACAATCGAGACGACAGTTTTCAGCTTCATGAGTCTCCCTTAATTGAATATGCTGATTCCGAAGATGTAGATAAGCGTATAGTAGATGCCCACGGCGATGAATACAACCCCGGTGATCTTCCGCGCCCATTTCTCGATAATCTTCAGCTTGTTGAACATGACACCGACCAGTCGCGTACTGATGGCGATCACAAAGGCAAACACGATCACCGGAAGGGCGGTGCCGACGCCATAGACAGTTGGCATCATGATGGAGGACTGATGCTCGACCGCCAGCGGTATCAGGCTTCCGAAGAACAGGGCCGCCGAGACCGGACAGAATGACAGCGCAAAGAGCAGGCCGAGGAGCGCGGCTCCCCAGACCCCGAATCGCTCCACCCGCCCCTGCATTGATGAGCCCAGCCCGCCTCCGGGAAGACTGAAAGAGATCAGGTCCAGAAGGAACATGCCCACGACAATGAGAATCGGCCCCAGGAACTTGTTCATGTTCTGCTGGAGAAACATGGCCAGTTCCGGGATCGAGAGCACGCTGGCGACAATGAGGATGCCGAGGGCCAGGTATGTCACCATCCGCCCCAGCGTGTAGAGCAGGCCGGCGGCGACTACCTTGCGCGGGTTGTCCACCCGCCGACCGATATAAGTAATGGCGGCGATATTAGTCGCCAGCGGGCAGGGCGAGATAGAGGTGAGAATTCCCAGCCAGGCAGCCGAACCCAGGGCGATTGCGTAGGAGTCCATCAACCCTCCTTCAGGTAGGCGTTGATCTCTTCCTGCACGTACTTCGTGAACTCATCCTTGTTTCGTATGAGTTGCCATACTTTGGTCAGATTCTTCCACTCTGTCTGCTTTCCGTCTTCCATGTTGCAGACAATGACCGACTTGGTGTAGAGCTGGTAGTCCTTGATAAAGTGCTTGTTATCGTCCTCATTGATGTTGACGGACTCGAACTTTAGTGTTCCGTTCTCCAGCTCCTCGGCGAAACCGGTTTCAATGGCTTCTCTGGAGTAAGCTTCGATCTTTTTGCAGGCTGAACAACGATAGGTAGTATGGAAGTAATACGCTATTACCTCCGGGTCGGCCTTGACTGTATCTTCCGTTGGCCCTCTCTCAGTCTGCGCCAGAGCAGTGGAGTGCGTGCCCCACAGAACGGCGCCAGCAACGCCAACGGAGAAGAGCATCAGGTAGATCGATATTCGTTTCACTTTATGATCCTCCTTCCGTTTCTGTTTCCTAATATCGTGTCGGCGCTCTCAAAGATACGCGCGACGTGTTTCTGGTCCACTTTCGTGTGTCCCTTCTCCATGTCAAGATCCGAAAGGAGAATATGGTCAAAGGACGATACCCCGGCCTTCTCCAGGGTCAACTTGGCGCAGTTCTCCGGGCAACCATCAATTACAATTATACGCTCGGCTGCTTTGACGGGGTCCATGGCGAAATCAAGTCCGTTGGCGACAGCCGCCAGGCAACCCATAGACGCCAGTTTCATCCGCGAGACTCGCCGGGCCGCCTGATCGGCCACCGCGCCAACGTCGGATGCGCCGGAGCAGGTAAACACCAGTCTGGGCGCGCCGCCACAGCAACTCCCTGATTGTTGTTCCTTCGACGATTCGGGGGCGCTTCCGCAGCACTTATCACTTTTGAGTTTCATGACTGATCTCCTGTATTCGTATTGGCTTCCAACCGTCAGGAAATGAGTTTTTTCAACTCATCAACAGATGGCACCTTGCCGGTGATCGCTACTTTGCCGTCGACGACCAGGGCAGGAGTCATCACGACACCGTACGCCATGATCTTCTGTATGTCTTCGATCTTATCGATCTGACAGTCAAGACTCATCTCATTGGCTGCCGCACGCGTCAACTCTTCAAGTTTCTTGCATTTTGAGCAGCCCGTCCCAAGGATTTCAATCTTCTTCATTTGAATCACCTCTCTGTCAGTTTTCCGGCAGTTCATCTTTCAATTCATGATGCCTTGCAGGGACCTTTCCTTCTTCTACCAACTGTCGTCTCACCGCTGTCCAAATCTTCTTCTGTCTGTAGAGAGCACGAAGGTCTTCTATCGGAGGGAAGCTTATGGCCTTACCGAGACACAAGTTGGCACAGGTAGTGCAACCGACAACGCAAGCCATTGGATTTTGAACGGCCACCTTTCCGTCGGGATCCCACGCGAAAACACTTTTGCCGCAATTCATACACATGCCGCATTTGACGCATTTACTCTTGTCAATGGTTGGGTGCCAATTTATTTCGCTTCTTTCGACACCTGCAAACCAGGGCATACCTCGCTCCTTCCTGGTGCATTACCTGCGAGTCTCTTTGTCCCCCGACTGGGTCAGGGGTGTTAGTTTATCCTCTAACTCAGGGACAGACAACAGCTTTGCTGCACTTATCATTTTGTCGTCAACAAACAAAATGGGGGTCATCATGGTCTCGTACTCACAGACTTTGAGGAACTCGAACTCAATACCTATGCGCTCGGCGGCAGACTTCACATTCTTTTCAAGTCTGTCGCACAGATCACATCCGCAACCGACAATTCTGATCTTCGTTATTGCGACTTCTCGATTCTTGTTCATCTTCCAGTTTGTCCGCCCATCATATAGAAATACGTGGTTGCCCAGTTGGTCAACACGACTACGACGCCGAAAATCATGGTGCCGACACTCATCAAAGCCCAGCCGGACATGATATTGCCGACAACGCATCCTTTCGCGAAGGCCGCTCCCGTACCGATCATCAGCCCTCCGACCAGCGCGATCAGCATTTCATCCGGCGGCTTGGGGAGGAGCCTGGCCTTTCCGGACATCCGCGCCGAGACCTGCGAACCGAGCATCAGGCTCAGAACGCCGGCCACAAGCCACCAGACTATCTTCTTGCCGCTTTTCGCCTTCTGCGCTGAAGAGCCGGGTGCGCTGGTTGTCGCGGCCGGCTTGTTTGTGTATACATGATTGAAGCCGCTTTCGATGACAAGCAGCTCGGCCTGCATCACGCCATGGGTTACGCCGAGCGGGTAGTTGCGACCGCTGGCGGCCGACGAAAGGTAGGCGGGAACCATCAGCAAACCTATCGCCACGCCGGCCACCCATGGTCTCCACGGTCTGGTCATGGCGCGCTCGAGCCAGGGCTCATCAGGCTGAGGGAGGCTTGACGGCCGGGTTGAAGAACGTTTCCTGAGAGCGGCTGCTATCACAACGGTCACAACCGCAAAAACCAACGCCAGCACCCAGAACGGCAGTCCGGTCAGAGCATGAAGGCTGACTTTCTGTCCGTCGGCGAGTGAGATAACGTGGTCCATCATCCAAAGGTGAAACCCGTTTAGCGGCCCGTACTCCACCAGCATTATCCCCACCGGGACTCCCATGAGAGCTATGATCGAGTTGAGGTTGCCGGCGGCGCCCTTGTATAAGCAGCCGCTGATGCAACCTCCGGCCAAGACCATTCCGACACCGAAGATTATTCCTCCAATAATGTAATTAAGGTAGAGCAGAGGCTTTGGATTCAGCTTGACCCAGCCGAGCAGGTCCAGTCCGGCGAATCCAACCATCGCTACGACAATCAGTATCCATAGCCCGATCATCTTGCGGGGATCACGCATCATGATGGTTTCACTGAACGCCGATGACCCGCACAAATCGCCCTTCTGTAAAAAAAACCCGAACAGAAATCCGATTGGAATCGCTGTCAGGACCCAGAGTTCGGTGATCGCTGCAACTACGGTCGCGGCGACGATTCCAATGACACTCAGAGTGGTGTACGTGCGCCAATTGCTTTGCTTTGCTGTGCCTGCGGTCTTCATGGTTCGGAAACTCCTTCATCCACTGTAATTCACTGCGCCTTTCACTTGACCTCTTCGACAATATGACCACGATTGAATATCGAATACAAGCATGGCATGAGGAACAGCACCACCAGGATTTCCATCAACAAACCACCGATTGCAGCGGCAGCCATCGGCTGAAGCATTTCACCGCCCTGTTCAAGGGCCAGGGCCAACGGCGTGAAACCGATCAGGGTGCAGACCGTAGTCATCACCAGCGGCCGCAGCCGTATTCGAGCCGCCCGGATGATCGCCCGGTCGGCGGCGATCTTCTGGCTCGACTGGATTTCACGGGCGAACTGCAGCAACAGCACGCCGTCGTTGACCACGGCTGCGACAATAACCAACACGCCGATAATAACGGTTGCTCCCAGAGGCAATCCCGTTAGATACATGATGAAGACCAGCCCCACCATGCAGAAGGGCATACTACCCAGGATCAGTGCCGGAAGGCGAAAGCTGTCGAACTGAACCGCCAGTACGACAAAGGCGAAGAACAAGGCGAACAGCAGTACGCTCAGGACCGTCTGCTTCATATTACCCATCATCTCGGCCTGGCCGCCGTACTCGAATTCATAACCTACCGGTCGTTCAATCGATGATATGGCACCCTGTAACTCCGACAGTGCCTGGCCGACACTGACTCCCGCGGCGTCACCGCGCACGATTACCTGCTTAATCTGGTCCTCGCGGACTATCTCCACCGGCCCCACCGCCTGTTGCACCTTAGCCACATCCTTGATCCGAAGATAGCCGCCCTGGGCGCAGTTGAGGGGAAGGTTTTCCACGTCCTGACGACTTGTGATTCTCGCTTCTGGTATGATGAGCCGGATATTATAGTATTCATCACCATCGCGATACCGGGTCGCAACCGTGCCGGTTATCAGCGATTTAAGGGCCTCAGAGATGTCGGCCACCGACACGCCCAGTTCGGCCGCCCTCTGGCGATCGATGTTCACCTGATATTCCGGTTTGGTCATGTCCATCGAGACATAGACATTGGTGAAGTGGGCCAGTTCGTTCATGGCCGAAGCGGTCTTGCGAGACAGGGCATCGAGCGTGGCCATATCCTGTCCCTTGATTTTCACTTCAATATCGGCCTCGCCAAGTTTGCGAATCCCCTTTAGTTTCATTTGCATGACCATCGCCTTGCCACCCGGTACGGGAACTTTGGACACAATGGGCCGCAGCTTCTTGATGTACTCCTGTGTGCTCAGCTCGCGGTCGCCTCGCGGGACAAGCTGGATATTCAACTCCCCCTCGTTGGCGATTTCGTAGGTGTACAGTCCCCAGACTTTGCCGCCGGTCAGGGTGAACATGCTTTCGATATCTTCGTCGTTGCCGATGCGCTGTTCAATCTCCTTCAACACGCGGTCCGTTTCGGCTACCGAAGTTCCGGTGGGCAACTTGACTTTCACCATGATGCGACCATCGTCCATCTGCGGCAGGAACTCACTGCCCAGACGGCCGGCGAGAAACACCGCCGTGACGAGGACGATCACGAACACGGACACAACGGCCCAACGCATCCGAATGACCTTCTCCAGGGTCCGGACATAGGTCTCCGTCAGCCGGTTGAAGAAAAGGTCGAAGCGGGAGAGTTTTCCATGCGAATCTGCCCGGCCGAAAACGATGGACATGAGCATGGGTGTGATGGAAATCGCCACGACCAAGCTGATAACGACGATGCCGGCAACGACCAAAATCAACTCGCGGAACAGCAGGCTGATCAATCCCGGCACCAGCAGGAAGGAAACGAACAAGGCCAGGAATGACAGTGTCGCGGCCAGTACAGCCATGCCGACTTCGGTCGTGGCGTCTACCGTCAGGCGACCCATGTGTTTGATCCCCTTCCCATCATGTTCGCTTCTAACCAGGCTCTCCTGACGCCATCGAGTTATATTCTCAATCACGACGATCGAATTGCTGAGCAGAACGCCGATGGCGATCACCAGCCCCCCTAAAGAGAAGATATTCAGCGAAAATCCGGCCAGCTTCATAAGACCGAAGTTAAACACCAGAATCAGTGGTATGGCGATCACCATAACCAGAACCTGACGCCAGGAACCGACGAAGAGCCAGACGACGAGAATTACGAGAATAGCCGCTTCCAGCGCGGCGCTGCTAACGCCGTTGATAGCGGCCATCACATAGTCGGCCTGGTTCTCCACCATGCCGAGTTCCACGCCGGCCGGCAAGACCGACTCGAGTTCTTTGATTCGGTGGGTGACGGCCTGCGCCACTTCGACAGTATTGGCATCGGCCTGTTTCAGGACGCTGAGTTTGACCGCCGGACTGCCGTCAAGGCGCGTAACAACTCGCACATCTTCACTGGCGTCTACTACTTCGGCGATGTCCTGCAGGGTAACTTTGGCCGAACCGCGACGGGCTACAACGACCGACCGAATCTCGTCGAGGTTCCGATATTCGCCCATTGTGCGGGCGATGAACTCCTTGTTGCCAGCGGTGACACGACCGCCGAATTGCTCGATGTTTTCTTCCTGGAGGCGTTTAGAAATGCCGACGATGGTCAAGCCGTGTTTTTCGAGAGCCTCCTCGTCGAGGTGTATCCTGATCTCACGTTTCAGACCGCCGACAATTTCCGTCCCGGCCACGCCCGGTACCGCCAGCAATTGATCCTGCAACCACTCGTCCGTCCATGTTCTTATCTTGACCAGGTCCCACAAATCGCTCGTCACCGTCAACTGCGCAATTGGCAGTTGAGACGGGTCGGCCTTGATTATGACCGGCGGGTCCATGTCCTTCGGCAACTCGCGGGCGACCCGCGCCATAGCCGCCAGGGCGTCCTGGTAGGCGACATCGACATCAACATCATATTCGAAATTGGCCAGAAGCGTGTACATGCCTTCAATGGAGGACGATTCAAGGTAATCCAGTCCGTCAACCGTGGCCATTTGCCGTTCCACCGGGTCGGCGATATTCTTGTCGATCTCTTCCGGTGTCGCCCCGCGCCACCAGATATGTACCTTGATCATCGGGTAGGTGATATCGGGCAAAAAGTCCACAGGCAATTGCAAGAGCGCGAAAAATCCAAGGACCACAAACGCAACGGCTATGGTACCGGTGGCAAGACGACGTCTGACGGCATATTGTGTGATTTTCATTGTGATTCGCCTCCCGAGCCCTTCGACTTCGCGCCGGCTTGAGTGACGCGAACCTCTGCACCCGGTTTCAGCTTCTCATTGCCGGCTACCACCACCAATTCCCCAGCCGTTACACCCGTCAGTACCTGAACGCGGTTCTCTTGCTCAATTCCTAACTCGACGCTTCGTTGCGAGACAGTGTCCGTGTTGACCACGAAGGCCACCTTGTCTCCGGAAGGCAGCACAATAACCGACTGACTCGGCACAACCACCGCGCTGTCAATAGTCTTAAGTGGTAGCTGCAGCCGCGCAAACATTCCGGGCAGAATTGTGGCTTCGGTGTCGATCTCGGCTTCAATCGTGCGTGTTCGCATCCGTTCTTCGAGGAAGGGATATATCCTGTTAATGCGCGCGTGAAAAACCGAATCCGGAAACGCATCAAGGTGAACCGTCAGCCGCAATCCGTTGTGCAGCCGGGCCGAATACCTCTCCGGCACCGCCGCCTCGACAATTAGATCCGCGGGATCATATACCTCGACCAAGGGCGCGCGCGGTACCACATAGTCACCGTCGCGGATGTTAACCTTTGACACGATGCCGTCCCATGGGGCGAGAACCGAATAATCCTGCACCGCCTCCATAGCTCTGACCAATTGCGCTCTGGCGCTTTCATAGGCTGCCCGGGCGCGATCAAGCTCCTCTCCGGGCAAGGCCTGACTTTCGACCAATCGCCTGGTTCTGTTGAGATTCTCTTCCTCTTTTTTGACCGTCTCCTGGTAGGATGTAATCTGCGCCTCGATACCCTCGCGGCGTCCAATCGACAAGAGCACGTCACCCATCTTAACCCGGTCCCCTTCCCGGACCTGGAGATTCATGACCGGGCCTTCGGCGGGCGAAGCCAGCCGGGCGATTCGTTGCGGTACGACCGAGCCGGTGAGTTCAATGACCTCCGATATGGGCTCTACCGCCGCTGCCTTTGCCCTTACCAGGACGGGCTTCTTCTTCGAGGGGCTATTGTCTGAAACGGTTCCGCCGGAGAAGATGGCGCGCCCCATAATCACCATGACTATTACTATTGCCGCCGCGGCAATGATTGCGACTCTTCTGTTCTTCATTGATCCGATCCTGTCGCCAGCCTGAGCTGTGCCTGAGCGATATTCAGGTCAGCCAGAGTTCGATAATGATTGGTTTGTGCATCTAGAAGCGCTGACTGAGCATCCAGAACGTCAACGATAGCGCCTCGGCCGAGTTCGTATTTCTCGCGCTCTATGCGCAGGCTTTCGGTAGCCTGGTCGACCGCCGTGGCGGTGGCTTCCAGCCGGTTGGAGGCTGCCTGTCGATTCAAGAACGCCGTTTCGACTTCGAGTTGAATCTTCTGCTCAAGTTGCTGTAATCGTGCCTGTTCCGCAGCCATCCGCGCACGCTCCGTGCGGACCTTTGCTCGAATGCGGCCACCTTCGAAGAAGGGCAGGTCAAAGACTATCCCGATACGCCCGACGTCCTCCGAAGTGGAAGCGTCCGATAAACCGGCTGCATCATCTATCGACCATCTGTACCCATATGAACCTTGCAATGAAAAGGTCGGCCAGTGGGCCGCTCGGGCCGCATCTACATATCTGGCCTGCGCCTCCAGAGTTGCTTTTCCCGCCTGGTAATCGCCGCGGTTGAATCGTGCGCTAACCAACACCGAGTCTGTATCCGGCTCGGGAGTCTGAACAAGACGGTCAAGTTCACCCCGGATAGCCAGCGATGCAGTATCACTCTCAAGGCCGAGTAGATTGGCCAGCAGGCGCCGCTGGATTTCCAGGGAGTTTGTCTCCTGAACGAGACGCTGGGTAACGTCGGCCAGACGAACTTCCGTGCGAAGGCGATCAACCTGGGCGGCTTTCTGGGATTCGACGAGCATGATGACTCGCTTGAGATGTTCCTGTAAGGTCTTTTGGGAGAATTCCACCGATTCCACAACTCGCCGCTGGGCCAGAATGGAGTAGAAGGTGCTTGTAACGTTATATATGAGCTCTTCATTATTGCGGGCTAGTCGGTGCTTTGCGGCGTCTTCCAACAGGGTCGAGGCCCGTACGTTGTTTATGAGCCTGCCGCTGCTGAACAGAGGCATTTGCAGTACAATGTCTGCCGATGCTATGTCCTGGCTGAATATTGCGGGAGTCTGCGAGTTACTCACCGGGATCAGGCGCTGGGGGTCAAGGTAATGCATGTAGCCCCCCGTTCCGTAGAGCCGTGGCAGGAGTTCACCAACAGTCATATCCTGTTGCGCCGCCGTCCGCTCAACCTCCCATGCCGCCGCCGCTATCCCCGGATTGTTCGCCAGAGCGATTTCAATAGCTGATGATAGAGTCAGCGAATCGTAATAGACTTCCGGCTGCGCCGCATGTGCAGATGACGAACCTTGCAGCCTCTTAGGCCTATCCATCTCACGGTATGGATCGGTGGGGTGAATTAGGGCACATCCGCTAATGACAGAGCCCAAGGTAACTGCTATTAGAATTGCAAATATACGATTTACTGTCATCCCCACACCGCTCCATAAATCAGACCGCTGATTGTTGCCATTACTACTACCAACGTTACAAAGACGATTGTTTTCTTCGTTCCCATCACCGACCTGATGACAAGCATATTGGGCAGCGACAGGGCGGGTCCAGCCAGAAGCAAGGCCAGCGCCGGTCCTTTCCCCATCCCGTTGCCGATCAAACCCTGCAGAATCGGCACCTCGGTCAGGGTGGCGAAGTACATGAAAGCGCCCGCCACTGAGGCGAACAGGTTCGCCCCCAGCGAGTTACCGCCCACCGATCCGCTGATCCAGTCAGACGGAATGATCCCTTCCTGGCCGGGTCGTCCCAGCAGGAGGCCCGCAATGATCACACCGCCGAACAAGAGCGGCAGAATCTGCTTGGCGAATCCCCAGGTCTGGGCGAACCACTCGCCCGATTCATCCTTGCGTCGGCTGGTTATGATCGACAATCCGATCACCGCCGCCGAGAAAGGAAGCAGCGGCTCGTGCGCGAAGATCAGGGCTATGACAGCCGTGGCCGCAGCCGTAATGATCACCGGAATCTTCGAGAGCCTGAACCAGAATATCAGCATGGCGCCGAGTCCGATGGCGGCCAGGCTCGTTATCAGCCACTTGTGTGAGTAGATGAGGTACCAGAAGCTTGTGGTTTCGTCCGGCCTGCCCCAGTTGGCGAATACGAGGATTGCGACCATAGCGGCGAAATACAGCGCGTTTTTCCATAGCGGACGGTCGACTTCCGGCTCCGGCACGGCCATCTGGGCGTTGACCTTTTCAGTTTCTTCTTTGCGGTAGATCAGGTGCATCAACAGCCCGATGATAATGCTGAACACGATTGCCCCGACCGCCCGCGCCACGCCCAACTCGATTCCAAGAACTCGCGCTGTCAGTACAATGGCCAGAACATTAATGGCGGGACCTGAGTAGAGAAAAGCCGTGGCCGGACCCAGCCCGGCGCCCATCTTGTAAATGCCGGCGAAAAGAGGCAGTACTGTGCACGAGCAGACAGCAAGGATGGTCCCGGACACCGAAGCGACACCATAAGAGAGGACCTTGTTAGCCTTCGCCCCGAGATACTTCATCACCGATGCCTGGCTGACAAATACGGCAATAGCCCCGGCGATGAAGAAAGCCGGGATCAGGCAGAGGATAACATGTTCCTGCGCATACCATTTGGTCAGCGCCAGGGCTTCGATGACTGCTCCCCGGAGGCGCGAACTTTCAATCGGGAGGTAGAAGAAAATCAGGAAGACAGCAACTATCCATGCCAGCGGCTTCCACTCTTTTTTCCAATCCATGCTGTTGTGTCCTCTATGTTGGACTCGTCTTCTCTATTATTTGGCGTTTTCGCCAACTTTACCATCAAAAAAACTACCGTTTACTGATAGCTGCTCCCCGCCGCGCATTCGCCACCAGAACATCCTCCACGCACCCAAAGAAGTTTAGAATACAGGGCACCCGCAGGCGATAAAAGACCTGCTGCCCACGCTTCTCATCCTCCAGAATTCCGGCCCTCTTCAACACCGACAGGTGCTTCGACACGGTAGACATATCAGCCCCGACCATATCTCGAAGCTCGCAGACACACCGTTCTCCCCTGGACAATTCGTCCACAATGAATAGCCTTGAAGGATGGGCCATGGCCTTTATTATTCTGGCCCGGGCCTCGTATTTCTCTTTGGTAACACTATCCATGGTCGCTCTTTTACAGTTATCGGACACAATGGTTGGCAAAATAGCCAAATATCCCATTTGGTCAAGGGTTTTTTTATCCGGCTGCTTTGATCGGCGGAAATGTGCCCGGGTGGAGTCCGGTTGTCGGGTCTAGTATCCCTGCTCGGGCGTATGACAATCGGTGCAGTTCATGAACCGCCAGGCCTCCTCGATCTCTTCAGGGTGCTGAAACTCCAGGCCAGTGATGTCGCTGTCGAGCTGCTCAGGATCCTCCGATGGCCCCTGTGCTACAATAACATGGCAGGTGCTGCAGCAGGCGCTGATTGCCTGCCCCCGCTGGTTCTCCTTGACCTCATCGTGGCAGCGGAAACAGCCGTTGTTGACAAAATGGCTCAGGTTGTTTTCGCGGACTCGATAGTCGGTATTCATGTAGGGAAAGAAGTTGCGATCATAGATATCCAGCAACGATTGCGCAGCATTCTCCACCAGGTCTGCTCTCTGACCCATGATCCCCGGATAGCTCTCGCGGTAGTACTGTTTGAGGCCGTTGGGGATGGCGTCGTGGGCGCTTTCACGGTCCTCAAATTCGGTGTTGAGCAGTTCGAGCCCGACTTCGCGGATATATGGCAGTTCTGGTGATATCTCGCGGTTGGCGATGGCCAGGTTGATCGAGGTGGCCGGTGGCTCGAAACGGTGGCTGGGTCGATTGTGACAGTCCATGCAGTCGAACCGTCGGATCTCAGTTTCGGGGTCGTCGAAATCGGGCGGATCGGCACCCGGATCGGTATAGATCAGGGTGTCGCCGTTCTCATCGACCATGCGAATCCAGATAATCTCCTGGCGTTTCCGGTCGGCGGCTACATATTCGATGCGGTTCTTGCCGATCATGTGCCAGTGAATTCCCTCCGCGCGTCCTGTGCGCGGATTTCCGCCACCGATCTTCATGAGCATCTTGATAGTCCAGGGCGAGTTCTCTTCGTCGGTTCTGTAGTAGACTCGGGTGAGCATCTTCTCGCCGTAGAACTGAGCGGGCCAGTGGCATTCCTCGCACGTCTCCTGGGCCGGCCGGAGATTCTCGACCGGGGTCTCGATCGGCTTCGAGTAGGTATTCAGGGCAGTGGCCCAGAGTTGGCGGATACCATCAAGCTTCGATTTCACATAAAACGACGCTCCCGGGCCGATATGGCAGTCGACACACGGCACCTTGGCGTGCGGGGAATTGTGGTAGGTGACAAACTGCGGCTCCATGACCTCGTGGCAGGTCTCGCCGCAAAAGGCGACCGAGTCGGTAGCGTCGTATGCGCGTGAGCCGCTGTAGGCCACGACCAGGATCAACACCGCCGACAGGCCCAGGAAAAGCCAGAGGTTGCGGGCATAGGCGGGATCGGAGGGATCGATCGACAGGCTGAACCGGACCTTGCGGCCCTCCTTGCGGGCCTGACGCACCTGCAGTAATATCGAGATAGCCAGAAGCACCGCGCCGAGAGTGATGATGAAAGGGGCGCCGATGAAAGTAACCAGAGCGCGGTAGGGGTTATCGGTGGCGGCCGTCAGATCTATCAGCAACAGGACGACAAACAGGGTCCCGCCTGCCATCAGCAGCGCGCCGCCGACCGCCGCCAGAGGATGCCGGAATACGGTCTTGCGTGGATTGGCGAACATGGTATATGCGCTCCTCTTTCAATAGAACACTATTCCTGTGACGGCGTTCACATAAGCGTACGAGTAAAAGTGGACACATATTGTCCAAAAGTTAAGCCCGGCGCCGGATTGAAGGGCTGCGCCGTCACCACTCACGATCCGATTGGGAGCGACTACTTCCCCCGCTGCCTCCACCTTTCGATGAATTCACGCGCCTCCCGCTTGGACAGCCCCTGCTTCACCAACTCATCCTCATGGAACTCATGCGATGAGAGCACCTGCTGCAACACCGCCTTCTCCGGCCCGGAGAAGTGCGCGGCGTTCAGCACATAGTCTTCGAAAGCCTCCCAGGCCACCGGGCAAACCACCCTGACCATATCGGCCATCACCTCGGCGTATTTGCGAATCTCGAGTTGGGCGTGTCGGTCCAGGCGCAGGTTCAGGAAATGCAGGAGGTTGTGCAGGTCGATCTTCCAGTACCACTCGGTGTAGAGAGACAGCGGCAGGTTGATCCGGGCCAACTCCCGGGCCAGGCCCTCATCCACGAATTGCTCGTAGTGTTCATAGGCGTGCTTCTGTGAATCCCTGAGAATATCCAGGAGCTTCTCTCGGAGTTCCGCGGGAACCTCGTCTTCTGATCGTCCCTGCTTGTTGACCTCGGACTGGTAGCGTATGTCCTCGGAATCCGGAAGGTAGAACTCTTCTTTCATCACCGAGTAGCGTCCGGAGTACTCGTTGACATTCGCTGTCCGGTGGCGAATCCACTGGCGGGCGACGAAGATCGGGAGCTTGACATGGAACTTGAATTCGACCATCTCGAAAGGGGAGGTATGGCGGTGCCGCATCAGGTAACGAATCAGGCCCCGGTCTTCGCTGACCTTCCTGGTACCCTTGCCGTAGCTGACCCGGGCCGCCTGCACGATGGCGGCGTCAGAACCCATGTAGTCGACCAGACGTACGAAACCGTGGTCCAGTACCTTGAATTCCCTGTCCAGCAGCTTCTCGGCCTCGTCGATTACGTGATGACCCATCCATGTACCTCCGTAGCGTGTTTCTGATCGAATATAGGGATATGCTCAACCGGTAACAACCAACTTTCGCTCCGGGCCGGGAGGCTGCGGCCATCCCCATGACAGGCAAGCAGATAACGAGACAGGGCGGGAGTGCTTAATGACGGCAGGAAATCGACCGATACTAGCCACAACAAACCTCTTATCGGGAGTGGTATGAGCGCCGAGATTTTCGACCAAATCCTCAGCGAGCACAAGGAATTGTCATCGCTGCCTCAGACCCTTGTTGAAGTTCTCCGGGTTGTCGGTGACGACAACTCGTCGGCCCATGATCTGGCCGCGGTCATCAAGCGTGACCCCGCCCTGACCGCCAAGGTCATTCGAGTCGTCAACTCCCCTTACTATGGCGGACGCGACATAACCTCGGTGCCCCAGGCAGTCATGACGCTGGGGATTCGTGCTGTTTCATCGCTGGCCCTGGCCAGCTCCATCTACGACATGACCGGCGAATGGGAGCTGACCATCGATCGACACCGGTTCTGGCGTCACTCCCTGCAGGTGGCTCTGGCCACCCGCGATGTCGCCGAGGCCATCAAATACCCTTACCCGGAAGAGGCCTTTGTCTGCGGTCTGCTGCACGACCTGGGCATTCTGGTTCTGGAGAAGTCATTCCCGAAGAAATTCCAGCGGATCTGGTCCAAGGTCGAAAACGGCGATTCGCTGCCGGACCTGGAAGAGGATATCTGGGGCACCAACCACGCCCGGATCGGTCAATTCCTTCTCGAGCAATGGGGCATACCGGACATCATCTGCCAGGCGGTCGGGCTGCACCACAGTGGTGTGTTGACTCAGAACAGGGACCCGGAATTTCTGTCCGCCCGCATGGTCGCCCTGGGCAATCAGCTTTCGCGTCTGACCATCGCCCAAATCAGGCTGGACATCGAGGCCGATCTCGAAACCCGGGAGGCCCTGCGCGTGGCTCTGGACTTGAGCACCGACAAATTGATCGCGATCGACAAGGGACTGCTGGACAAAACCATGCGGGAGGCGCAATTCCTCGACATTGATCTGGGCAGCCCCGAACAGATTCTCTCTGAGGCGAATCGCCTGATCTACGAGAACTTCCTGGCCGTCGACAGCCTGATGCGCGAGAACCGCCGCATGCAGCGTGAAATCGCCCGCGCCCAAGTGGAGAAGGCCGCGCTCGAAGCCACTCGCACCATCACCGCCACCCTCAATCACTACATCAACAACGCCGCCGCAACAATACTGGGCCGCGCCCAACTGGTTGAGGTCAAGCTCAAGCGCGGCGAGATCATCGATCTGTCAGGCGAAATTGCGCGCTCGATGCACACCATAGTCAACGGTGTCAGTGTGGTCTGCTCAGTACTCGATGAGCTGAAGAATCTGAGTAGCTTCTCGACTACAGTCTATCACGACGATACGTATATCCTCGATCTCGAGGACCGCCTGAAAAACAAACTCCGGCGCCTTCAACCGGAGAACGGACCCGAACAACCAGAGCCCTCGAACGAGCCGAGCGAATAGCCTCTCGGGGGTCGCGGAGGGCGGCTCGCCTCCCGGGGTTTGGGGAAAGCCCTCGGCTCGTCCATTGACGCCGCCCGGACAAGCCCCGCGGCTACGCGAGAAAGGGCCGTCTTGCCGTGTAGCGGGCTGCTTTACCCCGCCCGATCACAATCAGAGGGGCTGGTTCCATTGGCCGGGGACTTCTTCAACAAACGCTCAGTGGGCAGGCTGCGGCAAGCCAATGAGGTCAGATGCAGCATTCGCAAACACCGGTGTAAGCGCGGCTACGTCATGAGCCCTTTGAGGCTCGGGGAGTGATTGCGACACACCGGTGAAACCAAATCATGCCGCTATGACGGCGAAGAGATGACTCAGGCGATACCTGCCATGATCACAGGTCAAGGATATCGTATGACCAAAAACAAACATTGACGCGCGCTCTCAGAGATGACTTATCGTGCTGCCCGCTCAGGCAAATGACAAAGTCATTGACAAATGAGGGGCTGAGTGTATATTCAGAGCAGTGGAGGAATCAAATCATGCTCTTGAACACTCTATCTAAGGAATCCCGGGTAGTAGGCAGCATACGTAGGGGGCGTATAGATCCCCCGGGCAGCTGCACGGCAATGAGAGGTGGTTGCGGAAAACTGGACAGGTCGTTAAGGTGGATGAGAGGTAAATTG
>CAZGMK010000011.1:0-90883 GCA_964526835.1 uncultured Ignavibacteriales bacterium
CAATTTACCTCTCATCCACCTTAACGACCTGTCCAGTTTTCCGCAACCACCTCTACGCTTCTACTGGCACGACACTCTTAGGTTCGAGTGCCTCAGTCGCGACACTGTCGCGAAGATTGAGCTCGTGTTCTCCGAAGCAGTCTACGACTGGGACGGGTTCCAGACTGTTACTATTGATTCCATCTATGCAATGGCCGGACAGTCGCAGCAAGAAGCCGAGGTTCTGAATGTGCCGGCAGAGTATGTCACCATTCAGTCGGCCATTGCTGCGGCTTCCAGCGGGGATACCGTATTGGTGGCGCCGGGTGAGTATCGCGAGATTCTCGATTTCCTTGGCAAGCGGATAGTTGTGCGCAGTGAATTCGGTCCAGATAGCACACTCTTGACTTATCCCAACCGTGTCGATAAGCTTGTGCGGTTTGAGAATGGCGAAGACACGACGAGTGTGTTGGAGGGCTTCCGCATTTCCGACGTCTCTCACAACCTGGCGCTGATATCAATTCAGAATTCTGGTGCGCGTGTATCTGCGTGTCGCTTCGTGGGCAACACAAACTTCAAACCGAGTCCGTCTTCGTGGGGTGTTATTGGCATCGACTATGGTGACTTTGTTATTGTCGAGAACTGTCACTTTGAATCCAACCAGTCTTACAGCTCTGGGGCTATCGGGTGTTCCGGCGGGCGTGGCCGAGTCAAAGGGTGTGCCTTTGTTAACAATACAGCATTTGGCGACTTCGGCGGCGCAGTAGGAATTGGCGGATGGCGCAAACGCAGCACATTCGAGATCACACACAACCTGTTCGTTGGCAACTCGGCGCCCCATGGAGGTGCGGTGTTCGTGAGCGAGAATGACTCAACGTACATAGGACATAACACATTCTACGACAACACGTCCTCCGCGAGTGACGGGGGCGGCATATGTGTGTGGTACTACTGTCAAAACGTGTCCCTGGTTGAGAACGTAATCGATAACTGCACCGGTTACGGAATCGCCAACCGGCACGGTTCTACTGTCGATGCTGAATGCAATAACGTATTCTCATGCACGCCGTCAAACTACAGCACGGGGGTGAGTCCGGGCTCCTCTTCTATCTCAGCGGACCCACTCTTCTGCAATCCCGACTTGCTGGATTTCACCGTTTCAATCGAATCACCGTGTCTCCCATCGAACAACGACTGTGGTATTCTAATAGGGGCCCGGGGTTCCGGGTGCGATACACCTACGAACATCGACGACCCCGAGTGGAATCGGGGCTCCATTCCCGGTCGTCTTACAGCCAGCAATCATCCGAACCCATTCAACCCGTTGACCAGCATCGACTTTTCGCTGCCGCGCGCGGCGCGAACGCAGGTGGATGTCTTCAACGTGAGAGGCCAGAGAGTCGCGCGGTTACTCGATGCTCGGCTCAGTGCTGGATCGCACAGGGTGCAGTGGAGTGGCCAGGACCATGCAAGCGGAATCTACATTTATAGGATTCACTCCGGCGGACAACACGTCAGCAAGAAGATGCTGCTTCTGAAGTAGCCTTCAGATGCTCGGGCACCCCGCCCGAGGCTCGGCCGGGTGGCCCGGAGCTCTGCGGTGGGACGGAGGGCTCTGACGCTCCGCGTCAGCAAGAAGCCGCGGAGCGGCAGCGGAAGCGTTGCACCGCAGAGCGATGCAACGAGGGGAAGGGGGAATCGACCCTCCCCCGGCTGCGCCGACCCCTCCCGGGGAGGGGTTGAAAACAAGATATCCCTCGTAGGTCAGGACCCTTGCGGTCCTGACACGGGAGACGGCACACGGTGTCGAACTGAGTGGGTCGATACGACGAGCGGGTCTATTTCACGGTAGGAGCGAAAAGTCTTTCGCCCATTGTTGCCAGGTTCTGCGTCATTTGGAAAGGGGCAAATGTTATTTGCCCCTACCGCCTGGCATCGCGTTACCTCCCGCCTCGTGATTCACAATACTGGTAGTCCCCGTGGCGGAGGGTTAGCATTTGCCCAGGCTGCAGGTTACGAATTCCCCTCTCCCAAAATTGCAGGAGGGGTCGGGGGTGAGGGTTGATTCAAACACTAGGAATGATCCCACCCGAGGATGGGTGGGCTACCGCTTTGCTCTCGGTCGGGCGACACAACGCCGCCCGCTACGCGGCAAGACAGCCTTCATCGCGTGGCCGCGGGGCTTGACTCCGCGGCGCTGATCGGCCAACAGAGGCCTGTAAACAAGCCCGAAAAGCTGGCGCCCGCGTGCGGTTTGCACCCTGTGCCGATCCGGACTAGCGCCGCTGTATGTCTACCAGGTCGTAATCGACGTTCGACTCTGTCCGGACGATGTACTGCTCTTCGTCCCCGCCGCTGCAGACCGCCGTGCGGTGGCCCTCCATGGTCCAGTTCTGGCGTTCGCTGACGATGATTCCTTCTTTATGGGCGAAATAGGTGATCCCCGTCATATCGATCTTATCCCAACCGGAATATGTGCAGGTGTCCTTGGTGCGCGGCTGTACCGGAATGACCAGGGTGCCGTCGTACTCAATGACCGCACAGTCATGCCCGCGTTCGCGCACCAGCGACTTGATCCGGTAAGTAGTTGTGGCGTCCATGTTCTCTTCCGGCAGCAGGACGCTCGTGCTCTGGCTCCAGCTGAAGCCGACCGGCAACTCGCCGCGGGGGAAGATCGGCATGCCTTGCTCGTAGTAGTTCTTTATCCATGTCGCGGTGGACTGATCGGCGTCCGGAATGCGGATGTCGGTATGACGGCCGTTCGGTTCGATACTGATCTTGGTCACCCGAGTCTTGTGCATCGTATCCACGGTGCCGGGGTTGTTTGCGGCCGGCGCCGTCCACCACCATCTGGAGCTGTCCAGAAGGTGGGCAACGCCGTCATTGTCCTTCGAGAGTACATTGGTGACAATGTCAACGTGGTACGTGTGGGCGGCCTTTTCTACAATCGAATCCCCCATGGTCGTGCGCATATTGGACTTGGTTACCTGTTTGTAGACCAGGCGCATCCCCGGTTCATACTTGAACTTGAGCGTGACGGTATTCTCCTTGTCGGAGCAACCCGGGGCTATCAGGAGAAGCAGCCCGACAGCCATAGTGGCGGTGAGTTTTGGCAAGGTCGAGTCCTTAGTTTATGATGTCAGCGTTTTCCGTTCCCTGCGAAATCTGAACCATTTCGATAATCATGGCCAGCCGCCCCGGAGTCGCCGGCGATCCCATCATGAGCATACCCCTGGCCAGGCGGCGGCGATCGTCGGTTGTGTACACAGCGTCGTCCAGGTCGAGCTGCCCCGCCAGAGCCTCCGTGAAATAAACCGATTGACCGATTCCGGCCACGGCGAACGTGGACGGCGAGTGGTGGCGACTCTCGCCGACGAGGATCGCCGATACCAGAATCGCGATTGACGCCGCCAACGAAACGATCGAGCGTACGAAGGCGTGGCGTTTCCTGCGGTCCCGATCCTTGGCTGCTGACCTTGTGCGCTGCGGTTCGGCTTCAACGATCCGCGCCAAAATCAGGTGCGTGGTCTGTTGCCAGTAGTCGCTGTCCGGGGTAGAAGGCTTGCTATTCTTTAGCAACTCCTTGAGTCGTTTCGTGTCGGCCAGTTCCTGTCGGCAGCTTGCGCAGCCTTCCAGGTGATCTTCGAGCTCACACGCGGAACTCGCGTCGAGATCACCGTCAACGTAGTCGTCAAGGAGCGAGAGGGCGGTGCGACAAGTCATTTTTGCTCCTTCAGC
Organism: uncultured Ignavibacteriales bacterium; assembly: GCA_964526835.1. Taxonomy (GTDB): domain Bacteria; phylum Zixibacteria; class MSB-5A5; order GN15; family FEB-12; genus DAOSXA01. The sequence goes on from CAZGMK010000011.1 coordinate 3,718, forward strand.
CTGAGTCGGCCCTTGAGTATCTTCTTGAGCTTGCTGCGCGCGATGTGGAGATTCGATCTGACGGTGGCCTGAGGACACTCGAAAATCTGCGCGATCTCCTGCTTGCTGTAGCCCTCGACATCGTGAAGAATGGCGGTCATACGCTGTCGGGGCGGCAGGGTGTCCAGAGCACTCTGTATCTCTTCCATCAGGCGCCTGTTCTCGTATATTTCCTTTGGCGTATTGACCCGGCGCGCCAGGTCGAGTTGAGTCTCGCCCGGCAGCGCTGAGCTGTCGCCCTCCATCGCGCTGTGGCCCTTGCGTTTTCGCAGCAGATCGATAGCGTAGTTGGTGGCGATACGCATAAGGAAAGTCGAGAAGTAGCTTACATTATTCAGCTCCTGTCGTTTGTTGTAAACCCTGACAAAGGTCTCCTGAACTACCTCATCGGCGTCCAGGTGGTTGCCCATCATCCGGTACGCAACCTGGTAGATCTTATCTCGGAACCTGCTTATCAGTTCGGCGAAGGCGGGCTCATCCCCGTCCAAAAATCGCCTCACCAAATCGGGGACACTTGCACTCATACCCCGAAGGTCGTCTTACTAGTAGTTGGACGTTTGTTGTACACAGTTGTTTAACGGCGACGTGATAAAAAGCTGTTGACGCCACCGCGAAAGCAGGGTATGATTATCCGCGATTATTGTCAATCCTTTTTTGCCGCAAGGACTTAGGTCGGTGATCGCAAATTGAACAAGACCTCCATCAGTCCATACCGCTTCTTCGCGATAGCCGCCACCGGGACTTTTCTGGGGACCCTGGAGGGGTCGATTCTGAATGTGGCCCTGCCGACGATCGCCGACGAGTTGCAGGTGGCGGTCGATACGGTGGCGTGGGTGGTCCTGGCTTATACGCTGACTCTGGTCTCGCTGATGATGGTCTACGGCGCCTGGGCGGGACATCGCGGCTACTACTTCGCCTACCGCTACGGCTACACCATTTTCCTGATCGGAACCGCCATTTGTGCGGTCAGCCAGGGATTCTATATGCTGGTGGCCGGGAGAGTGATTCAAGCCACCGGCTCGGCGATGTTACAGGCGGTGGGGATGGGATTGATAACGACTGTCTTTCCGCCGGAGCGACGGGGCAAGGGCATAGGCCTGATGGCCATGGTCGTGGCGGCCGGGTTGATGAGCGGCCCGCCGCTGGGCGGGTTTCTCCTGGAAGTGTGGCCGTGGCAGTCCATTTTTTGGGTCAGCCTGCCGGTCGGCGGTGCGGGCCTGCTGCTAAGCTTCCTGTTCTTGCGCAGGTTGGAGGTTCCGCTCCGCAAGAAACCGCTTCACCTGACTGCAGCGGTGTCGTTGTCAGCCACTCTGTTGTCGGTGATGTTGTGGTTGTCGCTGATCGACGAGTATCCCGCCGGCGACTGGAGGCTCATGGGCCTGGCGGCCATATTCGTGGTTGCCGTGGTTTCGTTTATTCGTCAGGAGTCGGATCCGGACACAGCCCTGATAGGCCTGCAGATATTCAACAACCGCCAATTCAGTACAGCCGTGGCGGCGATGTTTCTGATGTTCGCGGCGCTCGGAGGGACGACCATCCTGATCCCGTTTTACCTTCAGGATGTCCGTCACTACTCGCCCCGAATAATCGGCCTGTTCCTGATCATCCTGCCGGTGACGATGGCCTTCATCGCCCCGGTTGCCGGACGGATCTCCGATCGCATCGGCTACCGCTTTCTGACCAGTTTCGGGATGGCTCTTCTGCTGGGCGGGCTGTACATGATTTTCAATTGGCAGCCGAGGACGCCTGATTTGCATCTGGTCCTGTCTCTGGTGGCTGTTGGCCTGGGAGTGGCTGTGTTCAACAGCCCGAATTCATCGGCCATGATGGGTTCGGTACCTGAGACGCAGCGGACGGTCGCGTCGAGCATCCTTTCGACTACACGGGTGATCGGAATGTCATTCGGGATTGCCGCTTCGACGGCGATCTTCGCCTGGTTCCAGCGGAAGTATCACGGGTTGGGAGGAGAGGGCGTCGCGTTTATGGCCAGTTACCATCAGGTACTCAAGGCCACCATGACAATGGCCGGTCTGGGGATGGCGCTGTGTCTGACTCGTCGCAACCGGGTCAGTCCGCCGGAGGAATCCGCCAACAAATCGGTTGACAACACCGGACTTCAATTGTAAACTGCCTACCTGACTGGGGCCATAGCTCAGTTGGGAGAGCGCATGACTGGCAGTCATGAGGTCAGGGGTTCGACCCCCCTTGGCTCCACCAAGTTCCGAGGCTCCCGCGGATTCCCCTTGTCCGCGGGAGTCTATTCTGTTTTTGTGATTCTGCAGCGGCAAAAGCACGTGCTGACGAGTCTGAGATCGGGCTTCGGTCGGCAGCCTCGGGCCTGGGCTATTTGATAAACAATTTCGTGGACTAATGAACCCTCCCCGGCCTGCGGCCACCCCTCCCATGGAGGGATCGAAAACCCGCAAGCTCGATGTCACATCAGCCTGGAAAGCAGGGGTACTATTGGACGATTGTGGTGGATACAATGATTTCAGTCTGATAGCCGAAGCCTACGATTCTGTCTATGCCTCACGTCAGGATATTGATTTCTTCGTTGAGATGGCGGAACGTTGCGGAAGCCCGGTGCTTGAAGTCGGTTGCGGAACCGAACCCTTCTTCAACGGCGGATTCGCATTGCTCGGCGGGATTACTTCCGCCAGGTTCAGCATTGCGAAATAATCTACTACACTGCCACTCCGGATGGTCGCACCGACCGTCAGGTTCACGCTTTCCCGATGCGCTATCTGTTTCGCTGGGAGGCCGAGCATCTGCTGGTGCGGTGCGGGTTCGAGATCGAGGCTTTGTATGCGGGGTACGACAAATCATCCTACGGCACGAAGGACCCCGGGGAGTTGATTTTCGTGGCGCGGAAACCTGGTTAGGATCCGACGTCCTGCAGCACAAGCAAAAGGCCCTCCCGGCATCGGGAGGGCGTTGCTCAGTCGAGGTTCATTCCTGCGACTTAGAAATAAGTTGTCAGTCCAGTACCGATGTAGAACATTCCACCGATGTTACTGCTGAAGACCAGATCGTATTGAATCATTAGTGGAATCGCAATCCGCTCGTTGATCAGGAACTCACCGCCGACCGTTGGTCCGATGCCGAAACCGAATTTGCTCTCAGTCTCCAACTCCAGGTCTCCACGATCGGTTACGATTTTTGCATCACCGAAACTGTGATTGTGGAATTTCAGAGCCAAGCCGGCATACGGATGAATTGGGCTGTTAGCGAGCCTGAAATACCACATAGGCATGACGCCAAAGGATATCTGTGTGGTATTCCACTCGGCGCTCTGCAATGTGATTACAGTCCCGTCGTTCAATTGACCCTGAAAGTCGTTCCAGTCGGCATCGTCGCCGTAGAACGACATATGGAAAACGGGCTGGATATAGAAGCCCTGGGTAACCCGGAACTTCCCGGTTACGCCGAAGCGCAAGGTGGCAGCCGATCCTTCATCAATCTCGACGTTCTGCAACTCCATTTCATCCTCGAAACTCAGGCCGCCCGTAAAGCCCAGGCCGAAGTCCACCTGCACACCGAATCTCTTGCCCGAATAGTCGAACTGTCCGAAAGCTGAGGTCGATAGCATTAGCACACCGACCAGGACCAAAAGCGTTGCTTTCCCCGTCATAATATGATCCTTCCCAATATCTCTTGTATAGTGTCTACATTACGTAATATGTCATTCCAGCCGTGATCGTGAAGACGTCGGGGGACTTGAAAATCAGTTGGAACTTGTAGTCGTTGTAAAGGCCGATCTCCGGCGTGATGAGCCACTCGGCGCCGAAATTCCAATGAATGCCCATGCGGGCCTTAGTCTGGTTGCCGCCGTGAGTAATGTGGAAATTGGGGCAGAGGCCGGCATAGGGATGGACCGGGAATTTTCGGAATCTGAATTGATAAACCGGAGCCGGAGTGATGGTCATCTGCCAGGCGCCGCTCTTGACATACATCATGAAGCCGGGGACGATATAGAAGCCGTAATCCTTCAATACTTTGTACTTTGTGTTCACGCCCCATTGGAAACCCACCCCGACGTTGGAGGACGCTACGCCCAGGCCAAGATCGCCGCCGAGGCCAAATCTCTGTCCGCTGTAATCCCACGTTCTGCTCCTGCCGGTCTGCTGAGCCGAAGTGTCGCACGGCAGCAGCAAGACTATCAGTGCCAGCATCGCCGCCAACAACACCGCCGCAGGGCGCCGAGCACCTGTTGTTTCTGGCATTCTCATTCTCCTTATTGGGCTATCAACGTTCTGTTCATGTTCGCGGAAACCGCTGCGTAACTTGCCTAAGAAAGCGTTGCCCGCACATTAAGCGCAACGCTTTTTTTCGTGGTGTTGACATTGAGGGCAATGCTCGGCCCACGACACATTTTCTTGACAAGCCGGCCGGTGAGGACATTAAATGGGGGCGTATTTGCTCAACGCTCCATGCGAGTTGGTGCCCGAGGACGTACACCAACCACGAAATTGGCCAGACACATAGTGAGGAATCTAGCGATGAGACGTCTGACTGCAGTCTGTATTGTGAGTTTTGTAGTTGCCGGTATCGGTCTTTCGGGGCTGGCCGAAGAGATGACCGGCGCGAAGCTCATGAAGATGGTTCGCGAGAAGAACAACTCGAAATCGCAGGTGTCGGCGGTGCTGATGAAGCTGGTCGACAAGAAAGGCCGCAGCCAGGACCGGGCGCTCAAGATATGGGCTGAACAGGTCGGTGACACCGAGAACACGCTGACCCGCTTTCTTGCCCCGAAACCGGTTGAAGGGGTCGGCTTTCTCGTCGTGAACAAGGATGGGCGCACCGATCGATACCTGTACAGTCCAGCCGGCAAGAAGACCCGCAAGGTACCCGACGGCGACAACAAGAAGTCATTTCAAGGCAGCGACTTCACCTACTATGATCTCAGCCCTCATGATGTCGAGTCGGACACTTACGAGCCGCTGATCACGGAGACTTATGAGGGCCAGACCTGCTGGGTGTGCACTTCACATCCGCAGGGAGACGATGCGCTCTACAGCAAAGTCAAGCAATGGGTGCGCAAGGACATCTACGTGCCGGTCTACATTGAGTTCTACGATCCCGACGGTGACCTGCTCAAGTACTCCAAAGTCCTCAAGCTGGAGAAGATCAACGGCTACTGGACGCCGGTAGAGTCGGTAATGCACAATGTGCAGACTGATCACAAGACGCTTATGAAGATCGATAAGATCGAATACGATGTTGAGATCCCAGAGCACACCTTCAGTAAGACCAACCTCGAGCGAGGGGCCTGATCATCTGACACGAGTACAGGGGCCGTCACAAAGGCATGCTCAATCGATACCTCGATCTCATCACCCGACGTCGCTGGTTTGTCATCGCGGCCATTCTCGGCCTTACTATCTACATTGCTCTGTTTCTGGGTGATCTCAGGTTTGACTCGTCATCGGAAGGCAGCATTCCTCGGGGAGATCCCGACCAGGAGTATTTTGAGGTCGTCAAGGACGACTTCGGCAACGACCAGGTGGCCATGCTGGTCCTGGTCAACGAAGCCGAACTGGGGATATTTGAGCCCGAGACAATCGCCAAGATCAAACGTCTGACCGATTCCATTGCGGACTTCGAAGGTGTCGACAATGTTGTCAGCCTGACTAATTCGCGCTTTCTCTCGGGGGTCAGCGGTGATGAACTCACCAACGATCTGATCATCCCGTCGGTGCCGCCCGATCGTGACAGCGCCCGGATCGTGCGCCGGAATGTGCTGGGCAACCAGCTATTTCACAAAACCCTGGTAAGCCCCGACGGTCGTGCGGCGGCTATCAATATCTTCCTGGCCAATGAGTCCGACAGCGTTCTGCTGGCCAGCGGCGTCAACAGTCGCATCGCCCGACTGGCGCGGGCCGAGGCGGGACCGGAGGAGACGTACTACGCCGGGCTGATCCACACCCGCATGACCATCAACAAGGCCATGCACCGGGACCTCAGGGTATTTGTCCCGGCCTCGTTCCTGCTCATCCTGCTGATCCTGTTCCTGTCGTTCCGCAGCCCGCGGGGTATGGTGCTTCCGGCGGTGACCATCATCATATCTTTGATCTGGACCTTTGGCCTGATCGGACGGGTGGGTGTTCCCATCAATATGACCATGACGATCATCCCGCCGCTGTTGATCGCCATCGCCAGCTCCCTGACCATCCACATCATGGCCACCTACATTGATACCGCGGCGACGATCAGCGACAAACTCGAAGTTGTTCGACGAACCTTCGGACTCCTGGCTTCGCCGTTGATTACGGCCGGCGTTACGACAGCGATCGGTTTTGGCTCGCTGATGATCAGCCCTATCCCGAATATCCAGAAAGTCGGCCTGTTCAGCGTCTTCGGAATCCTGAGCGCCATCATCATCGCCTTTACTTTTGTGCCGGCGATCCTTGCAGTCATCCCCATCCCGGTCCGGAAGAAGGCTCGGAAGCAGGCGACGGGTTTCATGGCCTCATTGGTGGAATCGATCATCGCCTTCAATTTGAAACACCGGGTGGCCATTCTGGTAATGGCCGCGATAGTACTGGCCGTCTCCCTGGCCGGGCTGGCCCGGGTTCGAGTGAACACAGACTTCCTGTCCTATTTCAAGAAGGGCTCCGAGATTCGTCAGGCGGCGGATGTGATCGGCGAAAACCTTGCGGGTGTCTCGACATTCTATGTTGTCGTCGAAGGGCAAGAATCCTATGTGATGCGGCGGGGCGATGTACTGCGGGCAGTCGACTCACTTCAGAAGTATCTGGAGAGCCGCCCCAGTATCGACAAGGCCACCTCGATGGTCAATATCGTCAAACTCTTCCACCAGGCCATGAATAACGACGATCCGGTCTTCTTCAAAGTGCCGGACTCGCAGGACGTGCTCGAGGAAGCGATCTTCCTGACCGTTGACCAGGAAGCCCCGGGAGTACGGGCCCACTACGTTGTCGAAGACTACTCCTCAATGTCGATATTCGCACGCTCGCAACTGGTGTCAACAAGTGATCTGGCCGAGACCATCGAAGACGTCGAGCGGTTCGCAGGCGAGATTCTGCCGGACGGTGTAACCGCGACGGCCACGGGCACAGTTGTCGTGATGGCCAAGTCCATCGACTCGATCATCCAGGGGCAGCGGGATTCGCTGCTGCTGGCCTTTGCGCTGATCTTCCTGATAATGTCTTTCCTGTTCCGGTCGCCGCGAGTCGGGTTGATCTCGATGATCTCAAACACGGTGCCTATCTTCGTCATCTTCGGGATCATGGGCTGGTTCGACATGCCTCTCAACATCGGTACCAGTGTGGTTGCCTCTATTTCGCTCGGTATCGCGGTCGATGACACCATACACTACATGATGCACTTTCGTCGGGAGCTGGCCGAGGGAGTCGAGAGCCGCGAGGCGGTGGTCCGGTCGCTCCGCCATGTCGGTAAACCCGTGATCAATACGAGTATTGCCTTGGCTCTCGGATTTGGTGTCATTTGCTTTTCGGACTTCGGAATGCTGGTTTCGGTTGGGCTGCTGACCGCAATCACGATGATCACGTGTCTGGTCTCGGACCTTTTTCTGACCTCGGCGTTGTTGTTGACCTTCGACTTCTCAAGGAATATCAAAAACCGGTAGGCATCATACCAAACCATACGAGGAATAGATGTATCGTTTCGGCTCCGACAAGACGATTGCCGCAATAGCGCTTCTTCTTTTGCTGGGCTCTTCCCTGGGCGCCGTCGATCTCAACTCCGGTGACCGGGGGGCCGAGGTCAAACAGGCCCAGCAGAAACTAACCGATCTGGGGTATGATCTGGGCCTGGTTGACGGGATCTACGGCCGTAAGACTCGCGATGCTGTACGACAGTTTCAGGCCGAATACGGCCTTCCGGTATCCGGCGCCGTCGATGACCGAACCTGGCGAACCCTAATGGAGGCCAAACCGGTTGAGACCGAGAGTTCGGGCGAAGAGGAGACAGATGCCGATGAGGGGGCGGCCGAGGTCGAAGAGTACAGCTTCGACAGCGAGTTCTCGTTCGATGATTTTGGTGGCTTCGATGATATGGCGATGGGCGGCGACTTCAATATCGACTTCGGTGGACACATCAAGACAGCTAATGCCGTCCGGTTTCAGGGTGGTGACAAGCGATTCCCGCAACTGGCCGAGACCGAAGCCTTTACCTACTACGATTCGCTTGAGGGCGCCGGAGTACTGTCGTTGCAGCAGAACAAGATATATTTGTTCCTGAACAGTCGGTATTCCGATCACTGGTCATCCTACGCTGCTGTCGACCTGTACTTCACGCCCAAGCCGGAACGTCCTTTCGACGACGAGTTTGAGATCGAGATCGACGAGCTCTACGTCGATTTTCTCAGCGATCGCATCGGTTTGCGCATCGGTAAAGAGAAAGTCGTCTGGGGCATGATGGATATGATCTCACCGGCCAATATCATCAACTCCGGTGACATGATCGATCCCTTCGTCAACAGTGGCCTCGAGGATGCCCGCGGCCAGTGGGGCGTTCATTTCAATTACGACAACGTCGGAAAGCTCCGCCTGGAGGCGTTGTTCATCCCGATCTGGAATCCGTCCAAAATGCCCAGCGCTGACATTGACGACGATACGGGCGAGATGATCGCCGACTACTGGTTCCCGCCGCTGTTCAGTTCCATCCCGTGGCTGCTGTGGACTACGGTTCAGTATACCGACGGCACATTCGGTGATATTATCATCGAGAATGATTTCCTGGGTACCGAGGAACCCGATAAGGACCTCTCTACCGCTACCTTCGCGAGCCGTCTGACCGCGCCGGTCGGCCGGTTCGATCTCGGAGCTTACTTCGTGACCGGACTGGATCCCAAACCGAACCCGGTAATACACACAACCGTCGTATCCGGGCAGATCGACTTCGGCGGGCAAATCGGCGTGCGCAATATCGATCTGGCCCTGCTCAATGAGATCGAGCAGCAGTTTACCCGGGTGTGGGTCTGGGGCGGCACCGGTGAAACCGTTGTCGGTCGATTCCGGTTCAAAGGCGAGACAGCTTTATCCTACGGGCGCAAGTTCTTTCCCGATATCACGACCGAGGACGGGTTGGTCCGGCTGTACCAGACAGCGGCCAATAACGTCAACATGTACCGGGGCGGCAAGGAAGAGGGCGAGAAGTACTTCGCCTGGGACTTCATGCTCGGCAGCGAGTACACTATTCCCGGCGTCGACATCATTACTTCCTTGCAGATGGGGTTGACTCAGCGCTTCGGATACGAGGAAGCCTACTTCGGTGAGGGGACATCGGTCGATCTGACGCTATACGCTCAGAAGTCTTTTGCCGACAATCAACTCACCGTCTCCTGGTCCAATTTGATCGAGGCGGGATCGGGCAGCATCTATACGTCGCCCCGACTCAAGTACGTGCCCCAGTATCTCAGTTTCCTGGAGTTCACCGGTGGCTTCAACCTGTTCCTCGGGCCGGGTGGCGAGGACTGGGGAGGCGCTTTCAAGACTCACAAAAGCCTGCTATCCAGCTATGGCAAATACTCTCACTTCTTCGGTACCGCCAAGTTGTCGTTTGATGTCTTCTAAGTACTCATAGGCTCCTGTGGTACAGCAGCATAGCTAGTAGCGAGAACGCCGCGAAACAGGCCCGTGTTGGTCCGGTTCAGGAGCCGCAGCTCAAGTACTTTTTATGCACGGTTTTATTTGACAACCGCGTCTGACTCGGATACTATTGACGCGAATCTGGGGCGGTTGCCCCTTGGAAAAGGAGGTGAGTGCCGAAACAAACGACAGATAACGCAGGACCTTTGTTTTTTTGAAAGAAACCAAGAAACCAAGCAAACCATAGATTCAACAATGGAGTGTTTTATCATGAAGCGAATCGTTCTCACCGCTATGGCTCTGTGTTTGCTCCTGGCTCTGAGCATCTCGGCTCAGGACATGGGCATGAAGAACAAGATGATGCTCGGCGCCTATGCCGGCTACACCATCGGCATGGGTGATGCCTTTGACGATGTTGAGACGGCCCACGGGAAGTTCGAAAGTAGCGCGACCTTCAATTTTGGCGCCAATTTTCATTATGGTGTAGCTCCGAAGATCATGGTCGGTGGTGATTTCTTCGCCTGGATGTGGAAGAGCGAGGTCGAGGTCACTACCGAGGTGCCGGGATTTGATGATCTTGGTGGCGACGAAACTAACCTGCAGTTCGCGATTCTGGGTTCAGCTCTTTACCATGCCTACACCGCCGAAAAGGCGGACCTGTTTCTGCAGGCCGGTATCGGTCCTCATTTCATGGACGGTGGCGAGGGCGCCAGTTCCACCGAATTCGGAATCATGCTGGGTGGCTTCTACAGGCACATGGTTTCCCCGAAGGTCGGCATCTTCTTCATGCCGCGCTGGCACATGTTGTTTTCCGATCCGTCAGCGATGCTGATCCAGGCCTCGGCCGGTGTCAGCATTCCGCTCGGCAACTAAGCCAGTCTTCTTTTCTGATGGTTGATGCCCGGTCTCTTCCGAGACCGGGCTTTCTGTTTCCCCGGCAGGCACCTGTGCCTGCCCAAACACAGGCAGGCGTACACGATATGGGCAACCACAGGGGGGTGCCCGTACAGCTGCTGTAGATTCCGCGCGACCTTCAGTGGATTTCATTGTAGACCCAGGCGCCCGGGCAGGCACGGGCGGTCTGTGGTTGGTGTACCTCCTCAGCCTGTCCTTGCGTACTAGATATATTCTTTCGCGACCGGGATCTATGGTGGTCTGTTGCTGACCTATTCGTCTTCGACTAAGACGGCTGTGCCGTAGACCATCAACTCGGCCGCGCCCTGCATCATTTCGGCGGTGGAGAATCGGGCCGCGACCACGGCGTTGCCGCCGAGCGCCTTGGAGACATGACCGCAGGGTCTCGCTCCGTCTTCGACGAAGCTAGGACCCTGCGGAACGACCTTTTGGGACAGCCTCAGGACGTACACCAGCCACAGTCTGAATATGGAAGCCCGGTCTCATGCGAGGCCGGGTTTCTCTATTTCAGATCGCCTGGGAGCTCAGGAGTGGTCAGCCGTAGTTGCTCGGCGGCCTGGTAGTAGTGACGAGTCCAGGTCTGCCACGGTTGCAGAGCCTCAGGGTTGTTCTGGTCGCCCAGCACTCGTTTTTCATCAAGGGCCGTCGCGTCATAAAGGGCCTGGGAGCGACCCAGCCATTCGAGGTAGAAGCGGTTGGCGGCAATCAGGCCGATCCGGTCGTGCGCGGTCATCCAGGCCAGCCCGGTATCGTCCGAACCGAGACGAAGCAGGTCGCGTCCCCAACTCGCGTGTTCGTAGCTTCCGCCGAGCAGTCCCATCAGGGTCGGCAGGATGTCCACCTGCGAGCCGCAGATGGGCACGACCTGAGCCGAGTCCGGTACCCCGGATCCCAGTATCAGCAGAGGAATGCGGAAGTGCGCCGGGTCCATGGGGTAGCGGCCGATGCCGAAGCGGGCGTGATCGGCGGTCAACACGAAGATTGTGCTGTCGAACACCGGGCGCTTGGAAATCTCGTCAAAGAAACACCCGAGCGACCAGTCGGCGTAGAGCTGTGCATTGTACAGGCGCGAAGTGTCTGCGTCGTCGAAGTAGCGCCGTCGTGATGAGTCCGGGAGATCCCAGGGTTCGTGGTTGGACAGGGTCAGAATGGTGGCGTGGAAGGGACGGGGGAGAGAGTCGATGATATCGGAGGCCAGTTCAAACATGATGTGATCAGGGATGCCCCACTTGGAGAAGCCATGCTCAATTCCGAGTTCCTCCTCGCCATAGAAGCGGTGATACTGCTTCGCCTTGAAGAACCCCTGCATGTTGTCGAAGACCAGGTCGCCGCCATAGATGAAGACATTGGTGTAGTGGCGTTCGGCCAGAACTTCGCTGATGGCTCTAAACGGATGGACTGCATCGTAACGCCCCATGATGGACCGCCCCGGCAAGGCCGGAAAGCCGCCCAGCACTGCCGGCAGCCCGAAGCTGGTGCGGATGCCGTTGGCATAGAAGTTCTCTAATAGCAGACCGTGACGGGCCAGGCTGTCGAATCGGGGGGTAAGGTCATGAGGCGAGCCCAGACACCCGGTGTTGGCGGCGGACCAGCTCTCCATGATGACAAAGACGACATTGGGCGGATAACCGCGGGGAGCTTCCGGCTGGATTGTGGTTCGGCGAACAGACAGGCCCGAGTCCAGCCAGACGTCGGCGGGCTGGTGCAACAGCGATCTTACGGTGTCGATTGCTTCACCCAGCGCCACAAAGGGATAGCGCTCGTTTTCCGCCAAATTGGAGAGTCGCATGTCGCCGTCGTCCTCGGTGTAGTTTCGAGCCAGCGTGTAGACGCCGTTGAGGGCGGACTGGTTCAGCACATGGTTGTCGCTGAAGTAGGCTACGCCCCAGTCGAGTGGCGACAGGCCTACGCGACCGCGAATTCCCAGTACGGCCAGCCCGAGCAGAACCACGAACCAGCCAATCCGGGCAGACCACGGTGGTCGGTGTCTCATCCGAGCTACTCCTCCGATCAGCCTCAAGAGGCCCCAGCCAATGCCGACAGAAAGGCCAATCCAGATCAATATCGACGGCGCCAGCCACCGGTCGCTTGCGACCAAATCCCACACCGCGCCCGGGTGACCGAGATATTCGTAGGCAAGGAAGCTGAGACGAGAACCGAAGTGGGCGAAGAACCTCAGGTCGATCAGAAGGAGAGCGCAGGCTGAGGAGGCAGTGACAGCCAGATAGATGCAGGTTGCAGTTCGAACCCCTCGTCTTCGGATGTCTACCCAGGGGAGGACCAGAATCAATGGCAGGAGTATGAACAGGACTATGACCATGTCGAAGCGCGACCCGACTAAATACGCCTCGACCATGTCGAACCACCCCAGGCCGGCAAGCGCATCACTGTAGATGACGAGAAAGGCGGTTCTGAAGGCCGCGAAAAGGAGCATGCCGGATACGTAAAGTGCTATGATGAGTGCTGTGGACGGCGGCGGCAACAAGGATGCGGTCATGGAGCCTTTGTCGGGTCGGTTCTGCACAAGGGGAATAAAGGACGGCCGCCGGCTGTGTCAAGGATAGTGACCGGTGTGTGTTTTGTGCGACGGCCGCGCTTGGCGTCGTCGCCGGCCGCCGGAGTACGCGGGCAAGCGCGCCTACTCGTCTTCGACCAGGACGGCTGTGCCGTAGACCATCAACTCGGCCGCGCCCTGCATCATTTCGGCGGTGGAGAATCGGGCCGCGACCACGGCGTTGCCGCCGAGCTGTTTGGCTTCTTCCATCATCCGATCGATGGCCTGTTCCCGGGCCTCGGCCAACAGCTTCGTATACTCCATCACCTCGCCGCCGACCAGGTTACGCAGCATGGCCCCGATATCGCGGCCGAGGTGACGGGCGCGGATAGTATTGCCACGCACCAGGCCGAATACCTTGACAATTCGTTTGCCGGGTATCGTATCCGATGTCACCACCATCATCGCATCACTTCCTTGTAACGGTCGCGCCGATAGGCAAAGAGCCGTTCGCGGCCGTAGGAAACAAGCAAAAAGACGCCGCCGACAGCAACTGCCGTTGCGCCCACCTTGACCCAGAGGGGCACAGTCGGATCGACATAGATGGCCCGGAAGCCCTCGAACAGCCCAAAGCACAGCAGCACAATGGCGCCGAGAGAGATCAGCACCCAGCCTAACCCGCGCTCGAGCTTGCGGTATAGCGAGGACCAATAGCCGTCCCAGACCTCCTGCGGCAAATCAACATACTGCGCCATCGAGGTCACCTTCTTCAAACGTCGGAACTCATCCAATTCGGCCTGCAGCTCGGCGTCTTCGGCGAGCGCTTCCTCGAACCGGATCTTCTCCGAGGCCGAGAGCTCGCCGTCGACATAACCGGCCAGCAGCTTGCGTATATCTTCGTTAGCCTTTGTCATCTTTCATCAGGGCGGCCAGGCGTTTGCGTGCATAATACAGTCTCGACATTACCGTGCCCTTGGGGATACCGAGCAGCGAAGCGATTTCATCGTAGCTCATGCCGCGGAAGTGCTGCAGGGTGATTATCTCGCGGTCGGCAAAGCTGAGCTCCAAAAGCGCCTCGCGAAGTCGCGCGATCATCTCCCGGCGGATCAGGTCCTGCTCCGGGCTGTCTTCGCAGACCAGCAGATAAGAGACATCGTCAAGATCGACGGTCCGGCGAGCGAGACGCGATCGGCGTCTCAGCCAGGTTCGGCACAGGTTGGCGATGATAGTGTAGAACCACGGCAGAAAGGGCTTGCTGGAGTCGAAGGTCCGAGCCGAGCGGTGCACGCGCAGGAATGCTTCCTGACTGATATCGAAGGCGTCGTCCTTGTTGCCGACCAGTCCGAGGGCCATAGCGTAGGCACTGCGCTTGTGACGTTCGACCAGCCGCGCCAGAGCTTGTTTGTCACCGGCAGCTATACTCATAACCAGGGCGGCATCGGATTCCATCGAAGCGCTTGTCCTTTCAGTAGCCATACTCATAGCGGGTCGAATTATTCAAGCCCTGCCGCAAGAAAATGCACACCATCAGCCGTTAGTCTATGTATACGCACTCGAGAGCGTGGGGTTGCAACCGGGACTCCAACCCGTCACCGTGGGGTCCCGAATCTCACCGCAGCCGACACACAATCAACTGATGGCGGGAGTTCGATTCGAACGGCCCGCCTTTGTGGTCACCATACTTGCCTACGATCTCGAGGCCATTGTAATGTAGCAGGGCATCGAATTCCTGAGGGTAGAGGATGCGCATGTTAAGCTCCCGGACCTCTTCAGGCAGATCGCCGATCTTGTAGTACCATTTAACATGGTTGATCTGGGTGGCGCGATTGTAGAAGTTGGTCTCGGTGACAACCACGTTGCCGCGTCCATCCGGCTCGTCGTATTCGAAACAGGGGTGCCTCTGCTCGCTGCCCCGCAGGAGAATCTCGAGCGAGGGGTTGAACCAGTCGACGATGAAGTGTCCATTCGACTTCAGGTGTTCACGGATGCACGCAAACAGAGCCTCATGGCTTTTGCGATCATGTATGTGGGCAATTCCATTGTAGGGAAAGATGATCGTCCCGAATCTGGCGCCGAGGTTGAACTTGCGACAGTCGGCCTCTACCCAGCGGATATTGAGCTCCTTCCTGGAGGCCTTGCGGCGCGCCTCCTCCAGCATCGGCGCCGACAAATCCAGACCGGTCATCTCGAAGCCCGCTTCCGCCATAGGTATTGTCACCCGGCCGGTACCGCACCCGAGCTCCAACACCGGTCCGCCGGATATCGCGGCCTGCTTCAAGTAGAATGGAATGTCCATGGTCAGGTCCCCGCTCTCCAGATCGAAGAACCTGCCGTCGCTATAGATGGCGCCAGAGTCATTCGGTTTCATTTCCGATTCCTGCCGCGATTTCAGGTGATCCCTTGCGTTCGTCGCACACTTCCATTCTACGAATTGCGGATCTTCATGACAACGTTTTTGGGTGCTGAGGCATAGATATACGCGGACTATGCTCAGCCAATCTATGCGTCTGTCTGACCAATCCTGGCCCTGGGGCAGGACGCTCGGCGATCTACCGCACGCCCCAATTGCACCTATCCCGGTAACCCGACCATGCGCTCAAGTTCGGCCTGAGCAGACTTCGTGTCCAGAGTCTCAACCCGGATGACATTTCGTCCGCGAGCGCCACGCTCCTTGCGGACTGCTATGTGGGCGTCGGCCTCGCGCGCGATCTGGTGCAGGTGTGTGATCACCAGCACCTGGCGGTTCGAGGCCAGATCGGCCAGCTTCCTGGCCAGGGCCCGGGCGGTTTGCCCGCCGATGCCGGCGTCGACCTCGTCGAACACCAGCAGCGGTCCGCCCTTGCGCTTTTTCTGCTGCGCCGCCTTGATGGCCAGCAATACGCGCGAGATCTCACCGCCGGAAGCGGTCTTGACCAGCGACCGCAGCGGTTCGCCGGGGTTGGCCGAGAACATGATGCGCACTGTCTCCAGCCCGGTCTCCGATGGCTTCACCGCACGACCATCGATGATCACGCCCTCCGGATCGTCTTCGTAGACGAATTCAAACTCGAAGCGGGCCCTTTCAATGGCCAGACCATCCAATTGCCCGATCACCGATGCTTGCAGGTCTGCTGCGGCGTCGTGTCGGCGGCGGGATAACTCAAGGGCGGCCTCGGTATACCCGGATTGCAGTTGCTCAGTCTGGTCCTGAAGCCGTGCGATCAGGTCGTCGGTGTCGGGACGGTCGTTCAGGCGGCGGTTAATCTGGTCGAGCGTTTGCAGGATGGCTTCCTCGGAGCCACCATACTTCTTCTTGAGGTTGTAGAGTTCATCGAGGCGAAGGTTGATTTCCTCCAGCCGGGCCGGATCGTCGCTCAGCGATGAACCGTACTGCTCGATGGCCCGACGCATATCCTCCAGTCGAACCCGGATATCATATAGCTCCTCGGCCTGGGGCTGCATGCTCTCATCCACCTCGGCTATGCCATCGACTTGCTGCTTCAGCTGGCCGACGAGATTGAGCACCGCTACTTCCTCGCCGTCGAGTATTTCGACCGAGAGCGAGGCCGACTCCATGAGGAAGCGGGCCGAGTCGAGGATTCGACGTTCCGCCAGAAGCTCTTCCTCTTCGCCGACTCTGATCTGTGCCTTCTCGATCTCCTGCTTCTGGAAGACCAGCAGTTGCCGTTCTTGTTGGAGTTGATCGCGACGGCTCAGCACGCGCCTGAGTTCCTCGGCGGCTCGTCTCCAGGCGCGGTAGTGTTCCGCGACTTCGTCGCGCCGACGCAGCAGCCCGCCGAATTCGTCAAGGAGCAGCAGATGGTTGTCTTCGTTCATCAGCCGCTGGCCGGCGTGCTGGCCGATTATCTCGATCAGCGATTCCGTGATCTCGCGGAGCAGTCCGACAGTCGATCGCTTGCCCCCAATCGTCACCTGCGACTGGCCGTCGGCGGTGACAACACGCTCCGCCGTCAGGCGACCTCCATCCAGATACTCGCCGTAGTCCTGTTTGAAGTCAGTGTCGGTGTGGCTGGTATCGAAGGTGGCCCTGACAGTCGCCGCATCGGCGCCGTCGCGCACCGCCTCGCGGTCGGCTCGGGCGCCCGAGACCAGCGACAGCGCGTTGACAACGATCGATTTGCCCGCGCCGGTTTCGCCGGTGAGGACTGTCAATCCCGGCCCGAATTCGATTCGGCCCTGGGGAAGGAGGGCGAGGTTCTCAATGGTCAGTTCAAGCAGCATGTCCCTGGCACTTCCGGCGGATCAGTTCACTCCGCCCTCGCTGAAACTCTTGATCTCCCTGAGCAACCGGTCGGCTTCCTCGCGATCGCCGGCCGCTTCGGCTTCGGTTAGTTGTTTCTGCAGCCTGCCCCGCAGGCGCTTTCGCTTCGCTTCGAGGATAGCACCGACCAGCTTCTCCGCGGCGTTATCGATCTCTTCAGTCGGCCATTCGCGCGAGGCGAGTTCTGTGACGAGTGAGACAAAATCGTTGTCGCTGATGTCAGCCGTCAGGCGCCCGACATCGATCTGCCCACGCTGATTGTGCTGATTTACCGCTGCGGCGTACACTCTCGAGAGCTGGCGCGAGTCGAAGTCCTCCGGCGACACTTTCTCGAGTATCCAGCCGGCCGACGGCGGGTCACTCAACAGCAACGATACGAGGTCGAACTCATCGGGATCGTGGCTGCGACGACGACGAGGGGAAGAGGCTGATTCCGGAAGGGAGACATTCACGTTTCTGAGGAGCAGGTCCGGGTCTATCTGAAGCGCCGATGCCGCTTCCTCGATGAACAACCGTCGTCGCGTCTGATCACCGATGCGCGATCCCAGCGCCCCTAATTCCTTGATCAGTTTTTCCCGGCCGATGATGCCCAGACTCATTACGTCGATTTCACGGACCCGGAACCGAATGTAGTCGAGGGCTTGGGCCATCAACTCTTCAACCGCCTCGACGCCACCCGTCCGGGCGATAGTGTCGGGGTCCTCGCCGGGAGGAGCCATGACCACCTTCACTTCCATACCTGCGTCATAGAGGGCGTCGACCGAGCGCACGGCGGCTTGCTGGCCCGCGGAGTCGGCGTCGAAGAACAGGTAGACCTCATCGGCGAACCGGGCCAGCAGTCGAGCCTGCTGCGATGTGAAGGCGGTTCCCGACGAAGCGACTACATTCCTGATGCCGACCTGCCATAGCGAGATCACGTCGAAGTATCCCTCGACTACGATGGCGGCGTTTTCATTGCGAATGCGGTCCCGCGCGAAGTTGAGGCCATAGAGCACGTTGCCCTTGGTGTAAAGTGGTGTCTCCGGTGAATTGACATACTTGGCCGGTTCGCCTTTCCTGAGGGTGCGCCCGCCAAAGGCGATGGGTTTGTGCGACAGGTTGAAGATCGGGATCATCAGCCGGTGACGGAAGCGGTCGAAGTAGTTGCCCTTCTTTTCGGACTTGATAGCCAACCCGGCCTGTTCGAGTTCCTCCGGAGAGATATCCTTCGATTTCGCATAGTCGATCAGACCGTCCCACTCAGTTCCGGCCAGGCCAAGGCTGAAGTGCTCAACCGTCTCCTCGGTCATGTTGCGCCGTCCCAGGAGGTACTCATCCAGGACCCGGCGATAACGTCTCTCCCGGAGGGTCTTTCGGAAGTACTCCAGCGCGGTCTGGTTGGCGAAGTTGAGACGCTCCAGTTTCTCTCGACGGTAATCCGATTGGGGCGCCTCCGGGATGCGTATATTGGCCTGCCTGGCCAGATGGCGAACCGCTTCGACGAATGACATGGCCTCGTGCTCCATGAGGAACGTGAAGACATTCCCGCCCTTGCCGCACCCGAAGCAATGGAATATCTGGCGGTCTTCACTAACATTGAACGACGGCGTCTTCTCGGTATGAAAGGGACACAGGGCGACATGATTGCGCCCCCGCTTCTTCAGGCGCAGGTATCCCCCGATCACCTGAACAATATCGGTGGCTTCTCGGACCTGATCGATGATCGCTTCGGGAATCATCCTACTTCTTCAGCTTCACGACAGTAACCCCGGCGCCGCCTTCATTCCAGTTGCCCAATCGCAGGGAGGCGACATCCTGATGCGACCGAAGATATTCGGTCAGAATGCGGCGGAGTCGACCCGTTCCCTTCCCGTGCACGACGTAGACCTGGTTCAAGCCGGCCATGACCGCCCGGTCGAGGTACTGCTCAAGGGCCTGCTTCGCCTCGTCGCCGGTCATGCCCAGCAGGTGGATCTCGCGGTTAACATCGTCTTCAACGTCAGCTCGCGGGAGATTGCGTGCGGGGCGGGCCTCGCTCAGCTTCGCCAGTTTTTCCAGATTACGCAGCTCAACCGTTGTCGTGACACTGCCGACCCGGACCTGCGCCCTCTGGTCGCCTATCAGGTCGATTATTTCGCCCTCCTTGTCGAACGAGATTACCCGCACCGGATCGCCGACGTCGAACAACGAATGGTCCAGTTTCTCCTCTTCAGGCCGGGTCTGTTTGCGGCGTTTCTTTATCTGATCGTGGCGTTTCGAGAACTCTTCGTGGAACCGGCGAACGGTGTTCTTATCTGCCTGGGTCCTGCGGATGTCGGCTACCAGGCGCTCCACCTCGCGGCGGCTTTCTATGATGAACTCCTCGGTTTCGTCCAGGGCCCGCTGCACCTCACGCTCGCCTTTGGTCTTCAGGCGCTCGGTTTCGGTCTTGTAGAAGGTCTCGAGTTCTTCGGCTCTCTTCAGGCGTTGCTCCAGGCGGCTGCGGTCGGCGCGCAGGTCAGCCAGATCGGACTCCATCTGCGCAATCAGGTCATCCAGAGAACGCTCTTTGCTTCCGACCATCTTCGAGGCCTTGCGACAAAGCTCCTCGGGCAGGCCCAGCCGCTGCGCGATCTCAATCGCGTACGAGGCCCCCGGCAGGCCCAGGTGCAGGCGGTAGGTGGGGGCGAGGGTCTCGCGGTCGAACTCCAGGGAAGCGTTCTCGATCTCCGCATACTCCATCGCCAGGGTTTTCAACTGCGAGTAGTGGGTCGTGGCCAGCATGAGGGCGCCCTTCTCGACCGCATCGAGGATGATCGATTCGGCCAGCGCCGCGCCCTCCACCGGATCGGTACCGGCGCCGATCTCGTCCAGGAGCAGCAGGGTGTCCGGGCCGGCGGCCTTGAGGCCGTGGATGATGTTTCGCAGGTGCGAAGAGAACGTCGACAAGGACAACTCCAGGGACTGCTCATCGCCGATGTCGGCGTTGATGTGCTTGAAAGTACCAATCTCGGACGTCTCTTTGGCGGCGATATGCAGCCCGGACCGAGCCATCAACACCGACAAGCCGACAGTTTTGAGCGTGACAGTCTTACCACCGGTATTGGGTCCGGTGATCAGGATGACCTGCCGTTGCTCGCCCAGCGACAAAGTGGTTGGAACCACCTTCCTGATATCACCCAGTTGAATGACCAGCAGAGGATGGCGGGCATCGATCAGGTGCATCATTGGCTCATCCTTGATGACCGCCGCCTCTCCCTTGATCAAATTGGACAGGCGGGCGCAGGCATGGATTCGATCGAGTTGGCCCAACAGCCGGGTGTTCTCTTCGAGCGCCTCGGCGCGCCTGGCAATCTCCGCCGTAAGATGGCGCAGAATGCGGTCGACCTCCGCGCGTTCCTGCTGCATCAGCAGGTGGAGGCGGTTGTTCATGTCGACCGCAGCCTTGGGTTCTACATACAGCGTGGCTCCGCTACCGGAACGATCGTGAATTATACCCATGTCGCTTTCGTACCGGCCAGACGGAACCGGGATGACATAGCGATCGTTGCGACGCGTTACCACATCATCCTGCCAGCCGCTCTGCTTGTCGCGTCCCGCCAGAATCTTCTGCAGCCGCTGGATGAGCTGCTGGCGCCCGGCCAGGAGCTCGTTGCGGATCGACTTGAGCTTGGCCGAGGCCCCATCGCGGACGCTTCCGACCTCGTCGATGGCGCGTACTATCTCGCCCCGCAGTTCCGGAAATGCCCGCACCTGCTTAAGATACTCGTCAATCAGGGGGCAGTTCTCGCGCTCGTCGGGTGACCAGCCGTGGAGCCTGATGCAGAGGTCTACGAGCTCCAGGACGATCAGTATCTCGGGCGGGTCCAAACAGAGACCCTCGGTGAGACTGCGACGAAGCAGTTCCCGGCAGTCGTCCTCGATGCGGGTCAGGGGGAGAGGGTCGCCGAAGTTGATGATGTCCTTCATCTGGCTGACTTCACACAGGCGTCGACGAACCAGGTCGTTGTTTTCCATCGGGCCGATGTCGATAACCTGCTCTTTGCCGTACGGAGTCAGGCAGTTGCCTTCCAGGCGTGATATGATCTTCGCGAACTCAAGCGTCTCTATCGTGTGCAAGTCAATCATCGTATCGTTATACTCGAATAGAAAAGGCCGGCCCGAAGGCCGGCCTCAATATAGGCGGGTCGATGTGAAAAGCAAATCAGCTTCTCGGATTGGCCAGTCCGGGATCGAAAAACCGCTCCATCTGGTAAAGCGTTCGGTGGGCCTGTCGACGATGCTCATCCAGCGCCTGGTTGCCGGTGGAGGCCTGCCCGGGGGCGTAGAGCAGTGTTTGTTCCATCTGTGTCATGAAGCTTGGTTTGCTGGGATGGAGGCGAGCGGTCCCCTCGTACATCAGCGGAATGGTTTTGGCCACGGTCGGCCCAAAGAAAGAGCTCTCAAACGACGTGTAGAAGTAGTTGGGCATTGGCAGGAGAAAGACCAGCATAGTCAAAAAGCCTATCGCCACCCAGCCGCGCAGAAAGCCGATCAGCGCTCCACCCATTTGATCTTTACCGCCGATCTGCTTCACATTGGCGATCTTGTAGAACAGCAGCCCGAGAAGCTTGAAAGCCGCATAGCAGAGGGCAAGAAGAATGGCGAAAGATAAGAATGCTGATATGAGGGGAGAGCCGCCGATCTGTTCATAGACCCAAACCGCGAAGCCGTCGACATAATTCACGCAGACTATTATGGCGATGAAGAAGACTATCAGGGCGCTAAGCTCGCGTATGAGTCCCTTCTTCGAGCCCACAACCACCGAAGCCAGCAGAAGAACAATTAGTACAGCGTCAACCCAATTCATACACTACTACTCCTGTGAGTATGGGATTGGCCTTATCTGATTCGAAATATAGGGGGAGTTAAAACTAATTCGCAAGCATTTCCATGGCCAGCTTGTTGACCTGTTTGCCGTCGGCGCGCCCCCTGACCCGGGGCATGACCGCCTGCATGACTCTTCCGACGTCTTTGACCGACTCGGCCCCGAGCTCGTCGATGGCCGATCTGATTATTTCACGGAGCTTGTCCTCGTCGAGTCGCTCGGGCAGGTACTCTTCGATTATCTGCAGTTCGGTCCTGGCCTTGTCAACCAGGTCGCTGCGCTGGCCCTTCTCGAATTGCTCGATCGAGTCACGCACTTTCTTGCCCTGGGCGGCGAGAGCCGTGATTACATCCTGATCGGTCAGGTCTTCGCCCTTGTCGATACGGGCGTATTTGAGAGCGGACTTGAGGCCCCGCAGGACGGTCAGTTTGTCTTTCTGGCCGGCCTTCAGGGCCTCAATGATGTCCTGATCTAATCGCTTCTCAAGCGACATTAACGACTCCTCATGCGGAATTTCATCCGCCGAGCTTTGCGCCGAGCCGCGGCCATCTTGCGTTTACGGGCCTCGGACGGCTTCTCGTAATGCTGATGTTTCTTTATATCGCTAAGGATACCGGCTTTTTCGCAGAATTTGTTAAAGCGTCTCAGAGCCCTTTCAAAAGACTCGTCGTCGCGTACTTTAACTCCAGTCAAAGAGTGTCACCCCCCTTCGACTGGGTTGGTCCATATTTGGAGCGTTTGCTGGGCATATTACTCATCTTATCGGATAAGATAGGGCCGAGGTTAGGAAAGTCAAGCTATTTGCTGAAGCCTGTTACTGCCGTGAAATGCAGCGGGCGCCACCTTTCAGGTGCGACAGATCTGCTAAGTCCAATAACTCCACCGGCGTTCACTCACCTCTCATTCCAGCCACCTGAGCCGGTCGGCTCCGCGGTTGGACATGAAGTGAAAGTGGATATGGTTGATCTCCTGGCAATATCCGTTGTTAATTGCCAGGCGGAAGTGGTCGGCGATGCCAAGCTTCTCGGCTATCAACTTAGCCTTGGCGCAGAGCATCGACAGCATCTCCGGCGTGGCCTCGTAGAAGTTCCGTACTTCTTCTTTCGGGATGATCAACAGGTGGACTTTGTCCTTGGGGCGATGGTCGGCGATGACGATACACTCGGTGTCTTCGTGGAAGATCTTCGCCGGCTGTTCGCGATTCATGATACGGGTGAATATCGATGGCATGGCAGGAAGGTAGGTATTGGCAAGCCCAAGTCAAGTGATGCCGGGTTCTGTGGTCTCTTGCTGGCGCGAAGGCGATGAAGGCATTGATGTTAAGTCCGCAATGCAATTGTACCGCAGGGGCGGGTTTCAAACCCGCCCCGGGAGCTCAACTGACATGTGGTGAAGTAGTTTGCCTTCGGGAGGAGAAGTATCTCGAAAGGTGTCAAAACCCCTGTGGTTTTGACGTTGATCCCGTAAACGGGTCCCTGCGTAAGACCCCAACCAAAAAGGCAGGCCCATGATGAATAGGCCTGCCGCAATTCACGAGTCACACCGCTCAACTACCCGAGATGGGTGCCGTCCATGTACATTTGCAGGTATCGATTCTCAATCTCGATGTGGCGGCGTTGCGCCTCCATGACATCGCCCTGCGACATCAGTCCGATGATCTTCTTTCCGTCCATGATCGGTACATAACGGATGTTGTTCTTTGACATCAGGCCGGCGACGTAGGAGATATCATCAGTGGGCAGGCCGATCAGCAGGTCGGTCGCCATGAGGTCTTTCGCCTTGAGCTTCTCGAAGTCAGCCGAATCCTTGTGCACCGCGCGGAAGATGTCCTTGTCGTCGACGATCCCCTTCAACTCGCCCTTGCTGTCGATGACAGGCAGACACCCGATCTTCTTGTTGATCATCGTCTCCATCATGTCGAGGACCGAAGCTTCCGGACCGACCGAGATGACATCTCGCTTTTCCTTTTCCAGTCTTGACTTAACAAGCATACAGTACCTCTTGTTTGCGTCCTTGTCCCGTAATCCGGCGCCCGTGCGCACAAAGACCCGGTCACTCCCTTTTTGGAACGATTCGCGATCCCTTTTGTTGCCGGGACAAGAGGTTTCCTTGGCAATCTGGTATAAGATATATATATTATGTCTGTGAAGTCAAACGGAAAATCGTGTAGGTTGCTGCCGCTCTTTATCTTGGCGCTGGCTTTCATCGCCGGAATAGTATCGCCCGACGATGATGACCCCATACTGGACCATTACTCATCGCGGGCGGCCTCGGTATTCGATACACGCAATCCGTGGCGCACAGGGGCGGTATTCAGCTTCGAGGCCCGCACCCTGCTCAAGAAGTACATTGACGATTCCTATGTTACGACCGATTCGATGGTCAGCCGTCACTGGTACAGTTTCGGGCAACTGGATTCCCAGGTTGTATTGCGGGCCAGTGACGATGGTCTGCTCAACCGCGTTGACTTCTCTTATCCCAATGTCTTCGAGGGGGAGTACCGGTTCAATTTCTTCCCCAACGACACCGGGGGCAAGACCATTGCCCTGGGCTTTGACGTGGTGGCCGAAGAAGCAAGAGCGCCGGCGGGCCTGGCCGTAATCGACCGTGACTACTACTACCTGCACCGTCTGTACCTGTACTATCCCGACCGCAAAAACTATCGGAAGTACTCGCGATCATTTCGTTTCGTCGAGGAGAAAGGGATGATCGTCGCCGACTCGATCTGGGTCGTGGCCTCGCGTTTCGGGCTATTGTCCAATGAGTACTTCCGTATTGAGACCAACATCTACGACATTCGGGTCAGGCCCTGAGGCGGCTCTCGAATCTTGTTGCCTTATCTCTGGTTAGCCCCTAACATTGTCGCACTATGACCGAACCCGCCGATCGACTCAAGCAGACTGTCCTGGCGCGTCCGGAGCGCATCCCCAGCCATGTCGCGATCATCATGGACGGCAACGGGCGCTGGGCCGCCAAGCGCAACAAGCCTCGTACTTTCGGGCATGAGGCGGGAGTGGAGGCGGTTCGCAGGGTAGTCCGCGCCGCGGGCGAGATCGGGCTGAAGTACATGACCCTCTACACTTTTTCGGTCGAGAACTGGCAGCGGCCGGCCGACGAGGTCGAGGCGCTGATGTCGCTGCTGACCCGTACGACGCTGGCCGAGATGGCCGAGCTGATGGACAACGATGTCAAGCTGATCACCATCGGCCGCACCGGTGCGTTGTCCTCATCGCAGCGCGAGGCCCTCGCCGCGGCTCAGGAGCAGACCCGCGATAACAAGGGCCTGGTGTTGATTCTCGCTCTCAATTACGGTGGGCGAACCGAGATACTCGATGCGGTCAAGGCCATCGCCAATTCCGTCCGGGGCGGGTTCATCGACCCGGCCGATGTCGACGAGGAGCTGTTCAGTCAGTTCCTCTATACGGCGGACATCCCTGACCCGGATCTGCTGATTCGGACATCGGGCGAAAGGCGGATATCCAACTTCCTTCTCTGGCAGACCAGCTACACCGAGCTACACATCATCGATACGTTGTGGCCGGATTTCGGACGCCGCGAGTTGTTCGAGGCCATCATTGATTACCAGGGACGAAAGCGGCGGTTTGGCCGTGTACACCAGGAAGAGCAGGAGTGAGCCGGAACCTGATCGCCCGTCTTGCGGTGGCCGCGGTAGCTATCCCGATTATTCTCTGGATCTGTTACCAGGGAGGCGCCTGGCTGTTCGCCATGCTGCTCCTTTTCGCCATCATCGGCATGGGGGAATTCCTGATCGCCGAAGGGTTTGGCCTTCGAAGCTTCTGGTTCTTTCTGGCTCAGGCGGTTCTCATATCGACCTATGGCGCCGCCGCCGGCCGACTGACTTTCAGCGTCGAGGCCGAGTCCACTCAGTTCTCGCTGAGCCCGCTCGTAATCCTGATCACGTTTTACGCCGTCAGCGCCATGCTGATGGCCATGGGGCGACGTTCGCCGTCCGAGATTTTCGCTCGCCACTCGCGCCTTTTCTGGGGCGTTACGTATCTGTCGATCCTGTATGCGGTGGTATATCGAGTCGGTCAGGGTTGGCATGGGATCAGCGGGGGCGATTTGCTGCTGTTCCTGTTCGGTTTGCTGTGGCTTGGCGACACGGCTGCGATGTTCATCGGCAAGTGGCTCGGACGACATAAGTTGGCGCCCACTGTATCCCCGAACAAGACCGTCGAGGGTCTTATCGGCGGGATAGCCGGAGCGCTCGTGATCGGCCTGGTGATGTACTTTTGGAAGCTGTCGACGCTCGGACTCGCCCCTGTTCTGATACTGGCCGTCGGGTGCTCGATTTGCGGTCAGCTTGGCGATCTGGTCGAGTCAATGTGGAAACGGTCGCTGGGGATCAAGGACTCCTCGGCCATCATTCCCGGGCACGGCGGCGTGCTAGATCGCTTTGATTCGTTGCTGTTTGGGGCGCCGTTCATGTTTGCCTGGTTTCACCTCTTTGTATGATCAAAGTGCTGGACTACATCTTCGCCGCCCGGCCGATGCTGCACCTGCCGGTGTGGTCGGTGTATCTTGTCAGTCTGCATCTGTCCGACAGGGCGTTCGGGTGGCAGGACACGGCATTGCTGCCGGCGTTGAGTCTGCTGGTGGCCGGGGCCTACTACGTGAATCAGGTTTATGACCGGGAATCCGATCGGCTGAATCGAAAACTGGGTTTTTTGCAGCGGGGTTACACTTCACCCCGCAGTCTCATGCTCGGTTTCATTTTGCTCTCGCTGCTCGGGCTTGGGTTGGCCGCCCTGGCGGCGCCGGTCAAGTTGATCATCCTGCTGCAGCATTTCATTTTGGCGTGGATCTATTCCGGCCCGCCCTTGAGGTTGAAGGATCGTCCCTGGCTGGGGCTTCTTTCAAACGCCTGGGCCTACGGCTTCCTCGTTCCTCTGGTCGCTACCGGTCTGCAGTCGTCAGATGTGCTCGCCCTGATCAACTGGAATCTCCCGCTGTACTTCTTCGCTGCGGTAGCCGCGACTCACATCATGACCACTCTCCCCGACGCTGAAGGGGATCGCGCAATCGGCAAGCGTACGATAGCCGTGATCCTCCCGCCTGGCGTGTGTAAACTGCTGGCCATCGCCTTGTTCGCCGTGGCTGCCGCCGTAGCTCTGCAGACCCGGCAGGCCGCACTTACCTACGTGGCGGTGTTCTCGATTGTCGTCGTTGTGTTCAGCTTGCTGATGCCGCTGCGCCGAATGGAACTCGCCGCGGCCAAGGTCCCGCTGCTGCTATTGTCCCTTCTGTCCGGATACTGGTACCCGGGTTACCTGTTGTTTATTGTTGCCCTGATTCTCGGCACGCGGATATACTATCTGAAGAGATTCCAGATGATCTATCCGGACCCGGCATGAAAGTCGCGATCCTCACATTTATTCTCGGTGTCTTGCTGCTAGCAAGCTGTACGCCCTATCCGCGCTATCGCACGGGGACCGCCGAGAAACGTCAGCAGCCGGAGGTCTTCACCGGGCGAGGATATTCGACGAACGACTATCTCCGACTGGGCAGCATTATGCGCAGCTATCTCGGCAAGCCCTACATCGGCAAGTCACGCTACGAGCGCGGGGTAGACTGTTCGATGTTCGTGCAGGAAGTCTTGGGCAGGTTCGATGGCAGGTCGTTTCCGCGCACCGTCGCCGAGCAATGGAAGCAGGGTCGGCCCGTCCACCGTCACGATCTGGCCATGGGGGACCTGGTGTTCTTCCGGACCAACTACGAGGAAGTTTCTCATGTCGGCATCTTCACCGACGGCAGCCGGTTCATGCACGCTTCCACCTCGCAGGGAGTGATCATCAGCAGCCTGTTGGAGGAATACTGGGCTAAACGATATGTCGGCGCCAGGCGTATACTGGAAAAGGAAACACGCGAAGCCGATCGTCGATGACCAGACCGGATACACTCCAGGCCAAACTAGCCAACCTGCCGACCGATCCCGGCGTCTACCAGTTCAGGGACGCCGAGGGCCGGATCATCTATATCGGCAAGGCCAAGAACCTGCGCAATCGGGTAAGGACGTATTTTCAGGCCTCCCACCATCCCCACGGCAAGACCGGTCGTTTAGTTGCGAAAGTGACCGATGTTGACCTGGTAGTCACGGAGAACGAGGTGGAGGCCCTCATCCTTGAAGCGAACCTGGTGCGTGAATACAAGCCGCGCTACAACGTCGATCTCAAAGACGACAAGCACTTCCCTTACATCAAGATCACTACCGACGAACCATTCCCGCGGGTTATGATAGTCCGTCGCCTGGCCAAAGATAATGCTACCTACTTCGGGCCGTATACGTCGTCGCGGGGCATGCGCGGGACCGTTGCGCTCCTTACTCAGATGTTCAGGATACGAAGCTGTAATCTGGCGATTCCGCATCCCAGAGGCAAAGAACAGAAGGTCTGCCTCGATTTCTATATCAAGCGGTGCGGCGGTCCTTGTGAGGGGCTGCAGTCCGAAGAGGATTATCGAGAGAAGATCAATGCGGTTATCATGGTGCTGTCGGGCAAGGCCCCTGAGCTGATCGATCAACTCGAGGCAAGAATGGACGCCGCCGCAGAGGCCATGGAATACGAGGCCGCGATGGAATATCGCGACCAGATCGAGGCGGTTCGCTCGGTTATGCGTCAACAGCATGTCGATGTCGGCGAGATGGTCGACCGCGACATCATCGCCCTGGCCCGCGAGGAGCGCGATGCGGTGGCGGTCGTCATGCAGATTCGCCGTGGGGCGTTGATCGGGCGACAGGACTTCCAACTCCTCGCTGACCAGGACGATACCGATGAGACGATCCTGTTCGCCTTTCTGCAGCAATACTACAACAAGCAGCCCAATCTTCCGGGCGAAGTATATCTGCCATTTCAGATCAGCGAGTCAAAGTTGGTTGCCCGGTGGCTGAAGAAGATCAAGGGCTCGAAAGTAGTCATCCATACGCCCAAGCGGGGCGACAAAGTCAAGCTGGTTGATCTGGCCAATGCCAATGCACGGCTGCTTCTCGATGAGATGCTGATTCAGAAACGCGGCCACAGCGAGCGAATGAGCAAGATGGTCGTGGCGCTCAGGGATGCCCTCGCTCTGCCGAAGGCTCCGCTGACCATCGCGTGTTTCGACATCTCCAACACTGGTGAGACGGATGCGGTGGGCGCGTGTGTCTACTTCGAGAATGCCAAGCCCAAGAAGTCGGAGTATCGTCATTTCAGGATCAAGGGAGTGCGCGGTCAGGACGATTTCGGGATGATGCGCGAGGTGGTCGGGCGGTATTTTCATCGACTCAGGGAAGAAGAGAAAACACCGCCGGATCTGATTGTGGTCGATGGGGGGAAGGGGCAACTGTCCTCGGCGCTCGGGGAGGTCAAGCGGCTGGGGTTCGATCAACAGTTGATTATCGGACTGGCTAAGCGTCTCGATGAGGTGTTTCTCCCGGGGCAGTCTGATCCGATTACGATCGACCGGCGCAGCCCGGCTCTGATGTTGCTCAAGCAGGTCCGCGATGAGGCCCACCGGTTCGCCATCACATACAATCGCAAAGTCCGGAACAAGCGGACCTTCCGGTCGGAACTGGACGACATTCCCGGGATTGGCCCGGCCAAGCGCGATGCCTTGATCAAGTACTTCGGGTCGGTCGAGCGTATCAGGCAGGCCTCGGTTGAGCAGTTGGCCGAGGTGCCGGGTATCGGCGGCCAGCTGGCTGAGACGGTTAGCAGAGCGTTGGCTTAGACGGAGTCGGTTGACATTCCGGGTTGCCACCGCCCTCCCGTTTCTTGTTGCCCCGATCCGGTCTCGCCTCTAAGTTGCTGCCATGCAGCAGCAACCGCAGGCCTACAGCGTCTATGCCATCACCCGGATGATCAAGGACACCCTCGCGTCGTCATTTCACGATATCTGGGTCGAAGGCGAGATCTCCAACTATCTGCACCACACCTCCGGCCACCGCTACTTCAACCTCAAGGACGACAAGGCGGTCCTGAAGATAACCCTCTGGCGCTCGGTCGGATCCTCTCTCAAATTTGAGCCACAGAATGGCGGGAAGGTCCTGGCTTACGGCGATATCTCGGTCTACGAGAAGGCGGGGCAATATCAACTCAACTGCAGAAAGCTCATCCCCGTGGGTATCGGCGAGTTTGAGCTGGCCTTTCGTCAATTGCACGAAAGACTGGCCGCCGAAGGTCTTTTCGCCCCCGACCTAAAAAAGCCGATACCCCGATTTTCGACCAGAATCGGAGTCGTGACTTCGCCCACCGGCGCGGCCATCAGGGATATCATCAATGTGGCGCGGCGTCGCAATGACACTGTCCAGTTAATCATCTATCCGGCCCAGGTGCAGGGATCGGGAGCCGCCGAGACAATCGCGGCCGGCATCGAGTACCTCAACACTCGAGACGACATTGATCTGATAATCACCGGACGGGGAGGAGGCTCGCTCGAAGATATCTGGCCGTTCAACGAAGAGATTACCGTCCGCGCCATCGTGGCCTCACGTATACCGGTCATCTCTGCCGTCGGCCACGAAGTGGACACCACCCTGTCCGATCTCGCCGGCGACCTGCGCGCCCCGACCCCTTCGGCCGCGGCCGAGATTGCAATCTGGTCGCGCCGGGAATTCGAGGATCTTATTAATGGCCATGTTAATCGCGAGGCCATGTTGTTGGGGCACAGGCTCAAGAGCGCCCGTTCTGAGCTGAAGGGTTTGATAAGTCGCCCTGTGTTCAGCCGTCCGCAAGAACTGACAGGGCAGAGACGGCAGTACCTCGACAATTTGGTGCTGCGGATGATCACTTCCGGAAAAACTGTTTTCGAACGCCGGGGCCAACGCTTATCTTCTACATTGGCTCGATTGGATGCCCTGTCTCCTCTGAAGGTTTTGCAGCGCGGCTATTCGGTCAGCCGGAAGGTGCCGTCAGGCAAGGTGTTGAAGTCGGCCGCGGACTTGCTGCCCGGCGACCGCATGGAAACACTTCTTGCCCGCGGCAGAGTTGTCTCATTTGTTGAGGAAGTAGCTGAGAAGCATCGCCATGACGGCAAGAAAGAAGTATAAGGACTTTGAATCTGCGGTAGGGCGCCTGGAGGCCATAACCGAGGAACTCGAATCCGGCGAGGCTACCCTGGAGGAGTCAATCGAATTGTACAGCGAGGGGCTCGCGATCGCCAAGGAATGCCATGACAAGCTCGCCGCTGCCGAGAATAAGATCAAGGTAATCGCCCGCAAGAACGACATTGCCGTCGAGGAGGACTTCGAGGTTGAGGAGGCCGACGAGTGAGTCCGGTGGCCATTATGGATGGAAAGCAGAAGCTGGCCGCTGGGCGTAACTTGACCGACCGTTTGCTGACGCGCTACCTGCCTTCGCCCGATGTCGAGCCGAGGATCCTGCACGAGGCTATGCGGTATTCGGTTATGGCCGGCGGCAAGCGCCTGAGGCCGATACTGGCCCTGGCGTCTTACGAATACTGCAATGGTGATACCGAGGGCTTTGATTTGCCCATCCATTATGCGATGGCCTCCCTCGAGATAGTCCACACCTACTCGCTCATTCACGATGATCTGCCGTGCATGGATGATGACGACTTGCGTCGCGGTCAGCCTACGTGCCACAAGAGATTCGGTGAAGCCGAGGCGGTTCTGGCCGGAGACGCTCTCCATGTAGTCGCCTTCGAGCTGATGGCGCGCACCGGTTCAGTCCCGGCCGTTCTCGAGCTGACTCACGCCGTGGGCACTCAGGGCATGATCGGCGGTCAGATGGCCGACATCGCAGCCGAGGGCAAGGAGGCTGTCACCCCTGCGGAGGTGATGAACATCCATATGCGCAAGACCGGGGCGCTGATTAGAAGCTCCGTCATTATCGGCGCCATACTCGCCGGCGCCGACCCGGCCACCCGGGAGCACCTGTCATGCTACGGAGAGAAAACAGGGCTAGCCTTCCAGATCGTCGATGATATTCTGGACATTGAGGGTGATCAAGCCCTTCTTGGTAAGCAGGTGGGCTCGGACAGCAAGAACGCCAAGGCCACATATCCGGCGGCGGTGGGTCTCGATGAGGCTCGTCGACAGGCCGGAGAGCTGATAGAACAGGCTATCGAGGCCCTGGGCGGCGACGATGACAACATGCTGGCCTTTGTGGCCCGTTACATAGCCCAAAGGAACCGCTAGGAGTCTGCGTATAAAGCGATATGGAGTATTTGCCGCGCATAAACAGTCCGGCCGACCTGAAGAAGCTGAAGGCGGAGGAGCTCCCCGCGCTGGCCGAGGAAATCAGGCACAGGATCATCGCAACGGTGTCTCAGACGGGAGGACATCTGGCCACCAATCTGGGCGCCGTGGAGTTGACCCTGGCCCTGCATTACACATTCAATTTACCCGGCGACAAGCTGGTCTGGGATGTCAGCCATCAGATATACCCGCACAAGCTTCTGACCGGACGGCGTGACCGATTCGACACGATTCGGCAGTACGGCGGTTTGGCCGGTTTCGCCAAGCGCGAGGAGTCGGAATACGATTGCTTTGGCGCGGGCCACGCCTCGACGTCGATCTCGGCGGCCTGCGGGCTGGCCGCGGCCCGGGACGCCGCCGGACTGGGTCACAAAGTAATTGCGATCATCGGCGACGGGTCGCTGACCGGGGGCCTGGCTTACGAGGGGCTGAACAACGCCGGCACATCCAGGCGTAACATGCTCGTGATCCTCAACGACAACACCTGGTCGATCTCGAAGAATGTCGGCGCGATATCAAAGTACCTGACCAATATAATGGCCGATGAGAAGTTCAACCGACTTCGCAACGAAGTCTGGGAGCTGACCGGCAGGTTCAAGCGACGCGATCGTATTCGCCAGACTATCGCCAACCTTGAGCACTCGATCAACTCGCTGCTGGTTCCGGGAATGGTATTCCAGAAGCTGGGCTTTCGGTACTTCGGCCCGATCGACGGTCACGACCTGCCGCTGCTCCTTCGCACGCTCGAGAAGATCAAGAACCTCTCCGGTCCGCTGCTGCTGCATGTGGGCACGACGAAGGGCAAGGGCTGCGAGTTCGCCGAGTGCAATCCTACGCGTTATCACGGCGTCGGAGCCTTCGACAAGATCACCGGCAAATTCGCCCCCAGGGTGGCCGGACGGCCGTCCTACACCGAGGTATTCGGCCGGACGATGGTGGAATTGGGTGCGAAGGACAAGCGTGTCATGGCAATAACTGCGGCGATGGCATCGGGTACGGGCCTGGTGGAGTTCAGCGAGGCATACCCGGATCGCTTCTTCGATGTCGGCATCGCTGAGGGCCATGCCGGTTGCATGGCAGCGGGGCTGGCGGCCGGAGGCCAGCGCCCATATGTGGCCGTGTACTCCACTTTCATGCAGCGCGCCTATGACCAAGTGATCCACGATATTGCTCTTCAGAAACTTCCGGTCGTGATCTGCATGGACCGGGCCGGCCTGGTCGGCGATGATGGTCCTACCCATCATGGCGTGTTCGACATCGCGTCGATGTCCGCAGTTCCGAGCCTGACTTTCGCGGCTCCGAAGGACGGATCCGAGTTGCGCGCGATGCTCCACCATACTATCACCCACGAGCCCGACGGTCCGACGGCCATTCGATACCCGCGAGCCTCTGTTCCCGACGACGTTGACGAGAAAGTACCCGATATCGAGTGGGGAACCTGGGAAGAAGTCACTCCCGGCGGCGACGTGGCCATTCTGGCGGTGGGTACGATGGTGGAGAAAGCGATGAAAGCAGCCGAGGAACTCGTCGAAAAGGGCATCGAGTTGTGGGTGATCAACGCTCGCTTTGTCAAGCCATTGGACAAGAAAATGCTGCGCCGAGTCATGGACAGCACGCGGGCCATTATCACGGCTGAGGAAGGCTGCATCGCCGGTGGCTTCGGGCAGGCGATCGCCTGCCACCTCGCGGAGAACGGTTATCGGGGTGGTTTCAAAGCGCTGGGTATCCCCGATGGTTTTGTCACTCATGGCGATCGCCCGCTTCTGCTGCGGGATGTAGGACTGGATGTTGCGGGTATCTGCCGGGCCGTCGCTCAGATAGCTGCGGGACGGGGTCAGCAGCAGGAGCCGAACCTTCTGAAAAAGCTCATATTCGGCAAAAATGGTAACCGCCGTCGTCGTGATGAACCCGACTCGGCTCGGTCGGTCGCCCAGGGGAATCGTTGATCGGTATATGAAATTCGGTCTGATTGCAAACCTTCGCCGGCGGGGCGCCTCGAGCGCAATCGCGTCATTCGAGGCGTGGGCGAAAGAGACCGGCAATGAACTGATCCTGTGCGACGATCTCGACGAATTGAGCGACTCGGATCTGCCGATGGCCCCTCGCCAGGACATCGCCGGACAGGTCGATATGCTGGTTTCGATGGGGGGGGATGGGACGCTGCTGGCCTCAGCCAGGCAGGGAGGACCGGCCGGTGTTCCGGTTCTGGGTATCAATCTCGGGTCGCTCGGATTCCTCACGCAATTGCAGCCCCACCAGCTCCGCGGAGCGCTTGACAAGATTGCGCGCGGGGACTTTGAAATCGAGAAGAGGATGGTTCTGCAGGCCGAAATCGCCGGCAAACCGAGGCTGACCAGCCCTTATGCCCTCAATGATGTGGTGATCGACAACGGCCCGATTGCGCGGCTGATAAACATAAGCCTGGCGGCCAACGGGGAAGAGGTCGTTAACTATCGCGCCGATGGGCTCATTCTCGCCACGCCCACCGGCTCGACAGCGTACAGCTTGGCCGCCGGTGGCCCGATTGTGCATCCCAGGATGGAAGCGATTGTCTGTTCGCCGATATCTTCGTTTTCCCTGTCCACGAGACCGATGATTTTTCCGGCCGGTGAGAGGCTGACTCTGCGGATTCGCAGCCAGCATGAGGTGGCGGGCCTCACCCTTGATGGCCAGGTGATGTCGCCGTTGATGGACGACGATGAGATCACGGTCACCCGGGCGGAGTTCTATCTGAAATTCGTTCGCTTTCCGGACAGCTCCTTCTACGAGGTCCTTCGTCGTAAGCTGCATTGGGGAGTCTCCCCGCACGACAATTATCGTGAGTGAGGCGGCGGGCCAAAAAGGCCTTGCCCTTGCTGAGCCGTTGATATAGCTTTGCTCACGCCGCAAGCGGGAGTAACTCAGTGGCTAGAGTCACGGCCTTCCAAGCCGTTGGTCGCGGGTTCGAATCCCGTCTCCCGCTCCAAATTCCTCCGACCCATTCAGACAGTAGGTCGAAACCCCATACGCGCTAACTTTAGGTTAGTGTTTTTTGTTGATTTTTGGGTTTTGGTGTGGTTACGCTATGGCATGGATAACAGATACATTACCAAGGATAATGATTGGCTTCACGTCTTGAGCATGTTGCCTGACGACCTGGATCAGTCATGTATATCTAAGTTAGCGGTATCGCGGTTTCGCGAGATCGGTTCAGTGGTTGGCGGACGTCCTCGTCTGCCAACGTCCTTCTTTCGTCTGGGCACGAGGGGTTGAGCTGGTGCACGGGGACGTACACCAGCCACAGGTGTGCGGGCTGCGGAGTCGGGTCAGGCGAGCCGGTCGTTGAGCAACTGCGTATCACAGTGGTTGGCGGACGTCCTCGTCTGCCAACGTCTTTCTTTCGTCTGGGCACGAGGGGTTGAGCTGGTGCACGGGGACGTACACCAGCCACAGGTGTGCGGGCTGCGGAGTCGGGTCAGGCGAGCCGGTCGTTGAGCAACTGCGTATCACAGTGGTTGGCGGACGTCCTCGTCTGCCAACGTCTTTCATTCCAACCGGATATCAGAAAGTGCTGGTGCACGGGGACGTACACCAGCCACAAAGTTGATTCGATGCCCGAAACTCCTGGATCTCCGTTTTCACGGCGATGACAAAACCGCCAGTCCCGTGTTTTATCTCGTCCCGTCCGCTTCTGCGGCGGGACGGGAGGCTCGGACGCTCCGCGTCAGCATAGGGTTATGAAGCGGCCGGGGAGGCGTTGCCCGCAGAGCAAGGCAACGAGAAAAGGACGAAACCTGTTGGGGTTTAATGGCATAAGGCAATTCCACTCGGTTTCGTCCAGCCCCCCAGCCCGATTCGTGCCGATCCGAGCGAGGTTTCTGCCCAAAAAGTGAACAGATTCAGTAAACTGTTGTCCCCTGCGGCCGACTATAATTGTGGACAACGGCCGGTCGGCAGTCGGCATTTTTTGCTGTCAAGCGAAAAATTCGCTTGACAGTTGTTGCCGGGCAACTAATTATGTGGCTTGCCTATGAGGTCTCTGGGCATTTTTTTTGGCCTTGACCCCGAGGCAAAGACATTGAGAATACGTCGAAGCCCAGATAGCTCAGGAGGTAGAGCACATCCTTGGTAAGGATGAGGTCACCAGTTCGAATCTGGTTCTGGGCTTTTGGTAAGGATTATGGAGGCTACAGCAGGCTATGGCGAAGGAGAAGTTTGAGCGCACGAAGCCGCACGTGAACGTGGGTACGATAGGTCATGTTGACCACGGTAAGACGACGTTGACGGCGGCGATGACGATGTACCTTTCACGTCAGGATTCTAAGACGTCGGTACGTTCGTTTGATTCTATCGACAACGCTCCTGAGGAGCGAGAGCGTGGGATCACGATAGCGACGGCTCATGTGGAGTACGAGACGGCGAATCGTCACTATGCGCATGTTGACTGTCCGGGTCACGCGGACTATGTCAAGAACATGATCACGGGTGCGGCTCAGATGGACGGATCGATTCTGGTGGTTAGCGCCGCGGATGGTCCGATGCCTCAGACTCGTGAGCATATCCTTCTGGCGCGCCAGGTGGGTGTTCCTTATATCGTGGTGTACCTGAACAAGGTGGATCAGGTTGACGATCCTGAGCTTTTGGATTTGGTGGAGCTTGAGGTTCGGGATCTTCTGAGCAGTTATCAGTTTCCGGGTGATGACATCCCGGTGATACGGGGTAGTGCTCTTGAGGCGATGACTGCTGGTGCGGATGCCTCGAAGGGGATGGATGATCCTGCGTTCAAGTCGATCCAGGAGCTTCTGGATGCATTGGACAGTTACATCCCGACGCCGAAGCGGGATACCGACAAGGACTTTTTGATGCCGGTTGAGGATGTTTTTTCGATCACGGGTCGTGGTACGGTGGCGACGGGACGCATTGAGCGTGGTCAAATCAAGACGGGTGAGCAGATAGAGATAGTCGGCATCCGAGACACTCGCAAGACGGTATGCACCGGTGTCGAGATGTTCCGCAAGATACTTGATGCCGGTGAGGCGGGGGATAACGTTGGGGTATTGCTTCGAGGTGTCAACAAGGATGAGATTGAGCGCGGGATGGTTTTGGCGAAGCCGGGATCGATCACGCCACATACGAAGTTTCGTGCTGAGGTATATGTATTGACGAAGGAGGAGGGAGGTCGTCACACGCCGTTTTTCAGCGGTTATCGGCCGCAGTTTTATTTTCGTACGACGGATGTGACGGGTTCGGCGACGCTTCCCGAGGGAGTCGAGATGGTCATGCCGGGCGACAACGTGACGATCGAGGTTGAGTTGATCACACCGATAGCGATGGAGAAGGAGCTTCGGTTCGCGATTCGTGAGGGCGGCCGCACGGTCGGAGCCGGCGTCATCGCCGAGGTCATTGAATAGGTTGTAAGGCCGACTGGTTCCTGGGTCGGATTGGGCGAATAAAGGCTTCGCGGCATTGGTGCTCACAGGTCCAATGCCGCGTCGGCGTCGATTGGACGCGATGAACCGGGTGGATGCTGATAAACAGGTTAGGCCAGTAGCTCTAATTGGTAGAGCGCCGGTCTCCAAAACCGGATGTTGGGGGTTCGAGTCCCTCCTGGCCTGCCATAAACTGTTGAGTGAAGCGCTTTGGAGAAAATAAAGAAGTTTCTCAAAGAGGTCCTCGCAGAAATGCGAAAAGTGACCTGGCCGACGAAGGACGAGTTGATGGGTTCAACAATCGTGGTGATCGTGGTGTCGCTGATTGTGGCCATATTTATTGGCATTGTCGACCGCATACTCAGCTTTGCGGTTAAGGCCATATTTGGCGGTGGCCTTGGAGGCTGAACAGCAAATGGCGTTGCGGTGGTATGCGGTCCATACATATAGTGGACACGAGCACAAGGCCAAGCGGTACCTCGAATCGGCGGTGGAGAATGCCGGGTTAGGGGACAAGTTCGGCGATATTCTCGTGCCTACCGAGGAAGTCACCGAGATGCGTCAGGGCAAACGATCGACGAGCACGAAGAAGTTCCTGCCGAGCTACATTCTGGTGCAGGTCGACTTGGATCGCGACACCCAGCAGCTTGTTGTCAACACCCCCGGCGTCACCAATTTCGTGGGCGTGCAGCCGGGCAAGATGCCGCGGCCCCTGCGCGACGCCGAGGTTAATCGCATTGTCGGCCAGATCGACTCGAGCCGGATGGAGGAGCCATCCGATGTGCCCTTCACAGCGGGCGACTCGGTCAAGGTAATCGACGGCCCGTTTGCGGATTTCACCGGAACGGTTTCGGAAGTGAATCTGGAGCGCAAGAAAGTCAAGGTCATGGTTTCGATCTTCGGGCGTCCGACCCCGGTCGAGCTGGACTTTCTGCAAGTGGAGATCGTTAAGAAATAGGTCGGGACTGGTAACTGGAGATAGACTACAGTGGCTAAGAAAGTCGAAGGCTACATCAAATTGCAGATTCCGGCCGGTCAGGCCAATCCTGCGCCGCCCGTCGGCCCCGCTCTGGGTCAGCGCGGTGTCAACATTATGGCCTTCTGCAAGGCGTTTAATGAGCGCACCAAGGAGGGCCAGGGTATTCTGACCCCGGTGACAATTACGGTGTATGCCGATAAGTCGTTCACCTTCGAAACCAAAACACCGCCGGCCTCGACTCTGCTGAAGCTGGCAGCCAAGGTCAAGAAAGGTTCGAGCGTTCCCAATAAGGACAAAGTTGGACGCGTGACCAGTAAGCAGGTTCAGGAGATCGCCGAGAAGAAGATGGAAGACCTCAACGCCGCGTCTCTCGAGGCGGCTATGCGTATTGTCGAGGGCACGGCCCGATCGATGGGGCTTGAAGTGGTCATACAGAAGAAGTAACGGATATTTCGCTGATAGCAAACAAGAGCTTGAGGTTCGCTGGCACCTGATACGTCAAGCGCGTCATTCAGGGAGACTGAGAGCATTATGAAGAGATCCAAAAAGTACACCGAGTTTCGCAAGAAGATTGACCCCGTCAAGCGCTACCCGCTCAGCGAGGCCATCGGTTTGCTCAAGGAGAATCACTTCGCGCAGTTCGATGAGTCGATAGAAGTCGCGCTGCGCCTGGGTGTTAATCCCAAGCATGCCGATCAGATGGTTCGCGGCACGGTGGCGCTTCCGAACGGTACCGGTAAGTCAGTGCGGGTCGTCGTGTTCGCTCAGGGCGAGAAGGCGGCCGAAGCCGAAGAGGCCGGAGCCGATGAAGTGGGCGCCGAGGAGCTGGGCGAGAAGATTCAGGGCGGCTGGACAGATTTCGATGTTGCGGTCGCAACGCCCGACATGATGAAAGTAGTCGGTCGGCTGGGCAAGGTGCTCGGCCCGCGCGGGCTTATGCCGAACCCGAAGACCGGGACGGTCACGATGGACGTCGGTCCGACGGTCAAGGAGCTGAAGGCCGGCCGAATCGAGTTCCGGGTCGACAAGCAGTCCAATATAGCTGCGGCGGTGGGCAAGCTGTCCTTCGAAGAAGAGAAGATCTCCGAAAACGTGCTGACCTTCCTTGACGCCATTGTCAAGGCCAGGCCCGCCGCGGCCAAAGGCGCCTATCTCCTGGGGGCGTCCTTGTGTTCTTCGATGAGCCCCGGTATCAAGTTGGACCACCAGGACCTTCTGGCGACGTTGCGGAAGTCATGAAGGGGGTGAACTAGCATGCCGAAGCAAGAAAAACTAGACACGGTAGCCGAGTACACCCGGCTCTTCAAAGAAGCCGATTCGATCTTCGTGACCGACTACCAGGGTTTGAATGTGGCTGATGTTACCGAATTGCGAAAGAAACTTCGCAATAGTGGAGTCAGGTTCGTAGTCGGCAAGAACAGCCTGTTCCGCATCGCCGCCAGGGACGCCGAGGTAGATCACATCGATCAGCACCTTTCCGGCCCGACCGCCATTGCCTTCACCAGTGATGATCCGGCTGCGGCGGCCAAGATCCTCAATGATTCCTTCAAGGATAAGGATCTGCCGCGAATGAAGGCTTTCTGGGTTGAGAACGAAGTGTTCTCGGCCGAGGATATTGGTCGCCTGGCCGACTTGCCGACCAAGGAGGTGCTGTATTCCCAGGTGGTCGCGGCGGTCGAGGCCCCGTTTACCGAATTGATCGGGTCAATCGATGGATTCTTCCGCGAGCTGGTCGGCAGTATCGACGCACTGGCGGAGAAGAAGAAAGCCGATGGACTGTAGTAGTCCCGGCTGACCGGTGTATTTGGCAAAGCAAACGAGAACTTATACTTAGACGAGGTAACCAAAGTGGCTAACGCAGCTATCGACGAAATTGTTGACAAGATTGCCGAGCTCAGTGCGATGGACTTGGCGGACCTGTCAAAAGCCATCCAGGACAAATTCGGCGTGACCGCCGCCGCTCCCGTAGCGATGGCCGCGCCCGGCGCCGGCCCCGCCGCCGAGGCCGCGGAAGAGCAGACAGAATTCGACGTTGTTTTGACTGCTGTCGGCGACAAGAAGATCCAGGTCATTAAAGCCGTGCGCGAAGTTACGGATCTGGGCCTGAAGGAGGCCAAGGAAGTGGTCGAGAGCGCCCCCAGCAAGGTGAAGGAAGGAATTCCGAAAGACGAGGCCGAGAAGGTCAAGGCCAAGCTGGAGGATTCCGGGGCCAGCGTTGAAATCAAGTAGATCGTGGTGAATTCCAGAGAACCGGGAACATCGACGAACGTTCCCGGTTCGCCGTTGTATACGAATGTGTACGGAAACAGCCGAGGCGTAATGCAATTCGACAGCGCACGCTTAGGCCGACAAATGGACTTGCGCGGATTGGTCTTCACGGCTCACCGAGCCGCGGGGATAAACAACACCAGGTGACCGGAACTGTCCAAGCCGCAACTATACATGATCAAGAGCCTTAACAGAACCCTCAGGGTGAAATACGCCCTGAAGGGGCTTTCTCAATTATAGCAGGAGGGTACCGATTTGTCCCGAGCGGGTACTGTGACACGAAAAAGCTACGGCAGTCTGGCTGACGCCATCGACATGCCGAACCTGCTGGATGTTCAAGTCGTCTCCTATAACGACTTCCTGCAGCCCGACGTGCCGTCCGACAAAAGGGCCAACCAGGGTTTGCATCGGATATTCGAGGAGATCTTCCCGGTGACCGATGTACACGAGAACTTTTCCCTGGAGTACGTCGGGTACCATTTGGGAGCGCCGCGCTATACGATCGATGAGTGTCGTGAGCGGAACATGAGCTATGCTTCGCCTTTGCGGGTGACCATGCGTTTGATCAGCCGCGAGGGTGAGGGCGAGGAGAAGCAAGTAAAGGACATCATCGAGCAGGATGTCTATCTCGGCGAGCTCCCCCTGATCACGAAGTGGGGCACGTTCATTATCAACGGGGCCGAGAGAGTTGTAGTAAGCCAGCTCCACCGCAGTCCCGGCGTGTTTTTCGATTCGAGCACCCACCCCAACGGCAAGACACTGTTCTCGGCCAGGATTATTCCGTATCGAGGCAGTTGGGTCGAACTGGCTATGGATATCAATGATGTCATGTACGCCTACATCGACTCCAAACGTAAGCTGCCGGCCACGATGCTTCTGCGCGCCCTTGGATACTCGACCGACGAGGAGATCGCCGACCTGTTCTATGACATAAAGACCCAGAACCTCAAGGGCAAGACGGCCGAGGACTTCGTGGGTTCGTTCACGGCGGAGACTATCATCGACAAGGAGACCGGTGAGGTTGTCTTCCCGGTCGGCGAGGCGATCACCGAGGATGTTCTGCAGCGACTCGACGAGTTGAGTATCAAGCAGATCAAGGTGATACCGCACGAAGAGCGTCGCGAGACTTTTGTCATGCTCAATACAATGAGGAAAGACCCGACGAAGTCTCGCGAAGAAGCACTGGTAAAGATATACTCGCTGCTGAGGCCTGGCGAAGCTCCGACCCTGGAAATGGCCG
The DNA here is from genome assembly GCA_964526835.1 of uncultured Ignavibacteriales bacterium. GTDB lineage: Bacteria > Zixibacteria > MSB-5A5 > GN15 > FEB-12 > DAOSXA01. The sequence goes on from CAZGMK010000011.1 coordinate 45,932, forward strand.
AGTCACTTCTGGAGAAGTTCTTCTTCTCCAGCAAGCGCTATGATCTGGGCGAGGTCGGACGCTATATGATCAACCAGCGCATGGGGCTTGACATCCCTCTGGATACGTTGACTCTCGACAATCGCGATTTCGTGGCGATCATCAGGTACCTGGCCGGGCTGTGCAACGATCAGGGCTTCACTGATGATATCGATCATCTCGGCAACCGTCGAGCCCGCACCGTCGGGGAGCTGATGTCGAACCTCTTCAGCGTCGGGCTCTCACGTGTCGCGCGGACCATTCGCGAACGTCTTTCACTGAAGGACCAGGACAAAGTCACGCCGCAGCACCTGGTCAACGCCCGCACCGTCTCATCGGTGGTTGAAACTTTCTTCGGTTCGTCTCAGCTTTCGCAGTTCATGGACCAGACCAATCCGCTGTCCGAGCTGACCCACAAACGCCGTCTTTCGGCGCTCGGACCGGGTGGGCTGACCCGCGAGCGAGCCGGGTTCGAAGTGCGCGACGTGCACCACACTCACTACGGACGTTTGTGTCCTATCGAGACGCCGGAGGGACCGAACATCGGCCTGATTACGTCCCTGGCGACTTTCGCCCGCATCAACAAGTACGGCTTCATAGAGACGCCGTATCGCAAGGTGGAGAATGGTAAGCTGACCGACGATGTTGCCTATCTGTCGGCTGACGAAGAGGACCGCCACTACATAGCGCAGTCCGGTGAACCGATCACCAATGGCAACGCTTTCAAGGCTAAGGAACTGGTTGTACGCCGACGGGCGGAGTATCCCAAGATTAGCGCCAAGGAAGTAGAATACATGGATGTTTCGCCGCGGCAGATTGTCTCGGTGGCGGCTTCCCTGATACCCTTCCTGGAGCACGATGACGCCAACCGTGCGCTTATGGGTTCGAACATGCAGCGCCAGGCCGTGCCCCTGTTGAAGACCGAGGCCCCTGTTGTAGGCACCGGCATGGAAGCCAAGGTCGCCATCGACTCAGGCGCCGTGGTCGTGGCCCGGGAGGCCGGCGAGGTTGTGTATGTTGACAGCCGGATCATCAGGATCCGCCCGAACGCGAGGCAGAAGGGCGGGAGTCTCGGCTATGTTGAAGATACGGAATACCGCCTGACCAAGTACCGTCGCTCGAACCAGGACACCTGCATCAACTACCGTCCCTGTGTCGATATCGGCGACAAGGTCAAGCCGGGAGACATACTGGCCGACGGCCCGGCAGTCGACAAGGGCGAACTGGCCCTTGGAAATAACACTCTTGTGGCCTTCATGCCCTGGCGCGGCTATAACTTCGAGGATGCCATAATCCTCTCCGAGCGCCTAGTCCAGGAGGATATTTTCACCTCCATCCATATCGAAGAGTTCGAGCTTCAGGTTCGCGACACCAAGCGAGGGTCCGAGGAAGTCACTCGTGAGATTCCGAATGTCTCTGAGGAGGCGCTGTTGAATCTCGACGAGCGCGGCATCATTCGCGAGGGCGCCGAGGTCGAGGCGGGCGACATACTGGTCGGTAAGGTAACACCGAAGGGCGAAACCGAGCTCTCGCCCGAGGAGCGTCTGCTGCGCGCCATCTTCGGCGAGAAGGCCGGGGATGTCCGCGATGCCAGCCTTAAGGCGCCGCCCGGGATGAAGGGCGTCGTCATCAAGACGCAGTCGTTTTCGCGAAAAGAGCGGACCGAGGACGCCAAGAAGCAGGAGAAGGCGGATGTCGCCGAGCTGCGCAAGAAGTACAACAAGATCATTCAGGATATAGCCGAGTTGCGTGGTCAGCGCGTGGCCGAGTTGCTGGAGGGCCAAACGTCGCAGACAATCCGCTCGGCCGCCGACAACAGTGTCGTGATTCGGGCCGGGCACAAGTACAAGGCCGAGTTCGTGGCGGGCTTCAATTTCGACGCCGCCGTGGCGCCTGAGGGATGGTGCACCAACGAGAAGATATCGGCTGAAGTCGCCAGCATCCTGGAGGAGGCCTCGAATCTGATCAAGGCGAAGCGCGAGGAACTCGAGATCGAGATCGACAAGGTTGTCCGTGGGGCAGAGTTGCCTCCCGGAGTCAAGCAACTGGTGAAGGTGACTATCGCCATTCGGCGGAAGATATCTGTCGGCGACAAGATGGCCGGACGACATGGCAACAAGGGTGTCGTCTCCAAGATTGTGCCGATTGAGGATATGCCTTACATGGCCGAGGGCACGCCGGTCGACATCATCCTTAACCCTCTCGGTGTACCTTCACGAATGAACGTCGGACAGGTTCTCGAAACCCACCTGGGCTGGGCCGCCAAGAAGCGCTCTGAGCCGGTGGCGACGCCGGTCTTCGAGGGCGCCAGCATAGACGAGATCAAGAAGTCGCTACGCGAGGCCGAGCTGCCCGAAGACGGGAAGATCCAGTTGTATGACGGTCTGACGGGTAATCCGTTCGACAGCAAGGTGACGGTTGGACATATCTATATTCTCAAACTTTCTCACCTCGTCGATGACAAGATCCATGCCCGATCCATTGGGCCATATTCGCTGGTGACTCAGCAGCCGCTGGGCGGCAAGGCTCAGTTCGGTGGTCAGCGCTTCGGCGAGATGGAGGTCTGGGCTCTCGAAGCATACGGAGCAGCCTACACTCTCCAGGAGATGTTGACAGTCAAGTCGGATGACGTTACCGGACGCTCGCAGGTTTACGAGGCCATCGTCAAGGGTGAGAATCCGCCCGAACCGGGCTACCCTGAGGCGTTCAACGTACTGATCAAGGAATTGCAGGCGCTTGGCCTGGACGTCAAGCTCATCGAGAAGTAAGAGCAGGCGTCAGGGTTCGTGTGCTGTTGTCCGCCGCCGGCGGACCATAAACAGGAGCTAACAATGGTCGACATGCTTGGTACCCGACCGATCGACAAGAAGCCCTCGGAGTTCGCGGCTATTCAGGTGCAAATGGCCTCACCGGAGGTGGTTATGTCGTGGTCTTACGGTGAAGTGACCAAACCCGAAACCATCAACTACCGTTCATTCAAACCGGAGCGCGACGGCTTGTTCTGCGAGCGCATTTTCGGTCCGGTGAAGGACTGGGAGTGCAACTGCGGCAAGTACAAGCGTGTTCGGTTCCGTGGGATAGTCTGCGACCGGTGCGGTGTGGAGGTGACGCAGTCGAAGGTTCGTCGCGACCGCATGGGCCACATCGAACTAGCGGTGCCTGTTTCCCACATCTGGTACTTCAAATCGTTGCCCTCGCGCATCGGCAATCTGCTTGACCTGTCCATGCGCGACCTGGAAAAGGTGCTCTATTACGAGAACTATCTTGTGATCGAGCCGGGAAACTCATCTTACCAGGTTGGCGATATACTGACCGAAGAGGAGTTTATCGATCTTGAGGAGGCAGGGAAGACCTTCACCGCCCGTATGGGTGCCGAGGGAGTGCGCGAGGTGCTGCGCCAGATCGATATCGATGAACTGGCGGTCACGCTGCGGGCCCAGGCCAAGGTCGAGACATCAGTCCAGCGCAAGAAGGACGTACTCAAGCGTCTGCGTATTGTCGAGAGTTTCCGGCAGTCGAGCAATCGTCCGGAATGGATGATATTGAGTGTCGTGCCGGTGCTTCCTCCGGATCTTCGGCCCCTGGTCCCGCTGGAAGGCGGACGGTTCGCCACCTCCGATCTGAATGACCTGTATCGGCGGGTGATCAACCGTAACAACCGGCTGAAGAAGCTCATCGAGATCCAGGCTCCGGAAGTCATCCTGCGCAACGAGAAGCGCATGTTGCAGGAAGCAGTCGATGCGCTCTTTGACAACGGTCGACGCACGTACTCGGTGCGGGGCGACTCCAAACGACCGCTGAAATCGCTGTCCGATCTGCTCAAGGGTAAGCAAGGGCGTTTTCGCCAAAATCTGCTCGGCAAGCGCGTCGACTACTCCGGTCGTTCGGTGATTGTTGTCGGGCCGGAATTGAGGCTGCATCAGTGCGGTTTGCCGAAGAACATGGCCCTGGAGCTCTTCAAGCCATTCATTATTATGAAACTTGAGGAGAAGGGTTATGTGCAGACGGTCAAGTCGGCCAAGAAATTGGTCGAGAAGGAGCGGCCGGAAGTCTGGGATATCCTCGAGGAGATCATAGAAGATCACCCGGTCATGCTGAACCGCGCCCCGACTCTCCACCGACTCGGCATTCAGGCATTCTACCCGGTGCTGGTCGAAGGGAAGGCTATTCGCCTGCATCCGCTGGTCTGCGCGGCGTTCAACGCCGACTTCGACGGCGATCAGATGGCGGTTCACGTCCCGTTGTCGTTCGAGGCCCAGCTTGAGGCTCGTATTCTTATGCTGGCCACCAACAATATTCTCGTGCCGTCGTCGGGGCGCCCTATCGCCGTGCCCTCTCAGGATATCGTTCTCGGGTGCTATTACCTGACCCGCGAGCGAAGTGGTGAGAAGGGCGAAGGAATGGGGTTCTATTCGTCCGACGAGGCACTGGCCGCCCACGATGCCGGCCACGTGGGGCTGCATGCTCCGATAATGGTTCGCATCAACGGGCATCTGATCAAGACGACTGCGGGCCGAATCATATTCAATTCGATCCTTCCCGATGAAATGCCTTACTTCAATCAGCAAGCCGGACGTGGTGAACTGGGTGAACTGGTTGCACAAGTCTTCTGGAAGCGGGGGCAGGATGCCGCGGCCTCTTTCCTCGACCGCCTGAAATTCCTGGGTTTCGAATACGCAACTCTCGCCGCGGTGACCATCTCGATCGATGACCTGATGATCCCCGAGGAGAAGCAGGAGATAATCAACAAGGCGGTTGAAGAGGTTAATAAGGTTCAGAAGCGCTACGCTCGCGGCATTATTACGAACGGTGAACGCTACAATCAGGTAATCGACATCTGGACCGGCGCGACCAACGACGTGGCCACGGTGATGTTCGAAAACCTGTCGCTTGATCGGGGTGGCTTCAATCCGGTCTTCATGATGGCCGACTCCGGCGCCCGAGGATCGCGTGAGCAGATTCGGCAGTTGGCCGGCATGCGCGGCCTTATGGCCAAACCGCAGAAGAAGATCACCGGCGGAGTGGGCGAAATCATCGAGAACCCAATTACCTCCAACTTCCGCGAAGGCCTTTCGGTGCAGGAGTACTTCATCTCCACGCACGGCGCTCGCAAGGGCCTTGCCGATACGGCTCTGAAGACTGCCGATGCCGGCTATCTGACTCGTCGTCTGGTCGATGTGGCCCAGGATGTGATCATTCGAGAACTGGACTGCGGTACCATTCTGGGGCTGAATGTTACCGCCCTGAAGGAAGGTGAGGAGGTCATCGAATCCCTTTCCGATCGTATTCTGGGGCGGGTGGCTCAGGACGATGTCTGGGATCCCCTGACTGACGAACCCATTGTCGAGGCCGGCGAAGAGATAACCGAGGCCAAGGCCGCCGCCATAGAGGAAGCCGGTATCGACGAGGTGAGTATTCGATCGGTGCTGACCTGCGAATCGAAGTACGGAGTATGCGCCAAGTGTTACGGCCGCAACCTCGCCACCATGAAAATGGTGGATATCGGCGAATCGGTCGGTGTTATCGCCGCCCAGTCGATTGGCGAGCCCGGCACTCAGTTGACCCTGCGTACCTTCCACATCGGAGGCACGGCGGCTCGAATCGCCGAGCAATCTCAGGTGACGGCCAAGTACGCCGGCACTATCAAGCTCATTAACGTGAAGACCGTCGAGCGAGAAGACAAATCGGGGATGGTTATCAGTCGTGACGGCGTAGGCGAAGGCCACATAATTGACGATAAGGGTCGGGTGCGTTCGCGGTTGAAAATACCGTATGGGGCTCATCTGGCCGTCCGCGATGAACAGGCCGTGGAGAAGGGCGACCTGATTTTCGAGTGGGATCCTTACACCGCAGTGATTCTGTCGGAGCGAGCCGGTCAGGTCAAGTTCAAGGACATCATTCCCGATGTATCTGTGCGCGAGGCCACCGATTCGCAGACCGGCCTGATTCAGCACATCATTACGGAAACTAAGGACAAGAACCTCTTCCCGACCATTAATATAGTCAAGGGAGAGAAGACCCAGGCCAGCTATCGAGTTCCGACCGAGGGACAGCTTCAGGTTTCCGAGGGCGATGAGGTCGAGGCCGGTGATGTTCTGGTGAAGATGCCGCGCATGATCTCCAAGTCACGCGATATCACAGGTGGCCTGCCCCGTGTGGCCGAGTTGTTCGAGGCCAGGCGCCCGCATGACCCGGCGGTTGTTTCGGAGATCGACGGAAACGTCGAATTCGGCAAGATCGTTCGTGGTCAGCAGCAGATCATCGTCACCAGTGATCAGGGCGAGGAGCGCGACTATCTGATTCCGCACGGCAAGCACCTGATGGTCCACGCCGGCGATCGAGTCCGCGCAGGCGAGCGCCTTTGTGAGGGCGCCATCGCGCCGCACGATATCCTCGACATCCTCGGTGTGTACGAGGCTCAGTCCTACCTGGTGAACGAAATCCAGGAGGTCTACCGTCTGCAGGGCGTTAAGATCAACGATAAACATATCGAGGTGATCGTCCGACAAATGATGCAGAAGGTCCAGATCGAGACGGTTGGCGATACCAACTTCCTCGAGGGCGAGCGAGCCGACAAGATCAAGTTCGCCGAGGAGAACTCCCGCGTCATTGCCGAGGGCGGCGAACCGGCCACCTCTCGGCCCCTGTTGCTGGGTATCACGCGGGCCTCGCTGTCAACCGACAGTTTCATCTCGGCGGCCTCCTTCCAGGAGACGACCAAGGTGTTGACCGAGGCCGCCATTTCGGGCAAAATCGATAATCTGATGGGCTTGAAGGAGAACGTGATTATCGGACATTTGATTCCGGCCGGAACCGGAATCGAGAAGTACAAGGACCTCATTGCGGTGGAGCCGGAACCGGAAGAGGAAGAAGGCCCCGAGGAAGAAGACCGCGATGAGATGTCGATGGCCGACATACTGGATAATAACGCTTGACAGGAACGGCGGGGCCGGATAAATTATTAGGCTGTCTGTCAAAACTTGTAGTGGAAAGTACATTCTTATTCAGGAGACGTTTTGCCGACGATCAACCAGTTAATACGCAAAGGCCGCAAGCGCGTCATTGACAAAACCAAAGCTCCGGCCATGCAGTCATGTCCGCAGAAACGCGGGGTCTGCACGCGTGTTTATACCTCAACACCCAAGAAGCCGAATTCGGCCCTTCGAAAAGTGGCCAGGGTCAGGCTGACCAACAAGATTGAGGTAACCGCCTATATACCGGGCGAAGGACACAATCTGCAGGAGCACTCGATCGTGATGATCCGGGGCGGTCGTGTCAAGGACCTGCCCGGCGTGCGTTATCACATTATTCGCGGTACTATGGATACATCGGGTGTCTCCGATCGTCGCTGTGCGCGCTCCAAGTACGGAACAAAGAGGCCGAAAGCATAAGCTCGGTGAACAGGTAAGATATGTCCAGACGAACCAAGGCCGATCGGCGGGAGATGATCGCCGATCCGAAATACAATGACCGACTGGTCTCGACCTTCATCGCCTGCCTGCTTAAGCGGGGCAAGCGCTCCACCGCTGAGCGTATTGTGTATGACGCCATTTCGCAGGTTGAGAAGCGTAGCGGCCAGGACGGCCTGGAAGTCTTCCACAAGGCCCTGAACAATGTCAAGCCGGTGTTGGAAGTCAAATCCCGTCGTGTCGGCGGTGCAACCTATCAGGTGCCGGTCGAAGTCCGGCCGAATCGTCGGACGGCGCTGGCCATTCGCTGGTTGATCGGCTACTCGTCGGATCGCTCCGGAAAGAGCATGGCGGATAAGCTGGCGGCGGAGTTTCTGGCAGCCGCCAACAATGAAGGTGCTTCGATCAAGAAGAAGGAGGATACGCACAAGATGGCTGAGGCCAACAAGGCCTTCGCCCACTTCCGTTGGTAAGTTGACGCAACACAGCGGCACACCCGGTGCAACCGCCTCGCGAGAGTATCCGGTGTCCCGCCGCACAGCGAAAGCCCCGGAATGGAGCCTTCGCCTCGTGCCTGCCGCAGTTGGCTTGGTTGTTCGTAGTCCCTGCTGAATCGAATAACCCGGTGCAATGCCGCCGTAGGCGTTGTTACCTATTGTGTTTACTCGTTATCAGTCAGGGATTTCTTGCGTTTATCCGGAAAGCTATGGACCTCACTCGAGTCAGAAATATCGGCATCATGGCGCACATCGATGCCGGCAAGACCACTACCACGGAGCGAATCCTCTTCTATACGGGGCGTTCGCATCGGATGGGTGAGGTGCATGAGGGCTCCGCGTTCATGGACTGGATGGACCAGGAGAAGGAACGGGGCATTACTATCACCTCCGCCGCCACAACCATCTTCTGGCGCGACCACGCCGTGAACATCATTGATACACCGGGCCACGTGGACTTCACGGTCGAGGTTGAGCGCTCCCTGCGTGTCCTCGACGGGGCCGTTGTCCTGTTCTGTGCGGTGGGCGGCGTCGAGCCCCAGTCCGAGACAGTCTGGCGCCAGGCCGACCGGTATCGGGTCCCGCGGATCGCCTTCATTAATAAAATGGACCGCAACGGCGCCGACTTCGCCAAGGCCGTAGAGACCATGAACAAACGCTTCGCCACCAGGTGCGTGGCCGTCAATATCCCTGCCGGCGAGGGCGAGCTGTTCAGCGGCATCATCGATTTGCCGACGATGAAGTTCCGAGTCTCCCGTGACGAGACGCAAGGCCTGGAGTTCGAGGACCTCGAAGTGCCGGAGGATATGCTGGCGACCGCCAACGAGTATCGTGAGAAACTCCTCGAAGCAGTTGCCGACTTTGACGACAAGCTGCTGGAGCAATTCCTTCAGGATGAACCGGTTGACCCGGATCGAGTCAAGGCGGCCCTGCGAAAGGCCACACTGAGCAATCGCCTGGTTCCGGTGTTGTGCGGCAGCGCCTTCAAGAACAAGGGCATACAGAAGCTCCTGGACGGAGTCGTAGACTTCCTGCCCTCCCCGATGGACGTGCCACCGGTTGAGGGCTCCGACCCTCACAAGACGGATAAGGTCCTGGTTCGGAAACCGGATCCGGACGACCCCGCGGCCGCCGTGGCCTTCAAGATTGCGACCGATCCCTATGTGGGACGGTTGACTTATGTCAGGCTCTATTCCGGCACGCTGATGCCGGGTCAGACTGTCCTCAATCCCGCGACCGGCAAGAAGGAACGGTTGGCTCGTATCCTTCGCATGCACTCCAACAAGCGCGAGGAGCTCAAGAAGGCCGAAGCAGGCGATATTGTCGCCGTCATCGGTCTCCGCAAGACTACCACCGGCGATACGCTTTGCGATCCAAAGCAACCTATTCTGCTGCAGACAATGACTTTTCCCGAACCGGTGGTGTCCGTTTCCATCGAACCGAAGACTCAGGCCGACCAGGACAAGCTGTCCGAGGCCCTGGCTCGTCTGGCCGAAGAGGACCCGACCTTTGTCGTCCGAGTCGATGAGGAGACCGGCCAGACCATCATATCCGGGATGGGGGAGCTGCATCTGGAGATTCTGATTGATCGGCTTACCCGAGAATTCAAGGTAGGGGCCTCCATCGGGCGTCCCTCGGTTGCATACAAAGAGACGGTGACAGCGGAAGCCACCGGCGAGGCCAAGTTCATCAAGCAGACCGGCGGCAGAGGGCATTACGGACACGTTGTTCTTCGGGTCAGCCCGGTCACGGAAGAGGATGGCCCGAATCTCATTTTTGAAAACAAAACAGTTGGCGATGTTATTCCGGGTGTTTATATTCCGCCCCTCAAGAAGGGCGTCGAGGATGCTATGAGCGCCGGCGTTCTGGCTGGTTACCCGATGATCGGCGTTCGTTGCGAGGTGATCGACGGCAGTCATCACGACGTCGACTCCAGCGATATGGCCTTTCGGGTGGCTGGTTACCAGGCCTTACATGATGCGGCCCGGCAAGCCGGGCCGGTGCTGCTGGAGCCGATAATGGATGTTGAGGTTGTGGTGCCCGAAGCTTACCTGGGCGCCGTGGTTGGCGATCTGAACACTCGTCGGGGCAAGATCAACGGTATGGTGCCCCGGCCCGACGCAACCGTCATATCGGTGACGGTTCCTCTGTCTGAGATGTTCGGGTACGCCAATGCCCTGCGCAATCTGTCACAGGGTCGTGCAGTCTTTAGTATGGAGTTCGCACGCTATCGTGCCGTGCCAAGTGATGTGACACAGAAGATTTTTGAAGGTGCAAGCTAAATAGAAGGAAGCAGGCTATGGCGAAGGAGAAGTTTGAGCGCACGAAGCCGCACGTGAACGTGGGTACGATAGGTCATGTTGACCACGGTAAGACGACGTTGACGGCGGCGATGACGATGTACCTTTCACGTCAGGATTCTAAGACGTCGGTACGTTCGTTTGATTCTATCGACAACGCTCCTGAGGAGCGAGAGCGTGGGATCACGATAGCGACGGCTCATGTGGAGTACGAGACGGCGAATCGTCACTATGCGCATGTTGACTGTCCGGGTCACGCGGACTATGTCAAGAACATGATCACGGGTGCGGCTCAGATGGACGGATCGATTCTGGTGGTTAGCGCCGCGGATGGTCCGATGCCTCAGACTCGTGAGCATATCCTTCTGGCGCGCCAGGTGGGTGTTCCTTATATCGTGGTGTACCTGAACAAGGTGGATCAGGTTGACGATCCTGAGCTTTTGGATTTGGTGGAGCTTGAGGTTCGGGATCTTCTGAGCAGTTATCAGTTTCCGGGTGATGACATCCCGGTGATACGGGGTAGTGCTCTTGAGGCGATGACTGCTGGTGCGGATGCCTCGAAGGGGATGGATGATCCTGCGTTCAAGTCGATCCAGGAGCTTCTGGATGCATTGGACAGTTACATCCCGACGCCGAAGCGGGATACCGACAAGGACTTTTTGATGCCGGTTGAGGATGTTTTTTCGATCACGGGTCGTGGTACGGTGGCGACGGGACGCATTGAGCGTGGTCAAATCAAGACGGGTGAGCAGATAGAGATAGTCGGCATCCGAGACACTCGCAAGACGGTATGCACCGGTGTCGAGATGTTCCGCAAGATACTTGATGCCGGTGAGGCGGGGGATAACGTTGGGGTATTGCTTCGAGGTGTCAACAAGGATGAGATTGAGCGCGGGATGGTTTTGGCGAAGCCGGGATCGATCACGCCACATACGAAGTTTCGTGCTGAGGTATATGTATTGACGAAGGAGGAGGGAGGTCGTCACACGCCGTTTTTCAGCGGTTATCGGCCGCAGTTTTATTTTCGTACGACGGATGTGACGGGTTCGGCGACGCTTCCCGAGGGAGTCGAGATGGTCATGCCGGGCGACAACGTGACGATCGAGGTTGAGTTGATCACACCGATAGCGATGGAGAAGGAGCTTCGGTTCGCGATTCGTGAGGGCGGCCGCACGGTCGGAGCCGGCGTCATCGCCGAGGTCATTGAATAACAGTCCTGAAGCGGTGTTATATAATGAACGTTCAGAAAATCAGAATTCGTCTCAAGGCTTACGACCACTACGCGCTTGATCGCTCGACGAAGGAGATCGCCGAAACGGTGATTCGTTCCGGAGCTCGTCTGGTCGGGCCGGTGCCGCTGCCGACCAAGCGGACGGTCTATACGGTCTTGCGCTCGCCACACGTAGATAAGAAGTCTCGCGAGCAGTTTGAGACGAGGATACACAAGCGACTGATGGACATCTACGAGAGTACACCGCAGACGGTTGACGCGCTGATGAAGCTCGATCTGCCGGCCGGCGTAGATGTGGAGATCAAAACCTGATAGGGTTGGACCGCCATGAAAGAGATTCTGGGTAAGAAGCTTGGCATGACGCGCGTGTTCAAAGACACCGGTGACTCGGTCCCCGTGACGGTTATCGAAGTCGGACCGTGCCCGGTAGTGGCCAGGCGCGAGACAGAGAAGCACGGCTATCGGGCCTATCAGATCGGGTTTGAGAAGTGCAGCCCCAAGCGTGTAAACAAGCCGGTGGCGGGTCAGTTCGCCAAGGCCGGTGTTGAACCCATGCGGTACATTCGTGAGGTTCAGTGCGATGAGGAGTTTGAGGTCGGCAGCAGCCTGACGGTAGGCCTGTTCAAGGAGGGCGAGCGGGTGGATGTCAGCGGTGTTTCCCGCGGCCTGGGTTTCGCCGGCACGATGAAGCGCCACAATTTCTCCGGCGCCAACAAGACGCACGGCCAGTCCGACCGCTGGCGGGCCCCGGGCTCGATCGGCTGCTCGTCCTATCCGTCGCGGGTGCTCCCAGGCAAACGCATGTCCGGGCGTATGGGTAAAGACAAGGTGACCGTCCTGAATCTGGAAGTGGTCAAGATCATCGACAGCGAGAACCTCATGCTGGTGCGCGGCCCGGTGCCGGGTTTCAATGGCTCGCTCCTGAGGATAAGAAGTACCAACCGAGGGGGAAGGTGAGTTCGGCCATGAATGTCAAGGTATACAATCAAAACGGTCAGGAAGTGGGCACGGTCGATCTCAAGCCCGAGGTGTTCGAGGTCGAGGCCAACGAGGGTGTGGTTCACCAGTATATCGTGAACTACCTGGCCCGCCAGCGACAGGGTAACGCATCGACCAAAGTGCGTTCCCAGGTGCGCGGCGGCGGCCGCAAACCGTGGCGCCAGAAGGGGACAGGCCGGGCTCGCGCCGGGACGATTCGTTCGCCCCTGTGGCGCGGTGGTGGTGTCGTTTTCGGCCCGCATCCTCGCTCCTATGGCAGCAAGTTTCCCCGCAGAATGAAGCGTCTGGCCATTCGTTCGATACTCTCGCACAAGGCCACCAGCGATCGGATCAGGATTGTCGATGAGATCAAGCTGGAGAAGCCGCGCACCAGGGACATGATCGGTATTCTGGGCAATTTCGAGGTCGCTCAGCACAAGTGCCTTGTTCTGGACGAAGGCATTAACCAGCCGCTGGTGCTGTCGTGCCGTAATATCCCGGCGGTTCAATACTGTCGGGCGGCCCTTGCCAACGGATATGATATGATGAAGGCCGACTATCTGATTATGACCAAAGCCGGCCTCGAGAAAATACAGGAGGTGTTCGGATGAGAGCCGATCTTCGCAATGTCCTGAAGCGGCATGTAGCCACCGAACGCTCCACTTTGCTGCGGGAGAAGAACAACGAGTATGTCTTTGAAGTGGCCAAGGACGCCAACAAGTACATGATCCGGGAAGCTGTCGAAAGCGCCTTCAAGGTGAAAGTCGATAGAGTCCGGACCATGGTCGTGGCCGGCAAGCGCCGTCGGATGGGTCGCTTCGAGGGCAAGACCCCGACCTGGAAGAAGGCGATAGTGCGGCTGAAGTCCGGTGAAAGTATCTCCATCTTCGATAACGTTTGATGATGGGCAGGTGATAGACTATGGCAATTAAGAAGTTTCGTCCCGTAACCCCGTCGCAACGGTTCCGTACGGTTCCGGCGTTCGACGAGATTACGTCAGCGATACCAGAAAAGTCACTGCTGCGTCCCCTGAAGAAATCAGGCGGGCGCAACAACAAGGGCCGCATGACAACACGACATCGCGGCGGCGGCCATAAGCGTCACTACCGTATCATCGACTTCAAGCGCGATAAACGCGATATCCCGGCCCGGGTGGCGTCAATCGAGTACGATCCCAACCGCTCCGCCAGAGTAGCGTTGTTGTTCTACGCCGACGGCGAGAAGCGGTATATCCTGGCTCCGGACGGACTAGCGGTGGACCATACGGTGATCGCAGGCGAGAATGTCGAGAATTCTCCCGGTAACTCGATGCCGCTGGGCAACATGATCCTCGGTACACAGGTACACAACATCGAGATGCGTCCCGGTAAGGGGGGCCAGATGTGTCGTTCGGCCGGCTCGATGGCTCAGGTGGTGGCCCGCGAGGGGAAGACGGTCACTCTGAAGATGCCGTCGGGTGAAGTACGCACAGTCTCCAGGGACTGTTACGCAACAATCGGACAGGTCGGAAACATAGACCACAAGAACATCGTCTGGGGCAAAGCGGGCGCCTCGCGCTGGCGCGGCCGGCGGCCGAAGGTGCGTGGGGTGGCGATGAACCCGGTCGATCATCCTATGGGCGGCGGTGAAGGGCGCAGTTCCGGCGGCCGTCACCCCTGCACCCCCTGGGGCAAGCCGACCAAAGGATACAAAACCAGAAGCAAGAAGAAGTCCAAAGCTCATATCGTTGAAGAGCGACGGGCCCGGAAGTAAAGTCGGAGTATTTTAGATGCCTCGTTCGTTGAAAAAAGGACCGTATGTTGACGAGAAGCTGCTGCGGCGCATTGAGGCCATGAACGAAAGCGGCGACAGGAAAGTCCTCAAGACCTGGTCGCGTCGTTCGACCGTCACGCCCGAATTTGTCGGTCACACTCTGGCGGTTCACACCGGCAATAAATTCGTACCGATCTATATCACGGAGAATATGGTCGGGCACAAGCTGGGTGAGTTCGCTCCGACCCGGACATATCGCGGGCACGGCGGCAAGCTGGTTGAGCGCAGTTCGACGGTGAAAGGTTAGGGTGCGGTAATGCAAGTCAATTCCACTGCTCGACTTAGATTCGTGAGCGTGCCTCCCCGAAAGATGCGGCAGGTCGCGCGCCATCTCAAGGGCATGCCGGTGCAGAAGGCGCTTGACGTTCTGAGCTTCACCCCCAAGATCGCCGCCAGGCACCTCGCCAACACCGTGAAGTCGGCGGCGGCCAACGCCCTGTCGCAGGAAGGCACCGACCGTCTTCGGCCGGAAGACCTTCACATCAAAGACATCTACGTTGATGCTGCGCCTACAGCGAAACGCATCCGCTTTCGCGCGATGGGACGGGTGTATCGTGTCCGCAAGAGATTCTGTCACCTGACGGTTCGCCTTGAGGGCGAGATGGAAACCGAAGAGCAGTTGGCTCGCCGCGCCGCCGCCAAGGGTAAGAAAGCCACCGCGGGTCAGGGGACGAAGAAGAAATCCGGGGCCAAGACCCCAGGGGAAGCCGCGGCGACCACGAAGTCCCCGTCGAAGAAGTCTACCAGGGCCAAGACTGAGAAGGCTGAGAAGGCGTCCACCGCCGGGGCGACAAAGCAGAAGAAGACGGCGCCGAAAACGGCCGCGGCTGCGGTTGATTCCGAGAAGGAGGCAGCCGTCGAGGCCACGAAGGCGCCGGAAGAGTCCGCCGACAAGCCGGTCGATGAGGAACCGAAGGAGTAACGGGTTTGCGTATCAACACGACTGTTTGGGAGAACTAGTTTTGGGTCAGAAGACACATCCAATAGGATTTCGCCTGGGCGTTATCAAGTCCTGGAACAGCCGCTGGTTCGCCACCGGCCGCCAGGTCGCCGACTTGATCCAGGAAGACATAGCAGTTAAGCGGTATATAAGCCGCCGTCTGGAGAATGCGGGTATAGCTAAGGTTTCGATCGCCCGTCAGCCCAGGAAGGTCACGGTGGATATTCACACCTCCCGGCCCGGCATCGTCATCGGGCGCAAGGGAGCCGAGGTGGACAAGCTCCGCGAAGAGCTGCAGCTTCTGACCGCCAAGGATATTACGCTTAATATCGTGGAGGTACGCCGCCCCGAACTGGACGCGCAGCTGGTTGCTGATTCCATCGCTCGTCAGTTGGAAGGTCGCGTGTCCTTCCGCCGGGCCCTGAAGAAGTCTCTGGCCGCCACGATGCGAATGGGCGCCGAGGGCTGCAAGGTGCAGGTATCGGGCCGCCTGGGCGGGGCCGAGATAGCGCGGACCGAGAAGTATCGCGAGGGCCGGGTTCCTCTCCACACTTTGCGTGCTGATATCGATTACGCGACATCAACCGCCGTAACCACTTACGGCAGCATCGGCGTCAAGGTCTGGATATGCCGCGGTGAGATCATAGATACCGGTCAGTTCCGCCGCGAGGTGGAGGCCGGCGAAGACCCGCGTCGCCAGGATACGGGACCTCCGCCGACCGGGCGTCGCCGAGGGGGCCCTCCGGACAAGCGACGTCGCCGTCCCCGTGGACGTGTCAGGCGGCCGCAGGGCTCTGAGGGTCGTCCGCCGAAGGGACGTCGTCCCGACAGCGGACCACGAAGCGCCGGCGGTCCGGGACCGGAGGCCGGTGGCGAAGGCAAATCATCGGGCGGCGCGGAGAATGAAAGCAAGTGAGCCCGGCGCCAAAGAGTAGTCTAAGACTGGACGGTTGGAGATAAAGACAGATGCTTAGTCCCAAGAAAGTCAAATACCGCAAGCAACAACGCGGTCGCATGACAGGTAAAGCCTACACGGGCTGGGCGGTGGACTTCGGCGAGTTCGCGCTGAAGGCGCTTGAGCCCTGTTGGCTGACCAATCGGCAAATAGAAGCGGCCCGTATTGCCATGACCCGACATATCAAGCGCGGCGGGAAGGTCTGGATTCGGGTGTTCCCGGACAAGCCGGTCACCAAGAAGCCGGCCGAGACCCGCATGGGCAAAGGCAAGGGCGCGCCCGAGTATTGGGTGGCCGTAGTGAAACCGGGACGCATCCTGTTTGAGATCGAGGGTGTCTCGGAAGAAATGGCTCGTCAGGCCCTGCTCCTGGCCGGGCGCAAGCTGCCGCTGCGCACCAAGTTCGTTACCCGCGCCGATACCAGAGGAGTGAAGTAATGCTTAAGATATCGCAACTGCGGGAAATGACTCGAGATGAGCTTCTGCAAAGGCGGCGGGAGTTGGATGACGAGTTGTTCAATCTGAGAATGCGTCGCTCGCTCAAGCAGTTGGATAACCCGCTTCGTCTTCGCTCCAACCGTCGTGACTTCGCTCGCATCGAGACGGTGCTCAGCGAGGATCGACTGGGTATCCGCAAGTTGGCTGAAACCAGCACTTCGGTCCTGGATGATGCCGGCAAGCGCAAAGAGTCCCCTGAAGAGACCAATGAATGAGGATTGCGAGAATGGCCGAGACAGAAAAGCGCAGTAATCGTAAGGTACGAATCGGACGTGTGCTGTCCGACAAGATGGACAAGACTATTGTTGTTCGTGTCGACCGCACCTATCGCCATCCTCTGTATGAGAAGATCTTCCGCAGCTATTCGAAGCTGTACGCGCATGATCCCAAGAACGACGCCGGCATCGGTGATACGGTTCGGGTCATGGAAACGCGGAGGCTGTCGGCCAAGAAAAGATGGCGGCTGGTTGAAATAATGGAGAAAGCCAAGTAGGCCCTGCTGGCCCAGTGGTGGAAGGTGAGACAGAGCGATGATACAGGAACAGACAATTCTCTCGGTGGCGGACAATTCCGGAGCCAAAAAAGCGATGTGCTTTCGCATCCTCGGCTCGCGGAAGAAGTACGCCAGGATCGGCGATATCATCGTGGTCGCCGTCAAAGAGGCCATTCCCGGCGGAACAGTGAAGAAGTCGGAAGTGTGCAAGGCGGTGGTGGTGCGCAGCCGGGCGCCGGTGCGACGCAAGGACGGTTCATTGATACGCTTCGGCGACAATGCAGCCGTGATTATCAACGATCAGATGGAGCCTCGCGGCACCCGTATTTTCGGACCGGTAGCGCGCGAGTTGCGTGATAAGAAGTTCATGAAGATTATTTCACTGGCACCGGAGGTGCTCTAAGAGGACGCTATGGCACGACGAATAAAGAAAGGCGATACGGTGTTCGTTCGCAGCGGAGCCGACAAGGGCAAGACCGGCCGGGTGCTCCACGTCGATACCAAGAAAGACCGTATTCTGGTCGAAGGCGTCAATATGCGCAAGCGTCACCAGAAGCCGACCCAGAAGAGCCCCAAAGGGGGTATAGTTACGCTCGAAGCGCCTGTCCATCTGAGCAATGTGATGTTGTATAACTCGTCGCTGGGTGAGCCGACAAGAGTGTCCACGCGGGTGATCGACGAGGGCGGACGCCGTAGCAAGGTGCGGATTTGCCGCAAAACCGGTGAGCAGATCTAAGGGTAATGGCGATGAACAGACTGCAGGAAAGATACCAGAAAGAGATTATCCCCAAGCTGCGAAAGCAGTTTAATTACAAATCGGTCATGCAAGTGCCCCGGATCGAGAAGGTCTCGGTCAACATCGGCGTGGGCGAGGCAGTGGATAATCCTAATGTCCTGGAAGCCGCCGTGGGTGACCTGACTAAGATCACCGGGCGCAAACCGAAGGTCACGCGGGCCCGCAAGAGCATCTCGAACTTCAAGTTGCGTGAGGGTGCCCCCATCGGCTGCACCGTGACTCTGCGTCGAGAGGCGATGTGGGAGTTTCTGGACCGGCTGATGAATGTCGCCATCCCCCGTATCCGCGATTTTCGCGGGGTGAACCCGAAGGCCTTCGATGGCCGCGGCAATTACAATCTCGGGCTCAAGGAGCAACTCATCTTCCCGGAGATTGACTACGACAAGATCGACAAAGTACGAGGTATGAATATCGCTATCACCACCACGGCCGTGACCGACGACGAAGCTCGCGAACTCCTGGCCGAGATGGGGATGCCTTTCCGTAAGTAGGAGATCCATGGCTAAGAAGTGTCTTATAGTGAAGCAACAGCGCCCGCCGAAGTTCGGCGTGCGAGCCTATAGCCGCTGTCGACGTTGTGGGCGGCCGCGAGCCTACATGCGCAGGTTCGGGCTGTGCCGCATCTGTTTTAGAGATCTGGCCCTGGCCGGCGAGATTCCCGGCGTAACCAAGGCCAGTTGGTAGTCTGTACGGATGCCCGGAGATTTATAGAATGAGCATGACCGATCCAATCGCCGACCTTCTGACGCGTATTCGCAACGCCTCGAAGGCGCACCACAACGCCGTCGATATTCCCGCCTCCAATGTTAAGCGGGAAATCGTCCGCATTTTGAAAGAACAGAACTTCGTCAAGGACTTCGTTGAGCTGCCCGACAACAAACAGGGTATTCTGCGCGTCTATCTGGCCTACAGCGCGGGCGATGTCCCGGTGCTGAAGGGCATCCAGCGAGTCTCCCGCCCCGGTCTGCGTCAGTACTTCGACGCCGAGCAGGTGCGTCGGACCACTTTCGGACAGCGCGGTGTGATGGTGGTTTCGACCTCCAACGGAGTCATGACCAACTTCGACGCTGCGAACAAGCGCATAGGTGGCGAAGTGATGCTGCGATGCTGGTAAGGAAAGGACTGGGTAATGTCACGAGTAGGTAAAGCCCCCATCGCCATACCGGACAAGGTCAGTGTGAACATTGACGGTCGGACGGTGACAGTCAAGGGACCAAAGGGTGAGTTGACCCAGGAGGTCCACGCTGACATCTCGGTGGCCGTCGAGGATAATGAAGTCCGGATAACCCGCTCCTCCGACCAGAAGAAGCACCGGGCTCTGCATGGTCTGACCCGCGCCCTGATCAATAATATGGTGGTCGGCGTTAGCGAAGGGTTCAAGAAGGAAATGGAAATGATCGGTGTCGGGTACCGGGCCGAGCAGAAAGGCAAAACACTTGTTCTGCATCTGGGTTACTCCCATCCGATTCTGGTCGCGCCACCCGAGGGTATAGAGATCACCTTACCGCCCAAGACGAACCGCATTATCGTTGAGGGCATAAGTAAGCAAGTAGTCGGTGAGGTGGCTGCTAAGATACGTCAATTTCGTCCGCCGGAGCCCTACAAGGGCAAGGGTATCCGCTACGTCGGCGAACATGTCCGCTCGAAGGCCGGTAAGGCTGCCGCCGGCGCCGGGGCCTAAACGATAGAGGTTGTTGAGAATGGCTGACAAGAATGTCCGTAGAAAGATGCGCGCCGCCAGGCGCCGGATGCGTGTCCGCGGAAAGATACATGGTACCTCCGAGCGTCCCCGCCTGACGGTGGCTAAGTCGCTCAAGAACGTCTTCGTTCAGATCGTTGATGATGAAGCCCAGACGACTCTCGTCGGCACGGCATCCGACGCGCCGGTAGTGCGCGAAGCGATCAAGGACGACATGACCCGTACTGACGTGGCCAGGCTGGTGGGTAAGACAATTGCGCAGTTGGCTAAGGAAAAAGGTATCGAACAGGTTGTGTTTGATCGCAACCAGTACCGCTTCCATGGTCGTGTCAAGGCGGTGGCCGAGGGGGCCCGCGAAGGCGGCTTGAAGCTCTAATAGTGAAGATGTTGTCGCTTGGTATAGAGAGGTAGAACTTGGCAAGATTCGAAATGGATAACCTCGAGTTCGAGGAAAAGGTAATCAACATTAACCGCGTGGCCAAGGTGGTTAAGGGTGGTCGGCGCTTCAGTTTCACGGCGCTGGTTACTGTTGGCGATCGCAATGGCAAGGTCGGGGTCGGCTATGGCAAGGCTTCGGAAGTAGCCGAGTGTATTCGCAAGGCGACCGAAGCGGCCAAGAAGGGCATGGTCCGCATCAACCTGGTGAAGGGCACCTTGCCACATCGCATTGACGGCCGGTTCTCCGCGACCGATGTTGTAATGCGTCCGGCCTCCCCCGGTACCGGCGTAATCGCCGGCGGCGCGGTTCGAGCTATCCTCGAAGCCCTCGGTGTTCAGGATGTATTAACGAAGGTTCTGGGCAGCCGTAATCCGAACAACGTGGTGAAGGCCACCATGAACGGCCTGCAATCGTTGCGCACCCGTGACCAGGAAGAGGCTTTTCGCGCCAAGGTCTGAGGACCGGGCGTTGAGGTGAACGGTTATGAAGAAGCTGAAGATAACGCAGATTCGCAGCACCATCGATCGGGTCGAGCCCCAGAAGAGGACTATCAAGGCCCTGGGCCTGGGTAGAATTCGCAAGTCGGTGATTCAAAACGATACCCCCCAGATTCGCGGGATGGTGCGTGCTGTGTCGCATTTGGTTGAAGTCGAGGAAATTGACTAAGCGAGGATAGAGGTCCCATGGAACTGCACACGCTGAAACCACCAGCCGGGTCGCGCAAGAACCGCAAGCGCGTTGGACGAGGTACCGGCAGCGGTACCGGCAAGACCAGCGGCCGCGGTCACAAAGGTGCCGGCCAGCGCAGCGGATACAAACGCAAAGTCGGCCACGAGGGCGGCCAGATGCCCCTGTTTAGGAGGCTGCCCAAACGCGGATTCGCGAATATCTTCCGCCGGGAGTATCAGATCGTGAATGTCTGCGACTTGGAGAGGCTTGAGGCCGGTGAAGTCACTGCCGAGACGCTGAAGCAAGCAGGCCTGATCAAGAAGATCGATCAGCCCGTCAAGCTACTCGGCAACGGTGAGACCGACAAGGCCTTTACTATTAGAGTGAATGCGTTCTCCAAATCGGCTCAGCAGAAGATAGAAGCAGCCGGCGGCAAAGCAGAGGTGGTCTAGTGCTGGATACCTTCAAATCAATCTTCAAGGTAGAAGAACTGCGCAAGCGGATTCTGTTCACGCTGAGTATCCTGATCGTATACCGCATCGGCGGACATATCCCCACGCCGGGGATCGACGGAACGATTCTGGCCCAGGCGCTCTCCTCGAATTCCATTTTCGGCCTGCTGGATCTGTTCGCCGGTGGTGCTTTCGCCAAGGCGACTATCTTCGCCCTGGGTATCATGCCCTATATATCGGCCTCGATTATGCTTCAGCTCTTGGGCGCGGTGGTGCCGTATCTGCAGAGGCTGCAGCGGCAGGGCGAAGAGGGACGGCGCAAGATCACGCAGTACACGCGCTATCTGACGGTAGTCATCGCCGCGTTGCAAGCCTGGGGCACGGCCGGTTTCCTGACGACCATCAACCTCGGCGGGATCTCGGCGGTTCATATGAACACCTCCGCCTTCATTCCTCTGACCATTATTACCTTCACCTGCGGCGTGATCTTCATCATGTACCTGGGTGAGCAGATAACCGAGAAGGGCATAGGTAACGGTATATCGTTGATCATTTTCATCGGGATCATAGCGCGGTTCCCGGATGCGGTTGCAGAAGAGATTCTGATGCTCTGGCACGGCAGTCGCTCGTT
The DNA here is from genome assembly GCA_964526835.1 of uncultured Ignavibacteriales bacterium. GTDB lineage: Bacteria > Zixibacteria > MSB-5A5 > GN15 > FEB-12 > DAOSXA01. The sequence continues at coordinate 67,748 of CAZGMK010000011.1, forward strand.
CCTCACGGAGCTCGCCATGGTCGCCATGATGATCGGTGTTATCGCGGCGGTCATCCTGGTCACCCGCGCCCAGCGAAAGGTCCCTGTTCAGTATCCTCGCAAGGTGGTCGGTCGTCGTGTATTCGGAGGCGCCACCACCCACTTGCCGCTGTCGGTCAACTCGGCCGGTGTTATCCCGATTATCTTCGCCCAGTCGATAATGTTCCTGCCGTCGACTGTCGCCCAGCTGTTCCCGACCATCGACTGGGTCCAGAATCTGGTTGACGTCTGGCTGGCGCCGGGTTCCTTGTGGTACTCGCTTATCTATGGACTGATCATCGTATTCTTTGGCTACTTCTACACTGCGATTGTATACAATCCGGTGGAGATCGCCAACAATATGCGCAAGAACGGCGGTTACATCCCGGGAATCAGGCCGGGTAAGAATACCGCCAACTACATTGAGGGAATTCTGACACGAATCACCCTGCCTGGAGCGTTGTTCTTCGCCGCCATCGCCGTGTTGCCGTGGGTCTTGATATCCCGGGCGAACGTCAACTTCTTCTTCGGCGGTACGGGACTTCTCATTGTGGTCGGTGTGGCGCTCGATACCTTGCAACAGATCGAATCGCATCTGCTGATGCGTCACTACGACGGATTCATGAAGAAGGGTCGCATTCGTGGGAGGTCGATGTAATATGCACAATCTCATTTTCCTTGGCCCCCCGGGGTCCGGCAAGGGCACGCAGGCGGCGCGCCTGTCGAAGAAACTCAATATCCTGCATCTGTCCACCGGAGACATGCTCCGGGAAGCGGTAAGGAAGAAGACCGAGCTAGGTCTCAAGGCTAAGTCCTTCATGGAGAAGGGCGACCTGGTGCCCGACGAATTGATCGTTGGACTCATTGAGGATAAGCTGAAAGCCGGCGACCTGGATAACGGCTTCATTCTGGATGGGTTTCCCCGCACAGTGCCGCAGGCCGAGAGCCTGAAGAACATGTTCGAGAAGAACAACAAGAGCATTGACCACGCCGTGCTGATTGACGTTGACGATGACGAGATCGTGAAGCGCCTGTCCGGTCGCTATTTCTGTCCCAAATGCCAGTCGACATACAACTATCCGGCAAATGTGCCCAAACAGGAAGGCATCTGCGACAACGATGGCGAGAAGTTGCAGCGGCGTCCCGACGATGAAGAAGGCGTGGTCAGGAATCGCCTCGAAGTATACAAGAGGCAGACGCAGCCTATTGAGGACTTCTACCGCAAACAGTCGAAGTTGGTGGCGGTCAACGGCGTTGGATCACCCGATGACGTCTTCGACGCGATCGTCAAGGCGGTGGGCTGAGAAAGAGCCGAAGGCAAGTGATTATCTTGAAGACGGCCGAAGAAATACAGATGATGAGACGTGCCGGCCAGGTAGTCGGACGCACTCTCGACATGGTGGGTAAGACTATCCGTGAAGGGATGTCGACGGCCGAACTGGACCGGATCATCGAGGAACACCTTCGCGATCAGGGAGCTGTTCCGGCCTTCAAGGGTTACAGCGGTTTCCCGGCCTCTGCTTGTATCTCGATCGACGAAGAGGTCGTGCACGGGATCCCCGGCGATCGGATTATCCGCGAGGGGGATATCGTCTCTGTTGATGTCGGCTCCATCGTCGACGGCTTCTATGGCGATTCAGCGCGGACTTTCGCCGTCGGCGAGGTCTCCAGGGAGAAGCAAGCGCTCATGGAGAATACTCAACAATGTTTGCAGGCCGGTATTGACAAAGCGCGCTCCGGCAATAGATTAGGGGCGATATCGGCGGCTGTTCAGGCTACGGCCGAAGCAGCCGGTTATGGGGTGGTGCGTGCTCTGGTCGGACACGGTATCGGACGGAAGATGCATGAGGACCCGCAGATTCCGAATTTCGGGTCCCCGGACGCCGGTCCTGTCCTGAAGACCGGCATGGTGTTGGCTATTGAGCCCATGATTAATATGCGCACATGGGAAGTCTACACCAAGCCGGACGGCTGGACATATGTCACGTCCGATGGTGAGCCATCGGCGCATTTTGAACATACGGTGGCCATCACTGATGATGGTCCCAGTATTTTGACGCTTGCATAAAAGGACAATATGGCCAAAGAAGAGACCATCCAGGTTGAAGGCAAAGTGATCGAACCCCTGCCCAACGCCATGTTCAAAGTGGAACTGGACAACGGGCATGTGGTTCTGGCCCATATCTCCGGGAAGATGCGAATGCACTTCATCAAAATCCTGCCCGGAGATAAAGTGACCATGGAGTTGTCGCCGTATGACCTCTCCAGGGGGCGCATCACTTACCGTTACAAGGGATGATCGGAAGGCAGGAAGACTATGAAAATCAAGTCCGCCGTGAGAAAACGATGCGAGCACTGCAAGATCATCCGACGCAAGGGTGTGGTGCGCGTTATCTGTAAACGGAGCCCGTCGCATAAGCAGCGGCAGGGCTGAGACGAGAATATGCTGTCGTTAATGATAAACGAAGGAGACGCAATTGGCTCGAATTGCCGGCGTTGATCTGCCTAAGGACAAGAGAGTTGACGTAGGTCTGACCTATATACTGGGTATCGGCCACCACCGATCCGGTGAAATTCTCCAGAAGACCGGCGTTGATCCGGCTACCCGGGTGAACAAGCTCACCGATGAGGAAATAGCCAAGCTGCGCAGTGTGATTGAGAATGACTATACGGTCGAAGGATCTCTGCGCGGCGAGATTAACATGAATATAAAGCGGCTGATTGATATCGGCTCCTATCGCGGCTTGCGGCATCGCCGAGGTTTGCCCGTCCACGGTCAGCGCACCAAGACGAATGCGCGCACCCGCAAGGGACCGCGGAGATCTATCGGCGGCTTGAAGCGGAAGCCGGTAGGCAAGAAGTAGACACAGGATAGTTTCCTGTCATTAACCTGAGGTGAGATGTGGCTGAGAAGCGCAGAACACGCACGAAGAAGAAGGCCCGTAAGGTCGAAGCCAATGGGGTTGTCCATGTTAAGGCTACCTTTAACAATACGATAATCACCATCGCCGACAGTAACGGTCGGGCCATTAGCTGGGCCAGCGCCGGCAGAGCGGGCTTCAAGGGTTCGAAGAAGTCGACTCCGTTTGCGGCTCAGTTGGCCGGCTCCCAGGCCGCCAAGGAAGCGATGGATATGGGCCTGCGCCGCGTCGAGGTCTGGGTGAAGGGGCCGGGCTCAGGCCGAGAGGCCGCCATTCGCTCGCTGTCGGCGGCCGGCCTGGAAGTGACGCTGATCAAGGATGTCACCCCGATTCCGCACAATGGGTGTCGTCCGCCCAAGCGTCGTCGTGTTTGATAACGTGAACTAGAAGAAGAGATTTTTCAGGAGACCTGATGGCTCGATATCGCGACGCCAACTGCAAGCTCTGCAGACGTGAGAGCGAGAAGCTGTTCTTGAAGGGTACCCGATGTTTCACCGACAAGTGTTCAATCGAGCGCCGTCCCCAGGTGCCCGGACAGCACGGAGTCGGCAGAATGCGCCGAAAAGTATCCCCTTACGGCTTGCAGCTTCGAGAGAAACAGAAGGCTCGTCGAACCTACGGCGTGCTCGAAAAGCAGTTCCGGAACTACTACAAGGAAGCCGACCGTCGTCCGGGTGTCACCGGCGAGATTCTCTTGCAGCTTCTGGAGACGAGACTGGATAATATCGTCTACCGGCTCGGTTTCGCCCCGTCCCGGAAGTCCGCCCGTCAACTGGTTCGCCACCGTCATATTCTCGTCAACGACCGCCTGACTGATATCCCGTCATTCACCGTCAAGCCGGGGCAGGTTATCAAGGTCAAGGACAAGTCCAAGAAGCTGGATATGATCCATGCTTCACTCAAGGAAGTCGGTCGAGGCGATGAAATTCCCTGGCTGCGGCTGAACAAGGCCGCCCTTGAAGGCGAACTGCTCGAGGTGCCCCAGCGCGCCGATATTCCCTCAACCATCAGGGAACAGCTCATCGTCGAGCTGTATTCCAAGTAAGCCCTTGGGAGGTTGTTGCGTAATGAAATGGAAGCCATTGACCATGCCGAAGGAAGTCGTAAGCGATCAGTCTTCGGCCACAGACAACTATTCCCGATTCACTATCGAACCCCTGGAACGGGGCTACGGTCATACGCTCGGCAACGCCTTGCGGCGGGTGCTCCTTTCCTCCATTCAAGGCGGATCGGTAGTCTCGATGCGAATCAGCGGTGTCCTTCACGAGTTCTCGACCGTTGAAGGTGTCTATGAAGACGTTACGGACATAGTCCTGAACGTCAAGAGCATTCGCGTCCGCATGCATGCCGATGAGATGAAGACGCTCAGCCTCAAGGCAAGTAAGGCCGGCAAGATCACCGCCGGGATGTTTGAGGGTGATCCGGGCATTGAGATTCTCAATCCGGAGCAACATATCTGCGAACTGACCGCGGACATTGACTTCGAAATGGAAATCGATGTCGACTCCGGTCGCTCTTACCATGTCGCCGAGCAGAACAAGCGTCAGGACGCCCCGGTGGGGACTATCTTCCTGGACAGCCTGTTTTCACCGGTCATCAAGGTCTCGTATACCGTCGAGAATACGCGCGTCGGGCAGCGTACCGACTACGATCGGCTGATTCTCGAGGTCACCACCGATGGATCGATCACTCCCGAGGATGCTCTCAGCTACGCCGCCAAGCTCCTCAAGGACCATTTGCAGATGCTCATCAACCTTGACGAGGAAGTGATGGTCGAGGAAGAGCCGGAGGAGGACGAAGAGACTATCCGCGTGCGCAATTTGCTGAAGACCAGGGTCGATGAACTCGAGCTGTCGGTGCGCTCATCGAATTGCCTGAGGGCGGCCAACATACAGACCATTCAGGACCTTGTGACAAAGACCGAATCGGACATGCTCAAATACCGCAATTTCGGCCGCAAGTCGCTCAATGAGATCAGCACGATCCTTGAGGAGATGGGCCTCTCTTTTGGGATGGACATCTCACAATATACTGAACCGCAAACTACTAGCAGCGTAAGCTAAGGTTTTGGTTAATAATGGGACACCGCGATCGCGTTACAAAGCTGGGGCGCACTAGAGCCCATCGAGAGGCGATGCTGGCGAATATGGCCACATCGCTGATTACCCACCGGACTATTAGGACGACCGATGCCAAGGCCAAGGCGCTTCGGCCGCTCGTGGATCGCCTCATCGCGACGGCCAAGAAGGATACTCTGACCGCCAAGCGGCAGGTGGCCAGGACGATCAAGGACAAAAAGGCGTTCAAGAAGCTATTCGATGAGATCGTCCCCCAGTTCTCCGACCGCGAGTCCGGGTTCCTCAGGGTCCTGAAGCTGGGCGTGCGTCGTGGCGACGGCGCTCCCTTGTCTTTGGTTGAGCTCCTTACCGAGAAGCCGCCTGAAGAGGACGAGGGCAAGAAGAAGAAGAAGAAGAAATAGGTTTGCCCGAGCCCTACCAGCCAAATTGATTAGGCACAAGCCCTCGCGACTGATCGCGGGGGCTTTCTTCATGTCTGGACGGCGCCCTCGCCCTTAGCAATCAGGAAGCTTGCCTGTCCGGATGCCTCGGTTCCTGTCTCGCCCGATTTCTCAAGGGATTCTGCCTCCGCGGTCCCTTCAAACACAGCTCAACCTGCTCGATAATCCCAGACCAGAAGTACTCCTCCCCGCTCACGGTTCCACCGTCTTGCTCAGTATAGTGTGCCTGTCTAACGGTGGCGAGTTTGCACGGATTATCGGCGACCTCGGCCAGCCGCTCCTCGAGCGTACGGGTGCCGCGCGGGTTGTACGTATGCCGCGGAAAGCTACCTCGAACAAAGACTTCAGAGTACTGTATGCTCTGTTTCCTCGGCTAATGGTCGGGTTCAGGCGCATTGCACAGCAACGTCGCCTGCAACCCGTGGTTATCTGTCTTGCTCATTTTTCGCGGAAGACCTTGATCAACTGGGGCGTGATGTCCCTGGTCTCCACATCGTTTGCGGTATAAGATACTTCCACGGCGACAACCTTGACGTCAGCGGCCTTAGCCGCGGTCGGCATGGTTTGGTTAACATCTCGATAGAACTTCTCAATGACTTGGCCACGGGTCTGTTCAAACTGCTGTTGAATCTGCTGCAGCTTCTGCTGGTCGCCTTCCTGCTGTGCCGCCTGCATCTGTGCCTGGGCGGTTTGCGATGCTTGTTCCAACTCCTCTTGCGCCGGATGCTGCTGGAAAGCCGCCTGCGGATCGTAGGTGCCGACCTGGAAGGTGCCCTGCGGTTTCTCAGGCGCATCCAACGGCGTGTCTTCCCGCGGCCCGTCAAAGGCTGCTATCAGCTGGGGTGTGATGTCCCTGGTCTCCACATCGTTTGCGGTATAAGATACTTCCACGGCGACAACCTTGACGTCAGCGGCCTTAGCCGCGGTCGGCATGGTTTGGTTAACATCTCGATAGAACTTCTCAATGACTTGGCCACGGGTCTGTTCAAACTGCTGTTGAATCTGCTGCAGCTTCTGCTGGTCGCCTTCCTGCTGTGCCGCCTGCATCTGTGCCTGGGCGGTTTGCGATGCTTCTCCCAACTCCACTTGCGCCGGATGCTGCTGGAAAGCCGCCTCCGGATCATAGGTGCCGACCTGGAAGGTGCTCTGCGGTTTCTCAGGCGCATCTTGGGCTTGTGCGCTCAAGGACCCCGCAAACATGGCGACAGTCGTTGCGACACCGAGAAAGAGCTTGTTTAGGTTGGTTTGCATCATGATTGTTCTCCTTTCATGATTTTCAGGATGTCCAATGAGGACTCTCCATCTTCGCAAATTCCACTGCTTTACCTCTTCGTTTCAGAATAGTGCAGTGTGAGCTACCCTGAATCCCCCCAATTATTGATTATACTCACTCTTGCGCGCTTTCTTTCGTATTTTACCAAACAGGATAGCAATGGTCATTTCGATCCCCAAACCACCATTCTCCACCTTGGCTTTGTCTTGCGGCCGACGGACGCGGGTCGGCAGCTCCGCCGTGCCGTAATGACGGGCCATCTCATGATAGGTGGGGTTGATATCCGGCTCATATCGGCTGGCAGCGGCCAGCCTCAGGTACTCTCTGACACTGGTCCGGCCGATCCCACAACTGGCCGCGATGGCCTCCTGGCTCAATTGACAAGTGTACTTTAACCGCAGTACTTCTTTGATCTTACGCATGGACAATCGCTCTGCCGGCATCCTTACCTCCAGGGCTTTTCATTCGAAAAAACCAACAAGATAAGGGGCTGCCGGTTTATGGACTATCCCGCGTTAGCTAATGCTCCTGGGGTGGCGCGATCCGTCGGAATCCACTGGCGCGATGGCTCGGAATATGCACCATTCATCAAGTCATCCTTTCAGAGATTTTCGCACTTCGCTTCACAGCAATTACTTGCCACCAGCCGCTGCGGTCGTTATAATGGCTGTGTTGAGACACGGCGGCTAATCCGCAGTTGAACACAGGGTTTTTACATAGTCAAATATCATAGAGCAGGCAGCCGGATCGCTGTCTGGCGAATGTGAAAGGATTGCCATGAGTTCAGATGCTCCGCTTCCGCCGCACCCGGATACTCAACCGAGTGGACAGCCGCGCAAGGGGATGTCCAGGGGGTGCATGGTCACGCTGATTGTGGTAGGTGTCTTGCTGATCTTGTTCATTGCGGCCTCAGTGGTCTGCTATATCAAGCGTGATGACATTGTCAGGGGTGGTTTGACTATGGGCGTGAACCAGGTCAAAGGCAAGATCGTGACCAGTGCCCCGCAGGGTGTCGATACGGTGTGGGTGGCCGAGGTGACCGAGGCCTTCAATGCCGAGGTTCAGAACCGCAGCTTGGAGGAACTCCAGGTCAAGCCGGTGGCCATGCAGCAACTCGGCGAAATGATACAGGCACGCGCCGGCGATGACGATATTGACTCGGCGGAGGCCGTGAACTTCGTCAGGGCTATGATCGAGGTGTTTCCCGAGGAGCTGGGGCAGTATCGCCTGCCTGCGCAGCCATCTCCTGAGGATACTGCTGCGAGTGGCTCGGAGGACGCCGACACTGTCGACCGGTAGTTGCTGACAAGCGATCAGCGGAGTACGCAGACTGCCGTCCTCGGCCGTCTGCAGCAAACGGAGATTCGCTATTGAGTGCATTGATATCGATTCCGGCGGCGTACCTTTTGGGTAGCATCCCCTTTTCCTGGATCGTCGCCCGACTCCACGGCATCCCCGATATCCGGAGAGTCGGGTCGGGGAATCCGGGAGCGACCAATGTATGGCGATCAGCCGGGGCGGTGGCCGGCCTGCTGGCCTTTGCGGGCGACATTGTCAAGGGTGTGGCCGCGATCCTGTTGGGACGAGCCCTCATCGAACGCTTCGGCAGCGGCGACCTCTCCGCGGATGTTATTCTGGTACTCAGTGCTTTGGCGGCAGTACTGGGACACGTCTATACGGTTTTCCTGGGCTTTCGCGGGGGTAAGGGCGTTGCGGTCGGGCTGGGCGTGATGATAACCCTGCTGCCGATCCCGACGCTGATAGCCCTGGCTGCTTTCGGGACCGTCGCCGGCCTGACCCGCGTCGTCTCGCTCGGTTCCATGCTGGCCGGATTGGTGCTGGCGGTGATAGTCTCATTTCAGAAGTTCGTGCTGGACCAGCCGATCAACGAGGTCTACGTATGGATGACCATCGTGCTGGCTGTCCTGGTCCTCTGGACCCATCGGCAGAACATCGCGCGCCTGCTGCGAGGGCAGGAAAGTCGCTTCAAGTCCGGAGGAAACTGATATGGCCTTCGATAACATCGCGATTCTGGGCGCCGGTTCCTGGGGGATGGCCATCGCCCGGCTACTTGATGCCAACGGCGTTGCGGTGAGGCTGTGGGAGTTCGATCCGGCCGAGTACAGCAAGCTCATCAGTAATCGCAGCATTCCGGAGAAGCTGCCCGGGATTACGCTTCCGTCGCGAGTGCACATCACCAATGACCTTGAGGAGGCTGTCACAGGTGCTCCTCTGATCGTACTGGCAATCCCGTCGCAGAGCCTCGGTCGGGCTCTGGCGCCGCTGCGCGGTCGACTGTCGGAGGATGTCGCTCTCGTGAATCTGGCCAAGGGTATTGAAGCCGAGTCCCTGCGCCGGATGTCCGAGGTCATCTGCGGCGAGTTGAACTGGCCGCCGGACCGTGTCATGACCCTGTCCGGGCCATCCCATGCCGAGGAAGTGGCCCGGGATATGCCGACTGCGGTGGTTGCAGCCGGCTCCGATGCCGAGCTGGTTAAGAGGGTTCAGGAATTGTTCAGCAGCAACTCGTCGTTCAGGGTTTACTCCAGCGATGATCTGATCGGTGTCGAGCTCGGGGGGGCGCTCAAGAACATTATAGCAATTGGAGTCGGTATTACCGATGGTCTCGGGTGGGGCGATAACACACGCGGTGCGCTGATCACCCGGGGACTGGCCGAGATTACGCGTCTGGGGCTGGCTCTCGGTGCTCGACTGGAGACTTTCGCCGGCCTCTCCGGAATCGGCGATTTGGTGACAACCTGTATCTCTCGGCACTCGAGGAATCGCTATGTCGGCGAGAAGATAGGACAGGGCATGGCGCTGGAGGAGGTCCTCGGTTCGATGACGATGGTGGCCGAGGGAGTGCAGACTACCCGGTCAGGCTACCGCCTGGCCAGGAAGAACGGTGTGGAGATGCCCATAACCCAGCAAGTGCACCAGGTCCTTTTCGAGGGCGAATCCCCGGTCGATGCGGCCGGCCAGTTGATGGAAAGACGATTGAAGGCGGAAATGTGGCGATAGCAGGTATAGAAACAGATTCGACGAGGGGCCATGATGACTAAGACCGAGGAACGGCTCTATTACTCGATCAGCGAGGTTGCGAGGATGACCGGCCTCCAGCCCTATGTCTTGCGCTATTGGGAGAAGGAGTTTCCGCTTCTGAAGCCGCGCAAGAGCCGAGGTGGAAGCCGTCAATACACGACCCGCGACATCGAAATCATCAATCGAATAAAACACCTGCGCAACAAGGAGAAGCTCACGATTGCCGGGGCTCGGGCCAAACTCATGATGAAACGTCCGAGCGAAGACAAGAAAGTTATGCAGTCGGATGCCCGGGCCAGGACACTGATCGGGCAGATTCGCGACGATGTCGCGGCCCTGCTGGAACTTTTCTCTTGAGTTAGTCCGCGTTTTCTCTTTATTGCAGGTGTTGGGCAACGTAGAATCTGTGTCTGTCGGAGCGTAGCGCAGTCTGGTTAGCGCACTCGCTTGGGGTGCGAGAGGTCGGCCGTTCAAATCGGCTCGCTCCGACCAAAAGGCCCGGCTGTACCGCCGGACTTCCTGTTTCTCAATGTCATTCGTGACTCTATCCTGATTTCATGGTTATGCGGCCGACGCAATCAACTCTGGTTCTCATTCCCGCCTATAACGCCGCCGCCACTCTGCCCGAGCTGCTTGACAGACTCAGCAAGCTTGAAGCAGACCTTCCCGTCCTGGTCGTCGATGACGGCTCCAACGACAACACCTCTGAGGTCGTCGCAGGCCACTCGAATGTGAGCCTTGTTCGTCACAACGGAAACCAGGGGAAGGGACAGGCTCTCAAGACCGGATTCAACTGGGCGCGATTTCGGCATTATGAACAGGTGCTGACTCTCGACGCCGACTTGCAGCATCCTCCGGAGGTTATCCCCTCCTTCCTCAATCTGGCCGCGCCCCGCCGAATCGTTCTGGGCTGTCGCTCGAGGCGCACCGGGGCTATGCCCATTGATCGTCGCCTGAGCAACTTCCTGACCTCGGTCGTGAGTTCGATCGTAGCAGGGCGCAGCATTCCGGATTCGCAGTGCGGGATGCGGTTGATTCCACTGGACCTGACTTGCCGGCTGGATCTGCGACAGAGCAGTTTTGCTATGGAATCGGAACTGCTGTTGCAGGCCGCGCGCACAGACTACGAAATCGTACCGGTGCCGATAGCCGCTATCTACGAAGGAGCACGGTCCCATATCAGCCACAGTGCCGATACCTGGCGCTTCGTTTCTCTGATTATCCGGCATCTGTGGCGTTGATGCTTTGTGCTTGCCAACCCGGGGGAGAGGGGCTATTGTGGGCGGCATGAATCTGGAAAGCATGCAATCAAGCCGCCGTTCGCCATGGCTGCAGCGAGCCGAGGTGCGGCGTGCCTAAGAAGCGCAAAGGCGGCAAGCGCATTCTGCTCACCAATGATGACGGCTACTATAGCGACGGAATCACCGCCCTCTACGAGGAGCTCCGCCGGAACTTCGATGTGTACATGGTGGCCCCCGATCGTGAGCAGTCGGCCAGCTCCCATTCCCTTACTCTCAATCACCCGCTGCGGGTGCACGAAATTGACAAGCGACGATTCGCCATCGACGGTACGCCGACTGATTGTGTCATGCTGGCCATCCATTTGCTGTTCAAGCGGAGCAAGCCGGACATGATAATTTCCGGGATCAATCATGGCGCGAACATGGGCGACGACGTTACCTACTCCGGAACTGTCGCAGCCGCCATCGAGGGGTCAATTCTGAAGATCCCGTCGATGGCTGTCTCAATGGCCAACTGGGAACCCGGGACGCCGATGAAGCGCGCGGCGCGGTTCGTGGCCAGGCTGCTGGCCAGGCACGACCAGATGAATCTCGCCCCGTCCACCTTCCTGAACGTCAATCTGCCCCTGGACAACGGCAAGGCATACCGCAAGTTCGAGTTTACGCGCCTGGGGTCCCGTCAATACAAGGACACCGTAACTCACAAGAAGGATCCTCGGGGGAAGGACTATTTCTGGATTGGGGGCCGTCCCACCTGGCGGACCACCGAGGGATCGGATTTTGCGGCCGTGAGTGAGGGAAAGGCTTCGATTACGCCACTGAGCCTGGACTTCACGGATTCCATGTCGCTGGAGGAATTGAAACAGCTTAACCTGAAGCTGTAGCTGCCTTCAGCGATCTGGCGGTTCTGTAGAAAAATGGTTCGATTGGTGCTACGAATTATGTTGACAAGCGGAGCAAAGCGGCTATAATGGATTCCTGCTAAGTCTTTTCGGGGCGTGGCGCAGATTGGTAGCGCGCTTGGTTCGGGACTAAGAGGTCGCTGGTTCAAATCCAGTCGCCCCGATTTTTACCTGAGGACACTAAAAGGGTCGTTCGTGGTGTGTTCTACATAGTTATTCCCGGCCCCACGGACTAAATGGAAAGGATGGGAATGTCTACTGCCAGAAAGCCGGTTATAGCCGTCATCGGGGCAGGGAAGTGTTCGAAGAAGCTCCGGGAGCAGGCCGCCGAGGTGGGCCGAAGAGTCGCCGAAGCCGGGGCTGTCCTGATTTGCGGAGGAATGGGCGGTATTATGGAAGGCGCCGCCAAGGGGGCCAGAGAGTCGGGTGGGATTACCATCGGCATCCTGCCCACGGATAATGTGGGTGACGCCAATGAGTTCATCGACTATGCTATCGCTACCGGGTTCGGCGAGGCCCGCAATATTATGGTAGTCCGCTCGGCCGATGCCGTCATAGCCTTTCCCGGCAAGTATGGTACCCTAAGCGAGATGGGTTTCGCGCTCAAGGCCCGCAAGCCGGTGATTTCCGTCAACGCCTGGCGCCTCGGCGACGAAATCCACCAAGTCGAGACTCCGGAGGCGGCGGCGGATTTGGCCCTCAAATTGGTGATGGGCGAAGCGAACAAGGAGAAGAAAGAGAAGAAGGCCGTCAAGTGACTCGGGCTCGAGCGCAGCTCAGAGTCCATGGGCGGGTGCAGGGCGTTGGCTTTCGCTATTTCGCCTACCAACGGGCGACCAACCTGGGGCTGACCGGTTGGGTTCGGAACGAGCCGGATGGTAGCGTGGTGGCGGCTGCGGAGGGTGACAGGGATATGATCGAGTCATTCGCCGAGGAACTGAGGAAGGGGCCGCCCTCAGCCGTAGTTGATAATGTCGATCTGCAGTGGCGCGATTACACGGGCCAATTCGACAGCTTCGAGATCTCCATGCACTATTCGAGTTGACGGGCATGACCGACCTGAAGAAGTACATACGCGAAGTTCCCGACTTCCCCAAACCCGGAATCACCTTTTACGACATCACGACTCTCATTCTCGATCCCGAGGGATTCTCTCTGGCGCTCGACCGGATGGAGGATTTCGTGGCCGCCAAGAACCCCGATCTGCTGATAGGCGTCGAATCGAGGGGTTTTGTCTTCGGCGCCGCTCTGGCCGACCGGCTGGAGCTCGGCCTGGCTCTGGCTCGCAAGGCCGGCAAACTGCCTTCGGAGATTGTCTACGCTGAGTACGCTCTGGAGTATGGCACCGATCGAGTCGAGCTTCATCAGGACGCCATCAAGCCCGGCCAACGGGTTGTTATAGTCGACGACCTGCTGGCCACCGGGGGGACAATGAAGGCGGTCTGCGGTATGGTGGAGCAACTGGGCGCCGACGTAGCCGGTATTTCGATCGTCGTCGAGCTGAGCTTCTTGCCATGGCATGATAAGTTGTCCGAGTACGATGTCGATTATCTCGTCTCCTACCATGCTGAATAGTCAGCTTGCACCAGACGCAGCCCTTGATTAGATTGACGGCGACTAGGCCTGGAGCGGCCAGTCGCGCTGAAGCCCCCGTAGCTCAGAGGATAGAGCAGTGGTTTCCTAAACCATTGGTCGCAGGTTCGACTCCTGCCGGGGGTATTTGATATGTATGCAACCCTGGCGCACGATGTTGGGCGAGATACGCCGGGCAAAATCATTTGACACAGTTTTTGCGACCTGATATATTCGCTAAATGTTTTGCGACGTCGATACGTCATTGTGGTGTAGAGGAATGTTGAGGTTCTGTACATAAGGAGTCTATTGATGAAGCGATCACTACTGATCGTAGGTGTGCTCATAGTGACGATGGCCGTTTCGGCTTCTGGACAGCAGGGCGATCGACTGAGCCTCGGTCTATTCTTGCCTTTCGATTTCACCGGCGGTGGCGCGCGCGCTATGGGTATGGGCGGCGCCTTCTACGGCGTGTCCGACGATATCTACTCCGGGACGTGGAATCCCGCGGGGCTTGTCGCGCTGGAGGGCCCGATGCTGTCGCTGAGCTATGGCAGCCTGGTCGGCGCCGGGCGTGCCGATCTCTCAGAGGCCAGTGCGTCCAGATCGTTTCGTCGAGATCATGACGGATCGCTGGGTTCTGTGAGCGATGCGATTTTTGTCGCTCCATTCCGGCTCAGAGGCCATCCCTTTGTGGGTACATTCGCCTATACCAAGAACTTCGACGGCTTGTCGAATTACGGCTTCGAGACAAAGGTAACCGAGTGGATAGTGACTCTGCGTCAGAACATCTGGCAGTTCGAGCAGTTTGACTTCGATGTCGACATCAATTCGGCGGCCGAGGGCGCCTTGAGGTCGATCAACATCGGCTTCGGCACTCGAATCCATGGCAATACATCCATGGGTGCAACTGTGAACATATACGCCGGGGAGTCGGTCACAGACTACGTCAATGAGTCAACGCTGCCGGAGTTTCCCCTTCCGCCGTTCGAACAGGATGTGCAGATCGACGTTCACACCATGAGGGTCGACACCAGCAAGTTCTCCGGGGTCAATTTCACGCTCGGGCTCAAACACAGCGGTGACCGGATGAATGCGGGTTTGGTTATCAAAACTCCGTTCAATCTTGAGGTGGAGACCGGGAGCTCGACATACACGATTCAGTATACCAACGGCCTTCCCGGTGAAGAGGGCACCGATACTACATTTATTGACGAACAGGTCGTTAAGTACGGCATGCCGTTGACTGTAGGCGCCGGGCTGGGCTATTCGCTGAAAGATAACCTGACCCTGGCGATGGATGCCGAATACCGTGGCTTCGGCAATTCCAAGGTCAAGCAGCGCGACGTGCTCGAAATCACTCCCGGCGGCAACATCAACGAGGTGTACAGCGAGTACGATCCGGAGTGGAATTCCGGCATCGCTCTTCGCTTTGGCGGTGAGTACAGGCTGGAGAAGTCGTTCGGCATGATTCCGCTTCGAGCGGGAGTTGGTTTTGTCCCGACCCCGAGGCCCAGCGTGGGCGATGGTGATACGCCGACCCTCAGTTACGTTTTGCCGAGTCTGGTGCTGTCCCCAGTAGCGAAACTGCTCAACAAGGACGATACCCCGCTGATGTATACCGTTTCGTTGGGCACGGGCATACACTGGTCTCAGATTCACCTGGATTGGGGCTACATGTACAGCCAGGTCGATCGAGATTTGTCTGATGCCTCGGGCGAGTTCATCTTGCAGAACAGGGACCATCATTTCGCATTCACTTTCACCGGGATATTCTAGTAGTCGCGGTTTTGAGGTGCGCGGTTGAATCGAATCACTCGGGCCGGTTACGCCGGGAGGCGACCGGCCTTCCTTAACCCGGGCCGATCGGCGCCGATAACATCATAAACGGCCGCGTGTTTCCGCAGGAGCAGGAATGTATCAGAAGGTAAAGCTCAGCAAGCGCCAGATCAAAGAAGATAAGTTCACGGCGTTCATGCTTAAGTCGAAAGGCTGGTTTGAGGATAACTGGCAGTTTGTGGCGATCGGGGTGATAGTCCTGATTGTGGCCGCTGTAGGTATGTCCTACTACGTTTCTTCGCAGCAGGCGGGACAGCAGGAGGCCGCCGCGGCCCTGGCGCGAGCCATGGGCGACTATGCCGGCGGGAATATCCAGCTCGCCAGGTCCAGCCTGGAAGGCCTCGTCGAGGAGTACGGCGGGGATGTCGCCCAGAAGGCGATGTTCATGCTGGGGAAGGTCAGTTACCAGACCCGGAACTACCAGCAGGCCATTGACTGGTGGCAGAAGTATGCCTCGAAGTATCGCAAGGACAAGTTCTACCTGTCCGCGGCCCTGGCCGGTATCGCCGCCTGCCACGAGGATCAGGCCCGATTCAATGAAGCGGCCGCCAAATTCGAAGAGGCTTACCAGGCGTTTCCTGACGGCCCCCTGGCCGCCGACTACTTGCTGGGAGCGATGCGTAATTACCTCCTTGACGGTCAGGCCGGTCGGGCTTACGCCAAGCTGGAGATTATCTCTCAGGAGCATCGGGGTACGACCGTGGCCCAGGATGCAACCCGCCTGTTCTATGAGCATTTCCCCGGTTACACTTTCGAGCAGACCGGCGATTAGGCAACCGTCCGAAGACCATAACCCCACCTGAAGGCCAGCCTGTATATGTCTGAGGCCACGCCGTTGAAACTGGCTCTGCTGTGGCACATGCACCAGCCCAACTACCAGGAGCCCGGTTCCCGACGGCTGATGCTGCCATGGGTGCGCCTGCACGCGACCAAGGACTATCTGGATATGCTGCTCCGGGTCCGGAAGTTTCCCTCGGTTCGGGTTACCTTCAACCTGGTCCCCTCGCTGCTGGATCAACTCGAGTTGTACCTCGAGGGGGGCACCGACCCGCATTTGGAACTCTCTCGCGCCGACGCCACGACGCTGTCGCCCGAGAGCAAACGCGAAATGCTGGCGACGTTCTTCATGGCCAACCAGGAGAATCTGATCGCCTCCAACGAACGATATCGCCAGCTATACAACAAGGCCGGCGGCGGACAGGGCGAGCGGCTCGAGCCGGCCCTGTTCACGAGCGAAGAGTTGCGCGATCTTCAGGTCTGGTCGAATCTCGCCTGGGTCGACCCTATGTTCCACGACGAGGAACCAATTCGCAGCCTGCTTCGCCAACAGCGTCACTATACCGAGCAGCAGAAACATAGTCTGCTCGATTGGCAGCTTGACTTGATCCGGCGCATCATTCCCGCCTACCAGGACTTCGTGGCGAACGATTGCGGGGAGGTATCTTTCACTCCCTATTACCATCCGATTCTGCCCTTGCTCTGCGATACCGACAGCGCCCGCCAGGCAATTCCCAATATTGAGCTGCCTGAACAACGCTTCGCTCATCCGGAGGATTCGCTGTGGCATATTCGCGCCTCGATGCAGCGGTACGAAGAGCTGTTCGGGCGCCCGATGGCCGGCATGTGGCCCTCGGAGGGCTCGGTTTCGTCTCAGGTCGGCGACCAGGCTTGTCAGCTCGGACTGAAGTGGATCGCCACCGACGAGGAGATTCTGTTCTATTCGTTGCGTCAGATGAACCAGGACCCGCGCCAGGCTCTTCTGCACACCGTCTATGACTACGGCCCGGGTCTCCGGGTCTTTTTCCGCGACCACGCGCTGTCGGATCGCATCGGGTTTGTGTATTCGGGATGGGAACCGACCCGGGCGGTGAACGACTTCATGGAGCACCTCAGACGGCTCCGTGACATACTCCATCCTCGGCTCGAGCAGGTCGTGGTGCCCGTGATACTCGATGGCGAGAACGCCTGGGAGTATTTTGCCCACGACGGGGCCGAGTTCCTTGACGGCCTCTACGAGGCGCTTGAGGTTGATCCGACGATAGAAACCGTGACTTTTTCGGAAGCCGCCGACCACATAGCTCCGTCTCCGTTGTCGGCGTTGTTTGCGGGCTCGTGGATCAACCACAGTTTCCGCATCTGGATCGGACATCATGAGGACAACGCAGCCTGGAACCTGTTGAGTGAGGCTCGCAGGATGCTAGTCCGGTTCGAGAAGGAACACCCCGATTTCCCGCCGGACAAGCTCCGGGCGGCCTGGCGGCAAATCTACATTGCAGAGGGGTCCGATTGGTGCTGGTGGTTCGGCGATGAGCACCGCGGCGCCAACAACGCCCAGTTCGACGCTATCTTTCGACGTCACCTGACAGCCGTCTACGAAGTCCTGGGCCTGGATATTCCGGTATGTCTGCTCAATCCTATCCATCATAGTGGAGCGACCATCAAGCCCGTGCTGCCGGATTCCATTCTTACACCGCGGGTGGACGGGACGCTGACGCACTTCTATGAATGGGCCGGCGCCGGATACTTCAATTGCCTCCCGGCAGGCGGTGCAATGCACCGGGTGGATCGCCATCTGGCTCAAATCTACTTCGCCTACGACCACGATAACTTCTATATTCGACTTGACTTCAACAGGCGGGAAGACTTAGACTCACTAGAGGATGCGGCGATTCTGCTTCAACTGCTGACGCCGGGCCCGCGGAAACTGAGGTTTACGCTCAATGAGATGCCTCAGCAGGGGAAGCATTTCCGAGTCGCCATGCAGGACCTGATGGAAGTGGCGATCGGTCGTGATTGGCTATTTGCAGAAGGAAGCGGAAGACTCGAGTTCAACGTAAGTATCGTGGACGGCAGCGACATTATCGAGGTGCATCCCGAAGGCGAACCCATTGTGCTTCATATAGCCCCCAGGGGGCGGGAGCTCTTCTGGTCGACTTAGGGTTAAGCGCCGACCGCTGACAGAGACTATGACAGATTCCTTTTTCAAAGACGACCCGGACGAGAAGCCGAGGAACACTGTACCCGGCCTGGACGACGAGTACGAGGACGGCGCCGGCCGCACGGAAGCGGGCGAGCGGTTCTACTCCGATGAGGGACGGATGGCGGCCATCATGGCCTACATTCCCATTCTGTGCTTCGTCCCCTTGCTGAGTATGAAGGACAATTCCGAAGCCCGATTCCACGCGCGTCAGGGTGTGATGCTGTTCCTGATCGAGCTGGTCGCAGTGTTGTTTCTCTTCGATACAATCAGCGACCTGGTCTTCAAAGGCATACTCCTGATCGCCGCGGGCTTATCGGTCGCCGGCATAGTGTTTGCGGTTCAGGGCAAGAACTATCGCCTCCCGATCATCGGGGACCTGGCGGAAAAGTCGAAGCTCTGATACCAAACCCGGCCTGTCGTTCGGAAGGATTATCATGCCCCTCACACTCCTGAGTATGCGCGTTTGTGTAGCGGTTGCAGCCGCCCTGCTGCTGATCCTGTTCGGCTGCACGACTACCGGGCCCGGCGGCGAAGAGTCGCTGATACTGATTCCAACCGGGCAGGAAGTCGCCATCGGCCGTGGCATGGCCGAGCAGGTGCGCCAACAGGAGACCATACTCGCTGACTCGACCTGGCAGGCCTACCTCAACGAGATAGGGCAGAAACTTGTCAGGGTGAGCGACCGCAGTAATCTCGACTACCATTTCACGGTTATCGAATCAGACCAGGTAAACGCCTTCGCGGCCCCCGGCGGTTTCATCTACTTCTACACCGGTCTGCTCAAGCAAATGGACAGCGAAGCGGAGCTAGCGGCGGTAGTGGCCCACGAGATCTCTCATGTAGTGGCGCGTCATGGTGTCAGAAGGTTGCAGCAGGCCCTGGGAGCGGCCCTCGCATACCAGCTCATATTCGGAGAGGATGGGGCCGGGGAGGCCATGGACATCGCCATCAATGTCGGCATGAATCTGGTTTTCGCCGATTATTCCAGAGAGGCCGAGCGCGAGGCCGACCGATATGGTATCCTCTATATGGTCAAGGCGGGGTACGATCCGCGCGGGGCGCTGCAGATGTTCCAGACTCTTGCCGAGCTGGGCGGAGCCGAGTATGACAATGTCTTTGAAGGTCTGACCGCCTCGCACCCCGAGACACAGGAGCGCATTGAGCGCGCCAGAGAGCAGATCGAGCAGCTCAAGCCCTTATCCTCAGGGCTTGTAGTGGGACATGAAAAATACCAGCGAATGCTCTCCCGTCTGAAGTGAATGAATCGTGGAGGAATCGGATCAGATCCGGGGACGGGGCCTGTCGATCTGCCCCTCGGGGAGGAAAGCCTTTCCGCCCTTATAGGCGGACCTTTTGTCGATGATTCATCAGCTCAGTACCAGTCGCGGAAAAAATCTCCCAAAGCCGGAAAATTGTTGTTGGTTTCTTCGGTCTGCTCGTTTTTCTTGATAGGCATTGAGGAAAGTACATGGCCACTCGGGCAATGGATGTGGTCATGGTGAGAGCAACTTCGGCTTCTACTGGTAGGTTCTTGCACAACGAGAGCTAAGGTTCTACAGCATAAGGACATGCAGGATATCCATCCACATTTGTCCGTGTAGTTTGTTCAGACCTCTTACGTCCTCGGTCAAGGCCGTCTTGCAGGCTTCCGATAAAGCTCATACCGGATCGGCTGAAGGGCTCTTGTAGCCAAAGGAAATGGTTTGAGGCACAATGGCTTAGCAGCGAGCCAGTAGTTCTGGGAATCGCCCCGACGATTCTCGCTCTAAGCCCGGCCTTCCGGCACCGGCATTGCGTCGTCTAACACGCACGCCGATGCTAAGGAAAGGACGGTATGAACAACAGGGGTTTCTCCGGGACCACCCGTCTGGTGGTGTTCTTGGCGACGTTCGCAGTGCTCACGGCGCTGCCGCAGGGCTCCGTGGCAGGGACAGACGGTGGGCGAACAGGGGCTGACTTTTTGCGAATCGGCTGGGGCGCTCGCGCCGCTGCAATGGGTGGCGCTTTTACGGCCGTCAGCCAAGGGGCGGAGGCCACTTATTGGAATCCGGCCGGATTGGCGTTCATGGACAGTCCCGGGCAGTTTACTTTCGGTCACCTCTCATGGTATCAGGACGTTAATGTCGAACATGGCGCGGTTGCGTTCCGGGCCGGTGAGAGAATGGCTTTCGGGGCCGCCGTGACCTATCTCGGGTACGGCGCCATTGACGCCTACGGCCGCGATGGAGCCCCGACCGGAGCTAAGGTTGACGCTTTCGACTGGGCGGCAGGAATATCGAGCGCGATCGCTGTGACCGACGAGTTGGCCTTTGGCGCGACGGCGCGCTTCGTCAATCAGCGCCTCGATGACATCAGCGCCTCGGCGGCCGGGTTCGATATCGGCGCTACCCTGGATATGGGCCGCGTCTCTCTGGCTGTGGTGGCAGCCAATCTTGGCCCGGCGCTAAGTTTCGACGGTATCAGTGCTTCGCAACCGGCTACGATACGACTGGGGGCGGCCATTCAGCCACTTGGGCCGGGATTGCTGACCGGTCTGGAAGTGCGAAGAGATCTTTCCGGCGCCACTACTGCCATCCGGCACGGCGCCGAACTGTCATTCGACGATACCTATTTTCTCCGGGGAGGGTACTCGCTGATCCCAGGTAATGATGACCGCGGCCTCATCCAGCAGACAGCCATCGGGGCCGGTCTTCGCTGGGGCTCGGCCGTGATCGACTACGCCTACGGTGCGGCGGACCAGTTCTCCGACGAGTCGATCCATCGTCTTTCAGTGCAGTTTTCGTTGGGAAAATAGCGAAACGACTGGCCAATGAAAGTCGACCCGAGACGGGCAGGATCACTGTAGCTCCTGAGTAAATGTGCAAGGAACTGCGATACTACGCTTGACGGTGCATACTAGGCACGGTCGTGTCATTGCGGCGGCATCTATTCCGGTCCGGCCAACCGAATATGTCCGCAAAGTCCGTGCGCCATATCTCATTGGCCTGCAATGGAGAATAGTAAAAGCATAAAGCGCGTAGTCATGTCCTAGCGAAACTGGCTGCCATGGAGTGTGACATTGGCAGTCCGTTTGCTCCAGTCAGGAGACGACCTGTATGGTTATTACTTGACTGGAGACAATGATAGTGGCCGACAATATACAAGGCAATGCAGATATTGGAAACAGCACCAGCCTGGCGGCAAGGAGCACGGCAGATTATGGTTTTGCCGGGACCTCCGAGTCGGCCGCCGGAGCCGTTCGAGCAGTGGTCGATACAAGCCTGTGGACCCAGCTTCAGTTTCTCTGGGGCGAGTATTTCAAGGGAATACTGTTTGTGTTGGCTTCGACCGTTTTTATATTGGCCGTGCCGGCGCTCGTAACGAGGAAGGATCAGGTCACTCATTTGCTGGGATCGTTTGCAAAGCGTTCGCTCGACATCGTCGGTGCCTTCGTGGGGTTGCTGCTGACGCTTCCCTTGTGGCTGGTTGTCCCCTTGCTCATCAAGCTTGATTCTCGCGGACCAGTGTTCTACACGCAGGTCCGCGTTGGGCGTGATCGCCGCGAGGGCGAACGCCGGTATTGTCAGCGGACGGGGGCCGATGACCGCCGCCGCCGCGACCGTCGCCGCGAAGACTGGCGCGGAGAACCCTTCAAGGTCATCAAGTTCCGGACCATGGTCAACGACGCCGAGGGCAAATCCGGACCGGTTTGGGCGACCAAGAATGATCCGCGTGTCACCCGTCTGGGACGGTTTCTGCGCAAGACCAGGATAGATGAGATTCCTCAGTTCATTAATGTCCTCAAAGGTGATATGTCGCTGGTGGGGCCGCGCCCCGAACGACCGAAGTTTGTGTCGGAGCTCAAAGAGGAGATCCCCGAGTATACGCGGCGGTTGTCTGTGAAGCCGGGTCTGACCGGATTAGCCCAGGTTGAGACCGGTTACGATTCATCCCTGGCCTCGGTTCGCCGCAAGCTCGAACTCGATCTGGCCTACATCGACAATCAATCGCTCTGGTTCGATATCAAGATAATGGCTCGCACCGTGATCGTGGTCCTGACCGGCAAAGGCGCCTGCTGACGCCGTCCGCCTTGGCCTTCTCATCCTCTCTTCCTGACATGCTGTGTAGATATAGTCTGTGCCATGTGGCCAAGTGAATCACATTGTTTCAGTGTGTCTTGCGCCTGTTGAGAGTCAGTTGTTGTCAGTCATAGTTTAGGGCAGGCAGAAGTGGGGGAGAGGGGGAGAAAACAGCCAATTGGGCAATAAAGTAGAAAAAAGTCGATTTCCACTGCCAGCAGGTGGCAGGCATTGTGCCTATTCTGCCCAAATAAGTTGCACAGGCAGAGTGAGACGGATCGGGACTACTCCAGACAAGTTCCATCTACTCCGCCTTAGGCAAACGACGCTCTCCGTAGCACACGCGAGCGAGAATAGGAAGCAGGACCGCACAGCGGAGAAACGCAACAGCGGTTACTATCGATTAGCTCGATGACCTGTTGCAGTCTTGCGTTTCCGGCTGCAAGGGCCATTCTAAGCTCATTCTGGAGAAGAAGTCCGAATTGTGGATTCCTATACAGGTGGTTGTTCAGATAGGGATGGACATAGCGCCCAAGTAGTAGGTCGATGAGCCGGTGCGGCAACTCCCTCGATCACGGGGAGCCCAAGGTATGCAGTCTAATCAGCGACGCTCACTGAGCCCTCACTGCTCCCCATCTCCTGAGAGGCATGCACACGGTAGCCTCGCCTGCTGCGCTGGCAGGAGTGAGGGCCTTAGCCGAATCCGCAGTTGGTCTTCTGGAGTTAATTTCAAAAGGTGTGGAAATTGATAAAAAAGTAGCGTAGCCTTTCG
>CAZGMK010000012.1:0-80770 GCA_964526835.1 uncultured Ignavibacteriales bacterium
GAGCAAGACTCGCACTGGATAATGCCCCAACAGAATGAATCACTCCACTAGGTAGTGACTGAGAACACTAGTATTGGGACTATGAACCGTGCGATATAACATGTAATCATATATCAGCATGTAATTAACCTATACATAGGGAGTTCAACAATGAAACCTACCAAAATCCTGTCCGAAGAGCATCGGGTCATTGAAGTAGTCCTGCAATGCCTGAGAATGATCGCCGACGAAGCGGAGCACCAGACCAAGGTGAATCGTGAGGCGGCCGATGCCGTCATCGATTTTATCCGCAACTTCGCCGATCGCTGCCATCACGGCAAGGAAGAGGACCTGCTCTTCAAGGCGCTGAACGAATCTGGTCTGCCGCACGACAGCGGGCCGGTTGCGGCGATGCTGCAAGAGCATTCCGTTGGCCGCAACTATGTCGCGGCCATGGCTGATGCTCTGGCCGACGGCGAGATGGGACAACCGGAAGCTGTCGATCTCTTCTGCAAGAACGCCCGCGATTATGTCGCGCTTCTGCAGAGTCATATTCAGAAGGAGGATCGTGTTCTATTTCCAATGGCCGATCGACTGATCGATGCGCAGGGTGAAGAGCGCCTCCTGGAGGGGTTCAAGGCCGTGGAACACGATCACATGGGCGCAGGTACCCACGGAAGATACCTGAAGATAGCAGGTGACCTGGCTCGCCGATACGATGTGGAACACGACATTCTGAAGTCCGCCTCATGCGGCTGCGGCCACTGAGGATCACGGAATTGATAAGCTGAGGAGTCAACAGCATTCTCATTCTAGTGAGGAAAACATGAGACGTTTGTGGATTGCATTCATAATCGTTGTAGTCGGTTCGTTTGCGGTTCTGGGCTGGTCCGGCATCAGGATATACCAGGAGAAACCGCCGATTCCGGACCGGGTCGTCACTACCGACGGCGAAATCATTGTGCCGTCAGGCGAGATACTTGCGGGTCAGCGCGTCTGGCGTGCGGTGGGGGGCATGCAGCTTGGGTCGGTGTGGGGCCACGGTAGCTATGTAGCACCCGACTGGACCGCCGACTACCTTCATCGAGAGGCTGTCTTTATCCTGAATGAGTGGGCGCAGAGCGAACACGAGAGCAATTACGACAGCCTCGGATCGGAAGCTCAGGCTGGCCTGCGGGCGCGTCTGGCCGATATGATGAAGTCCAATACTTACAGTTCCGCTGAGGACATCTTCGTGCTGCCTGCTGTTCGCAAACGTGCCTTCGAGGAGAACGTCTCGCTCTACCAGGAGCTGTTCACTCGGGGTGATGTGAAGGCGGCCATACCCTCGGGGACTTTGAGCGACACGGCGAAGATTCGCCAGTTGGCGTCATTCTATTTCTGGACATCCTGGGCCGCTTCGACCAATCGGCCCGGCGACAACATCACCTATACCAGCAACTGGCCGCACGAGCCCCTGGTCGACAACAAGCCGACCAGTGACGCCATCATCTGGACCGGGATGAGCATCATCATGCTGCTGGCGGGAATCGGCGCGCTGGTATGGTACTATGCCGCCCACCGGGAGGAGACTTTGGCTGAGAGCCTACCTGAAGACGATCCGCTTCTGACATTCAAGGCGGCGCCGTCACAGATGGCGGTGGTCAAGTATTTCTGGGTAGTGGCGGCGTTATTCCCGCTGCAGATGGTTATGGGGGTTGTTTCGGCGCACTACGGAGTCGAGGGCGACGGTTTCTATGGTATCAGAACCGATGATTTCCTCCCGTACAGCGTT
Source organism: uncultured Ignavibacteriales bacterium (assembly GCA_964526835.1). Taxonomy (GTDB): domain Bacteria; phylum Zixibacteria; class MSB-5A5; order GN15; family FEB-12; genus DAOSXA01. The sequence goes on from CAZGMK010000012.1 coordinate 1,754, forward strand.
GCCCGTACCTGGCATACGCAGCTCGGCATCTTCTGGATAGCCACGGCGTGGCTGGCGGCCGGGCTGTTCATTGGTCCGGCTGTCAGCGGTCACGAGCCCAGACACCAGCGGCTGGGCGTCAACGTCCTCTTTGGCGCTCTCGTCGTGATTGTTTTCTGATCCATGATCGGCGAGTGGCTCAGCGTCAAGGGCTATCTCGGCGGCAACACCTGGTTCTACTTCGGCCACCAGGGGCTCGAATATGTGGATCTCGGACGAGTGTGGCAGATTGGTCTGCTGATCGGCCTGGTCCTGTGGCTGTATCTGGTGGGTCGCTGTGTGCCCAAGGCCATCAGGAAGGGTGACGATCAGAAACCACTGCTCACGATGTTCTTCATATCCGCCGCCGCGATTGGTGGCTTCTACATGGCCGGGCTGATGTGGGGGCAGAATACCCACCTGTCGATCACTGAGTACTGGCGCTGGTGGGTAGTTCACCTCTGGGTGGAGGGGTTCTTCGAAGTCTTCGCCACGGCGGTGATCGCCTTCCTGTTTGCGAGGCTCGCCCTCATAAGAGCGAAGACGGCTGGTGCGGCGGTGATCTTCTCCACCATCATATTTCTGACCGGTGGCATCATCGGCACGCTGCACCACCTCTATTTTGCCGGGACACCGACATCGGTGATGGCCCTGGGCGCCGTTTTCAGCGCCCTGGAAGTGGTTCCGCTGACCATCGTCGGCTTCGAGGCGTGGGAGAACATACGTATGTCACGGTCGACGACCTGGGCCGCCAAGTACCGATGGCCCATATACTTCTTCATAGCTGTAGCCTTCTGGAACATGGTCGGGGCCGGGCTGTTCGGATTCATGATCAATCCTCCGATCGCCCTGTACTACATGCAAGGCCTAAACACTACGCCTGTCCATGCACACACTGCTCTGTTCGGTGTCTATGGCATGCTGGGGCTCGGTCTGATGCTGTTCTGCATGCGCGTCCTGTATGTCCGAAGGCAGTGGAAGGACAAGTTCATAAAGGTCGGATTCTGGTCAATCAACGTCGGCCTGGGGACGATGGTCCTGCTGAGTCTTCTACCCATCGGTTTCTTGCAAACCTGGGCCTCGGTTGAGCACGGTTACTGGTTCGCCCGATCGACAGAGTTTCTTTACTCACCGACCATCACCGTGTTCAAGTGGTTGCGTGCCCCGGGCGATATAATCTTCGCCTTTGGCATTCTGACAATAGTGATGTTTGTCTTCGGGCTGGCCAGTGGCCATTCCCTGACGGACAAACCGTCACCGATCGGCTCATCGGCGGACGACCGGAATCCGAAGCAAGTAGCCTGACAGGTTCGAACCGGGGGCCGAGCCGCCAATTGGCATCGGCCCCCGATCAATTTGCCGTCTGCCTGACGGCTCGGCCTTCAATTGCAATCTGGGGAATCGTCACGAGGGGGATGCCGCCAGCGAGTCATGTCGCAAACCGGCGGGAGAGCCGTTTCGGCGAAAAAAACGTGTTAATCCGGACCAAAACCGGCCGGAAACGTCTTGACAATATTGATAGCCCCTAGTATATACGCGCCAATAGCATGTGAAATGTTTCACTTTGTCGGAACGGCGCAAAGATAAGCATAATTGACTGAACAACATATGCTGAGATTACTCCTTAAAGGCCCCCGACATGCTCGCCTGCAATGACCAGTTCGCGGCCGACTCCAAGGGCCGAGAATTCGGCCTGCTTCTAGCCCTGCAGGCGGAATGCGAGATGGTCCGGCGCCTGAATCAATCAATTGAGAACAACCCGAAGGGAATAGTGTATCCCGATGGCATTTGCTTGCTCCGCGAGCACCGTGGTTCGTACTACTTGGTGAAGCCGAGAAGCGACCTCCTGAGCCGTCAAAGATGAGAATAAACCTGGTGGAAGTGTATGATGGCTGAAGAAGACAAATCGACCTTTGTTGAAGAGGGTGGCCCCGCCGAGGGGAGTCTTATCTCCGCGCTTGAGAAGATCCAGTCAAGGTATGGCTACTTGCCTGAAGACGCGCTGAGGGGGATTGCTGAGCAGACGGGGCGCTCCCTGGTTGACATTTACGGGGTGGCGACATTCTACCGGGCTTTCAGCCTGGAACCGCGCGGGAAGCATCTGATTTCGGTCTGTCTGGGGACAGCGTGTCATGTCCGCGGGGGTCCGGCAATCGCCGAGGAGATTCAGAAGCAGTTGGGGATTCGACCCGGCGAGACCACCGCTGACCGAGAATTTTCATTTGAGACCGTGAACTGCCTCGGCGCTTGTGCTCTCGGTCCGGTTGTGGTTGTGGACGGTCACTACTTTCCCAGCGTGAAAGCCTCCGGCGTCAAGAGGATTCTGGATGGAGCTCGGGCGGGGCTTGACAAAGTGGAAGTGACAAGCGATCAGCGAGTGTTTCCTCTCGAGGTAAGTTGCGCCCGTTGCAACCACAGCCTTATGGACCCGGGGCACCTCATCGATGGGCAACCGGCGATCAGGGTGACGGTGTCGTTCGGTAATCGTCATGGGTGGATGATGTTATCGAGCCTGTACGGAAGCCATGAGGTGTCCACCGAGCACGAGATACCTCCGGATACTATCGTCAACATATTCTGTCCGCATTGCCACGCGGAGTTGATCGGCGGAGCCAGATGCGGCGAGTGCAATGCCCGGATGGTACCGATGGTCGTTCGGGGGGGAGGGATTGTGCAGATCTGCCCACGCCGCGGATGCAAAGGACATCTCCTGGACCTTGGGGGGCCCGCGGTGGACTAGTGCCTGTTCGGACATCATCATGCGGAGAGTTGGCTAAATGAGAAAGCTATCATCAGTTGAAGAGCTTAAAAACTTTCGTCTGCGGATCGCCGATGAGAGAGAGATCGACAAAAGGAAACCAACGATTGTAATCAGCGCTGACACTGGAGGCCAAGCGAGTGGGGCCAATGATCTGATACGATTGTTCAAGCGCCACATTGTTGAACAGAATCTGCAGCAGCGGGTTTCGATTCGGATTACGGGCTGCCATGGGTTCTGCGAGATGAATCCGTATGTTCTTGTCGAACCAGGCGGGTACTTCTACCCGAGACTGAAGCCCGAGAACGTCTCCAAGGTCGTAGATGCGGCTGTCGGCGGATATGTCGATGAGCGACTGATTCTGAAAGACCCCGCTCAGAAGACGAGTTATCCTCGCCAGGATGACATTCCTTTCTTCAAGAAGCAGCGTCGAACAGTTTTGGGCGCCAACCAGAACCTGGATCCCATCCGGATTATGAGCTACATCAGGCAGGGTGGCTACGCAGCCCTCGAGCGCGTCCTGAGTAATCTGGATCCCCAGTGGATAATCGAAGAGGTGAAGAAGGCCGGATTGCGCGGTCGTGGTGGGGCAGGCTTTCCTACGGGCAAGAAGTGGGAGTTCGCTCGCGCCTCTGGCCGCGATGGCGAGCAAAAGTACATAATCTGCAACGCGGATGAGGGGGACCCGGGGGCATACATGGATCGCGCCGTTCTGGAAGGCAATCCGCATGCGATCATTGAGGGCATGCTGATAGCGGGAGTAGCCATCGGGGCATCAAGGGGTTACATATATGTTCGCAGCGAGTACCCCCTGGCCATTAAGCATGCCCTAATTGCCCTGCAACAAGCGCGTGACGCAGGTTTGTTGGGTAAAGACATCCTTGGCACTGGCGTTGATTTCGAAGTCGATGTCTTTCGTGGTGCGGGTGCCTTTGTCTGTGGTGAGGAGACGGCCCTCATCAGGTCCATCGAGGGCTTCATGGGCGAACCGCGACAGCGGCCACCATTTCCTATCCAGCGGGGGTTGTGGGGACATCCGACCTGCATAAACAATGTTGAAACTCTGGCGAATATCCCGGTAATAATTGGCCGTGGAGCCGATGCGTACGCCAAAGTCGGCATTCCCGGAAATACCGGTACGAAGATCTTCTCACTTGTCGGCAAAATTAAGAATACCGGCTTGGTGGAGGTTCCGTTCGGAACCCGGATCGGTGAAGTAGTCTACGACATCGGCGGAGGCCCGGTAGGCCAAGCCAGAATCAAGGCGGTGCAGACCGGCGGGCCCTCGGGCGGCTGTATCCCCGCCCGCATGTTCGATCTCTCGATCGACTACGAAAGCCTGATCAAAGTTGGCTCGATGATGGGCTCCGGTGGCATGATCGTCATGGACGAAAACACGTGCATGGTCGATGTCGCCAAGTACTTCATGAGTTTCCTCCAGGACGAGTCCTGCGGCAAGTGCTTCACGTGCCGCAAGGGGACGCAGCGCATGTACGAGATACTTGACGATATCACCAAGGGTGAAGCCAGGATGGAGGATCTGGACCTGCTGGAGGAGTTGGCCACGGTCGTCAAGGACACTACAATGTGCGGTCTCGGTCAGTCCGCCGGCAACCCGGTTCTGAGCACGCTGCGATATTTCCGAAACGAATACGAGCGACATATCCGCGACAAGCGATGCGACGCCTTCGTCTGCAAGGATCTGGTGGGCGCTCCCTGCCAGTCGGCTTGCCCGCTGGGCACCGAGGCCTGGCGGTACACGGCCCACATCGCGCGCGGCGAATACGAGGAGGCCTATCAGGCTATTCGGGAGCCGAATCCGTTCCCGTCTGTTTGTGCACGTGTGTGCCATCATCCATGCGAAGACCGGTGCCGCGCCGGCACCAGCGGCGGCGACCCGATCGCCATTCGCTCGCTCAAGCGGTTCATAACCGATCGCATCGATCCTTCGCACTATAAGCCTGCGCGTCAGGTCTGGACGGACGGCGAACCACCGCGGGTCGCTATAGTAGGTTCGGGCCCCGCCGGCCTCACCACTGCTCACTATCTGTCATTGAAGGGTTACAAGGTGACGGTGTTTGAGGTTGAGCCGGAACCGGGAGGCATGCTCTATTGCGCGATCCCCACCTATCGCCTGCCGCACGAGATCATTCGAAAGGAGATCGAGGCGCTCCTGGATGACAATATCACCCTGAAGTGCAACACCGCCCTTGGACGGGATTTCACTGTTGATGGACTCTTCGAGGAAGGTTTCCAGGCGATCCTGCTTGCACTGGGCGCGCACAAAAGCCGCCCACTGCATCTGGAAAACGAGACCGCCGAAGGGGTTTATCCCTCAATCGAATTCCTCAAGGCCCTCAATATGAGAAGCGAGCAACTGGCCAGGGGTCGGGTCGGTGTCATCGGTGGAGGAAACTCGGCCATCGACGCCGCGAGAATGGCGCTTCGCCAGAAGGATGTCGAGAGCGTCACTATTCTGTATCGGCGCACCCGTGACGAAATGCCCGCCTTCGCCGAAGAAATCGAAGCCGCCGAGCAGGAGGGAATCAAGATCCAAACTCTTGTCTCTCCAACCAAGGTCATAGCAGTGGACGGCCACCTCACCGGGCTCGAGTGTGTGCGGAACGAGTTGGGTGATATCGATTCGAGCGGCCGACGTCGGCCGGTGGAAATCCCAGGCAGCGAATGGACCGTGGAGCTGGATACTCTTATTGTTGCTATCAGCGAGGACTCCGGGATCGAAGCCATTGGACCGGCCCGTCTGAGCGGTATCGAGACTACTCGATGGAATACCGTGAAGGTGGTTCCGGATACACTCCTCACCAATCGTCCGGGTGTATTCGCCGCCGGTGATGTCGTCACCGGTCCCAACACGGTCGTCGAGGCTATTGCCGCTGGCAAGCGCGCTGCGACCATGATCGACCGCTTCGTTCGCAACGAGGAGCTGATTCAACCGGCCAAGCCGTGTGTACCCAGTAGGTATATCGAGCCCGTCGGCGAGGATATCGCCGAGGCGGCATCGAGCCGGGTGGAGACACCGCGTGCGCCTGCGGAGTGGCGCGTTCGCAATTTCGCCGAAGTAGAAGTCGCGCTTTCGGTCGATGAGGCCACGCACGAAGCCTGTCGTTGCCTGCGCTGCGATCTGGAATTCACCAAGCCGGCGAAACCGGCAAGCGAGACCGAACCTGCAACCGCTGCAACCGGAGGAAGATGACCGTGGTAACGCTCAATATCAACGGCTTGAGGGTCTCTGTAGAGGAAGGCACAACGCTGCTGGAGGCCGCCAGGTTCCTGGGGTTTCCTATCCCGACCTTATGCCACATGGAGGGGTTGTCGCCCTATGGAGCCTGTCGTTTGTGCGTTGTGGAGATCGGCGAAGGGCCGAAGTCCAGGCTGGTCTCCTCATGTACGTATCCGGCGGAGGAGGGCCTGCGTGTCAGGACGGCGTCGAACCGCGTCCTGCGCGCCCGCAGAATGATCCTGGAGCTGCTGCTGGCCTCTTGCCCGCAATCCAAGATTATCCAGGACCTGGCTTCGGCTCACGACATTCGCCCGCAGAGATTCCGGCAGGAGCACGAGGACTGCATTCTGTGCGGACTGTGCGTCCGCATGTGCGAGGAGCAGATGATGGCCAAGGCCATTGGTTTCCGCGGACGAGGCCAGGATCGGAGTATCGGTACTCCGTTCGATGTCACCTCGGATGTCTGTCGGCAGTGCGGCGGATGCATATACGTCTGCCCCGCGTGTTCGCTCAGGTGCACCTTCACTGAACCGGATAAGGCCATCTGCGGTGGTTGTGCGAATCTGAGTCCGCCCTGCGTCGACAAAGAGCAATTCGATGATATGATGTGTTACATGCAGCCGTGTGTGGCATGCGAAATAAAGAAAGATTGAAGTTGGCACCGGAGGAAACACGATGTCCATAACCTTTTCCAGAATCAACTCATCGGCGGCGACTCTGACCAAGAACCGGACAGAGGATTCAGTCTCGCCTAACTCAGGAATGTGCGTAACCTGCGTGGACGGCTGCATCGGCATGTGCGAGATCGGAAAGTCGGCCTACCGGGGGCACGAAGTAATCTATCCCCAGCCGTTCGGCGTAATCACCACGGCGTCCGAGAAGACGTACCCCATTGACTACTCCCATTTCAACATTATGGGGACTGCGGTGGGGGCCAAGGGAATCGAGGCGGACAGCGATAAAGCCATTTTCCCGAACGTGGGCCTCGAAGTCCGAATCGGACACGACAAGGGCCTCAAGTTCCGCTACCCGTTCATGATTCCCGGTATCGGCTCGACCGATATCGCCAAAAACAACTGGGAAGGTCTGGCTATCGGCACCGCCCTGGCGGGGACCGGCCTGACTATCGGGGAGAACGTTGTCGGCATGGACCCGGAGGCCGTCATCAAGGACGGCCGCGTGGTTGAAGCTGTGGACCTCAAACGGCGAGTCAAGCTCTTCACCGATAACCAGCGCGACGGCTACGGGGCCATCGTGGTCCAGGCAAACGTAGAGGATACGCGCCTGGGTATCCAGGAGTACGCCATCGAGAAGCTGGGCGCTCAGGTGGTAGAGATGAAGTGGGGTCAGGGCGCTAAGAATATCGGCGGCGAAGTCAAGATTCGGGACCTGAAGAAAGCTCAGATGCTTTACGACCGTGGCTACGTGGTCCTGCCCAACCCGACTGATCCGGATGTCATCAAAGCCTACGAACGGGGTTCGTTTAAGGAGTTCGAAAGGCATTCACGGCTCGGTATGGTTGAAGAGGAGTCGTTCGCCAAGAGAGTTGAGGAATTGCGCAAGGCCGGCGCTAAGTATGTAACGCTCAAGACCGGCGCTTACACTCCTGCTGATCTGGCTCGAGCCATCAAGTACGCCTCCAAGTACAAGCTCGATCTGCTCACAGTCGACGGAGCCGGCGGCGGGACCGGAATGAGTCCCTGGCGCATGATGAACGAGTGGGGCATACCTCCGGTTGAACTGCATTCTCTGCTGTACAAGTACGCCCAGCGGCTGGCCGATAAGGGCGAGTATGTTCCGGCTTTGGCGCCGGCCGGTGGCTTCACTTTCGAGGACCAGATTTTCAAGGGTCTGGCGATTGGTGCTCCGTTTACGAAGCTGATCGGTATGGCCCGCGGCCCGATCGCCGCCGCCATGGTCGGCAAGACGATCGGCAAGGCCATGGAAGAACGTCAGCTGCCCGTGTACGTGGAGCGCTTCGGGCACACCCGCGATGATATCTTTGTCACCTCCGGCGATCTTCGCAAGGAGGTTGGTGACAAGGAGTTCGAGAGTCTTCCGACAGGCGCTATCGGCCTTTATACCTACTACGAGCGCCTCGCCCAGGGACTGCGTCAGCTCATGTGCGGGAGCCGCAAATTCACGCTTGAGCATATTGACCGCAATGACCTTGCTGCTCTGACCCGAGAAGCCGCGGATGTCAGCGGTATCCAGTACATAATGGATGTCAGCAAGTCGGAGGTCGACGATATTCTGAACAGCTAGGCGAGCAGTCAGCCGGCTGTCAGGTCAGTTGCAGAGGCCGTCCCGCCACGGGTATGGATTAGCCGAATCCATCCTGAGGCAGGACGGCTTTTCATATTGCCTGCGCTTACCGTGCGAGTGCCCTCCCGAAGTCCATAAGCGGAATGAGTCGTAGTGTCCGGCGTTTCGGAGCCTGACCATCTACCGGCCCGGGGAGTCAGTCGGCGGGGGCTTCGGGCGTGTCGTCGGCAGCCGGGACCTCCATCGGGGTCCAGCCGAGCTTGCGTAAGTGCGCTGCTGCTTGATTGTGTTTCTCGCGGAAGATCACCAGAGCCACCTCATCGCCCGGACGGAATGCGGTGTGGTCATCGACCGGAGTCGCGCGGTCATTGCGGTAGACTACCAGCGGCAGGATGAGCTGGGCCATATTCAGCTGATCCGGTTTGATCTCGGCTACATCTGATTGCTCGTCGTGGCCGAAACGCCACCGCTCAAGATTCGCCTGGCCGCGTCGCAGCCGAATACTCCAGAGCCCTATGTCGCGATGGGAAGCGAACAGGACCCGCGCGCCGGCTTCAGCCGCCATTTCGGCGCTCACATGGCCTAGTCCTTTGTTGAGCGCAACGAGGGTGTGCTCGACGCGATATTCCCGGCGACAGCGCTCTGCAAATATCAGATTAACTTCCTCGTTCGGGGTGAGCGCGATTGCGGTCGCCATATCACCGATGCGAGCCTGCGACAGAGTGCGCTCCTCGACGGCGTTGCCGAAAACCACCTGAAATCCATCGGCCTGGGCAGCGTTGGCCGCATCGGCGTTGGAATCGATGAAGACAACGGTTTCATTTCCCTCGCGCAGAGCTCGGCCCAGGGCTCTTCCCAGGTCCCCCGCGCCGAGAATGACGAAGCCGCGACCGGTTTCGGGTTTGAGTCCCAGCCATGAGGCCAGCCAGCCTCCGGAAATTCCCTGGACAGTTACTGTAACCGCGATGACAAGAAAGGTCATCGCCCGAAGCTCCGCCCCGCCCGGGATACCGGCCTCATCCAGAGTTACGGCGAAGAATGAGGCTACGGCCGCAGCAACGATTCCCCTCGGGGCGAGCCAGGACATGAATGCTCGCTCGCGCCACGACAGGTCCGAGCCGGCTGCGCTGACAGCGACATTGACAGGGCGGACTACTAGCATGAGGACAGCCACCACACCCACTCCCGACCAGCCCAGTGCGCTGATTTCGCTAAGCCGGATGTCGGCCGCCAGCAGTACGAAGAGCATACCGATGAACATCACCGTCAACTGCTCCTTGAACTCCATCAGGTCGCGCAGGACGCGCTTGCAGTAATTGCCTACCACCAGCCCGGCCACGGTCACCGCGCCAATACCCACTTCATGCTGCACCAGATTGGCCAGGTGAAAGATCGCCAGCACCGAAGTCAGGGCGAAGATGTTGACCATTCCGTCAGGGATCAAATGACGTGGTCTCAGCGCCCAGGAAATCAACAGGCCGCCGACAACGCCGATCGCGGCGCCAACCGAAAGCCGCAGCAGCAGGTCCACCGTGCCCCAGGCGAAGGAGAGGCTCGTGGGATGCAGGATTACCTCTAGGGTAACCGTGGCGACTATGGCCCCGATCGGGTCAATGAGTACGCCCTCACCTTCGAGTGTAGTCGCCACCCGGGTTTTCAAGCGGATACGACGCACCAAGGGCTGGATGACCGTCGGGCCGGTCACGATTACCAGGGTGCCGAAGAGGATCGCCTGTGACCAGCTCCAGTCCATCAGGAGGTGCGCCGCCGCCGCTCCGCCCGCGGCCGTGATCAGTGCCCCGACGGAAATGAGGCGACGCAACGCTCCCCCCACGCGGCGCAACCGAGCCAGCCGGAGGTTCATGCCGCCCTCGAACAGGATGACCGCCATGGCGAACCCGACCAGAGTGCGCAGGGTCGGGCCCAAGTGGTCAGGGCGGATTACGCCAAGGCCGTCGGGTCCGAGGGCCACCCCGACTCCCAGCAGCAGGACGATCCCGGGCAACCGAACATGATGAGCGACGGCCTGAGCAAGCACGCCGGCCACGAGGGCCAGAGCGACGCTCAGCGCCGGGTTGGCGAGAATATCGACAGCGGCATCCATTGGTAGGTCAACAAGATCGAGTGACGATTCGTTCGGACCGCCTATTCCTTCCTGGAACGCTCATCGATGATTTCGGTCAGCCGTTGGCGACTCTGCCTGATTCGTTCCAGCCTTTGCTGGATATCCTCGCGCTGCGAATCATCGATTTGCTTGACCTGTCGTTTCAGCTCTTCCTCCTCAGCCCCCAATTCCTCAATGCGTCGCCGGAGGTTCTCGAGGCTCTCCGCCTCATCGGCCTTGTCGAACACTATTGTCTCCGGCAATTCCGCACTCTCGCTCACCGCTGGAGCCGCAGTCCCGTGGCCCGGTGGCAGCGCTCTTTCACCCGGCTTCCGGGCCAGCGTGTTCATGAAGGTAGGCGAGACAATCTCAACCCCGCCGCCGTGCAGGCAGTCGAGTATGGCCATCCTCAGGCGCGACCGCGTGGACAGCAGGTGCTTGACCTCTTCGAGCAGACCGGCCACGCGGTAGGTGACAGAGAAGTCACCGAGCTCGGTCGCATACACATATGGATCGCTCAACCCGGCTTCCTCGGCGGCCTTAACTAGCAGAGCCTCTATTTTCTGGTGAGCCGTATCATAACCGAGCGACACTTCGGCCGACACCATGGTTCCATCAGAGCGAATGACCTTGACCGGGTTGGTCACCAGATACATGTTCGGCAGCGTCGTCAGATCGCGGTCCTCGGTTTGAACTTCGACATGAAAAAGCCCCTGCTCGGAGACCCGACCGAAGTGGTCGCCGACCCGAACGAAGTCGCCCGGGCGGAAGCACTTGATCGTGCGCAGCATCAGCCCAGCCATGATATTGCCCACGAAGGTAGTTGCGCTCAGGGCGATCGCGGCCGATAGCAGGATACCGATTAGGCCCAGCAACTGCCCCTGCTCGTCATCGGAGATCGGCAGCACCATGATGACGATCAACAGTCCCGCCAGCGACAGTAGCATGGTCATCAATTGACGCGTGAAGCTGGCGGCCGGACGGCCGCGGTGCAGGCGAGCCAGCATCCATCGCACCGCAAGAATCAGGATCACCGTCAGAGCCAGCACCAACCCGGCGCTCGCAAAGGGCTCAAAGATATCGTAGATTCGCTGCAGCATGCTCATATACTGGACCCGTACCGGCATTGTAGCCCAACCTACGGCCTGTGGCAATCTTTATTACTGGTTTGCGGTCAAGACCTTATGGCTGCGCCTTGTAATTGAAGACGCAGCCATTGGCGAAGTCGATGCGAGCGAGCCTGTCTCATTACAGCCGGAAGGCCAGGAAGAAGCTGCTGCCGCCGCGATGGATACGAAGAAGAACCGTCTGGCCCGGGTCGATCTGCGCGATGATGCTGTTGAAGTCGTCGACCGACGCAACCCTTTGACGGTTGACCGAGCGGATCAGGTCACCCTCCTGGAGGCCCTGGCGGGCCGCCGGGGACGCCGGGTCGACGCTGGTTACCACGACCCCGGTCAACCCCTGGGCTATGTCGTAGCGCTCGGCCAGCTCGGAGGTCAGCCGGGCAACGGTGAACCCAACCACATCACTGAGGTCCTCGCCCGCGACCCGGGCGATCTCGCCCGGCAATTCCCCCAGGGTAACCGGGATCTCAATCCGGTCGCCTTCGCGAATGATATCGAAAACCACCCTGGTGTCCGGCGGCGTGGCGGCGATGCGATTGCGCAGCTCCTGGTAGTCCTCGATTGCCTGACCGTTCATTCCAACGATGACATCACCCGGCTGAACACCCGCGTCATCGGCCGGCGTATCCGGCAGAACATCGCCCACCAGGGCGCCCTTGGTCTCCTTCAGATTCATCGCCTGAGCCAGGGCGGGGTCCAGCGGTTGGATAGTCACACCCAGCCAGCCTCGCACAACCCGTCCCTCTTCGATGAGGGAGTACATTACACGCGTCGCCATGTTGACCGGAACAGCGAACCCAATTCCCTGAAATCCACCGGAGCGCGAAGCGATAGCCGTGTTTATGCCTACCAGCTCGCCGTTCAGATTAACCAGCGGGCCTCCGGAGTTTCCGGGGTTAATCGCCGCGTCGGTCTGGATGAAATCCTCATAGTCGGCCAGACCTACATTCGAGCGGCCGGTGGCGCTCACGATTCCCTGCGTGACAGTGTAGGCGAGGTTCTCGCTCATGGGACTGCCGATCGCCATGACCATTTCACCCACGCGTAAGTCGTCGGAATCGCCGACCGGTACGGCGGGTAAGTCCTCGGCCTCGATCCGAAGCACGGCTATATCTGTCTTGGGGTCGGAGCCGATGATCTCGGCCGGATATCGCTTGCCGTCGAACGTACGCACGAATATGCTGTCCGCCTCCTGAATCACGTGGTTGTTGGTCAGAATATACCCGTCGTTACTGACGATCACCCCTGAGCCTAACCCCTGCTGGCGATACTCTCGCTCGCGTGGCTGTTGACGCGGGCTGCGCGGCCCGAAGAAGAAATCAAAGAACGGATCATTCGAGAATGGTGACGAAAACGGGCTCCATTGACGCACTCTCATAATCCGCTCGGTCGACACTGTCACTACCGTCGGCTTGACAGCCGCCGCGATGTCGACCAGGGCCTGGTTGAGATCGCGCAGGCTGTTGATAGGGCGATCCTGTGGATCGGCCGAGCGGAGTTCCATCTGAGCCGACATTCCGCCAACCGCAGCCAACAACACTATGGCAACAGCGAGCAGAACATCAATGCCGAATACGCGGGAGCGATGCCTGGGTGGTTCCATATGCATCTTGAGTTGACTCCTTTCCGTCTGAGTCCGGGTTCTGTTCGTCATCTCACTATTATACATGAGAGGCCGGCTGGTTCGCCGGCCTCGGTTCGGGGAGATTCATCCACGGATTCCGTCTTACTTCACCTTGATCTTGACTTCCTTGGGCTTGACTTTCTCCAGCTTGTCCATCGAGATTTCAAGAAGCCCGTCGCGATACTCCGCCGAGATGGAGTCCGTGTTGACGGTCTCGGGGATCGTGAAGGAACGGCTGAACGAACCCGAGGCAATCTCCCTGCGGATGAACCCTTCGTTCTTCTCTTCCTTCTCCTCTTTTCGCTGGCCGGATACGGTCAACATGTTCTCCCGCATGGAGATGTTGATATCATCCTTCTTCATTCCAGGCACTTCGAATGTCAGAAAGTACTTGTCCTCGGTCTCGCGAATATCGACTCGCGGCGAATATTCCTCACTGGTGCGGCTCCTGAGCCACGACGGGAAACTCCAGCCCAGAAAATCCTCGAACATGTTGTCCACGTCGCGAGCCAGCGGACTCTGAGAGGGTCTGATCATCAGGTTACGCATATTGTCTCACCTCCTTGTCTTGTGGTTTCTCATCTTCTCACGGCGGCCAGGCCGCCTACTGCGCAAAAATACATCAACCAGCGTGCCAGACACGATAAGTCGTTGTCAAACTACATGGATGCTTGCCGGCTAGGCAGGATCGAAGAGCTGCGACCGCCAACATGGCAGCGCAGCGCGCTCATTCTGACAATCGTTTATTGTCATTCTGGGTGGATATACTGTCATAATGACAAGTCCGTGAATTCTCTATTGCGGTGCCTTTCGATCGGTGTGCGTGCCCGGACGCGCGTGGAACTCATGCCTTCTTCACGTGCGGCGTGAAGAATAGGAACACAATTGCCCGGTTTCTGCGATACCCTGTGCCGGTGTCGAGCCGATACCGAGTGTGTTTTGCCCGCGCGTCCTTTTCGCGGCGAGACACAGTTGCTGCCAGGCTCGGCCTACAGGCTGGAGGCTTTCCCGACGATGCTTCCTCAAGGCCTATCAAGGTCGCATTTCTGCTTGACCTCACACGGTCGCAATTGCATTCTAATGTTGTGGTCCGTCGACAACTCTAATTGGAGAGATTGAGCGTGTCCAAGACTCGAGTGCGATCAAAGATTCGAGTTCTCCTGATAGAAGACAATCGCCTCCTGCGCGAGGGGATAACCGCCATGCTCAATGAGCAACCCGACATCAGAGCGGTTTCGAGTTCGGGCAATGGCGACGCTTTGGAGAAGGCGAAGAAGCTCAAGCCCCAGGTCGTGCTACTTGATCTGGGCCTGCGGAGCCAGAATAGCTTACGAATCGCCGGGCTCATCAAAGTGGAGTTTCCAGAAACCCAGATTGTCGTGATGGGTCTCATGCCCGCCCAGAGCGAGGTCGTCGAATTTGTCAAAGCCGGCGTGTCCGGATTCATACTCAAAGACGCCACCATCGATGACTTCCTGCATACCATACGGTCGGTTGCCGATGGCAAGAAGGTTCTGCCGCCGACCATGGCCGAATCGCTGTTCTCCCACATTGTGGAATACGCAGTCCACAGCTCGAAAGCCGATCGACTGATGAAAGCAGTCAAGCTGACCCGGCGCGAACACGAAGTGGTCAATCTGATCGCGAGGGGCATGAGCAACAAGGAGATCGCCCATGAACTCCATATCGCTGTGCATACGGTCAAGAGCCATGTCCATAACACGCTCGAAAAACTCGCTCTTCACTCCCGCCTTGAACTGGCTACTTTTGCCCTTACCGAGGGAATGGTGAGGACTTCCAGGAAACAACTCCCCGAGGAAACCGAATAGAATCTCAACCCAAGGGCCTAGTCCCTTTTTCAATCGTTCGGCGGATTGCGCGTCCGTAAAAAGCGGGTATATTGGATCGATATTAGCCGAGCCGGCCGCGGCTTGTCAAGCCCGTCGGTCGGCTTGATTCGCCCATCGCTCTCCGGGCTCCTTTATGGTTCCGTTACGTGATCGAGGTATGGCTCTCAGGAGTGAGGCGATGTCATTTGAGGATCTCCCAATGTCACTTTCGAAGGCTGTGGAGCCGGAGCGCAAGAAACGAAATCAGCCGGAATTCCATGGATGGCGGCGGTATGAAACGAATACGAGTTGATGAGTTCAAAGCTCAGGCATTGCCTCACATTGGCACCCTCTGGAGCACCGCCCTCTGGCTGACCATGCGACGATCCGGCGCCGAGGATCTGGCCGCTAAGACGATGCTGCTTGCCTATGGTACCTGGCATGATGTCGCAGATCGATCCAGCAGTAAGGCACGGCTGCTCAGAATCATGTTCACCAAGTTCCTCGACGCGGTTCCCGGAGTGAATCGACCGGAGCAGTATGTCCACGAATATGGCCTGCCCGGCGAGCCGGCGGCAATCTACGACACAGGCGCCACGAGAACGTCGATCGACAGCAGCGAAGTGAAGCTTCTTGCAGACATACCGGATATGTACGTCAGGGCGGCGATCGCCCGTCTCAGACCGGTCCCTCGCCTGATTGTCTTGCTCCACTTCGGCGAACGCCTCTCCTACGACGATATCGCGTACATCACGGGTCTTCCGAGAGCTTCTGTCAAATCGACTCTGAACAAGGCCCGTAGACTGATTCCGGGCTATCTTGTCCGGAACGGCGGCCGGCTAGCTCATGCTGTGGAAGGCTGTGATGGATGTCCGGGTCAGGACACACCTGCCGATCAGATTCACGGGCTTGGTGTGGAGGGACTACGCCGTTCATACCGCCGGGTCCTTTCCGAAGAGGCCGCCACTGCCCGATGGGAAAACGAGGGGGGAACCTCACACGAGTAGCCTGAAGGATTCTTTCTATGCGTAAGCTCAAGATTGGCATCATCGATCTTGTTGCCAAAGCCCCGACACGGACCATGTGGATGCGTGTCATGGGCGCCAACTTCGTCAGCATCATGCCCCAGGTCGTTGCGACCTGGTGCGAGCGTCAAGGTCACAAGGTGACCCTGACGACATATACCGGTCGAGAGAACCTCGCCGCCGAACTGCCGGAGGACGTGGACCTGGTGTTCATCAGTTCATTCACCGAGGCAGCCCTGCTATCCTATGCACTTAGCAATCTTTTCCGATCGCGAGGTGCAATTACCGCCATGGGTGGCCCGCATGCGCGATGCTATCCGCAGGATGCGCAGAAGTACTTCGATTACGTCCTGGGCTTCACCAATGAGGCGCTGATTAGCGATGTATTACGGGACTGTGCTCCACACCGGCCTGTCGGCTGGCGCCTTTCGGCCGATCATCATCCGATTCGTCTGCCGGACGTAGCCGAGCGCTGGAAGTACATTGAGCAGACTCTGCGAAAGGCGCCGTTGATCAAAATAGTCCCCCTGCTGAGCAGTCTTGGATGTCCGTATTCCTGCGATTTCTGCATCGATTCGACGGTGCCGTATCAGGCGCTGGATGCGGATGAAATGAAGCAGGATCTGAGCTTTCTTCTCAGTAAGATCAAGCGCCCCCGCGTGGCGTGGCACGATCCCAATTTCGGCATTCGATTCGACAAGTGCATGGATGCCATTGAGGAGGTCGTACCGCCCGGTCGTATCGATTTCATCGCCGAATCAACCCTTTCGCTTCTTTCCGAAGCCCGGGTGAAGAGGCTCAAGCGCAATGGCTTCAAGGCGCTGCTGCCGGGTATCGAGTCGTGGTTTGAGCTGGGGAGCAAGTCAACGACAAGGGATGCCAAGGGAATGGACAAGGTCCGGAAAGTATCCGATCATGTCAATATGATCCTGCGCCATATCCCGTATGTGCAGACCAATCATATCTTCGGCCTTGACAGCGATGAAGGTTCGGCGCCGTTCGACCTCACCAAGCGATTCCTGAGTCTCAGTCCGGGTGCTTTCCCCGCCTACTCGATGCTGTCGGCGTTTGGCCAGGCAGCGCCTCTTAATCTGGAATTTCAGCGCGACAATCGCGTTCTGCCCTTCCCGTTCCATTTCCTCAGCAACATCCAGATGAACGTCAAGCCGAAGAACTACACCTGGCTCGAGTTCTACGATCATCTTATCGACGTAACCAGGTACTCCTATTCGCCGCGTCTGATGGCCAGACGATTCGTGGCTAATGGAGAGACTATCCCTCGGTGGCTGAATGTGATTCGAGGGCTCTCATCTGAGCGATTCGGCCGAGTGAAATACTACACCGCGGTACGCCGACGACTGACAGCCGACCGTGAATTTCGCCGATTCTTCGAGCAGAAGACTACGGTGCTGCCGTCATTTTACATCGAGTCTATCCGGAAGGACCTCGGCGCGTTTTGGGACTGGTTGCCGGACGGGGCGATCTATCATGATCCCAACGCCTACCTGACGGCGTCTGGAGAGAGCTCTCCCTCTTGCTGCACTTCCGGCGCCGGCAGTGCCTGATTGCCCAAGCGGCCTTTGAGTCGCAGTCCACTAGCAACCCACACAAGAGACACGAAAAAGGAGACCGGCGCGGAGCCGGTCTCCCTGGAAATCCGATTCACGCCGGAAACGGCGCGGATCTCATTCTCTCGCTGTTAATACAGCTTGCGGTAGTTGTTGTTGCCGCTGCGATTGCCGCCTTCCGCACGCGGCTTCGCTTCGCTGACCTTCAGAGGGTTGCCGTCCAGGTCCTGGCCATTGAGTGCGCCGATGGCGGCCGTGGCCTCTTCCTTGTCCGACATCTCGACAAAGGCAAAACCTCTCGGCTGCCCGCTATCCCGGTCGGTGATGATCTTGACAGTTGCGACCTCACCGAAGCCCTCAAAGGCCTGACGTAAATTGTCCTCCGTCGTATTCGGGGACATGTTTCCGATGTAGATGTTCACTCTACACTCCGTAGTTGTCCATCCCGATGTGAGCCTGATTCCCTTGGAATCGAGCACATCGAGACAGATGATTCACTGCGCGTGATTGCGCGGTCAATTCGAGATTCAGCTTTAGCGGAGAGTTGTGGTCTTATGACAAGACTTCGATAAAGGTCGAACTCAATTGAATACTAATATTCAATTATACACTCCCCCTCACCACAATCCTACGTTTATCTTCGCCGGCCGCAATTTGCTTGGATGAGCCATCGATGCCCGGCGTGGGGAAGGTCCCGAGATCGATTCCGCCCCAGTCGTGACTAGACTATGCCGGTTTCAGCGCGTCCGCCGGGCTGACGCGGCTATCGGCCTTCCGCCCTTCCGCTCAGAGAAGGTGTTTACGGGCATATTAGGGTCTGCCGTCGATCGGCTCTCAATCGTTCATTATAAGGTGATCGTTAACGGCGAGCCCTCTATGGACACTGCAAGTCCGGCCCGCCCTGAAACATAAAGCTCACCAGATATACGAGGTCGGCTATGTCGGGTCCGCCGCCGCTGCCGTCTACGTCGCAGGCTTCCATCGCAGGCGGTTCCGGACCGCCGCTGAACATGAACGCGACCAGGTAGACCAGGTCGGCAATGTCCGGCCCCTCGCCGCTGCCGTCGGCGTCACCGCAGATGTAGTCCGCTGCGGTACTGAATACCCACTGCTGCCCCGATGTTGAATCACCGTGCTGATCCCAGGCCACGACACGCCAGAAGTAGGTGGTTCCGGCAACGAGAGCGGGGGTCGGTGTGTACGTAGCGGCCGTCTGCTGTTCGCCGACCAGATCCGGTGGGTGGGAAGCGCCGAGATAGACATCAAAGAGTACAGTGTCTCCGTCGGGGTCGTCGGCGGCCCAGGATAGGGTTACGTCAACCGGAACCCCTTGGGCGCTATCGGTTGGGTAAGGCTGATGCGGTTCCGATGGCGGACGGTTACCCCGCACCAGGCAGGCGCTCCAGCCGCGGAACGCCGGTTCGGTCCACTGGCGGACCACCTGGCCGTCGCGGTCGAACTTGTAGATTTGGCCCACGGCTCCATCGATACTCTCGGCGCTCCAGAAATACTCGCCGTCGTACCACAGGCCCCGGCAAGCACCCGAAGGCGGCTCAATGTTGCCTGCCGGGGCAGCCTCGACTGACGGCCAGCCGTCGACATCCCATGATCGGATCAGACTGTCCTGACCGAGTGTCCAGAGATACTGGCCATCCCAGGCCGAACCGAAAACCGACTGATCGAATGACGCCGTTCCGTCCTTGTCACCGTTTATGTCATAGCGATTGAGGTCCCATTCAGTGACATAGAAGTAGGCGCCGTCGAAAGCCAGGTCGTAGAAGTAATACAGACTCCAGTCGTCGATGACGAGATCCAGCCCGCCGGTGTTAAGGTCGACGCGGAACATCCTCGGGGCGAATGCATCCACGACGTAGACTTCGTTATCTACAACCTCGACGTCCATCAGGCGATACATGTCATATTCGAAGTACGTGTAGACGGAGCCGTCCAGGTTCAGCAGATAGATCCGCGACAGCCACGTCTGGTGGGCCGTGAAGACTATCATATCCTCGCCGGTCGGCGTACCGCCGGCATGTCCGGCCGGGCAAGCGCCCAAAGCAAGCAGCATGAGCAGCGCGACAGCGATAGGCTTCATGGCCATCGACATGCTGTCTGACAGTCCCGCTGGAAGGCGGTTGGTCGTTGTTGCCTGATGATGCACTTTCATTGTCGACTCCGGCAGTCTGATATTATCCGGTTTCCTGACCTCTCGGGACCGGGCGTCATTGTTAACGGCGCGGCGAATCTCGGCCTCAAGGAAGCACGGCGGGAGAACCACCGCCGACGTTTGGAGCCTGGCGAATATCCCCACCCCGGCGATTCGGTTTGGGCTCTCAACAATGCCGAACGGCTCCGTCGTATCGAGCTTCTTCTTCAATAAGGCCAGCGCTGCGGATTTGTCAAGGCCGAACAGTCGTCTCCGGATTCTCTACAAGATTGGTGCAGTACGTGGGCGCGCCGCGATGAAGAAAAAGGAGCCCGCCATGGATCTGCACCGTATCTTCAAAAACATCTTCAGCCAGAACGTCACGGCCGACCACTCGAGAACCGTCGATTTGCGCGTCGGCGCCCGCACCCCGAGTCGTCGCAGTCCCATCGGGCACACCGCCGCTCGCCTCGAGTCGATGCTCAAGCTGACCACCTCGCAGATTCAGTCGGGACGTCACCGCCTGCCGCTGTACCGTTTCCTGTCTGACAATCTCCCGTTGGTCGGGGCCTGTATCTGGACCTGGAGCCGGCTTGCCGCCGCTCCCGGACGATACCGCATCGTCGACAGTACCGGCGACGCCGAAGACGAACGCGCCCTTGAGCGCCTCGATAACCTGGCTGCGAACACTTCGGCCGGGCTTTCCGGTCAGCCGGTCGCTATGACCTCATTGTTGGTCGAGCTGTTCCAGGGGCTCTTCCGTGACGGCATGTTCGGTGGATTTGTGACGGTCAAGTCCGATGGCTCGGGAGTGGATCGATTCGTGCCCATCGATGCTGCAAGACTGCACCTTAATGAGGACAACAAGTTGCTGATTGAAACCGACAGTCGGGCGGTCGTGCTAGACCGCCCCGACTTCTACCTGTTGGCCCTCAATGAAAGTGCAGACGCCCCGCTGGGGCGGTCGGTCTTGCGGACCATTCCGTTCGTATCCTGGGTCGAGCAGCAATTGCTCGATGATATGCGTCGCGCCAGCCACAATGCCGGGTTCCATCGGCTGCATGTTCGCATCACTCCACCGGAGCGCCTGGGCGGGGAGTCAGACAAGGCGTATGTGGATCGCATCAACACCTACTTCGACGACACCGTCCGGATGATCCGCTCCTGCGACGTGGACGAGAACCCCGTTACCTGGGACAACGTCCAGATCGAGTCGATCGGTCCGAAGCCGGGAAGCACCGTCACCGCCAACTGGTACCTGAGCCACCGGGCCCTGGTTGAACAGATCTGCGCGGCGACCAACCTGGCTCCGTTCATGCTGGGCTACTCCTACGGTTCGACTCGCACCTGGGCGACCTTCAAGTTCGACCTGGTCATGCGCCAGGTGCGTTCGGTGCAGGCGGAGGCATCGCGGTTTCTGAGCTGGCTTGGCGATATCGATCTGGCCTTGGGTGGATACGAGTCGAGATGCGAATGGGTCTTCGACAATGCGATGACCTGGCAGGCCGACCAGCAGACAGAAAATGACTTGCAACGCGTTGAGGCCATGCTCAAACTGTACGCGGCCGGGCTGGTCGACGAGGACACCGCCCGGCGAACTGCGTCGAGGCTTGTGAAGTAGAGGGGAGAAAGCGGCGAGCAAACAACCCCGGCGGTCAGGCGTGGGGACCATCCGCATGGGCCGGGCAACTGGCTGCGACACGGCGGAGCCTGGACCCTTCATCGTTGACATGACCAACCCAACGAACACAGACGACAATCCGAATCTCGATGCGCGGATCTGGCGACGCGGACTGCTTGATCCGGTCGTGTTCGCCGAAGAGATTCTGAAGCTGTCGCTGCACAGCGGACAGAAACGCTGGCTGTGGCACTCATGGCAGCCGGAGAACCTTTTGGTTACCGGCAACCGCTGGGGAAAGTCGTTCGTATCGGCGATCAAGGTCATTCACCACGCAATCTATCGCCCGCGGGCGCGACGCTTCGATGCCGCCGGTCGCTACCGAATCGTCGTGGCCTCCATCACCCAGGATCAGGCCAATATCATATTCGACCAGGCGGTTCGAATTGTGCGCGAACGAACCTGGCTGAAGGCGCTGGTGACACGGACGGTCCGCACGCCTCTTCCGCGGATGTGGTTAGGCAACGGTTCGGTCCTCGAGGCGCGCTCGACCCAGAGTCGTGGTCACCATCTTCTCGGGCATGACTACGACCTGTTTATCTTCGATGAAGTTGCGTTCGAGCCCGAGCCGGAATATGTCGTGGAGGAAGTGATCCAAATGCGCCTGGCCGACCGCGCCGGGCGGTTGGATCTGGTCAGCACGCCTAACGGACGCGGCTGGTTCAGCCGCCGCGCCCGCGATGTGACCGAGGGAGGCCGTCCGGGCTACTTCCAGAACGGCGATTCGCGTGAGAATACATTCATCGACAAGAACTTCCTCGGCGAGCGCCTGCACCACTTCTCCGAGCGGCGCGTACAGCAGAATATAATGGGACGTTTTGTCGATGTCGGCGGCGAAGTCATCCCCGGGCGTTACATCGACGCCGCTCTGGCAAAGTACCGTGAGCATCCTGCAGACAACCTCGCAGACAAAGGCGATGTCC
This sequence comes from uncultured Ignavibacteriales bacterium, assembly GCA_964526835.1. Classification (GTDB taxonomy): domain Bacteria; phylum Zixibacteria; class MSB-5A5; order GN15; family FEB-12; genus DAOSXA01. The sequence goes on from CAZGMK010000012.1 coordinate 24,060, forward strand.
GATATCTCACCGGGTGGGACCTCGCCCGCAAGCAAACGGCCACCGTCGGGATCACCATAGCACTCCACGACGGTACGGCGATTGTAGTGGCGCTTGAAAGGCTGCGCCGCTTCGACTGGAACGCAGTCATCGAACGTATCAGGCAACGGCAGCTCGATTATCCCGGACATCTCGTCATAGACGCTTCTGGATTGGGTGATGTCGTGGTGGAGCAACTGGCCGAGTGGAATCCCGAGCCCGTGGTTTTCACATCGCAGACGAAGGCGGAATTGCTCACCAATGTCGAGCTGTGGCACGCTCGAGCCAAGCTGGCCTACGAACGCTGGGAGATGTCCGACGGGCCGGCCAGGGTATGGTCGTTCGAAGATGAACTGCGCGCCGCTCGCTGGGACGATAACAATCGCTGCGATTCCCTGATGGCCCTTGCGCTGGCGTTATGGCCGCTCAGACGACGCGACCGGGTAGCCGCGGCGCCGCGAGTCGGGAGGGTGTAGGAGCGCCTATGAGTTTGCTTTGCTGGTCTCTGGTTGGGCTTGAATTCGCTGGCGCAAGCCGCCGAAAGGCAGACTCCCATCAAGGGGAACCTGCTTCAGGGTAAGCTCGGCCGTCTTGAGACCGGCGGCGTGCAGCTCAATGACCGGGCCGATCCCGAGGTGGGATAGAGTGTGCCAGAGACTTCGAGCCGGCAGAGACTGCTCCGGGACCAATCGCCACGCCGCCTGAATGAACGGCATCAAATCCAGACCACCCGTGAACTGGAGCAGGAGACTTCCGACCTGGCGCTGCAAGACCGACTGATCGATCATGGGACGACCCATTTCACCATGATAGTCGCTGTACAACAGGACATCGATCTTACCGGCCGGAACCTGGGCGAGTTCCTGCCATTCTCTCAGATGCTGAACCTCAGCGCCCATAGCTACCAGAGAGCGGGCGATAGGAGCTACGAACTGGTCATTGCCGGCGATTACTACGTGGTTGCCGGCCACTTCCAGGTTCTGTTCGAACAGCAGCTTGAATGCGAGCGGACCACTGTAGCGAAGGATATCCACCAGGGGATGCTCCGTCCAGGTACCGACGACGTCTATCCCGTGGCGGCCGCAGGCCTTGAGGTCGATTTCCCCAGGCTTCAGTTCGCGAGCGTCGGACATGGTCGGGATTACCGCTCCATGGGGCAGGCGGGCGATCAACTCACGGTTTAGCGGGCGCACTCCACCGAGGTTGGTGGCGACCATGGCTGCTTCAAAGTCCGCCTGGCCGCGGGTCACCACCCGGACATGCGCCGATACATCGCACAGCTCGGCGATATCCATTGTCTGCCGGGCCGCCTCATCGTAGGATCCGAAATCAGTGTCGTCGGCGACTGCATCAACCTCCGCCCCGGCCAGCGCCGCCAGCGCTGCGGTGACCGCATACGGGCCTGTGGCGGCTTCAGTGATCACCTTGAACCCGGAAAGATCGAGCTCCAGGCGGTCGCTTACAACATAACGCATGATGTTGCGGGTGCGGGGGGTAAGGAGATGCTCGCTTGCGGACATGGCTTCACTCACTTCGATCTGGAGTTCACAATCAGTCGCCCGGCGATTCCGACAAGGTATAGCATTCTACGATAGCGCACGCTGATCCTCACTTGCGTCGGGCGATAACAATCAGTCCGTCGCCATAATACGGGTTTTTCTTCATTACGTCGGCGAACTGCCGATCGAAGGCGTCGTCGCACCGATTGTAATACATTACGAGGCGCGACGTTTCAAAGCCGTGCTTCTCCAACAGGACACGCAGAGTGTTCGGAGAGAACCAGTAATTGTGGTCCGGATGGACCAGTTCAGTCCGTTGACCCACGGCGTGAATCGCACGATAGGAGAAGGCGTTCGGCGTACTGATCAGTATATCGCCGTTGAATCCGCTTTCATGCAGATTTTGCAGCGCCCGGCCGACGTTGTTGAGATGCTCGATCACCTCAGGTATGACCATGACATCAACACGCTTACCCAAGTCGGCAAGTAGCTCCAGATCGCTTTCGAGATCGAGCTTGTGAACCTCGTAGCCCTCTTTCGCCAGAAGCTCAAGGCCTTCCTGGTCGATATCGGCCCCTATCACCTCGGCCGCGACTCTGGCGATATGCCCGTGAAGGTAGTTGTTTTGCTTTATTCTAAGTTGCATCATTCCGGCGTCGACGCATCCAATGTGCAGTACCCGTTTGCCGCGGCAGTACTCGGTCGTAAAACCCTTGCGAGACTCAGTGTACTCAACCTGTTCGGGAAGCCTCTGGCGGAAATCGAGTCCCGTCGGCTGATCGACTTGTCCTTCGGATTCCATCGGCCGTGCGCCGGCGCATGAGCCATCGACCGGAGCTGCGTCCGGCTTACGAGCATCAAGTCCCTTGGCCTCGCACAGTATTGCGAGAAAGCGATCCAATTGAGGGAGGTTAGTCCTCGCGTTAAAATGCTCGGATACGATCTGGCGATACGCCTGGGAATCGTAGTCGGTGGATGTGAGCATCCGCGTGAACTCCTCGATCGTGCCGAAGACCAGGTTGTCGCCGAACAGGTCCTTGGCTCCTTTCCAATTATGCACCAGCGGCCGGATGCCACAGGCCATCGCTTCGATGACATTGTTGGGACAGCCCTCCCACGGGCTGGTGGAAATCACATAGTTCATGCCGGCCAGGAACTCCGGAACATCCTTGATCCAGCCATGAAATGTGACCCGATCCTCAAGGCCTGTCTCTCTGAGCAGGTGCTTCATATACTGCTCGTAACGGACCTCCTGAAACACACCGGCGAAGTGAAAGTGGAATTTCTCGTCCAGCCTGGCCGCCTGCTCGATGCACTGCATTAGCAGGCCGACGCCCTTCTTGTGGTTGATGTATCCGACGTAGGCGATGTTATGCCCGCCGGCGTTGTCGTAAAATGGATACTGGTCCAGATCGACGCAGTTGTAGATCGTAATCTGTCTGGGGCCGCCCAGGCATTGCGGGCAGACTTGGTTGGCAACCTGCCGTACGTGGTCGGCTACGAATACAGCGCCGTGTATCCTGGTCCAGTTGGCCGCCTCGATCATGCCGGGCGTGAGCGCTTCATAGCTACGGATGTAGGTCGCCAGAAGTCCGGGCGAGTGGTGATGCGACAGGTAGTGAAGCGGTTCATTGCACCACCCCGAAAGGACTATTTCCGGCCAGTCGCCGAGGACGTCGAGCTCGGAGTTGGACTTCGGCGTGATGATGCGGACCTCGTTCTCGTGCGAGAAGTGGTCTGACCAGAGCTTCAGAAACTTGTTCTCAAACGGGCTGACCAGGGCGATCCGGAAGCCCTTCAGCACGGTCTTGTCCTCTCTTGCCCGCACGATCCGCAGCGCATTGAGGTTTTTGTGGCACTCCTGGTAGTCGCGGTCAATCCTCAGCGCGGCTTCGAAGTGCTCTTCGGCCTCATCCAGTCTTCGCTGACGAAAGCTGACTACGCCGAGGTTGTTGAGGGCCACCTTGCTGCCGGGATCGTGCCTCAGGGCCTTTTCGAACAACGCTCGAGCCTTGTCGAGATTCCCCTGTTGGAAGTACTCTTCGCCTTGTGCCAGCAGTGTTTGTGTTCCCGTTTTCAACTGGTGATCGCTGGTCATGTTGCCATTCCTATTGGACATACCGGTTTCTCCGACTCGATTGATATCTATCAACCATTATCGGACAATCGGCCGGATGGCTTTCGCACAAAGGCACATTAATTTGTCTTCCTCGGAGTGCATGATCGCTGCCACCGGCGGCTATCTCCGCAACTCCAGGCCGGCCGGTACGGGTTAGGCAGAGTGAGCTACTCGCCGGGGGCCATATCCGGGGACGTGAAAAAGTGGACGGTTCTGCGCATATATTCATCTAAGCGCTTGACACGGACCGATTGGCCTCTATATTGGGCAACCTGATCGCGGGGTGGAGCAGTCTGGTAGCTCGTCGGGCTCATAACCCGAAGGTCAGGGGTTCAAATCCCCTCCCCGCCATTAAAAAGTCATTCTTTCCCAATACAATACGTCAGCAGAAATAGAGCATGATGGACCACGTAACGGCGATTTTCTAACACCTTTCCCAGCCGCATTGGTCCTTTTCGGATGGAACCACATTCGAAGGTGGAGCGACGGCAAAGACCGCGTTGTACGTTCTCGGGGCTATGATGCCCCACTCAGGCCTTGAGCTGCTTAGGGGCCCCGTGACGATGAGCCCGACGGGACGCACCGAGCGCACTCTATCTGCTCCGACGCGGCATCGGGGTGGCAGTACGCGGCTCGCGAACGATCTGCCAAACCGCCGAAGCCGTTTCCCAGGTAACAGGCTACCATACTGCAGCCGGACCTGCGGTAGCAAACGAACCACCTGCTTGTTGATTCGCACCCAATTTGACCTGTTACCCATATCTCCCGTCTACTCTGTTACCTACTTGTCATCGGTCTGTACCCTATCACTCTGTCGCCTCCGGACGAAGCACCAGTGTTCCGGCCGCTCGGGAGCGGACCGCCTCCTCGCTGAAGGGAACCGTCCAGCGCTGGCCGGATCGGTACATCTCGAAGAAGTCAAAGAAGTGATCGCTGGCCGGGTGGCCCGAATTGCCCGCCGGCAGGACCATACTCGCACGGTCGACATTTGCGAAGTCGACAACAAATCGCCAGCTCGCGCCGACCGAAGAAACCAACATCGAGTCGCGCCGGCCGAACCACGAGGCATTTACTGTGCCCGGGGCGCCGCGCCAGGGCCATGGGCCGCGGTGCAAGCCGAGCAGGCCGCCGATAACCGGCGCTCGCGCCATCGGATGGCGCATTGTCAGAGTCTGCGCCTGTCCCATCGTCCGCCCGTCTGCCCATTCCAGAGCCGACCGAGCGGCCTCGGCGATCTGTTGCAACCGGACCGAATCGAGCTCTGAGGTCACTACAACCGGCGACCAGACATCTTCCATGACCGCACCTGGGATACCGCTGGAAAGGTCGTCACCGACGGCCTCAAACGAACTCCGCCTCAGGCTGTGCATGAACACGGCTATGATCGGAGCAATGCGCGAGTCCTGATCGCACGAGCCGTCCCAGGCCCGCGCCGAGTCAGCCCAGGCCGAGTCACCATTGTAATCCAGCGCTGCGGCGAGGACTCCCCGCCAGCGCTGCCAGTGGGCGCTAACCAGATCGTATTGCATGGTCTCCAGATCGCCGGGAGTGAATCGATCGAGCGAATCAAGAAGTGAGTTTATCCGCGCAATGCGGTCGAAAGCGAAGGTGCCCGGCAATTCCATCGATCTCGTCGGCAGATTGTTGCAGACCGCGAGCCAGCCCTGCTCAGGATTGAGGGCATGCGGTGTACTGTCGAGCGGGACATACCCGCGCCACTCATGGTCGTCGGTCCAGCCATCACCCGGCAGCAGGGCCGTCAGTCGATCGCGATTGGCAATCGGGGAGCCGAGTTGATAGCCGATATTCCCACCGCTGTCGGCATACATCCAACTTGCATCGAGGGCTCCAAGGCTGGTGACGGTTCGACGAAAGTTCTCGAAGTCACGTACACCGGCCAGGTCGAGCCCGGCTCCGATCGCGGCGTCGAGATCGGCGTCAAACCCGGCCCACCTCAGGGAGTAGACGTACCCGGCCGAGTCGCTGCGGTGCATAATCGGACCATGGCGCGTAGACTTGATTCGAATCTCCCGCGGCTCGGAGTCGCTGACTAAGACCGTATCCACTACTACGTTCATATCGGCCCAGCCGTCCGGAGTCAGGTACTGCAGCGAGTCATCGGGGTTGATTCGTTCTCGATAGTAGTCGTTGACGTCGATCCCGCCGACTGTGAAGGCCCACGCCGCCGCTCCGTTGTGCCCCATGATCACTACCGGCAGCCCGGGAGTCGTGATTCCTAGGGCATCGATTGAACCATCGGCGGTGTGCACCCCGACTGCAAACCAGAACTGCGGCAGGCGACTGACCTCCAGGTGCGGGTCCGATGCCAGCATGGCGCGGCCCGACTGCGAGCGGGCAGGCGATATCACCCAGGCATTCGAGCCGCCAATTGGAGCGTCCGCGGACCGGAGGACGGCTTCGGCCAAAGAGGCCCCGGGCGAGAGCCATCGGGCGGTTGATTCGGCGCGTGCACCGGCCTGCCCGGCCTCAGGTCGTGTTCCCGGGATAGCCGGAGTGGAGGTTTCCGAAGACATCTCATAGGAACGGGGAATTGTCACCGGCGCCCAGCCCGGGTACGACGGCGCATAGACCGCGGCGCTGTCGCGACCGAGCTTGTCAGCCAGCTCGCGGAAGTATCCATCCGAGTTCATCAGAGCGTTGGAAAACCAGGACTGGTAGCTGGTCAGGGCAAGGCAGTGCTCGACAGTCCACCCTTCGAATGCGGTCGGCAGCAGCCGAAATTCGAACGGCATCGCCCTTGCTGTCTCGACGTAGGCGTTGACTCCGTCGCTGTACGCCTGCAAGGCGGTACGGTTCTCCTCGGTCAGCGCGTCTGCGGCGGTAGCTGCCAGCCGCCCGTGGCCCAGATGACGCTGCTGGATATCGAGATCGACAGTTATCGAGCCGGTCATTTCCGAGAGCCGTCCGTAGGCCAGGCGCCTGAACAGGTCCATCTGGAACATTCGTTCTGAGGCGTGAAGGTAGCCCAGAGCAAAGAGGGCGTCGTGGCGATCGGTCGCCCATACCTGCGGGATTCCCCTGGCGTCGTACGTTATCTCGACCGGCTGATGGATCTCTCTGACCGAAACGACACCATCCTCGGGGGGCACGGCCAGGATGAGCATCAGCCATCCGGCCACGGCTATGCCGATAACCAGGGCGAGCAGGATCGAAAGTGCGAACCAGAGTACACGTCGAGCGCGTGCAGTCATACTCTTTCCATCCTCCCTGATCCTTCTTCTGCGGCCAACCCGACTACTTCCGGCGCGGTTCAACCCGAATCTGCGGGGCATCCTGGGCGGGTGGACGGATCGTGTCGCCCTTCGCATCCAGCCCGACCGTGTTAATGACTTCGCCGGCATCATCGTATTGCAGGCGAATCACGGCAGCGCCGTTCTCCGGGTCCTCAACAGGGTTACCGTCGACGTCGAAGTACGCTACCTCGGTTCGGTTGCCCAGGCTGTCGTATTTCCAGCGCACGATGGCCATGCCGTTATTGTCGTTCTTGGGCTTTCCGTCGGCGCCGAAACGGCGCTCCTCGATCGGGTTGCCCGAGGCATTGTACTTTCGTTCGTACTTGGCGATTTCACGGTTTCTTGGGGTCGCCAGGTCGCCCTCAACGTCATGGTAGCTCAATGATACTTCATTGCCGGAATCGTCCCACACGTGCCTGACCTCAGCAAACCCGAGACGATTGCTCACGAGTTCCCCGTCGGGGCCATGGCATGTTTCAGTGACGGGGTGGCCGTTATCGTCGTAGGTGCGACGGTAGATTGTGACCCCCTGCGCATCGGATGTCCGGTTGCCGTGAGCGTCGTAGTAGGCCAATTCTGTCTGACGACCGGCGTCGTCATGTTTGTAGACTACGCGAGCCACTCCCTCGGCGCCAGACTGGAGCTCTTCATTGACATTGAGATAGCGCTCCTCCACGACGAGCCCGCGCCCGTCAAATTCGCGCTGGAATATCGCGACACCGTAGTTGTTCGGCATTATCCTCTCATTAGAATCGTAGCCGCGGCGCTCTATCCGGTTGCCCCGCTGGTCGTACTTGAAGCGATACATGTGCAGATCCGATCCAACCGCAGTCGGCTGTTCGTCGCGCCCATACATACGCGACTCAATGACCCGCCCATGCTCATCATAGTCCATCCTTATGATCGCGAAGCCGCTCTGGCCGAGCATCAGCGAGCCGTCGAAACCATGATTCGATGACTCGATGACGTTATCCTGGTCGTCGTATTTCCAGCGTATGAACGTGATGCCGTCGGCGTCGGTTACCCGCTCGCCGTTCATGTCCAGGCGCTCGGCTTCGATACGCCGTCCCTTGTCGTCGAGGGTCCAGCGGTGCTCGGCCGCCATGGCATTGTCCGTGGTCGGGTTGCCGGCAATATCGTAGTTGCGATAGCCGGTGCGATGACCCTCCTCGTTGAGGCTGAGGACGATAGCGTGTGCACCGGTCTTGTCCCGAGCGGGTTGCCCCTGGGCATCGTAGAAGCTGCGCCGTTCGGTTGAATCAGTATACTCGAATTCGATGGCGGCTACGCCGAATGACGGATCGGCGGTCGGCCGGCCATCGTCGATGTACTCGATTCGTTGCAGCCGCCCCTGCTGATCGCGACTGAATCGATACATTCCCGCCAGGAAGGTTTCAGGGTTGTCAATGACCCCATCGCCAAGCAGACGGTAGTAGGCGTCGATCTTGACGTGTCGGAAGTACTCACCCTCGGGTTCGGGGGCGGGGGCTGTCTTCTTCTGACCGCAGGCCGATAACAGAAGAACGATTGGGGCCAGAACTATCGGAATCAGGGAATGTCGCAACGCAGGACTCCTTTATGCTTACTGGATCTCTCACTCAGAAGTCTAATTAGGGGTTCAAGGGAGATGCGGCAAGGGGTTTTTGGAGGTTGGCCCAATTACCGCGGAAGCACCCGGGGGCCGGGGCGCACCTGCCCGTGACTCGAAACCACTGTCGGCGTCAACGGTCACCGGGCTTCAGCAGTGTGCTCACAAGGACATGTCTTGATTCCTGGACGCCCCTACCGCGTCACTACAAATGATATGCAACGGCAAGGCCGCCGCGGGTCAGTGCCCACGGCGGCGCTTGTCTTACATCGAACGAACTCGACACGTTTCTATGGGCAGGCCACCGGAGGCGGTCCCGACTGGAACATATAGGCGGTCAGATAGATCAAATCAGCGATGTCCGGACCGGTGGCGTTACCGTCCACATCCGCTTCGCTGTAGTAACCGCTGCCTTCAGGCTCCTCACATGGGGGTTGCGGACCCTCTGAGAACATGTACGTCACGAGGTAGACCATGTCGGCGACATCCGGGCCGACGCCGTTGTGGTCCACATCGCCGCGCAGTTCACAGCAACTCTCACACGCATCACCGACCCCGTCTCCATCGGAGTCGACCTGGTCGGGGTTGGCCGTCTCCGGGCAATTGTCGCACAGATCGCCGACGCCATCACTGTCCTGGTCGCTCTGATCGGCGTTGGCGATCTCGGGGCAGTTATCGCATAGATCACCGACACCATCATCGTCGAGATCGCTCTGGTCGGTATTGGCGATGTTCGGACAGTTATCACAGGGGTCGCCAATGCTATCACCGTCGGCGTCGGCCTGATCGGCATTGACGACATCAGGACAGTTGTCGCATGCATCGCCGATCTCGTCGCTGTCGGCATCGGCCTGATCGACATTGGCCACGGTCGGGCAATTGTCACAGGGATCGCCGATGTTATCGCCGTCGACATCAACTTGGTCGGCATTGGCGACATCGGGGCAATTATCGCAGACATCACCCACATCGTCGCCGTCGGCATCGGCTTGGCCGGGATTAGCCACATCAGCGCAATTGTCGCAGGCGTCACCGACACCATCGCCGTCGAGATCGCTCTGGTCAGCATTGGCGACGGTCGGGCAATTATCGCAAACGTCACCGACCCCGTCGCTGTCGAGGTCCTGCTGATCCGGATTATAGGTGTTGGGACAGTTGTCCGAGACGTTCGGAATCCCATCACCGTCCGAGTCGGGGTTGCCTTCACATTCAATCCTGGTCACGGAGAAGGCGTCCACAGCCGCTTCGACCACCGAGCCGCTGCCAAGATCGGAGGCGTCAAAGCGCATCTTGACCTGGGAAGTAGGCGCGACAAAATCACTCACCGTGAAGGAGTGCTCGAACCACCCGCCGTTGGCCTGATAGATGGGTCCAACCGCCTCGACCAGCGTCCAGCTGGAACCATTGTCGTTGGAAATGTAGATATTGAAGACGTCGTTGTTTGGGTCGGCGCCGAAGTTGTTGGAGTACCAGCGGGCGTAGCTGATAACAGCGTCACCCGCCGACATATCGATGGTCGGCGATACCAGGTTGGTATGGCCACCGTCGATATCGGAGTCACCGTCAACGTTATCGGTCAGGTAGCAACTGCCGGAGCCGTCGTAGTCGGTGGGAGGATCGCCGCGGTCGCCGCCTCCGACGGGAACACCGCGCTCCCACTGTCCATCGGAAGCATCACCGTAGACTGTCCAGCCCTGATCGGTCTCGAAATCGTCACTGAAGACATCAACCACACTGGTGGCCGGAATCGCCAGGTGGGGTGATGACGGGTCCGGATCATTAGCGCGGCCGGTCGAAGACTCCTCGGCGCTGACGTAGAACTCTATAATATCATCGCAGGTGATCGCAGGAAGCTCGGCCGTATACTCGTTGGGAAAGCCCTCAGTCATGTAGGTACTGTCCCAGGAGCCGCCGTTGATGGAATAGTGCAGCATTCCGGAGCCGGAGAGCGGGATACCGTCACCCACACCGCTTACGACGACGTCGAAGGAGTTCGTCTGGTCCGGAAGCACTGTTGCCGGGATGCCGTTCGGATACGAGAAGGCAATGGCGTTGACCCCCTTGAACGATACCGTTGGATCGCCGAACAGGTTGAGCTCGTAATAGCACCAACGCATACAGTCGTCATTGATGCGGTAAAGGTTATCTTCCTTCGAGTCCTGATTGGCTATACCTATTTGAGTCTTAGCCTCTGATGGATTGAAAATGGCGTCCCAGAATTCACGATTGAAGCGCTGCGACGGGCCATCGGTGGAGTTGTATGTTCCCCATCCGTATCTGGCGTTCATGACTACGGCGAAGGCGCCGGCGTCGGTCTTGATGTTGATCGTCTCGGCCCAGCAGTCAGTGCCGTCAAAATGACCGGCCAGACAGGTCTGCGAATACACGAGACAGTGATCGCTATTGGTAAGGCTGCTGAGCACATCAGAGTTGTACAGCTTCATCGCATAGTCAGGGCTACCGTGACCGAGATGGTTCAGGACGTGCAGACCGCCGTTGACGCGGGTCGTCAGCTCTGAGACCGGCCAGTCATTGCCGGCCCAGCTGCGGTCATATATGCTGTCGATGCTGTACATGTCCGAGGGAATGCCGACGGTTGTATAGCCGTGGCTGGAGGCGCCGTCGACCAATTCATTCAGGGTATTGGCGGCATATTCCGACTCACCTCCGAAACCGAGATGCTCGCCTACCATCAGAATGCCCTGAAGGTATGCGCTGTTGGTCGTCAGATACTGCAGCGTCTTATCAACGAAGCGATCGGCTTCGGTAGTGTTTCCGACCGAGGCGCGGCCGACATAGACCTCCGCTACCAGGTCGACGTCGCTGCCCCCGATGCCGTCAGTCGGTTCACCCCAGTAGGAGTCGCCGTCGCTGTTCCAGGTACCGTCGAGACAGGCGAAGTATATGTCGCCGGGCATGTTGTACTCTACCTCCGCCCCGCTGCCTTCCCAGGAGCGAACGTACAGGTTCTTGGCGGGGATGATATCATCGTCGGCGCCGATCAACACGTAGCTGATGCCGTCCTGAATGTACCGGTCGGAAATGTAGGCGCGAATGTCGTCGGGATTGCTGCTGCCGATCTGGGACGTAGTGTGGATCTCGGTGAGGATCCCCGTAGTGTCGTGATAGTCCTTCAGGGGTTGGAATGAGGGGGCCAGCGACGAGGTTGTGATTATCAGCATGTCGTAGGCCCGGGCGCCTCGTTTAGGGGCGGCGGCGTAGGTTCCGACGTCCCAGGGATTGTCCACCCGGGCGGCTACTTGCTCTTCGTCAGACAGGTGGCCGCGGTACAGTGCGGAGTATGCGCCGGTACTGGCGGTGTTGATCGTTACGGTCAGGCGCGGGAAATAGAGCAACTCGCCTGAAGCCGGGAAATACTGGGTCGGATAGAGACGCAACACCAGAATCGAGTAACCGCGGAAGCTGTGCACACCGACCTGCTGAACCAGGTCCGAAGGGTAAGGCTGGTTCGACTGGTATATCAGCGGATCGGGTTCAACTGTCGGCCGGGTTCCCGGCAGGGCGCTTAGTTTGATTGGCCTGAGAGCCGGCTCGACCTCGTAGTTCTTGCCCAGAGACTCCACCTCGGGTGCTTCGATTGCTACGTCCGAGACCTCGGCGCCATACGGAAGCAGCACGTACGCGCCGTATACTGGCAGCAACGGTTCGCCCGCCACCGCGCTGCTGGGCACATCAGGCATGATTATCCGATCCCAGGTGCTGCCGTCAAGGTCAACAGAACGCACGGACGGCCGCTCGAAGGAATACTCAAGCGTTACCGACTCGGCTGCTGCCGATGTCCCGATCAGTGTCAGGCATGCGAGCAGGATCAGAAAGGCGGTGAATGGAGGAAAGGCTCTTTCTCTTTGGCGTTTGGTCATTTGCTCCGCTCCAATCTCTCACTTTGGTTTTAGGGTGCGTGTTGCGATTTCCCGAGTCCGAGAGACGACTGTCTGGACCCCGATGCCGGCGCTCTCTTTGCCCTGCTCATGTCGAGTCGGCGCGTCAGGGCGCCTGCAATCAGCGAAACAAAACGGGGTAATTCAGACATCATACCGAGGAGACTTGTTGCTCGAATACCGAGTATCGTCATGGACTCACCTCTCCAATATAGGTCGTATGGGCTGAATTTCAAAGCACAAAGTGCTTCACCCCCGGGCGTTTAGGCCCTTCATATGGCCTGTCTCAATATTCACCCGGAAGTCAGACGAAAGAGCCCGGATTACTGCAAGTGTGTCGGCAGCTGCGGCCGCGGAGCATTATGTGGATACTACGATCCACTTGTTGCTGACGCGGCGCGATTCGTACCATATATTGCTGAGCAATTCGGTCGGGCGGCATATCCGATCGGAAAGATGTGACTATATGACCAAGACGCCGAAAGACCTGCGCTTCTTCCAAGTGATACTTAACTCCGTGGCCGATGGTGTCTTCACCGTCGACAGCGAACGCGTGATAACCAGTTTCAATAGGGCCGCCGAGAGAATAACAGGAATCCCGGCCGCCCGGGCGATAGGTAGACAATGCTACGACATCTTTCATTCCGACATCTGCCAGAACTGTCCATTGCGGGCCACGCTGAGGACCGGTCAGGAGGAAGTCGATCGCCGGGTTAACATTATCAATGTTCATGGCGATACGGTTCCTGTTAGTATTTCGACGGCAGTGTTGCGGGACGATGATGATGTCGTGCTGGGGGCGGTAGAGACTTTCCGCGACCTGTCGGCTATCGAGGAGCTTCGCAAGGAACTCGACAGGAACTACTCCTTCGAGGACATTATCTCCAAAAGTCCGCGTATCCTTCGCCTGTTCACAATCCTGCCGGACATCGCCGACAGCGAAAGCACCGTACTCATCCAGGGGCCCTCGGGTTCGGGCAAAGAGCTGTTTGCCCGCGCCATCCACAATATCAGTCCGAGAAAAAAGAACCCCTGTGTCGTCATCAACTGCGGGACCCTTCCGGCGCAGTTGTTTGAATCGGAGTTGTTCGGTTATGTCAAGGGAGCCTTCACCGACGCCAGGAAGGACAAACCCGGCAGGATATCGATGGCCGAGGGTGGAACTGTCTTCTTCGACGAGATAGCCGAACTCCCCATGTCAACGCAAGTCAAGCTGCTGCGGCTGATTCAGGAGCGCGAGTATGAACCGGTTGGCTCCACTCGCGTCGCCAGGGCCGATATCCGCATTGTGGCAGCCACCAACCAGTCTCTGAAGAAGATGGTGGCGCAGGGCAAATTCCGCGACGACCTTTACTTCCGGCTGGCCGTTGTAAAAGTGGAGTTACCATCGCTACGCGAACGCCGGGAGGATATCCCATATCTGGTTGACCATTTTATCCGACGGTTCAACTCCCGCCGCGGCAAGAATATCGTCAGCGTCAGCCCGGCAGTAATGAAGATACTGATGAATCACGATTTCCCCGGAAATGTACGCGAGCTGGAGAACATCATCGAATATGGCTTCGTTGTTTGTCACGGTTCGGTTATTGAGCCCGAACACCTGCCGGCCGAACTGACCGGTGAGGTTGATGCCACCGGATCCCGACCACCGCTGCAATCCGCCCCTGTGCCTCCCGAAAAAACAGACCCGCGGAGTCGCCTGATACAGGCCCTGCGGCAGGCGGGGGGGAGGGTCAGCGAGGCGGCAAGGGTACTGGGCATTCATCGCACCACGCTCTGGCGTCAACTCAAGAAGCACGATATCGATCCCGGCAACATATAGACTCGCTATCCACTTCGCGCGCTGGCGTTGCAATTGTTGCATGTGCAACGATAGTATGTTGCATTGCAACATTGGCGACGCAACCCATCGGCGCCCGTACGCCCATCGAATTTATTGCAATACAATAGTTTAGGTTAATACCTGAGTCTTCGGCATCGCGCTTGATACTCTCTGTGGGAAGGATGCAAGCGAGAGTTGCGATACCAAAGATGGATGCGCATGTGGCCCCCCGGTTCGAGACTGCTGAATCCATTGTCATCTGCACCGTTGTCGAGAGTCACGTCATCGATTCGGAGACTCAACCGTGCTCTGGTTGCGAAGGCTTCAGTCGGGTGCGTCTCCTGCGCGAGCACCAGGTCGATACCGTGATCTGCAACGGGATCAGGTCTCTGTATCGCAATGTGCTGCGATCATTGGACGTGGTGGTTATCGACGGAGTGTCCATGACCATAGATGCGGCCCTGGATGAATTCGTCGTCGGCGGGCTCAGGTCCTTGGCAATCGGCGATGCCGACCAGGGGATGGAATGTGAACAACCCCATGAGGATCTCATTTGCTGGGCCGGGGGCCTTCTGGCTTCCTGCGGCTGGCAAGTCAGAGCAGCCGGATCGGGGGCCCCGTTTGCGGTCGACCTCACCGGGTCAATCGAATGCCCCGTGTGCAGAAGGCCCATCCGGGTGGCCGTCTGCTGCGGCGCCCATATCTATCGGTGCGATCGCGAGATTCGCGAGTTTCACTACGCCACCATGAACGACTTCCATGCGCGTCTGTACGTACATCCAGCCAATCAACGACTGCTGGAGTGTTGTCGTTCTTTCGGTATTCAACTGGTCGATCCCGGCAGTTATTTGGTCAGGGCCGGGGGAGCCCGATCCGACCAGGCGCCGCCCCTCGCGGTCGCCGTCGTGGGCCACGACCGATTGCAGCCCTTTGAACCCGAAGCAGATAACGAGCACCCTCACTCTAATGACAAACGAGAAAGAGGATGATGAGAACCACGGTTATATCGGAAGAGGAACGGCAGAAGGCGTTCGCCAATGTCAAAAAGGCCGAGGTGATTCAGCGCCAGCGACTCGACGTTCGCTATCACGTCGAGGACCACGACGTGGAAGACAGGCCGAAAGCCTTCCTGGAGGCCTTCGCGGCTATTCTTCGCCATACCAACTATCGCTTCGCCATGGAGCATTTCGTACGGGTATCGGCCAAATGCGCGCGTTGTTCGGTGCAATGCCCCGTGTACCTGGCGACTGGTGACGTCAAGGACATTCCGTGTTATCGGTCCGAGTTGTTGCTGTCGGTCTACCGGCGCCATTTCACCGTGGCCGGTTCCCTGGCCGGACGGCTTAGCGGTGCTGAGGGCCTCACCGACGAGAAGGTCAAGGAAATGGCCGAGTCGTTCTGGAATTGTACAGCCTGTCGTCGATGTACTCTCGAATGTCCGGTTGGAATCGACCACGCCCTGATCACCCACCTGGGGCGATTCATCTTAAGCGAGATCGGTCTGGCGCCGAGGGCGCTGGTGGTCAGTACGCGCGAACAACTCGAAGGCAATACCGGCAATACGTCGGCGGTGCCGGTCCCGGCTCTAACCGACACGCTTGAGTTCCTTGAAGAGGACATGGCAGAGGAGCTGGGGATCCAGATCAAGTTCCCGCTTGATATCGAGGGCGCCGAATACCTGTTCACACCGGCTGTGTCCGATTTCCTCATGGAAGCCGAAACGCTGATGGGCATTGCGGCCGTGTTTACGGCAACCGGCGGGTCATGGACCATCAGCACCAACTACTTCGATGCCATCAACTACGGGCTATTCTACAGCGACCGGATACTGGAGCGCGTGATTCGCAAGCTGTACGCCGAAACCGAGCGCCTGAACACGAAAGCCATCCTGATCGGTGAATGCGGACATGCCTCGCGCACCGCCAAGTACTATGTGCCGGTTCATTGCGGCGGCAGTGAGGCCAGGCCGGTCTTCAACATCATGGAGTACACCCACAGGATGTACCGGGAAGGTCGGCTGAAGCTCAACCCCAACGCCATTACGGAGACAGTGACGTATCACGATCCCTGCAACATCGCCCGCCAGGGATGGATAGTCGATCAGCCCCGCGAGCTGATCCGAGCGTTCTGCCCGAATTTCGTAGAGATGACCCCCAATCGCCGGGAGAATATCTGCTGCGGAGGCGGTGGCGGCACTGTCTCGATTGATGAGATAAGGCCCTACCGTACCATGGTCGGCGGCAAGGCTAAGGCCGATCAGATTCGGGCCACGGGGGCAAAATACCTGATCGCTCCGTGCGCCAACTGCAAGAAGCAACTGCGTGAACTGGTGGAAGACCAGGGGATCGACTGCGAAGTAGTCGGTCTGCATGACCTGATCTACAAGGCGATCGTTTTCGACAGCGAAGCAAGAATGAAACGAACGACTGAAAAGGAAGGATAGACTGTGGATTCGGCAATCGAATTCGCCAAGGGACCCTTGTTTCGCCTGACCTTCGGCATAATGATACTGGGGCTGGCGAGGCTGATAATCACCGACATCTGGAACGCCGTCGAGGCCTGGCGCCGGGCGGGAGACAAGAGGCTGGCCTGGAAGGACGCTATAACCAGGACTATCGGCTGGCTGTTTCCGGTCAGGAGAGCGTTTACGCGGCGACCGATTTACAGCCTCCTGTCGATCGTCTTTCACATAGGCCTGATCCTTGTACCCATCTTCCTCCTGGCCCATATCCAGTTGTGGCGGGAGAGCATCGGCGTATCCTGGTGGAGCCTGCCTCATTTCTGGGCCGATCTGCTGACCATCACGACCATCGCGGCCGGTGTCGCTCTCCTCGTTGGCCGTCTGGTGGTGCGCGGCGCCAGGGCTCTGAGCCGGACCCAGGACTACCTGTGGCCGGTGCTTCTGGTAATCCCCTTTATCACCGGTTACGCCTGCTCCAATCTGGCCATGGCGCCGGCGACCTATCAGGTGTTCATGCTCGGGCATCTGCTTTCGGGTGAACTGATCTTTGTGCTCATCCCGTTCACCAAGGTCGCACACTGCGTCTTGATGCCATTCTCGCAGTTCATAATCGTGCTTGCCTGGAAATTCCCGGCGCGAGTCGATGAGAATATCTGCACCACCCTGAACAAGAAAGGAGCCCCGGTGTGAAGGCGATTCTCACCGACATCACGAAGTGCATCGGCTGCTTTGAATGCGTGGTTGCGTGCAAGAAAGACAATAACCTGGAAAGCGATGTCCCGCGTAACTGGCATCGTAACGATGGCTTGTCGGCGCTCAACTGGACTTCGATCATTCAGCGTTCGGATGATCACTACGTGCGAAAGCAGTGCCGCCACTGCATAGATCCGGCCTGTGTGTCGGCCTGTCCGGTCGGCGCCCTGGTGAAGCGCGATGACGGTCCGGTGACTTACGATTCCTCCAAGTGCATCGGATGTCGCTATTGCATGATAGCCTGTCCGTACGGGATACCTCGCTATGACTGGGACCGGGCCGTGCCCTATATCCGCAAATGCGGCTTCTGTTTCGACCGCATCGCCGAAGGCCGTCAACCCGCCTGCACTGAAGCCTGTCCCGAGAAGGCGACAATATTCGGTGATCGCGATGAGATGCTGGCCGAAGCGCACCGCCGAATAGAGTCCGGCAACGGCAAGTACATCAACAAGGTCTACGGGGAGCATGATGTCGGCGGGACCTGCGTGCTCTACATCTCGGATATTCCACTGGACTTCCTGACTTACCCGAAACGGGATATCCGAACTCCACTGCCGCAGACCACTGAGTTGGCCATGCATGCGGTGCCTCCGGCATTCGTTGGCATGGGCGCCGTAATGGGTGGTTTGTACTGGTTTTTCCGTCGCAAGGAGAAGGTCCGCCGTGAAGAAAGCAAGGACGAGGAGTAGGGTATGCGAAGAGTGACCGTTTTTAAGTCCATTCTCTGGGCCATACTGGGGATGGGTATCGCCTCCGGCATCACCCGCATGCTCTTCGGCCTGGGGGCCATCACCAACCAGAGCGATGCTACTCCCTGGGGTATCTGGAAGGGCATGAACGTCATCCCCGGCATCGCACTGGCCGCCGGCGGGTTCGTCATAACGGCCCTCATATATATTATGCGACGCGAGGACCTGCACCGTTACGCCAAGGTCTCGGTACTGATGGCTTTCCTGGGCTACCTGTCGGCTGCGACCGCGCTCGTCGTCGAACTGGGCCTTCCGTGGATGGTTTGGCACCCGATCATATACTGGCAGCATCATTCGGCGCTCTTCGAAGTATCGTGGTGCGTCATGCTCTACCTGCTGGTGCTGTTTCTCGAATTCATACCTACGCCGCTCGAAGACACGGGACGACTGGCGCGCCTGAGACGGTTCCTCACGAAGTACAGGATCGTGCTGGTCTTCCTGGGGATCATGATCTCGACGCTTCACCAATCGTCCCTGGGTACTCTCTTCCTGATTACTCCGGAGAAGCTGCATCCGCTCTGGTATTCGAGCCTGCTGCCGATTCTGTTCTTCGTGTCCGCCGTGGCCGTTGGACCCCTGATGCTGACCGCAGGCGTGCTAACTATTTCGAATCTCTATCGAAAGCCGGTTGAGATCGACAAGCTCGCCAAACTCGGCCTCTTCTCGCTCGGGGTTCTGGTTGTCTATGGACTGACCAGATTCATCGACATCATTGCGACCGGCAAAGCGGGAATGATGTTCACTGGCTCATGGCAGACACTCGTTTTCTGGATCGAGATCGCCCTGACTCTGGCCCTGCCGATTATCTGCCTCAGCGTGCGGCGGGTGCGATATTCCCAGGCCGGGCTCTGGGTGGCGTCGCTCTCGGGGGTTATCGGCATCGGCCTGCATCGGGCCAATATTGCCGGGATCATGCTCGTTCGCACCGGGCCGCCATACATTCCCACAATATATGAGCTGATGATCAGTTTCGGCATTATATCCGCGGCCATACTGGCTTTCCTGTTCTTCGTGGAACGATTCCGCATGTGGGAGACCAGGTGGGAGAGCCCACTCGAACGAGCCGAGGCTCCCTCACGATTTGATCGCGCTGCGCAGGTGTGGCTGGGTACGCCACGAATTGCCGGAAGAACGATCTTCTCGCTCGTTCTGGTCTTTGCCCTGGCCTTCGGGTTCGCGGTTATGCCCGGTAAGCGGATTCGCAGCGAGGGTGTCAAGACAGTCGGCGTTTCTGAGGCTCGCGGCGTCGACACCATGTACGTGGACGGCAACACCGACGCCTGGGGTGTGACCTTCCCGCACCAGGCCCATATAGACCGCGAGGGCGCCAAAGAGTCCTGTGTCAAGTGCCACCACATGAACTATCCGCTCGACGAGGCCACTGGTTGCTACGCCTGTCACAACCTGATGTACTCTACGGGTGACGCTTTTCGACATGATTGGCATGCCTCTCCCGACGGGGCCAATCTGGCTTGCGCAGAATGTCACTCTCTGGCGCAGCAACGGTCCGCCGCTACGGCGGAGACCTGCGACAAATGCCACAAGGACCTGATTCCTCCGGGGACTGCAATCAAAGTCGAGCAGTACGCTGCTCCCTCCTATGTCGACGCCATGCACGGTGTCTGCGTCGATTGTCACCGGCGTAGATCGACTCAGAAAACAGAGTGGAAGAAGCTGTCGCTGTGCCCAACCTGTCATGCTGAGCCTGTGCCGGCGTACTGGCCCGAGGAAATCCGACAGGTGCATCGCGACACGGTCTTCAATCGCGTGGTCCTGCCGGAGATCGGCAATCCCAAGGAAGGAACCTGGTAGTAACGATGGCCAAGCGGATTCTGATAGTTGATGATGAGCCCGACGTGGTGCGCTACCTGAGTTCAGTGCTGGAAAGCCATGATTACGAAGTAGCGACCGCCGACAATTCCGCTGACGCCATGGAGGCGGTTCGCGGGCACCGCCCCGACCTGATCTGCCTGGATATCATGATGCCGGAGGAATCGGGTCTGTCGCTATACGTCAAGCTGCGTCGTCAAGAGAGAACGCGGCGCATTCCCGTGATAGTGGTTAGCGGCATGGTCCCGGAGTCGGAATTCGATCTGTACAACTACGTTAACGACACAAGTATCTCGCCGCCGGAGGCGTATGTCGAGAAGCCGATCGACGTGTCGATCTTCCTCGATACCGTCGCTCGTCTGGCTCAAGGCAGGTCCTCGGATGCGCCGAGCGGCGCCGGAGGCAGGAGACAGTGAGCAAGAACGGCGCCAAAGGCAATCATCGTCCGGCTGAATGGATGTACCGTGGTCTCTTCGATCAGGCACCATTCAACGTCGCCATAATTGATCGCAACTACAATATAGTTGCGGCCAATGATCGATTCGGCGACTACTTCGGCAAGTGGCGCAACCAGAAGTGCTACAAGGCTTACAAGAACCTCGATGCTCCCTGCCTGGAGTGTAAGGCCCAGCTCACCTTCCAGGACGGCAAGACCCGGGTCAGCGACGAGACAGGAGTCGACCATGGTGGCGTCGAAGCTCACTACGTGGTCCATCTGGCTCCGCTGCGGAAGCGTCGGGATGGCCCTGTCGACCATATCGTCCAGATGTCCCGAGACGTGGTCGAGGCCAGAAACTGGCAGAAAGAGTATCAGCTTCTGTTTGAACGCGTGCCCTGTTACATCACCGTCATCGACCGGAACTTCAAGATCATTCGCGCCAACGAGAATTTCCGGGAGACCTTCGGCGATGTGCACGGCCGGCAGTGCTATGAGGTCTACAAGAAGCGCAACACCAAGTGTCCCAATTGCCCGGCGGCGCGGACTTTCAAGGATGGTCAGGTTCACCACTCCGGGCAGGTTGGAATTAAGAAAGGCGGCGAGAAGGCTCATTACATGCTGACCACCTCTCCTCTTGGACGCGATGTAAGCAATGTTGACCACGTGATTGAGATATCGACCGACATCACCGCGACCAAGAAGCTGGAGAAGGAAATCATCGAAGCGGAACGTCTGGCGGCAGTCGGACAAACCGTCGCCGGCCTGGCCCACAGCATCAAGAACATCCTGATGGGTCTTGAAGGCGGTATGTATGTGGTCAAGCGCGGTCTCAAGAAGGACGACAAGGATATTGTGGATGAGGGCTGGCAAATGCTCGATCGCAATCTCAGCAAGACGACCTCGCTGGTGCGCGACTTCCTGAGCTTCGCGAAGGGCCGTTTGCCTGAGCTCGAGCCGGTTGATCCAAACAAGCTGGTTAGGGAGATAGTGGAGCTGTATCGGCCCATTGCCGCCGAGATAGGAGTGGATGTGAAGGCCAAGTACAGTCCGAAGATCCACAAGGCTCCACTGGATCCGCAGGGTATTCACACCTGCCTGACCAACCTCGTTTCAAATGCAATAGATGCCTGCCGGATGAGCGACAAGAAGGATGGTCGCGTAACGCTGGCGGTCAGCGAGACGAAAGCCGGTTTGCGATTTACCGTCAAGGACAACGGCATGGGAATGGATTACGATATCAAGAGCAAGGTGTTTACGACGTTCTTCACAACTAAGGGAGGGCAGGGCACGGGTTTGGGGCTGCTGACTACCCGTAAGATCGTTAAGGAGCACGGGGGCAAGATAGACGTTACCTCGAAAAAAGGCCAGGGCTCGCAATTCCGTCTGACTTTTCCCCGCAAGCGGCTGAATATGCTTTTCGAGGAACAAAGCCAGTAGCAAACGAACGATTGCAGACAAAGGAGCAACCGTGGCGGATATTGACAAGAAGACGATTCTGGTGGTTGACGATGAGGACGATGTACGGCGATATCTGTCGATGGCTCTCGAGGACGCCGGATTCGAGATTCTGACCGCATCGGACGGCGATGAAGCGCTTGAGATTCTGTCGAATCAAGCGGTCGATCTGATCTCGCTGGATCTGATTATGCCGCGAAAGTCCGGCGTCAAGTTCTACCGCGAGATACAGAAGAACAAGGCCTGGTCAAGAATTCCGGTCCTCGTGGTAACCGGGCACGCACGGGACGATATGGGAAAAGCGGACCTCAAAGAGCTGACCATGTCGGGTCCCGGAGTCTATCTGGAGAAGCCGGTGAAACCGGACAACTACGTAGCCGCCGTTAAAAAGCTGATCGGCATGGAGACAACGGCAGAGGAAGATCGAGCCGCCCACCAGAGTCAGCTACAGAACCAACTGAAAGATATCATCGAAGAGGCCGACCCCGAAACCCTTGAGCGGATCAAGGAGATGCTGGGACGAAGGAAATCCTGACCCCCGCGGATTCGGGGCGCCTGATGGAGGTAGATATGAGCAAGAGAGTACTTATCGTGGATGACGAACCGGATGTAGTTCGCTTCCTGTCACAGCTGTTCGAGGATGCCGGGTTCGAGGTCGCAACCGCCGACGATGGTGTCGAAGCCTACGAAATGCTCGAAAAGGTTCACCCGGACCTGGTGACCCTCGACCTGCAGATGCCCAACGATACCGGCACCGACTTCTATCGAAGAATGCATAGGAAGAGAGACTACAGCGAGATACCGATCATAGTCATCAGTGGCCTGGCCGGACGTCATCTGGCCATCAGAAAGCCGTACGCGGTTTTCGACAAGCCGATCGACGAGGAAGAGTTGCTGAAGACAGCCCGCAAGGCGGTGGGGCTGCCGGCGACAGCCTAGCTCGTCGCGAGCAATGGTCTGAATGACTCCGGGAGACTGCAATTTGGCGGCCTCAGACAGCATCACACAGGCTATCCTAGAGAGTATCTCGGACGGTGTCTTCACGGTCGACTCGGATTGGCGCATCACGTCGTTCAATCGGGCGGCCGAAGAGGTCACGGGAATCCCCCGCGACGAGGCCATCGGGTGCCGGTGCTCCGATGTACTGAGGGCCGCCATGTGCCAGACCGACTGCGCCCTCAGACATACTCTGCAGACCGGACAACCGATCATCGGGCGTTCTACCTTCATTATCGATGCGGAGGGTGCTCGCATTCCCATCAGCGTGTCGACTGCTGTGTTGCGCAACGGCGAAGGTGATGTCATCGGTGGCGCGGAGACATTCCGCGACTTGAGTGAGGTCGAAGCATTGCGCGACAGGTTGTGTGCCTCCATCCGCGTGGGGGATATGGCAAGCCAGAGTCCCCGCATGCAGAAGATCTTCGAGGTTCTCCCCGCCGTGGCCGCGAGTCCGAGCACAGTCCTTATCAGCGGCGAGACAGGAACCGGTAAGGAGCTGCTGGCGCGCACTATCCACTCGCTGAGTCCGCGTGCGGATGGACCATTCATTGCAGTCAACTGCGCCGCCCTTCCGGACAGCCTTCTCGAATCCGAGTTATTCGGCTACAAAGCCGGAGCCTTCACCTCCGCCAACAGAGACAAGCCCGGCCGCTTTGCCCTGGCTGAAGGCGGGACCATCCTGCTCGATGAAATCGGAGAAATAAGTCCGGCGCTCCAGGTTCGTTTGCTTCGTGTGCTTCAGGATCATGTCTATGAACCCCTGGGCGCCACCAAATCGGAGACAGCCGATGTGCGCGTCATCGCCGCAACCAACCGAACCTTGAGCGACCTGATTCGCAAGGGGACTTTCCGTGAGGACTTGTACTATCGCATCAATGTGGTCTCACTGAAGCTGCCGCCGCTGCGTGAGCGCAAGGAGGATATTCCGTTGATGGTCGATCAGTTCATCGAGCGCTTCAACCGGGTTCAGCATCGATCTGTGACCGGCCCAACGCCCGAGACGATGGCCTTGCTGATGGCCCACGACTGGCCCGGAAACGTTCGCGAACTCGAGAATGCCATTGAGCGATCGTTCATACTCTGTGGTGATGGCGACATCCGGATTGAACACCTGCCTGAAGAGCTGGTCGGACGCCATAGAACCGAGAAATCTCTGGATATCCGCCGCACTCGACATGTCACCGATGCCCAGGCCATTGTAGCCGCCCTGAAGCGCAACAACTATAACCGTCTGGCCGCGGCCAAGGAACTGGGCATTCACAAGAGCACGTTGTTTCGCAAGATCAAGAGGCTGGGTATTGACCTGCCGTCGCGCGATGGGCGCTCCGGGCCTCGTCGGTGACAGTCGCACGCAAGAGGTGCAGCGACTCCGGGTGGTCGCATTGCGGCGACTGTACGGGTCTAGATGGGAAATGTAACGCTCCTTGTTATGTTATATGGTGCAATGCTTTACGTATCCCACGCGAAGATTCAAGGAGCCTGAGGCACAGCCCTTGCTTTGACACCGCACATGAATCGAGAAGTCGAGTAAGCATGTGATGAAGGCAGCCGTTGCAACATGGGATGATCGAGTAGCTCCGGTCTTTGACGTGACCGATGAACTAACCATAATCACCGCTCACGATGGGCGTGTTGTGGACCGGGTGGTAGCCAAAATCCGAAGTTCGACCCCATCCGCCAAGGCCGCCGGCCTGGCCGCCAGAGAACTTGATGTCCTGATCTGCGGCGCGATTTCGCGTCCCTTGCTTTCCCTGATAGCAGGACGTGGGATAGAAGTCATCCCGTTTGTCGCCGGAGAGATAGAAAGTGTTATTGCAGCGTGGCTGGACGGTCGACTGGCTGAGGGACACTACGCCATGCCGGGCTGCCGGGGCTTACGCTGTCGTCATCGACTTCACGGAATGCATCAACTGAACCAGGAGGTAATGATGAGAGGACGAGGATCCGGGGGTGGAGCAGGGGGCGGCGGACAAGGTAGAGGCGGCGGACAAGGCCGCGGCGCCGGTCGCGGACAAGGCGGTGGAGGCGGTCGCCCGGGTCCCGACGGGGAATGCGTCTGCCCGGAATGCGGACATCGATTCCCGCACGAACGGGGTACCCCGTGCACCCGCCGCCAGTGCCCTAAATGCGGCGCTAACATGACCAGAGGATAAACACGCTTTGAAGGAGGTCTGATTATGCCCGGAGGAGACAGGACCGGCCCCATGGGAATGGGACCGAGAACAGGACGCGCCGCCGGCTTTTGCGCCGGTTATGATGTGCCCGGATTCGCCAATCCCGCGTACGGATGGGGTGGCGGCATGGGCTGGGGTCGAGGCCGCGGTTACGGCGGTGGTTTGGGACGTGGCTTCGGAGGTCGGGGAAGAGGCCGGCGCTTCCGGTACTGGGCGACGGATGTCCCCCCGCGTCAATACTACAGTCGGGCTGGTGTCGACTATGAGAGGCCTGAGAAGGTCTCCGAGGCCGACGAGTTGCGGCAACACGCGGCTGCGCTTCAGACCGAGTTGGATGCGATCAACCGTCGTCTGAAGCAGATGGAAGAGGAGAACGCCGAGTAGTCGAAACCAATAGCCTGCAATGGTCACCGGCGACCCGGTTATCCATCCAGCTACGGCCGGTCGCCGGTGGCCGGCAAATTCCATTCGAAAGGGCAGTTTATGAAGATAGCCTTCACCACCACCGGTGAAACCCTCAATGGCCCGCTGGAACCGCGATTCGGTCGGGCGCCCCGGTTTCTGGTCTACGACGACGAGAGCAAGGAATTTGAGCTGGTCGATAACCGCCAGAACATGAATGCTGCGCAAGGAGCCGGTATACAGGCAGCTCAGAACGTCTCCGACAAGGGAGTGCGGTGCCTGGTCACCGGGCATTGCGGGCCGAAAGCTTTCAGAGTCCTGTCGCAGGCGGGTATCAAGGTTTACAACACAGACTTGCCGACGGTAGCGGCGGCGCTCGAAGCGCTCGAAGCCGGCCGACTCAAACCGTCAAATTCCCCCGATGTCGAAGGCCACTGGGCCTGATCCGTCCGCGGTCATTGAATCTGGAACAGGAGAATGGCAGCGAGTCCATCATGACCAACATGATCATCGCCGTAGCCTCCGGCAAAGGCGGTACCGGCAAGACAACGGTGGCGGCAAACCTGGCTCGGGCCGTGGCGACACCGGCTCAGCTTTTGGATTGCGACGTAGAGGAACCCAACACACACCTCTTCCTGAAGAGTACGCACCGGACAGTCCACCCGGTATCCATTCCTGTTCCCAGGATGGACCAATCTCTGTGCGATGGGTGCGGCGAGTGCGCGCGCATCTGCCAGTTCAATGCTATCGTCGTGCCCACAGGGCGTCCGATGCTCTTTCCGGAGTTGTGCCATGGATGCGGCGGTTGCGCGCTGGTTTGTCCGACCGGCGCCATCACCGAGAGTCAGCGTCGCATTGGTGTAATCGAGACATCTCAGTCGGAAAATGTGGAGTTGATTCAGGGTCGGCTCGACGTCGGGGTACCCACCGCCCCGCCGCTGATTCGTGAGGTTGTTGCCCGCGCCCGTCCGGACCGGCTCGTTATCATCGATGCGCCGCCGGGAACGTCGTGTCCGGTCATCGCAGCGGTACGCAAGGCCGATTACGTAATACTCGTAACCGAGCCAACCCCGTTCGGATTGAATGACCTGAAACTGGCCGTCGATATGATGCGCGAGATTGGCCGACCATTCGGCGTCCTTGTCAACCGCGTTGGGGTCGGGGACGATCGAGTCCACAGCTTCTGTGCAGAGGCAGGGATCGACATGCTACTTGATGTGCCCGATGACCGCCGCATCGCGGAAGCTTATTCTCGCGGAGAGCTCGTTGTGGAGGTCCTGCCCGAGTATCGTGAGCGATTTGCGCAGTTGTTAACCCGAATCTCTTCTTTCGCGGAGGCCCGGGCATGATGTCGATCCGCTGTTACTCGGTCGCCGGTTGTATGAAGCAAGACGGAGATGCGGAGACAATATGAGCCCGGACTCAAGTCATATATACGGTCCGGTTATGTCGCGCCGGTTGGGACGGTCGCTGGGAGTCGATCTGGTTCCGTTCAAGACCTGCACCTACGACTGCATTTACTGCCAATTAGGGAGAACCACCGATCACCGATGCCGACCTGAACCGTTTTTCGGCGTTGATGAGATCATGTTCGAGTTGCAGGAAGCTGTCGGACGCGACGAGCGAATCGACTACATCAGCCTGGCCGGATCAGGCGAGCCGACGCTTAATGACTTCATTGGCGAACTGATCGATCGCATCAGGAGCGTGACGAGGATTCCCCTGACCGTATTGACGAACGGTTCGTTGTTGTGGGACCCAGGCATCCGAAAGGCGCTGGCCCCGGCCGATATCGTCCTTCCCTCCCTGGACGCCGGCTGCGAGCACATCTTCAACCGAGTCTGTCGCCCGTGTAAAGGGATCACCTTCGAGCAGGTGACTGAGGGCCTCATCTCGTTCGCAGAGGAATTTCGCGGCGATATCTGGCTTGAGATCATGTTGCTGGAGGGCATCAACACGAGCTTGTCGGAGGTGCGGCGCATGTCCGGCTTCGTACAGCAAATCCAACCCGAGATTGTGCAGTTGAATACGGTTGTGCGGCCGCCCGCACAGAAGCAGGCGCGAGCCGTCGGCCCGGAACGAATGCGCAAGATTGCCGCGATGCTCGACAGCCGGGTGCAGGTTGTCGGCGTCCCGCAGGCGCCTCCGGATTCCGCATCTTTCGCGGTTGACGACGGACAGATTCTATCGTTTCTAAGACGTCGCCCCACAACCGCCGAAGACGTTGCCTCAGGCTTGGATGTTCACCGCAATGAGATCGGCAAGCGCCTTCAGGCTCTGGTTGAAAGGGGCGTTATCATTACCACTCGGCGCAACGGACGAGTGCTCTATCAGATGAGGACCAAAGATGCTTGAGGAATTGGTCGTTATCAGCGGTAAGGGCGGCACGGGGAAGACAAGCATAGCAGCATCGTTTGCCGTGCTGGCGACGTCGGCCGTAGTGGCCGACTGTGATGTTGACGCCGCCGACATGCATCTGGTGCTCAAACCGGAAGTGCTGAAGTGCCACCGGTTCTTCAGCGGTCGAGAGGCGGTAATCATACAGTCAGCCTGTGATCAGTGTGGATTGTGCCATGAGAACTGCCGGTTCGATGCGGTAAGGATGGAGACCTCATCTGGTGGTGAGACAACGTTTGCAATCGACTCTGTCGCGTGCGAAGGCTGCGACGTATGCGTTCGCTTCTGTCCAATGCAGGCGATTGACTTCCCCGAGCAACTCTGCGGGGAGTGGATGGTCTCAAAAGCCCGATGCGGCCCTATGGTGCACGCTCGCCTGGGCGTGGCGGCGGAGAACTCAGGTAAACTCGTCAGCACGGTCCGTCAAGAGGCCCGTCGCATAGCCGAGAGCGAGGGACATTCCTTGGTGATCATCGATGGCCCGCCGGGCATAGGCTGCCCGGTGATCGCATCCTTGACCGGGACGACCAGGGCTCTGATAGTCGCCGAACCGACTGTGTCGGGTGAGCATGATCTGGGGCGGGTGCTGCAACTCACGCGGTACTTCGGTATCCCTGCCTTCGTGTGTGTGAACAAGTGGGATATAAACCCTGGGCTCACCGAGCGAATCGAACGGACGGCGGAAAACTCGGGCGCGAAAACCGTTGGACGGATTCGCTATGATACCGCCACCACCCGGGCGCAGATCGACGAACTCACGATTGTGGAAACGCATACCGCCGCCGCCGAGGATGTCTGTGAGGTGTGGCGGAGGCTGGGGTTACCGTGAAGGACAAGTCAAACAGGTCTGTCTTCCTACAAAGGAATATCGATGACAATACTCTCCGGATTGGCATGGAACAACTGATCAGACAATAGAGAGGAAAAACAATGCGCATAGCCATTCCCCTGGCCGATGGGCGCCTGGCCCTGCATTTCGGCCACTGTGAACGATTCGCTATGATTGACGTTGACGAAGAGTGCAAAGAGATCGCAGACCGTCGCGACATTGCGGCGCCTGCTCACCAGCCCGGTCTGCTGCCGCCCTGGCTGGCCGAAAGAGGAGCCGATATAATCATCGCTGGTGGGATGGGGCAGAGAGCCCAGGCGCTGTTTGCTGAGCACGGCATCAAGGTGGTAGTCGGCGCCTCAGCTGATTCTCCGGAGAGGATAGTAAATCAGTATCTGCAGGGTGTTCTTGTTACCGGCGACAACCTGTGCGACCATTAGCAGCCGAATATCGGAGACGGCAACTTCACAACGGTAGATTGCTCGGCGGTTGCGGTCGATGTGACCAATGTCCGCATAGCCTCGCAGGCGAGACTGTCCGGCTCAACCGCCGTTGTGAAGGCATAGCGACGGCGGAAATCACGCCGCCGTGTGAAACTCTGAAATCGTGACTGGTAGGTGAACGTGACTACACTGCTGGGGTGGCGGCTCGAGAGTGCGGTCGTCGGTTACGGCAGGCACTTGACTACTTACCAGCAGGCCTGCACCTGAGATGACCTCTCCTTCTGGTCCTTCTCATCGAGCAGGGTGCAGCCTTCAATCAGGATGGCGTCAATGGAGCGACTATTGTTGGGCGGAGGGATGTCCTCCGGCCTGACTGGCTCAATACTCCATACCCCTTGCCGCCACCCGATGGCGCTGAAGACCGCCTCGGCCCCGATAAGCCCTCCCGATTCGGCGTAGATGAGTTGTCCACCGGTGATGTAAACAGTCAATTGCGCCTTCAGTCCTGTCACGCTGATGAGAGCCGTCTTTTCTGCAGACCGCATGGCCTGAAGCAGGTCGATGACATTCATGTCGGCCAATGAGCCGTGAGTGCCCAGTCCCTGAGTGAGCTTCCGCCTGTGGTCACGTTCAGTTTCCAGTCGCTGCCGGATTCTCTCCATCTTGACCCTGAGCAGGTCTTGGCTTCCAGCTATCGGGCAGATGTCCTCTATCCCGTGGTGGTAGAGATCGGCCAGATCCGCCATGATCGTGTGCTCGACAAGAAGCAGCGTAGGAATCTGATCGTAGACAATCCCGCGTGCGATGAGATTGCTGACTCGGTGCGATACCAGCTCCGGGGTGCCCGGAAGGACCAGAATCAACATGTCCGGTTGATCCTGGCGGTATGCTTGAACAAACTCATGTACGGTGGTTCGAGTCATTACTTCGAAAGCGGAGTTACGCAGGGCTTCGTCAGGTCTTGCTTGCTGACCCGGCGAACACAGTACCAGGACACGATAGCCTCCCTCGGAAGATTCCGCAGGGACAATATGCTCCCCTATAATGTCCAGAAAGACCTTGACTACATCTTCCAGGAACAGCCGGCCGACTTGATCCGAAACCGTCTGGCTGAGCGAGACAAACGTAGTCTCCTCTATGAACGGCAGCTCAGGCCACCGTTCGAGACAGAAATCCACCAGCGTCAGGATATTCGCGGCCACCCTGCCGGCTTCTTGCGAGTCGATGATCGGACCGTACAGCTGCCGCAGACCAGCCACTACATCAGGCGAGTAATTCATCGACTCCAAGCCACTCGCGATCATGCGGACAGGTTTCCTGGGATCGCCGGCATCGGGCGTCTCGCCAAGGAAGAAGTCGCATAGATCATATAGATGGGAGCAGGTATCCAGCACCAATTGTTCTTGTTCCGTTAAGTCGAGCCGCTCGGCAATGGCGCTCGACAATTCGATCGCCTTCGAAGATGGCGGGGCTTGAATATCGGCCAGGGCGGTCTGCCTGACCAGTCCCAGGGCATCCAGCAGCAGTCTCCTTCCCCGTCGGTGACCGCCGCCGATGATATCGCCGATCCTCCGGTAGGCTCGGATCGCAGTTTCCGGATAGAGGGAAACACATTCACGGACGAAATCGGAATAGTCCCGGTCGGGTTCATGCCTTATCAGAATCCGCTTTACAGCATGACTATTGATTACCTCTGATGCTTCTGTGACTGAGTTCATAACAAACACTGTCCAGCCTTCCTCGGCCAGCGCACGACACAGCAGTCGATCGGCCTGAGGAAAACTGGTGACCACCAGCATGCTGCGGGCATCGTCTTCCGCCGGTGCGGGATCTTCAGTAGTCTGCTGATCGACGGGCTCCGCGGCCCTCGGCGAATAAACAGAATCGATCGCCCTGCGTAATTGGTCCGGCAGACAGAAGTGTAATTGCGGCGTTAGATCGGGGCAAATGCCTCGTATCTGATCAGCCAGACTACGGTCGGGTGCACAAGGGCAGGCCACGTATAGGAACTGCGTTGAGTCGTCGACTGCGAAGGGGATAATGAGAAGGCGGCGCGCATCTTCCTCACCTATCAATTTCGTCGCTTCGGGAGATATCTCGGCGGCATCCAGATCAATGACACGGCAGTCTAGCTCTTTTCCGATTGCATCCAGAAAGTCGCTCCGATTCACCTGACCGGTACTACAAAGATGCTCGACGTAGGGCTCGCCGTTTTGATCCTGGTGCTCCATAGCAAAAAGGATTGCGTCTTCGTCCGCCAATCCGTGACGGAGAAGGATCGTATCATAGGCGACAGGATCTGCTGTCGACGGGTCACTGTCCTTGATTCTGCTTTTCTGTTGCACCTTTCGAGTCACTCTCAATGCAATTTTCTGCACCTTGGCGGACCTGCTACATTAGAGTCAGGGCGCGCTCGTGGTTTTTGAGGCCCGATGTCTAACCTATGAAGCGAGCACAACGGAGAGTCTGGTTTCGGTTCGCATGCATCTTCACCGATATTGTCGGCAGAACCAATCAACTCCATGAGTGTTTGGGCAGGAGGTACGCACAGATTCGTCGATGAGGTGGCCGATGGTGGGAGGACGACCCCGGATTCGCTCCTTCTCCGGGCAGGCGACCCTACGCTCGCACCGCCGGCTCGGACGAACTCGTCCGTGCAATCGGCGCGTCGTTGTCCTCCACAAAATGGCGCTGGAGAAACTGGACGCCGATGATGTGGTTGATCAGAGCATCCTTCCGCGTCAGGGACACCGGGTCCTGATCATTTCGATACTCCTCTATAAAGTCTCGCAGGCGCCCTGCATCGAAAATTCCCGCCTCTCCCACGACCTCATCGCCCGCATACTCATCGAGCAGGGCGCCGACGGCATTCCGCTTCCCCTCCGACGTGTGTCCGGGAGGAGCCATGAAGGCGAACTTCTGCCGTTTGTACAGCACCTCCGGCAGGATGTTCTTCATGGCTTCACGAAGAATGTATTTCTCGGTGTTGCCGCGAATACGCAGGTGGGGTGGAATGCGTGTAGCCAGTTCGGCGACATGATGATCGAGGAAGGCCGGGCGGGACTCCATAGCGTTGGCCATGTCGACGCGATCACCGCCCCAGTTCAGAATCTGGCACTCGAGCATCGTCTTGCTCCAGGTGTACTGGGCGATATCAAGCGGATGGCGACCTTCGATCATTCTCGCATCCAGCGCCTCGGCGATGGCCGCAACCGGGTCGTAGTCAGCCACCGATGCCAGGACATCGTCCGACAACAGGGGAGCCGCCAGTTCAAGTGTCTGCATCCACGGCTGGATCCAGGAGGGAGTGAATCCGCAGATCTTTTCGAAGGCGGGATGCGTGGCCTCCTGTTCGGCCAGTATCGCTCCCCGGAACAGAGCGTTGCTTTTGTCCATAGCCTGAAGCATTGCCTGCCGCTCCTCTTCGGGACGGTCGCCCATGCCATGTCGGAACATATCGCGTTTCAAAGCGGGATACCCGCCGAACAGCTCGTCAGCCCCTTCTCCCGTAACGACTACCTTGTATCCACACTCGTGAACCCGGCGGCTCATGCACCACTTGGCCACGCCCAAAGTGTTGTAGAAAGTGCGTTCGGCGTGCCACATCGTACTGCGGTAATTATCGCCGTAGAGATCGTCCGCGGTGAGGTTGAGCACTTCCTGGTCGGCCTGTGTTCGACGAGCCATCTCCCGAGCGATAGCGGCTTCGTCATAGGCATCGTGATCAAAACTGATGGTGAATGCCTTCACCGGTGCTTGCTGAACCGATGACGCCAACCCCAGCATCGAGCAACTGTCGATGCCGCCGGAGAGATAACAGCCGACCGGTACGTCGGCTTCGAGTCGGAATAAGACCGCTTCGAGAAGCTCATCGCGAACCTGCCGGGCATACTCCTGCTCAGAGTAGCCGTCTCGCAGATCCTCGCGACGGGGAAAATCGAGATCCCAGTAACGTTTCTCACGAACATGCAGGCTACCGCCGTCTTTGTCGACGATCAGCATATGTCCGGGTTTCATCGCATGGATACCCTCGAAGGCTGTCGTGCCCGGAACCATCGTGTGCATCAACTGATGCAGCAGGCCGGGTCGTGACAAGCGTCGCGGTATCCGAGAGATCGCGAACAGGGCCTTTATCTCCGAAGCCCAGTAGATTGTCCCGTCCCTGACCGTGTAGAACAGCGGTTTGATGCCGAATCGATCACGGACCATGATAAGTCGATCCCGGCGGCCGTCGTAGACTGTGAAGGCGAACTCCCCGCGCAGGTGGTCGACGAAATCCAGCCCGTGGCGGTCATACAGGTGGAGAGCGATCTCGGAGTCCGACTTCGTACGAAAGCGGCCGCCATCACAAATCAGGTTGGCGCGGATGCGCTTGTAGTCGTAGAATTCACCGTTTCCGGTTATAACCGTCCCGGCCTCATCGGGCCCGTGAATCGGCTGGTCGCCGGTATTGAGATCAATGATGGAGAGACGAGCGTGTCCCATGGCGATCCCGCTGTCGGCATCGATGTGGTAACCAACGCCGTCGGGTCCACGATGACGAAGGCGATCCACCATAGAGGCCAGGTCGCTCCGGACCGAATCACCGAAACGGTGCGTCGAGTAGAATCCTGCTATGCCACACATGCTATTTGACTTCGCCTTCCGTTTTGAGAATCGCCTTGACGGACTTCCCCTCTGAGGTGCTGAAAGGGATCGCCTTGGGGAGTCGGTCAAAACAGTCGAGCGTCGCGATCAACAGGGCCTGACGTATGAATACGGCCCCATGTGCCTGCGTAAAGTATAGGTTGCGATCGGTTTCATCCAGGCTGGTGCTCAATTCATCCAGACGAGCCAGCGGATGCAGCACCACTGCGCCCTTCTTGAAGTTGCTCTTGTTATGCAACCGGTAACGGGAATCCAGAGTGCGGTAACTGTCGCCCAGGAACGCAATTGAATTCATGTAGATGACATCGAGAGAGCTGAGAACATTGGTGACGTCGTTGGTAACATCATACGGCACTCCGGACTTGTCGATCTTTTCCTGGAGATATGCGCCGAACGGGTCGGCCATCTCGGAGACGATCGAAATGCGATTAATGGCATGGCCGAACAGCAGTGACATTTCCAGAAAGCTGCGTACTGCCCGCATGGAGCCGGGTGTGCCGAGTATACCAAGATGAATCTTCTTGTCGCCAGATACCTTGTGAGCGAGGTATGGATGCCACTTGAGTATGGCGTACCAGTCGGCCATCGCCTGAGTCGGGTGTTCTCCCGTACCGTTGCCCGCGTTAATCAACGGCAGTCGAAGTTTGCTGCTGATTTGCTTGACCGCATCGGTAGCGGTGTGACGCATCACAACCAGATCACCGTAGGCGTTCAGCATCTCGCCGATGTCCGCCAGTGACTCGCCCTTGGCCACACCGGTGGTTTTGGCGTCGGGGATTGTGATCACCTTGCCGTCCAGTCGCAAAACGGCGCTCTCGAATGATAGACGGGTTCGCGTTGAGGCTTCGAAGAACGCCGTAATAACGATCTTGCCATCCAGCGGGTGGCTCGATGCAATCTCGGTCGTTTCCAGCAGGGCGGCGAAACGGCAGAGCTCGTGCACCAGATCCTTGTCGAATTGATCGACCGAGACGGTTGACCGCCCGACGAGTTGACCGAGCAAATCCAGGTCGATGGCGTTATCATCGCTCAGTAGCTTGTCGGGGTGCGGCCGAAGGCCGGGGCCTTCGGTCAGAACCTGAATGGCCTTTGAGTTATTTCCGTTGTTGTCCATTACCAGACTTTCCCTTTCTTGAAGTCGTTGATAAGAAGCACTATCAGGGTCAGTGCTCCGGCAGCGGTCAAAATGAGCGCAGCTGTTATCAGGGCCGTGAAAAACGTCTGAGAGAAAAGCATTATTCGCTCCCCTTTGTGATTATTTCAGGGTGGGCCTCATCGAGTTGTCTCCAGTCGAACCGTTGTCTGGAGAACGCCGTCGAGAGCACCACAACAAGCATCGACACCGCGGCGCCAATCAGCGATGCGGTGTACCATCCGAGCTCGAAGTACGCGAACAATCCACATGCCGAACCGATCACCATACCCCACAGTGCTCCCCTGGTATTGGCCTTTTTCCAGAACAGGCCGGTAGCGATCGGCCAGATAGTTGCGCCTACCATGGGGCCGGCGAAAAACAGAACCGTGGCGAGCGTACCGATTCGCGGCAGACAGATCAGCCAGGCCAGTAGTCCCAACCCACCGACAATCCACGCCGATGCCCTGCGGAGAGTCTGCTCGGAGGCGCTGGGATTGAGAATCTTCCGGTATATGTCCTCGGTGATCAGATCCGAAGTCGCAGCCAGCAGACTGTCAACGCTGGACGCCAGCGACGCGAAGGCTACGATGTAGACGATAATCGCCCCTATCTTGCCCAGCACATTGGCTGCCACCAGGGGACCGACCATATCGGGGCTGGTTACGTTTATGCCGAGGGCTCCGCTGGTCAGCGCGATGAACCCGGCCGCTATTGGAACCGGCAGCCAGAAGAACCCGGCCAGCGTATAGGCCTTGCGTCCTATACCCTCGCGCATCGCAAAGGCCCGGCTCCACCAGACGTTGGAGTGGAATATTTCGCCAATGCCGAACAGGAGATTGTTGAAGATCGCCATGATCGCCGCCGGCAGCAGGACGTTGATCAGCATTGGCCGCTCTGTCACAAGATGGTTGTATGAGGTCTCAAAATTGACGAAGGAGAGTACGCCGACACCGACAATGACGATACCGATCAGGATTATCAGACTCTGTATGTAATCGGTCCCGATGACGGCGAAAAGTCCGCCGAACAGCGTATAGACTACGCAGACAAACAGGATGGCCGACATGCCGACCACGTAGGGGATCCCGGCCAGGGCGTTGAGCAGTATGCCGCCCGCCATGCCCATGCTGATCAGCCAGGTGAAGCCGTAGAAGATCGAAATGGCCAGGAAGACATACCAGGTCGTGCGACCATAGCGCAGCCGAATGCAGTCACCGCTGGTGAACCCTTTCGGCATCAAGGCGCGGATTCGCTTGGCCAGGGGGGCGAACAGCAGCAGCCCAAACGCCGCCGTGGAGTAAGCAATCATTCCCCAGATTCCCAATTCGTAGGCGAATTGTGGCGCCAGCATCGTTGTGTTCGAGGTTACCCACGTCGCCATGGCTGTGGCGGCGCCGAGGGCCAGCCCGACGTTTCGCCCGGCCAGCATGAAACCTTCCACCGACTTGGCCTTGCGCCCCCAGTAAATGCCCAGGGCGATCCAGACAACACTGAGAATGGCCAGGAGGATCCAGCCCCAGGAGGCAGGAAGGACGGCTGATTGGTGTTCCATGCTATGGCCTCCTTCCCGAGGATCGGCCGTGCGCATTCCGATCGTTGCGCGTACCGCTCACCACGACAAACACCGTCAGGGCGAATACCAGCCCGCCGACGGCGAACAGGAACCAGGCCAGCGAGAGCGACTGGTGTTCGACTTCCACCACAATGGGCCGCGACCACTCCGACGTCCCTCCGGCGCTGTTCTGGAGCCGGACCCGATAGTAGTAGGTCCCCTCCGGCAATCCGGAGATGTAGGTAGCCAAATCAGGTCCGTGATAGTAGGTCCTGGCGTCGACGAAATCCGGACTGGTCGCCTCCTCAAGTACGAAATCGAATCCGGCCACTATTCCGTCATCTCCGGTCGACTGCCATGTCAGCTTAATGCTTCCCGACTGGGCGAAGTTAATGGAGTCATTCCCCATGAGAGGGGCCGGAAGCGAATGTTGTGGCGCCATCGCCTCGGGACTAAGGGCCCATGCCGGGCCGACCCGAATTGCCATCAGAGTCGCCACTGTGAGCATATAGAATACAGCCTTTGCGGGAGCTCTGCATAGAGTCATAGTACTCTCCCGTTGATTACTTGTGGCTGGATGGACCAGCCGAACTGGGTGGGGGTTCATCGGTTGCGAGGATGGGCGCCGCCTCGATGCGGTCGGCCTCCATCAACTGTGCTACTTTGGCCAGCGAACGAGCAATGGTGGCTTGTTCCTGCTCCGGCAGAGACGCCAATCCGTTGGCCAGGTTCTCCTGAAGCACCGAGGGCGCTGCCGCAACCAACGTGCGACCCAATTCGGTTGCGGAAACATTGACCACCCTTCGATCTTCGTCGTCTCGGTGGCGCTCAACGAGGCCATGCCTTTCCAGTCGATCGAGAATCCCGACGATTGTGCTGGCGCTTACATGGACTCGGCGAGCAAGCCCCGTGACCGTCGTGGCCCCACTCTCCGTTAAGGCATTCAGGCAGACGAGCTGAGGCGCTGTTAAGTTACACTGTGTCTGTAACTTACGAGAATATATGTCGACCGCTCGTATGATCTGCCGCAGCGACTGAAGAATCTGAAGATCGTAGCGATTGGCCGGCAACACGGGAGTCTGGCCATCGGCCGATGACGGGCGACCGATTTTACGGGTTTTTTTCAACGATTCTCGGGGGCTTAGCTCACTCATTGCGAGAAATACTTATTTTATTGTCGTTCATGCAATTGACCATCGATGAATAACTCCGCTGATCTGCCTGCTGTTCCGTTTCACATAAAAAGATTTGAATTGAAAGTATTGTCAAGTGGTTTATTCGTTCAATCCGGGCCCCCTCCGGCCGTGCACCGCCTGTGAACCCGCCAACAGGGGGATCGACGTTTCCGTATAAGCTATTAACTGACAAGTGAATCCACAAACGCGCCAGGGGCTCCGAATAGGCTTGATTTCTCGGGCTCTTTGACTATGTTCCGGCTCTGATCATGTGAGAACTGGAGGTCTTTGATGCCGAAGGTCGTTGACAACAAACAGCTGAGCGCACTGATCTGGAAGATGCGAGTGGAAGTACCTCGCCTCGTGGCCAAAGCTAAGGCCGGGCAATTTGTTATCATCCGGGTCAGTGAAGACGGTGAAAGAGTGCCGATGTCGATAGCTGGGCTGGACAAAGAGAATGGTGTGCTGACAATCATCTACCAGGTGGTGGGCAAGACGTCGGCCCAGATGACCACAATGCCTGATGGCGGCGAATTGGCCGACTGCGTCGGCCCGCTCGGCGTGCCCTCGCATGTGGAGAACTGGGGAACGGCCTGCGTGGTCGGCGGGGGAATAGGCATCGCGCCAGTCTTCCCCATTGCTCAGGCCTACAAGGAGGCGGGCAACAAGGTAATCAGCATAATCGGCGCGCGATCGAAAGACCTCATCTTCTATGAGGACGAGCACAAATCGGCGGCCGACGAGGTGTATGTTTGCACCGACGACGGCTCCTACGGCCATTATGGCTTCGTATCGGACATCCTCAAGAAGCTGCTTGATGAGGGCGTTGAGATCGGCATGGTCATGGCCATCGGCCCTGTCCCCATGATGAAAGTAGTGGCGAATCTCACTCGCGACTACGAAGTCCCGACATGGGTTTCTCTTAACCCTCTCATGATTGACGGCACCGGGATGTGCGGAGGTTGCCGGGTTCAGGTCGGCGACGAGACGAAGTTCGCCTGCGTCGATGGCCCTGATTTCGATGGTCACAAAGTCGATTTCGACCTGCTTACCATGCGCCTCGGTGCTTATAAGGACCAGGAGCGCAGGGCCATGAAGCGTTGGCTGGCCGACCCGGGCTGTCGCCTGGCCAAAGAAGTGGCCGAGTTTGCATATCCGGACGAGAAGTAGTTGCGGTGACATTGAGTGATTAGCGGGCGTCGCCCCAGCAGATGGAGTTAGAATTGGCTGATAAAGTAGAGAAGAAGTATCGCAGCAAAATCCCACGCGTGTCCATGCCCGAACAGGATCCGGCGGAGCGCATAGGGAACTTCCGGGAGGTGCCTCACGGGTTGAGCGCGAAGGCGGCCATTACCGAAGCCCAGCGCTGTCTGGAATGCAAGAAGCAGCCATGCGTCGACGGCTGTCCCGTGGAAGTCGATATACCGGGCTTCATCGACTTAATCATCAAGGAGGATTACGCTGCCGCCGCGCGCAAGATAAAGGAGACCAACTCGCTGCCGGCGATTTGCGGGCGCGTATGTCCGCAGGAGGAGCAGTGCGAGGCAGTGTGCATTCTCGGTAAGAAGGGCAAGCCGGTAGCAATCGGTCACCTCGAGCGCTTCGTGGCGGACTACGAACGAGAGAACAAGTTGACCCGGTTGCCGGAGATCGCCCCCCCGACCGGACGACGTGTCGCTATCGTGGGCTCCGGACCCGCCGGTCTGACGGTCGCCGGTGACCTGGTCAAGCTGGGCCACGATGTCACCATCTTCGAGGCGCTGCACAAGCCCGGTGGTGTGCTGGTGTACGGTATACCGGAGTTCCGCCTGCCCAAGTCGATAGTGCAGGCCGAATGCGATTTCCTGGCCGAGATGGGTGTTAAGTTCGAGAATTCGACGGTGATCGGCAAGATGGAGACTATCGATGAGCTCATCGATGAACTGGGCTACGATGCGGTCTTCATCGGTACCGGGGCCGGGCTACCCAACTTCATGGGCATCGAGGGCGAAAACCTCATCGGCATATACTCCGCCAATGAGTACCTGACCCGCTCGAACCTGATGAGGGCTTATGACTTCCCGAACAATGACACGCCCATAATTCACGGCAGGAACGTGGCTGTTCTCGGGGGCGGCAATACGGCGATGGATTCGGTCCGCACCGCCTTGCGCCTCGGCGCCGAGAGTGGCTACATAGTCTACCGGCGCTCGGAGAAGGAGATGCCGGCCCGTATTGAGGAAATACACCATGCCAGGCAAGAGGGAGTGCAGTTTCACCTGCTGACCAATCCAGTCAGGTTCCTCGGTGACGAGGAAGGTAAGGTCAGGGCGATGGAGTGCATCCGCATGGAGCTGGGCGAGCCCGACAAATCCGGACGCCGTCGCCCGGTCCCCATCGAGGGTTCGAACTTCATTATGGAGGTTGATCTCGTC
Source organism: uncultured Ignavibacteriales bacterium (assembly GCA_964526835.1). Taxonomy (GTDB): domain Bacteria; phylum Zixibacteria; class MSB-5A5; order GN15; family FEB-12; genus DAOSXA01. The sequence goes on from CAZGMK010000012.1 coordinate 64,113, forward strand.
GTGATCGCTATCGGAAACTCCTCCAATCCGCTGATACCCGCTACTACCCCGGGGCTCGAAACCAACCGCTGGGACAACATTGTGGTTGATGATGAGACCATGCAGACATCGCGCAAAGGGGTCTACGCCGGAGGCGATATCGTCACCGGCGGGGCGACTGTTATCCTGGCGGCCGGAGCCGGCAAGAAAGCCGCTCGGGCCATGCACAAGTACCTCATGGAGGAGGTGAAGAAGTAGGCGTCGCTACCATAGATGATTCAACCGCCGCGGCCGAGCCTGTGGCGGTTTTCTGTTGTGCGTTCGTATGTCGGATTCGTACTTGTCTGTGATGATCACCGCGACCGATATCAAAGAGCTTGCCGGACAGGTTGGGTTCGATCTGTGCGGTGTCGCGACGGCTGACTCGATCCCTGAGGCCGACAGGCGTTACCATGAATGGCTGCGATTGAATCATCACGCGGGTATGGATTGGATGGCGAAATACTCCGACCGTCGCGCCCATGCCTCTCGACTGGCCGACGGCGTCCGGTCGGTCATCGTCATCGGCCTCAACTACTATCATCCGAATTCTGAGCCTGTACCGCCCGGCCACGGCCGCGTTTCCCGATATGCCAGGGGGAGGGATTACCACAAGATCATTCACCCGATGACCGTGGAGCTCATTGCTCGCATCCAGCGATCCATTGATAAGGAAGTCACTATTCAGCACCGGCCAACCTTCAAACACTGGGTCGACTACGGCCCCATGCTGGAACGCGCTTATGCGGTCCGTGCCGGACTCGGATTTGTCGGGAAGAACACTAACCTGATCACCCGCAACTACGGTAGCTGGGTTTTCCTCGGTGAGATAGTCACGACGCTTGAGCTTGAGAACGATGTAGGCGACCCCGGCGGCTGCGGACGTTGCAGAGAGTGTATTGATGCCTGTCCGACTGGTGCGATCACTGACGAAGGAATGCTGGATTCGCGCAAGTGCCTGTCCTATCTGACAGTCGAACACCGGGGCGACATTGCGGCTGAGGCAGCCCGGAGCGTGGGACAGCAGATATTCGGGTGCGATATCTGTCAGGAAGTCTGCCCGTTTAATCTGAAGCGCCAGAAACCGGCCGACCATCCTCTCCTGCAGTATGATCACGGGGCGGGGGAGTTCGTCGATTGTGAGATGATTCTGAATACGAAGACCGGCGATGACTTCCTGGCCTTTGCCGCCGGCACACCCCTGACCCGGGTCAAACTGGCCGGGCTGCAACGCAACGCGCGCATCGTCCTGCGCAACTCGTCCCCGGCGTGATTGCCCGCCTGTCCGCTCAAACAACTTGCCAAGTGTAGTCTGAGACACCATAATCCAACCATGGCCAGGTTATCGCCATCGTTGCTGGGCGCCGACTTCTCTCGACTGGGTGAGGAACTCGCGTCGACCGAAGCCGCCGGCGCTGATATGCTCCACCTCGACATTATGGACGGCCACTTCGTGCCCAATATCTCCTTCGGCCCGGCCGTCGTCGCCGTGGCGAACCAGCAGACCAGCCTGTTTCTGGATGTGCACCTGATGCTGTCGGAGCCCGAGAGGTTCTTCCGGCCGTTTGCTGATGCCGGCGCCGATGCGATAACCTTTCACATCGAAGCTCGACCTGACCCCCGGTCACCGGTGGAGCAATTGCGCGGCCTGCAAGTCAGGCCCGGCCTGTCGCTGAATCCCGACACCTCCGCCGAGCGTGTGTTGCCCCACCTCCACCTAGTCGACTTTCTGCTGGTCATGTCGGTCTACCCGGGATTCGGCGGGCAGAGCCTCATCAGCTCCGCACTCGATACAGTTCGGTCAGTCCGCGATCACATCGATGCTCACGGGTTGGATACGCGGATTCTCGTGGATGGCGGTATCGATGCCGACAACGCCGCGGAAGTGGTTGCAGCCGGGGCTGATATCCTGGTTATGGGCACCGCCTTCTATCGCGCCCGGGATCGCGAGGAACTGGTGCGAATGGTCCATATGCTGTAGTTTTATCCTTGCCCATTCACCCCTGTCGTTAGATGATGAGGTGCTCTGCTTTTTGTCCAATCGCCGGCGGCGGAGTATAAGCACTGTATGGAAACCCTGGCGTCCGTGAGCATGAACGCGCGGACGGCTGCGGCTTTTGGTAATACGAGTTGATATCATCATGTTGGCTGGATACATAACCGCTACCAATGTCGTTCTCGCTCGGGTGCGGGAACGACGCGGCCAGATTCATCTCTACGATCAACGTTATTACATCAATCGCGAATTTTCTGACTTCGATGCCTTGCTGGGTCTGTACTTACGGCAAATCAAGGCCAAGCCCGAGCAAGTGGTCTTGGGTGTGGCCGGACCGGTGATTCGCAACGAGGTACGCACTACCAACCTGCCCTGGCATCTGGCGTCCTCCGAACTGGAGAAACGCTTCGCGTTCTCACGCGTGCGCCTTGTCAACGATCTGGTGGCGGCCGCCCACGGACTGTTCTTCCTTGACGAAGACAAATTCTACACCATCAACAAGGGTGTGCCCGAACGCGCCGGGAATCTGGGTCTTATCGCCGCCGGTTACGGGCTCGGCCAGGCCGTTATCACTTACGACGGCGCACGCTATCGACCATTCGGATCCGAAGGTGGCCACACCGGCTTCGCTCCCAATAATCAGACCGAAGTGGAGCTCTGGGAGTACATCTACAGCCAGCAGGGATATGTGGAGGTCGAGGATGTCCTGAGTCTTCCCGGCATCGAACGTCTGTATCGATTCGTGGTCGAGCGCGACAGGGCTGTCATCGCCGACTGGTTCAAGAGGGCTCCGGATAAGGCTGACGCGGTGGTCGAGAATGCCCTTTCCGCCTCCGATGAACTCGCGGTTGAGACAATCGATCTGTTCATCGGCTGCTATGCCCGGGAATGCGCTAATCTGGCGCTTAAGGCGATGACGCTCGGAGGACTGCACCTGGTCGGCCAGATCGCGCCCCGGATTCTCACCCTTCTTGATCACAGCAGGTTCATCGAGGGTTTCGTCGTCGCGGGCAAGATGACAGAATTGCTCAGTGCGATCCCGGTCAAGGTTGTCCTCGACTCCAACGCCGCCCTAGTCGGGGCCGCGGCCATGGCCATAAGCCAAAACAAATGAAGAGAGCAATTCTGTTTCTCCATGGCCGTTATCCGGCCGCATCTGCCCGATTCTACCGCGAAAATGCACGGCGACGCGCGGTTATTGCTGTTGACGGCGGCTATCGGTATGTGCGGAAAATAGGCCTGACCCCGGCGGCGCTTGTGGGCGATTTCGATTCGCTCAGCCGAGTGCCGAAGAACTTGACCGAGAAAACCGAGGTGCTCAGCTTCCCGGTCGCCAAGAATCAGACCGACGCGCAACTGGCTCTGGAGTATTGCATTGAACAGGGCGCCAACGACATCCTGATCGCCGATCCATCGTACGGCGACGCCGATCACTTCCTGGGTAATGTGTTTCTTCTCACCCTGGCCGAGAGCTATTGTGGGCAAACGGGCAGGGACATCGAGACTCTGCTGATTAACCATCGTCGCGAAATCCGTCTGGTGCGGGACCGGGCAGTGACTTTTCGCCGGGCTAAGGGGCAGGGTGTCTCGGTCGTGCCGCTGTCGCGGGAGATTCGCCTGACCTGCAACGGCGCTCAGTACCGCGCGGACAGGGCGCTAATCCGCCGGGGACACACGGTAGGTCTTCGCAATCGCCTGACTGCTCAGCAGGCGCGCTTCGTGATAGAGGGCGCAGCCTTCGTGGTTCGGTTGTATTAGCGCCGTATTCTGCAGTGAAACCCAACCTTACACTTGACAATATCGGTGTGATTTCTATATTCACGGACGCTGCGACTGGGGCTTAAGGCCGCGGTTGTTCAGCCGATGAGAATAGAGTACTGGGAGATCGTCCAATGGTAGGACATGCGGCTCTGGACCGTAGAATCGGGGTTCGAATCCCTGTCTCCCAGCATATCAAGGGCGCCTCGCGCCGGGCAATCTCCACTAAGTTCGCATTGCTCCAGTGATGCGGAGACAACAGGCTCGTCCCGGAGCTTTGGTTCAATTGCCGATCCGCCCGTCAATACCCCCCCGAAACCTTTCCCCGCTGCCGCTGTTAGTATAGTACGCCGCCGACGGTTGCGAGCGTCCGTGGGGTCCGAACTGCCGGATGACCATGAACGGCCGCCAAAGGGCCGAACCACAAAGACAGGAACCCGTGTGAGCAGCTTGCCTGCGGGACCCTATTAATGATACAGGCTATTCTGGACCCGAAAATGACATTATCATGACATTTTTCTTGCTTTGAAGGCGTCGATGACGTAGTAGTTTAGTAGACTACGTGAATCCAGGATGGCCCTGTTAGTGCAGGGCTGGATGGGACCGAGCGAGGAGACAGGTATATGAGAGGAGTTCTCACGGGCAGAGCAGGGCGAATACTTGCCGCCGCTCTCGCCTTAATGCTCGCCGCGGGAGCGATGGCCCAGGACGAGCCCATACCCGATGATTACTGCACCAGCTGCCACGACGGCTACGGCGAAGCCATGGTCGGGACGCCCCACCAACTGGCGTCGACCATAACCAGACCCAAAGTATCGGTGGCCTGTCTTGATTGCCATGATGGTGGAGCCGAACACGTCGAGGATCCGATGGCGGAGAACATCAGCCGTCCCGATCAAGTGCCGAGCGACAAGGCCGAAGCGACCTGTACGCAGTGCCACAATCCTCACACCCAGACCGGCATTCTGGCCATGGACCCACACGCCCACCTGGACCTGGCCTGCACTGACTGTCACACGATCCATGACCAGACCCACTCTCGTCAGTTAACCGACTACAAGGACTTCTGCGGTCGTTGCCACGTGGCGATCTCCAACAGGTTTCGCAATCGCTCGGCCCATCCCCTTTTGGCCGGCGCGGTGTCCTGTCTGGACTGTCACAGCTTCCGGGATACTGGCGGACAACTGGCCTATGGCCACGGTCCCCAGGAGACCTGCTCCGACTGCCACCCCGAAGTGGCCGGGCCATATCGTTACGAGCACGACGCTACCAGCTCCTTCGCCCCCGAGGGCGAGGGGTGCACGGCCTGCCACAGCCCCCATGGAAGCCCCAACGATCGCCTGTTGACTCAACCCGGCGATCGTCTGTGTCGTCAGTGTCACGGCTTGCCTCCCCTGCACGCTACCCAGCATGAGGGGATAGGGACGATGTACGGCTGCATTGATTGCCATAGCGGTGTTCATGGTTCGAATGATCATCGCTCTTTGCTTGATCCGCTGCTCGGAATCCGGATAGGGGGCGAACCCGAGGGCTGTTATTGCCACGGAGTCAAGGACTGAGGAGGTCAACCATGAATGGAAAAGCAGTAGCCTGTTTGTTTGCGTTCCTCGTACTTGTTGGTGCAACCTTCGCCTCCGAGCGGGCCGCCCAGGGTGAGGTCAGCTTGGGCTATGTGTATCTCGACGAGGAAGGCAACCTCTCGGTCAACCGCGGCACCCGGAATCTGTACGAGGGCATGGCACTTTCGCTCGAGGATTTTCGCTACTATCTGGGTCATGACCTGCGGTTGTTTGCGGATTTGCGCAATGTCACCCTTGACAACCGCAATCTGATTGCCGGGATATCCAGGCCGGGGGAGGGCGCCCTGACTGTGCGTCATCAGCAGTACCGTCGCATCTACGATTTCGATGGAGATCTCACTACCGATCGTCGCAACACAAGCGGCAACCTGTGGTTGCGTCCGGTCAAACAGGTCAGGTTGTTCGGTGGGTACGGTGTCACCGACCGCAGCGGAGATATGGTCTCGCTGCTCGATACACTGGCAGTCGACCCTACTCATCCGATTGACTATCGGCACACCTTCACCCACGCCGGCGTCACTCTGCATCACGAGCGGCGGAGTCTCACGGCGCAGGTCAGGGTCTCGTCCCTCGAGGACGACACACCGGCCGACCGGGACCGCAATTCGCGGCGCTGGCAGCTGACAGCCGGAACGCCGCTGCCTCGATGGGATTTCGTCATTCTTAACGGAGGCTTCGAGCGCTACACCGCGATTCAGGAGAATCGCGACGATTCCCTCCTCGCCAACACCGTCTGGGGCGGTGTTCGCGCCTACCCGGGGCAGGGCTACAACATACGCTACAGCTTCGTGTTCGACCGCAGTCGTCGCACCGGCGACCTCTCCGCAACCGACAATATCATCAATGCGATCACCGGAGGGCGAACCTGGCGGAACCGCGTCGGCTTCGAGGCGGGGTATCATTATGAGTTCACCGACGATGTCCTTGATGAACGCACCGGCGAAGGCGTTACGCTGACCGCCTGGTACCGGCCGGTGGATCGTCTTATGGTGCGTGTCGGCTACGGGACCGACCATGATGATTTCAAGAGCGATCATAACCTTACGGGGCGACGCACCCGGGACCGCCATCACGCCTCGGCCCGCTACCGGATTCCTGCCGGATCCGTCAGATTGGCATATCGCTCGATGCTGACCGAATACAAGGATCTCGGAAGCGAGTCCGATTACAATCGGTACTCCGCCGATGTGTACCTGGAGTCACATCGGTGCGGCCGGATTCAGGCCGATCTGTCGTACGCCGACGGTGACTACGTCAATACCGATGGCGACTTCGCCTTTCGGGAGTATCTGGTCAGCGGCGAACTGGAGTCGCCGCCCTATCGCGGTGCGCGGATAGGTTTCGGCGGAACCTACATGAGGGTGAAACGCGATCTGGACCTGGAATCGTTTGTTGTGAGGTTCTTCTGCAGCTATCAACTCATGCCGCAATACTCTCTGACGGCCGAGTACTCAGCGCACAATTTCGACGACTTAAGCGCTACGGCCGGTCTCTACACCGACTATTACACTGCCAACGTTGTGCAGGTCAGACTGAGCAGGAGCTTCTGATGCCGGGTCGCATTGATATTAGACATAACGATCATTCGAGAGAGAATACATATTCGGAGGAAACCATGAGGAACATCGGGATCATTGTGCCGCTGTCTGTTCTGCTGCTGCTCCTCGGGCTGGCGGGCTGCGAGCGAGAAATCACCGGCAATGTTGAGATGGCCGACATCAGCTCCACGAGCTGTTTCGACTGTCACAGCGACAGCGATCATGACCTGACCGTGGCGCGGAGTCAGTATGATAACTCGGCGCATGCGGCCGGTGAGAATGTCAACCGCAACCATTTGTACGGCGCCTTCTATGGTGGTTGTGAGAAATGTCACACCAACGAGGGCTTCCTGGCCGACCTGGCAGGGGGCAGCGCCGGTGATGTGAGCTTCACGGCGATAGGTTGTTTCACCTGTCACGCTCCGCACTCGACCGGTTCATTGGGCCTGCGTGTGGAAAACGATGTGACCCTCGCTGACGGGACGGCGTTCACTCTCGGCAGTAGCCGACTTTGTGCGTCATGTCACCAGTCTCGTAGGAATGCCAGTACCTATGTCACCGGGGACCTCGAACTCAGCACGCATTACGGCCCCCATTACAGCTGTCAGAGCGACATGCTCCTGGCGACAAACGCCTATGAGTACAGTGGATACGATTACAGCAGTTCATATCACGCTGCGGTGTCCGATGGCTGCGTCGCCTGTCACATGAGCACATCGCTTCATGAGACTGTCGGCGGCCATAGCTGGAACATGCGTAATGAGGAGCGTGGCTTCGAGAACACCTTCGGATGCAATGTCGACGCCTGCCACCGCGGTAATATCAGTTCGCTCAACCGGACAGCCAACTCCGACTTCGACGGCGACGGAACGACCGAAGGCGTCCAGGACGAGATTCGCGGGCTCTCGGACAGCCTCCGTACGCTGTTGGTTAACGCCAACCTGCTTGAGTACGTTGCCGCTGACGACGCGTATGAACCGGTCGACGGTCGCGAAGTGGCTACTGCCGATTCGGTTGGCGCTCTCTATAATTGGCTCTTTGTTCATGAGGACGGCTCACACGGCATTCACAATACCGACTACGCCGTGGGCTTGCTGCAGTCCTCGATCAACTTCCTGACAACCGGCAGCGCCAGCGGCGTAGTCGAGCCCCAGGGTGACATGGCCAGAGTTATGACCGCGCACTAGCCGTTCCGTTCAGGGGCTTCGCGACGGCAGAATTCTCAGGCCCCAATTGCAGCAGGTCTCTTGAACAAACCTGAACCGATGACATGCCGAGGCACGCCAAGGGCTGGCCTCGGCCATCACATACGTTTACGGTTGATGACGGGTCAAATCATCGCGGCCCTGACTGCGCGGGAGCCCCTGCGATGGCGCCGAGCGAGAGTCGATTCAGACGAATGATCCCGCTATACCGCGCCAGGTCACACGGCCCCGCTCATCGTCGCCTCGACGGCCGCGTGGAGCCTCCCGTTGCTGCCGATGAAACTACGCGTGTTCGAATCTACAGGGCCGCTCCGGCCGGTCTCCTCACCGATGTAAGCGTGATCATCGAATTCCCCGCGCAAGACGTCAATGATCGCCTGTTCCGCCTCGATATCAGCGGCAGTAACCGGTGACTAGTCTGACTTCGTGCTGATTTCGAGGCGATGTCCCCACCACCGCCTGGTTACTTTCTCGGCCGCCTCGATACCCCGGCGGGCCGATCCAAGAAAGTCGGGAGCGCTGTCGCTCACCCTTTCCTCTGTATCTTGGCCCAGGTGTCGCGCAGCCCCACCGACCTGTTGAAAACCAGACGGCCCGAGGTTCCCTCGACCAAATCGAGGCAGAAGTAACCCTGTCGCAGAAACTGAAACCGATCGTCGGGACCGGCATCCGCCAGGGAGGGCTCGACTTTGCATCCCGAAAGAACCTTGAGCGAGTCCGGGTTCAGTATGTCCGCAATGGGGCCGTCGTGCTCGGCCGGATTTTCGGGTGTGAACAAGTGGCCATAGAGCCTGACTTCAGCATCGACAGCGTGCTCAGCCGAAACCCAGTGCAGCGTTCCCTTCACCCGGCGACCGTCCGGGGCCGCGCCGCCCCGTGATTCGGGATCCATGCGGCAGTGAAGCTCATTCACTTCGCCGGTCGAAGGGTCCTTGATCACGTTCTCGCAGGTGATCAGGTAGGCATGCTTCAGGCGCACCTCACGTCCGGGAGCCAGTCGGAAGAACTTCTTCGGAGGATTTTCCATGAAGTCGCTGCGCTCGATGTAGATCTCGCGTGAGAAGGGGACTGCTCTGGTTCCGTCGGCTTCTCTCTCAGGATTATTGACCGCCTCAAGCTGCTCAGTCTTTCCCTCGGGGTAATTGCTGATGACGACCTTCAGCGGTTCCAGCACCGCCATCACCCGCCGGGCCGTCAGGTTCAGGTCTTCGCGCAGACAATGCTCGAGCAGGGCAATATCGGCCATGCTCCCCCTCTTGCGGGCTACGCCAACGCGCTCGGCGAAGTCCCGAATCGACTTCGGCGTGTAACCCCGTCGACGGAGGCCCGAAATGGTCGGCATGCGGGGGTCGTCCCAACTTTCAACGACACCGTCCTTCACCAGGGCCAGAAGCTTACGTTTGCTGAGCAGCGTATGCGACAGGTCCAGCCGGGCGAATTCGATCTGCTGCGGATGATGGACGCCCAGCTCATCCAGAAACCAGTCATACAGCGGCCGGTGGTCTTCGAACTCGATGGAGCAGAGCGAGTGTGTGATGCCCTCGATCGAATCGGAAAGACAATGCGCAAAATCATACATCGGATAGATCGACCATTTTCCCCCCGTTCGGTGGTGGGGGACCCGCTTGATCCGGTAGATGGCCGGGTCGCGCATGTTCATGTTCCCGGCGGCCATGTCGATCCTGGCTCGCAGGGTTCGGCTGCCCTCTTCGAATTCACCATTCTTCATTCGCTCCAGCAGATCGAGGTTCTCCTCAATGGAGCGATCTCGCCAGGGACTCTCCTTACCGGGTTCGGTCAGGGTCCCACGGTATTCGCGTACCTGCTCAGGCGTGAGGTCACAGACAAAAGCCTTGCCCGACCTGACAAGGGTCACAGCGTACTCGTAGAGCTTGTCGAAGTAGTCCGAGGCGTAATACTCGTGTTCGTTCCAGTCGAACCCCAGCCACCGGATGTCCTCCTTGATGGACTCGACATACTGCACCTCTTCCTTGGCCGGATTAGTGTCGTCGAAGCGCAGATGGCAGCGACTCCCTTCGTAATCCGCGGCAATGCCGAAGTTCAGACAGATTGACTTGGCGTGGCCGATGTGAAGGTAGCCGTTCGGTTCCGGGGGAAAGCGTGTCACCACTCGTCCGTCGTGCTTGCCGGAACGGAGATCGCTCTCGATGATTTCTCTGATGAAATTGCCGGCTGGCCGTTCTTCTCTCTCGCTCATTTGAGCCTCGTATGCTCCTGTTTGTGCTCTCACTGCAGTCGATTGTCCACCGGTCCGAAATCGAACCGGGGACTGGTCCATGGCGGGCAATATACGGGAGTCCGGGTATCAGTCAAACCACAAATGATCCGCTCAGCCGGAGGCTTCTCCAATTGACCGACCCCGGCCGCAAGATCAAGATAGTCTCGTATTCTGCCGATCTATCAAGCAACAGGAGGGTGGTGTTCTCGGGAATGTCAGCGGACCGGGTTCCCCTGTGTCGTATGGTGCAGGAGACCATGATAGACCAGCGCGCCACCTCGGGTCCCAGTAAGAGGTTTGTTGAACATTGGCCGAGCAGTTTGACCAGCATGTGACTAACCGAGACGTCAGTCGGCGATTTATCTGGCCGACCGTGCCGCCGCTGGTGGCTATCGCCATCTTCGCTGTTGCGCTGTGGTACGTAATCCTGCCCGCCGTCGAAAGGCACATCCTCGAGGATCGACGGGGTCGGTGCCGGGAGTTGACTCGGACGGCTGTCAGTGTGATCGATATGTACCATCAACGCTGTACCGATGGCGAACTAACTGCCGACGAGGCGAAACACCGCGCCATAGAACGAATTCGAGGCATGCGCTACGGCCCCGAGGGCAAAGACTATTTCTGGATCAACGACCACGAACCTCGGATGGTTATGCACCCATACCGGACTCACCTCGAAGGCCAGTATGTCGGCGATTTCACCGACCGCGACGGCAAACCTCTGTTCATGGAGTTCGTACGCGCCGTCAACGACAGCGGTCAGGGATTCGTCGATTACTATTGGCCCTACCATGACAGCGACAGTGTGGTGGCCAAACTCTCATTCGTAAAGGACTTCGAGCCGTGGGGCTGGATCGTCGGAACCGGAGTCTACATGGGCGACATCCGCACGGCCATTCACTCCCTGCGAGTCAAAGTGATCTGGATCTGCGCCGTGACCATCATGATGGTCATCGCGCTGAGCGGTCTTCTCTCCTGGCGATACTTGATCGCAGAGCGCAAGCGTGACCAGGCAGAAATCCGATGGCGGCATCTCGCCGAATCACTGCCTGAGATAGTCTTCGAGTGTGATCTTGACGGCAATCTCGTCTTCTGTAACAGAGCGGCTTTCGACATCACAGGGTTCACGGCAGAGGACTGGCGGCGGGGACTCCATGTAGCCGACTTTGTGGTGCCCGACCAGCATGCCGTGATGCAGACCAACATGCAGCGGGTCATCAATGGTGAGCAACTCGCCGATCGGGAATACCGTCTGCGCCGGAAGGACGGGACCGGCTTTCCGGCCATAGTGAGGTCCAAGCCCATTATCGAACGCGGTCGACCGGTGGGGCTTCGGGGAATCGCCGTCGACATCACCGAACGCGCGCGGATCGAACAGGCCCTGCGCCAAGAGCGCGACTTTGTTCACCGCCTGATCGATGCCTCTCCCAATTTTTTCGTTGCGTTCGACACTACTGGTCGTGTCCTCATGGTCAGTCGATCCATGCTCGAGGCCACCGGACGTGCATTCCATGAGGTTGTTGGCGAAGATTATCTCACTCGATTCGTCGCCGAAGAGCAGCGACCGGCAGCCAACGAAATGGTCAATTCCCTGGCCGGTTCCAGCGATCCGGTTCACCGTGAGCTGGCCATCGTCACGCGCGAGGGCCGCACACTACTGGTCGATTGGCATGGCCGAGCCGTCCTGGATCAATACGGCAACGTTGATTTCATGTTCGTTATGGGTGTGGATGTTACCGAGAAACGGCAGATGGAGTCGGAGGCCATGCGCATGGCTCAACTGGCCTCGATCGGCGAGCTGGCTGCCGGCGTGGCTCACGAGATAAATAACCCGATCACCGGTATCATCAACTACGCCCAGATCATCGCGGATGAGCCGACCATACCCTCGGATCAGGCCCGCATGTCCAACCTGATCGTCAAGGAAGGAAATCGAATTGCCAGGATCGTGCGCAACCTTCTGAATTTGTCGCGCGGCCAGGATGGCCAGCAATACCCGACAGCGCTGTCGGAGATACTTGACGCGGCCTTCAGTCTGTGGCGAAAGCAACTCGAACACGACAACATAGGCCTTACCATTCAGTGCCCCGATGACCTGCCGCCGGTCATGGTCGATCCCCAGAGAATTCAGCAAGTCTTCATAAACCTCCTGAGTAACTCCCGCTACGCGCTGAACCAGCGCCACGGAGCGGCGGTCGACACGAAGCACTTGCGTATCAGATGCAGCTCGGCGGTTTTCGATGGCAAGAGCTACGCCAGAATCGAGTTCTTCGACAACGGTACAGGCATGCCCGAACACGTGCGCCGGGATATCCTGAGCCCGTTCTTCACAACCAAGCCGCCCGGCGAAGGGACCGGCCTCGGGATGAGCATCAGCCACGGCATCATAGAGGAGCACGGCGGTCGCCTCGACGTAGACAGCGAAGAGGGGAAGTACACTTGCATTACAGTCTGGCTGCCGGCCGTCGCTGAAGTCAGCGAGATGGAGGTGCTTTAGATGAAGCCGCGCATTCTCGTGATCGACGACGAAGAGAGCATCCGTGTGACCTTTCAGACGTTCCTGGAGCGGGAAGGCTACGCCGTCATGACCGCGGAGTCATACGACAGGGCCGCCGCTTTGCTCAAGTCCGATACATTCGATGTTGTCTTCAGCGACATAGCATTGGGGCATCGCAATGGCGTCGAACTACTGCGCCTGGCGACGGAGACTCAGCCGCACAGTCCGGTTGTCATGATAACCGGGCGTCCGGACGTGGCGACGGCCGCCGATTCGGTGCGTCTGGGCGCGTTTGACTATGTCTGCAAGCCGGTTCAGAAAGATGACCTGCTGCGCCTGGCGAAGCTGGCATGGGGTCACAAGCAGCTCCTCGATGAGAAGAGACAGGCTGAGCGATCCAGGGAGCAGTATCGACGCGACCTCGAGGCCATATTCGACAGCGTCAAGGACGGCATAATTACGGTCAATGACGACCTGGCCGTCATTGCCGCCAACCATGCTGCTCGGCGGCTGTGCGTGCCGGAGGATCCGACCGGGAAGAACATCGAAGAGCTCGGCTTCACGTGCGAACGATCCTGCCTGAAGGCTCTCCGCGACACCATCTCAGAACGCTGCACCGTGCGCGACTTCAGGATCGAATGCCATTCTTCGATGTGCCCGGAACAGGTGGTCGAGCTAACCAGCTCACCGTTGCTCGATCAGGATGGTTCCTTTGCCGGCGCCGTGCTGGTCATCCGCGACCTGACCCGAGTCACCAGCCTTGAGAGACAGTTGCAGAAAGAGCGGAGATTCAGCGAAGTTATTGGCGAATCGCCGGCGATGCAGCCGGTCTTCAGACTCCTGGAGGATCTCTCAGTTACCGATACCAGTGCCCTGATTACCGGCGAGACCGGCACAGGCAAAGAACTGGTGGCACGGGCCCTGCATCGACAGTCCAGTCGATGCAACCATCCGCTGGTCATTGTGAACTGCTCGGCGCTGTCGGAGAACCTGCTTGAAAGCGAACTCTTCGGCCACGTCCGAGGGGCCTTCACCGGCGCCGTCAAGGACAAGCCGGGCAGGTTTGAAGCGGCTGACGGCGGCACGGTGTTTCTCGATGAAATCGGCGACATATCGCCGGCAATCCAGTTGAAACTGCTCCGGGTCTTGCAGGAGCGCACCATCGAGCGGGTCGGCGAGCATCAACCTGTTCCGGTCGACGTCAGGGTGATTGCAGCGACCCACCGCGATTTGCGGCGACTCGTAGCCGAGGGTCGCTTTCGCGAAGATCTATACTATCGTCTAAAGGTCGTTGAGCTGGCGATCCCGCCGTTGCGTGATCGGTCGGAGGATATCCCGTTGCTGGTCAAGGCCTTCCGCGCCGAATTCAACGAGCGCTTCGGGAAGTTGATCGGCGGCTTCTCAGAGGAAGTGCTCCGCTTGTTCCGAACCTATCACTGGCCGGGCAATGTGCGCGAGTTGCGACACGCGATCGAACACGCTTATGTCGTGTGCCACGGATCGATCATCACCGCTGAGCATCTGCCGGCGGAGGTTCGCGGCGCCGGCTCTGCTCAGTCCGAGGACTCCGATGGCAAGGCCGAGCGCCTGCGTCGGGTTCTGAGAGCGACGGGCGGTAACAAGGCCGCGGCCGCAAGGCAGCTCGGTATCAGTCGACCTACCCTCTATGCCTGGTTACAAGATTGCGGTCTGGACGACTCGGTTGAATTGGAGTGTAAAGTCAACGCTGTGTAAGTTTACACACCTGTCAAGTCTTGACGCATTTGGATTCTTTGTCCCCACCATATCTGACCCTTCCTTGACATCAATTCCATTGTCGTACAACCGCTTCCAAGCGGCCGCGCCGTTGCCGGGCTGGTTCGGCACGACATTGACAGATGAGTTCAGTGAGTCGATCTGAAACCCTTTGAAAGGACAGGCATGACCGAACGCCATAGTCAGTTCAATTCCGATGGCTACAACCTGATTAGCCTGGAACAGCTCCTGGCGGTCCTTGACCAGGAGACGAATCGGCCGGTACTCCTGGCTTGTCTGCACGAGGGCGAGGAGTGGCGGCAGCTTACTGATGAACTGCAGACAATCGCCGAAGGCTTCGCCGGGCGCTTGCTTGTGGTAGTTGTAAACTGCAGCCAGGAGACTGAAGCACCCGAGCGCCTCGGGCTCCTCGGTACACCTACCTATGTCCTGTATGCGGCGGGACGGGAGGTCGGGAGACTGATTGGACGGGCCGATTTGCTATCGTTGCGGGCTCTTGTCAGAAGTGTCCTGGCCGCATCGGAGCCTGAGATCCGGTCGCGCAGGGTGTCGCTTTAGCGATAACGGTTCTCATACGAGCGAATAAAGAAGGAGAGTTGAGACGATGAAGACAAAATTGAGGCTGAAATTGGGCCAGAAGATCATGGGGATGATCTTCATCCTGCTGGCGGTTACTGTTCTCGGGATTGCGTGGGTCAGCAGTGATAAGGCAGAACAGTATCTGACCGAGTCGGCGCGGCAGGACCTGGCCCACATGGTCGATCTTTCGGTAGGTATGTGCGAGGTGGCGGCCCAGGAAGCAGAGATGCGTATCGCCAACGCCGTCGACCTGACAGTCGCCACGATTGCCCGTGCCGGTGAGGAACTGGTAGTCAGCAACGGCAACCTGCTCGCCGGGGGCGATTCAGGTCAGGTACTCAACGGCAACGCCGCCATCGTGGATGAAATAACAGAAAAGACAGGGGCCGAATGCAGCATCTTCCTGCGGGAAGGCAGCACTGCCCGCCGAATCGCCACCAGTGTCGTGACTCAGTCCGGGGGGCGGGCGCTGGGCTCACTTTTGGACTCCGACATATTCGATGCCGTAGTTCGCGGAAACAGACGCTACGTTGGTCGCGCCTCGGTTTTGGGACAGCAGAAGATCACCGCCTACGACCCGCTCCATAATCCCTCCGGAGAGGTCGTGGGCGTGGTCGGGGTAGCTCTTCCGGAACAGTCGGAAGCTCTGCGCGCCTCAATTCTGAAACAGAAGGTGGGGAGCACCGGCTACATATACGCGATGGATCGCGACGGCATACTGACGGTTCATCCGAACTCCGAAGGCGAGGACCTGACGAAACATCAGTTTGCACGAGAGATGCTGGCGAAGGCCTCCGATTTGGTTAATGGCGAAGTCGGCTGGATCGAATATGAATGGGAGCGCAACGGCGTTATGTCCCCGAAGATCGTCGGTTACGGCCACTTTCCCAAATGGGGCTGGACGATTGGCGTCGGCAGTTACCTGGATGAATTCACGGCCCCGGTCACTGCCATCCGCAAGGCCATCGCTGTTATCGGCGTCGTGATGCTGGCGATAGCACTCGTAATGGCCTTCCTCTTCGCCCGGACAATTACCCGCCCGGTCTCCAGGCTGGTCGATGTCGCCGAAGCGGTGGCGGTGGGCGACATTTCGCGGCGCGCCGATATCAAGTCCTCGGATGAGATAGGCCAGTTGGCAGGAGCTTTCGACAGCATGATGGAGTATCTCCGCGAGGCCGCAGGAGTAGCCGAGAAAATCGCCCAGAATGACCTGACCGTGAGAGTCGAGCCCCGTTCGGACAATGATGCTCTGGGCAATGCGTTCAAGACCATGATTGGTGGCCTCACCGGCATGATTCGCCAACTCAGAGACAACGCCCGCGAACTGGTCTCAGCCGCAACCGAAATAGCTTCATCCTCCGAGCAGATGTCGCGGGGGGCGAATGATCAAAGTGAGCAGATCAGCCAGATCAGCACGGCTATCGAGGAGATGACTGCGACCATCGTCGAGTCCTCCAGAAACGCCGGCGAGGCCTCGGACGGCGCCAAGGGCG